>JAFXWC010000036.1 GCA_017534445.1 Treponema sp.
AGCTTCCACCTGAACAAAAAGCCGACCGTAGCCCTAAGAGCCTTGTTCATTAGCAAAAGGGGAATTCCTGCCTCCAAAGTTCCAGCGGGACAAATATACTTGCAAAAGGCAGGATAGCCAAGACCAAATTCATCTGCAACAAAAACAGGAATGATTATAACAAAAACGGCAAGCACCGCATACTTTAAAAAGCGAAGCAGCCTGTCAGCAGTCCTGTTCACCACAAGCTTTGGCAGGGGAATCTTATGCAGCAGCCCCTGGACAAGGCCAAAGGGACAGAGCCAGCCGCAAACAAAGCGCCCCAAAAGAAGCCCAAACAAGGAAAGCAGCCCCGTAACAAAAAACGAAAGCTTAAAGCTGTGCGAATTTGCCACCGACTGAAAAGCCCCCACAGGACAAGCGGCAGACGCAAGAGGACAGGAGTGGCAGTTAAGGGCAGGAAGACAGACATTCTTAGCCGCCCCCTTGTAAATAGTCCTTTCAAAAAGCCCCGACAAATGAAGGTTAGAAAGCAAAGAAGAAGCCACCTGCACAAAAATCCGTTTGCGTCCCATTCCAGCCAAAATGTTCCTCCGCAAACATCTTACATCAAATCACTTTAGCAGGGCAAGCCATACCACAATAGGATGCAGAAGGCAAGTACAAATGCAAAAAGTAACCTGTTGCTAATCCGCAATAAATGCTATAATACAAACCATTATGTCGTGGAGCTTAATGTTTTTTATAAACTCAATCCTCTTGGGAATAGGCCTTGCAATGGACGCATTTTCTGTTTCCATAGTAAACGCAATTTCCGAGCCAAACATGAGCCGCACAAGGCAGTGCGGAATAAGCTGCGTGTATGCCTTCTTCCAGTTTTTAATGCCGCTAACAGGCTGGCTTTGCGTGCACACAATAGCATCTGTTTTTACGCAAGCCCAAAAATTCATTCCGTGGATTGCCCTAATCCTTTTGCTTTACATAGGAATAAAAATGATAGTGGAAGCCCTGGCAAGCAGAAAAACCGCCTGCTCTACCTGCAAAAAGAAAGGCGATGAATGCAAGAAATGTTCCGTAACGCTTGAATCCCATGCCCTCTCGCTAAAAGTGCTTTTTATTCAGGGAATTGCAACTTCAATAGATGCGCTTTCCACAGGCTTTACCATTGCAGAATACGGACTTTTAATGGCAAGCGTTGCTTCACTCATAATTGCGGCGGTAACATTCGCAATATGCCTTACAGGTCTAAAGATAGGACGCTTTGCAGGAAAGAGGCTTTCTTCCAGCGCAGAAATTTTGGGCGGAATAATTTTAATCTGTATCGGAATTGAAATTTTTGTAAGGGGAATCTTTGGCTTGGCCTAGAATCTTTATCCTATGCCAATGCATTCAAGGCAAATGTTGGAAGCCTTTAGAAAAATGTCAAAGGTTTCGTCCCTAAAGACACCCAGGGCAATAAAAGCCAAGGCTGCCATCAGAAGAAAAATCCTTAGTGCAAAAAGAAATTTGTCTTTAAAAAGCATTCCCTGTCTTACCAATAATTCAAAGAGCATGCCTATGGAGCCTGCAGGAAAGATACGCTTCTGCAAGCCCCACAAGCACATCTTTATTTCTTAAGGCTTTCCAAGGTTGCGTCTATAATAGCCTTGTACTCATCAGCTGTACGGGAACCGACTATTGGCTCTGCAACAACCTTACCCTTTGAGTCTACAATGTAAGTCGTAGGAACTGCCTGAATTGCAGTAAGCCAAGGAGTGTTCTTGTCCAAGATAAAGTTGCGGTATGCAATATTCTTTTCGCGGATGATTTTCTTTGCAAGATCAACGTTGCGGGTACTGCCGTCAAAGGCATCGCACAAAACGCCTATAACCTGAACGCGCTGCCACATAACTTTCTTGCTGAGCTTTTCCAAATCAGGAAGTTCTTCAAGGCATGGCGGGCAGAAAGTTCCCCAGACATTAACCAGGGTAAGCTTTGCCGGGGCAAATTCCTTCTGGTCAACTTCCATTCCGGTGGCAAGGTCCGAGCCCTTAAAGTTGAGCGTCAAATCGGGAATCTTTACCTCTGGAACCTTCACTTCTTCCTGAACCACAGGAGCAACTGTCTCTTCTACTTTGACTTCCGTCTTTACACTAGTCTTATCTTTTTTGCCAGCACAAAATGCGCTAAAGGCTGCACAAGACAAAAAAGCCAAAACCGCAATCTTTTTACAACCATTTAGTCCGAATAATTTTATATCTTTCATATTACCATTATAGCAAATTTCTCTATTTTGCTAAAGTGGCAAGAGCAATTTTTAAAGAAATAATGTGCAATTCCTCTGGTGCACATTAAAGCCCGGTTTTAGCCTGGATTGTTTTATTTGCAATAGTTTTTGCGGTTTATGTTTACTACAAAGTCCAAGTCTTTTTCATCAATTTTTTCACACAGATCATCGAGGGAATTTTCCAACTTAAATTCCAATTCTTCCTGGTACAAAGGATACAATTGATAAAAATTGATTTTTTTGCCTATTCCCAAAGAAAGCGGCTCCACAATCTGATTGTCCATGCCTATTGAGCCTAACAAAACAAAACTGTTGAATTCAGTGTTGCTTGCAACAGGCGATGAATCTTCGTTTGCAGATATTGTATGGCCATACCCCAGCCATGAGTCCGTATTCAAGGCAAGCCGCCCCACCATTTTTAAATTGCCTATAGGCCAGTAGCCCTCATCGGTTTTGGATTCAATATCCCAATCTTTGGGCAAGAAAATTACATATTCTGCCCTTTCAAGATTGTAGCTTTTTAATTCTTTTGGAACATTCATTTTATAAGCACCCGCACCCATCGTAACTAATTTGTAATAGGGCTGATCTTCACTTGGCTCTATTACCATAACATCCAAATGAATGTCGGGAGATGCAATTTCATGCAATACGTATTCGATTTTTCCATAGGACTCAGAAATATAATCCTCAATCTTATCCAATTCTTTTTCGCTGTAAAAATAATGGGTATCTTTGTTCTTTTTGGAACATCCAGAAAATAGCATTGCAATAACTCCTATAAAAACACACAGTATCTTTTTTTTCAATTTTTTCTCCATTTAACAGCCCAAATTAGCAGTCCAAAGCCTTGCACAAAAACATTTCCATGGGCTGTTCAAAACCGGGAAGATTCATTACCATTCCGCCACAATCCTTATACCCCTGTTTGCGGTAAAAATGCTGGGCAGATTCGTCAACTTGCGTAGATGTTAGAAGCATTCCATAGCCCTGGGCCTTCATGTCTTTTTCCCAATGGCTTAAAAGCATGGAACCGTATCCCTTTTGCCACCTACCGCAATCTACAAAAAGCATGTTACAAAATGGTGTGTTATCCCAAAAAAGATTGTACCTTAAAACACCTACTGGACTGCCGTCTGCAAAAAGCACATAGCCCTGCTTATCGCGAACCTTCTTTTCAAATTCCGCTTGTGGCAAATGGCGGTCTAGCTTGAACCAAAAGTCTTTGTCTTCATTTTTTACATATTCAATTTTTATCATACAGGGGGCAATTCCACTTTGTCATCGGAGAAGATTTGCTTTACTGCGTCTTTGAATTTATTGCCGCGGTCAAATTCGTTGCTGAACATTCCAAAGCTTGTGGCTCCGGGAGAAAAGACAACCGGGATTGGGTCGTCGTCCGGGTAAAATTTGTATACGCGGTCGGCAGAAGGATTTTGAAGGTTTGCCTTTAAAACGCCAAGCATTATCTCCAGGGATTCAAAGGGACCAAGGCACTGCTTGGAATCGGCAAGCCTTGCAAGCAACTTGTCCGTTCCGCTTCCCGCAAGCAGGTAGGTTTGCAGGGGCTGGTACTTTGCTTCCGCACCACCTTCCCCACGCAAAACTTTTGCAAGCGGCTCAAAGTTAAGGTTTTTGTCCGTACCGCCAGTAAGAAGAATTACCTTCCTTGCAAATGCCTGACTTGCAGCGGCGGCGGCTTCGGGAACAGTGGCACAGCTGTCGTTGTAGAAGGAAACTTTTATTCCGCTTTCGGGACTCTGCCATTCGTGGAAGCGTTCCAAGCGGTGGGTAATCCCCTTCCAGATGCCAACAATGGAAAGAATCTGCTCCGGGGCAACATTCATAAGGGAGAGGGCAAGGGCTGCATTCAAGACGTTTGTCTTCATGTGCTCACCCGGAACCTGAAGCTGCCCCATAACCTTTCGGCCTTCACTGTCTCCGGGAAGCTGGACATAGCCTACAGTAGAGCGGTCTTCCTTTGCCTGGTATGCGCCAAACACATCCTTAGGCAACTGGAACTTGCTGTAGCGCAAAACCGTTCCCCTTGTCTCTTTTGCAAAAACATCTCCCCAGCACTTGCAGCCAACTTCCGGTGAATGGCAGTCCTTAAGATAGTCGTCTTCATCAAAGTCCAGGATTGTATAGTCTTCCGGCCCCTGGTCTGCGTAGATAAGCTTTTTGTCGTTTACGTAGCTTTCCATGCTGCCGTACCAGTTCTGGTGGTCTGGCATTATTTTTGTTATGATGGCAATCTTTGGCTTTAAAGCCTTTCTTCCGCGCAAATCCGCAAGCTGCCAACTGCTCAGCTCTAGCACTACTGGAGTTGTTCCGTCAGTTCTTTCCAAAAAAGTAAGGGGGCTTACAGTTATGTTTCCGCCAAGGAATGACTTGTAACCCGCATTCCTTAAAGAAAAATCCAGTGCGCTAACCGTGGAGCTTTTTCCCTTGCTGCCAGTTACCGCAATAATGGGTGCCTTGGTAAAATGAAGGAAAATGCTTATGTCGCTTTCTATACGCTTTGCCGCCGCCAAATACTTGTTCCCCTGAATCTTTACGCCGGGGTTTTTTATTACGCAGTCGGCATCCGCAAAGTCTTCTATTCTATGCTCGCCCAGCACGTAGGTAAAGCGGTCCTTGTCCAAGTCGGGGTCGCTGTTAAGCCTCTTGATTGTTGGAGCAAGCTGCTCGGAAGTCTTCATGTCCGTAATGGTAACAAAGGCTCCGTGCCTTAGGAAGAAGCGGACGCATGCCTCGCCACCACCGTTAAGGCCAAGCCCCATCACCGTTATCTTTTTTCCGCGGATGTCTTCCAGAGTGTTAAAAGCGCAGCCCTCCGGGTAAACATAAGGTTCGTATTCAAGTGCAGTTTCCATAATTCACTCTCCAAAGAAAAGCATTACAAAGCGCAAGTGTAAAAAACTATCCGCGGCTGGTGCGGAGGGAATCATAAGATGCAAAGTTTGCAAGGGCCTCTTCAAAGAGGTAGTCTATGAGCTTTGTAAAGTCCAGCCCTTCGCTTGCACACATCTTGGGGAACATGCTTATGCTCGTAAAACCAGGAATCGTGTTAATCTCGTTAAGGTAAATCTTTCCGTCTTTGCGGTCAATAAAGAAATCCACGCGGCTAAGACCGGATGCATCCACTGCCTTGTAGGCCTTTTTTGCGGTTTCGCGGATGTATTCAAGCTGGTCTTTTTCAAGCAGGGCTGGAATCTTAAGCTCTGCACCGTCCGGGTCATTGTACTTTGCATCGTAGTCGTAAAAGTCGTGCTTGGGAACAATTTCGCCCGGACCGTAAGTCTTTAGCAAGGTCTTTTCGTTAGAAAAAGATGCGGTAACGGAATTACCCGTAACGGCACATTCAACTTCCCTCGCGTCAATCGCCTTTTCTATAAGAACCTTGTTGTCCCAGCCAAAGGCCTCCATAAGCGCAAAAGAAAGCTCCTTGGCATTATTGGCCTTGGAAGCACCGTCGCTTGAACCTGCCGAGCATGGCTTTACAAAAAGCGGAAACTTAAGCGTGTCCACAGCCTTCTGAACAAGCGCGTCATAAAGCTTGCTGTCGTTAACATCAGAGCGGCTTATGCACATATAGGGAACAACCGGAAGCCCTGCATGCTCCCAGATAATTTTTGTCTGGATTTTGTCCATCGTAGCCGCAGAAGAAAAAACCCCGCAGCCCACAAAGGGAAGCCCCGCCATCTGCAAAAGCCCCTGAATGGTACCGTCCTCACCGTATGTCCCGTGAAGAACCGGAAAAACCACATCCGCCGCAATATACTTTCCGTTAGCAAAAAATGCCCCGCTCTTACCGCCACCCGGCACAACGCTAACCCGCATAGCCTCATCAGCGTGAACGCAAAGCTTTGCCTCCGGATTCTTGCGGATTTCATCAAAAGCATTTGGCTCCAAATACCACTTTCCGTCTTTGGAAAGAGAAATCATCGTAACATTGTGGGCAGAAGAAATATTGCGCGCAACAGCCGCACAGCTTGTCAAAGAAATTTCATGCTCACCGGAACGGCCACCGTAAATTAAGACAACATTCATTTTTTATATTCCCCTCAGATAAAACTTTTCTATTTAATGCATCCAGTATAACTCATTTTTAAATACAGGGCAATAAGAGGAATGATTATTGATTTTTGTACGGTGATTTTCTGGACGGTACTTTTAGCGGCTCTACCATTTTATTCCTTGACTAACTCGACCGCCCGCCCCTTTGCGCCACCGCCGTTCCGCACTTCGCTATCCGCTCATACCGCCCTGCGGTCGGTACTAAAGGTGCTCCATGGCGGCGTAGGCCTTGCCCCAAAAAAATCCCTCCTTGGATTTTTTTGGGGATTGCAGAAGCTAAAGCTTCTGCATGCTGCTAAGCCGCCCTCCCTGGCTTTTTACGTTTTGGCAAGGAAGAAAAAAAGCCATTGCTTTGTTTCAATGCTTTGTGTTAATATTATAAAGCTAGTTCCTGTTAATAGAGCTGGTAATGAAAATTATGAACTCTTTGATTTTAAATTAACTAGCTGTAAGGTTAAGAAAAAATAGTCACATAAAATGAAAAGTAAAGCCAATAAAAAAGTTTATAGACCTCTTGGTTTTGAATCTGTTCTATTTTTAGCATTTGGGCTTATGATGTTATCTTTTAGCCTAATCATGTTCCTGCCACCCATCAAAATTAATTCAATAGCCTATGGCACTTTATCTGGCATTTTTGCTTCCGTTTTTACATTCAATGTATTAGGGCAAAAAATCGTAATTCACGAAAACAAAATGTATGTATATTTATGGGGCATAAACAGATGGGCATTTGACTTAACCTATCCTCACCGAGCAAAAATGGGATTTTTTTATCAGGATAAAATCGATTACTTTTTGCATGGCAAAAAAAACAATCGAAAACATTTTTCGATTCAAGTTAGAACAGAAAAAGAAAAAACATGCTTTCCTGTTGACTTATATTCAACAAAACAAATGCGCACAATTGTGTTTATCCTGAACAATTCCACATCCAGCAAATTTAATGACCGGAGATTGCAAGGACAGGAAAAATATCTTATTAATGCAAGCCTAGAAATGACCATATACTCTAAAGAAAAGCGCAAACATGCCCATTGTGAATTCTGCAGGAAAAACTTTGGCAATGACGCAGAATTTAAAAGCGGATATGTAACAAAAGACCACCATCACTGGATTTGTAAAAAATGCTTTGAAGATTTTAAAGACATGTTCAACTTCAAAGTAAGCAAAGCAAGCTACGCCGCCATGGAGGGGCCCGCCGCAGGCGGGTTGCGGAACGCAGTGGAGCAATGGAGCGGGTTGGGTCCCGCGGAACCCCGGAACGGCGGTGACGCAGAGGCATGTTCGGTCGGATTAGCCAAAAAGTAAAATGGTAGAGCAGGCAGAATGACCGTCCAGAAGGGTATGGTCCTAAAGCTGCCCTCCACTTTTATAGGCTAACCCTTGTTTTCAAATGCGACAAGGTATTCCTCTCCGTACATTTTGCGGAGCTTTGGCTTTTCTATTTTGCCTGTCGGGTTTCTTGGAACAGGGGCAAAGATAATTTTGCGCGGTCTCTTGTAGCGGGGAAGTTCCTTGCAGAACTCATTGATTTCGTCTTCGGTGGCGGTCATGCCTTCTTTTAACTGGATAACGGCACCTGCAATTTCGCCAAGGCGCTTGTCCGGCAAACCGATTACGGCTACGTCGTGGATTTTGTCGTTCTTGCGGAGGAAGTCTTCTATCTGGACAGGGTAAAGGTTTTCGCCGCCGGAAACGATTACGTCTTTTGCGCGGTCTACCAGATAATAGAAGCCTTCTTCGTCCTGCTGGGCAACGTCTCCAGTGTCAAGCCAGCCGTCGTGAAGCACGGCCTTTGTTGCTTCCGGGTCGTTGTAGTATTCCTTCATTACGCCTGGGCCCTTTACGTAAAGGATTCCAGCCTTGCCCTTTTCAACTTCCTTTCCGGTCTCTGCGTCCACAATCTTGCATTCCCAACCAAATCCAGGAACTCCGATTGCTCCGACCTTGCGGGTGTTTTCCACTCCCAGGTGTACGCAGCCCGGGCCAATACTTTCCGAAAGTCCGTAGTTGGTGTCGTACTGGTGGCCGGGGAAGTATTCAAGCCAGTGCTTGATGAGGGATGGAGGAACTGGCTGTGCGCCAATGTGCATGAGCCTCCACTGTTCAAGGGAATAGTCGCCGATTTTTACGTCTCCCCTGTCCAGCGCATCAAGGATGTCCTGTGCCCACGGAACCAAGAGCCATACGATTGTGCATTTTTCGCGGCTTACGGTTCCAAGGATGTATTCTGGTTTTGTGCCTTTTAGCAAAACAGCCCTGCTGCCGGAAACGAGCGAGCCAAACCAGTGCATTTTGGCTCCTGTGTGGTAGAGCGGCGGTATGCAGAGGAAGCAGTCACTGCGGCTTGTGGAATGGTGCTTCTGTTCAACTAAGGCGGCATGGCTTAGGCTCTGGTGGGTGTGCAGAATGGCCTTGGGGAATCCTGTTGTTCCGCTAGAAAAATAAATTGCGGCATCGTCACTTTCCTTTAGCTCTATTCCGGGTGCCTTGCTGGGGTAGTCCGCAACAAGCTCGCGGTAGCTTTCTGCGAATGTTGGGCAGCCTTCGCCAACATAAATCAAGAGGCGGTTCTTGCTGATTTTTTCTTCCACGGATTCAATGCGTCCAATGAATTCTGGGCCAAAGACCAGTATGTCTACGTCCGCAAGGTTGCAGCAATAGAGAATTTCGTCGGCGGTGTAGCGGAAGTTCAGCGGAACTGCAATAGCCCCGGCCTTTAGGATTCCAAAATAGACAGGCAGCCATTCAAGGCAGTTCATCATAAGGATTGCAACCTTGTCTCCCCTCTTTACCCCGCGTGCAAGAAGCATGTTTGCCATGCGGTTAGCCTTTTCGTCAAAGACGCGCCATGTAATTTCGCGGCGGTAGAAGGTTTTGTCCGTGCTCTGGATAAGAGAGTATTCCTTCCAAGTGATTTTGCGTGTGTCTTCCTGCTCCGGGTTAACTTCCACAAGAGCAACTTCATCTCCGTAAAGCTTACGGTTCTTTTCCAAGTATTCTGTAATAGCCAATTTTTCTTCCTACGTTTGATGCAATAAAATATTTACTATTATACACTTGTTTATGTGATTTGGCAAATGGAAATACGGGAAATAATAGATTTTGAAGAAGGGGGAATGTGGAAAAAAATGCGGCTTTAGGTTAGAATCGTAGGGATGTTTTTTCTAAAACCAATTCTTTTTATCTGGCAGCTGCCGCAGAATCTTTTGGGGATTGTACTTTGCCTGGTTGAGCGGGCAAGGAAGAGGCAGCGGTTTGGGATAAGTTACTACGAGGCAAAAAAGCCAGGGCCTTTTATGAAGTACTGCGCAATTTCTCTTGGAAGCTTTATCATTGCCGATGCAGCCGTGGCGGACAAGGCGAGCCTGATGCACGAGAGCGGGCACCAGAGGCAGTCTCTTGTTCTTGGGCCGCTATACTTACTTGTGGTTGGGCTTCCTTCCATAACCGGCAACTTGATGGACAGGTTTTTACACAAAAAATGGAGCGGTGAAAGGCGTGAAAGATGGTACCATGCCCTTCCCTGGGAAAAGTCTGCGGACAGGCTGGGCGGTTTGAATGCGGAAAACTGAAGGAAAAAAAATCAGACTGTTTGCAGAGCCGGACTGGCAGCCTACGCGGGATTGGAGGGGCGGCGAAGCCGTTGCAAAGCAATGAAGGCGAAAGCCGGAACCCCGGAAAGCCCGTAAACAAATGGCATTTATGCCGATTTTAGTTTATGAGTGAATGGCAGAGCAAAGGCAGTTCCGTCCAGAAGAGAAAAATTCAAAAAATCCTTAAGATTGCAAATCTTTAAGTTTTTCGGTATAGTAAGACCTGCCACTTTTGGGAGTAAAAAATAATGAATATCAGAAAAACAAAGATAGTCTGTTCTATCGGGCCGGCTTGCAACAAGGACGAAACAATCCGCAGCATGATTTTTGCGGGTATGAATATTGCACGTTTTAATTTTTCGCACGGAACTTATGAATGGCACAAAGAGGCCATGGAGCGGGTAAAGCGGATTAGCGAGGAACTTAACACGCCGGTTGCCATAATGCTTGATACAAAGGGGCCAGAAATACGTACCGGTAAGACGGCCGGCAATGCAGAGATTCAAATAGAAGCTGGCAGCACCGTTGAACTTGTCTCTGACGAATCAGAATGTACTCCCAATCACATATCGCTTTCCTGGAAGGACGCGGCTAAGAAGCTAAAGAGCGGTATGCGCGTGCTTGTGGCAGACGGTCTTTTGGAGCTGGACGTAAAAAGTCTTAATGGCGAAAAAATTATCTGTACTGCGGCAAACTCGGCAAAAATAAGCTCTAACAAAAACGTGAACCTTATAGGAGTTCATGCGGGGCTTCCCATCATGAGCGAAAAGGACAAGGCGGACCTTAAATTTGGCGCAGAGATGGACATTGATTTTGTGGCGGCAAGCTTTGTTAGCTTTGCGGAGGAAATTGTCCAGATTAAGGACTACCTTAAAGGCCTTGGCTCATCTGCAAAGGTTATTGCAAAAATTGAAAACGAAGAAGGCGTGAACAATATTTCTTCTATATTAAAGGAAGCGGACGGAATAATGGTTGCAAGAGGCGACCTTGGCGTTCAGCTGCCGGTAGAGCGCATTCCACTTGCCCAGAAGCACATAATTTCTGCCTGCCGTGATGCGGGAAAGCCTGTAATAACTGCAACACAGATGCTTGATTCAATGATTGTAAACCCCAGGCCTACACGCGCAGAACTGACCGACGTTAGCAATGCAGTTTTTGACGGAACTGATGCGGTTATGCTTTCCGGTGAAACTGCAAACGGAAAATATCCGGTGGAAGCTGTAAAGACTATGGCACTTATTACAACCACCACGGAAAATTCTTCTGAATACCGCTCAAGGATGAAGTTCATAGACAGTTCCTACAGGCCGGGTCTTGAAGTGGGGCACGCGGTTACTCACAGTGCCTACAAGCTTGCGCGAAACATTCAGGCAAACGCAATTCTTATTCCAACCCTGCACGGAAACACCGCCCGCATGATTGGAAGCTACCGACCGGAGCAGACTGTTATTGCGGTAACTCCGGAAAAGCGGGTAGCAAGGCAGCTGATGATTCAATGGGGGGTAATTCCCTGCCTTTGCGACCTTGCGGACGACTCGGAGACGATGATTCAGAATGCGGTAAAGATGGCTCTTGAAAAAGGGGCGGTCCATCTTAGCGACAAGGTTGTTTTGTGCGCGGGCATTCCGCTTAGCAGTCCCCTTATGGCGAACACAATCAAAGTGCTTATCGTGGGAAACGTTCTTGCAAGGGGAACGCGATTTGGATTTGCATCAAAGGAATGTAAAAGGGCTTTTGGCCGCATAGTGCACGTAGATTCATTTTTGGAACGCGGAGAAAAAATCAACGTGCAGCACAACACCATTATGGTGCTAAAGCGAATTACGGAAGCAGCCCTTCCCCTTTTGCGCATTGCAGAGGGCGTTATCTCTGAAGGTGGCAGCGACATTAGCGCGCAGGAACTTTCCTTTATAAACAAGCGTCTGGTCTGGATTTTGGACGTACCTGGTGCACTCAAGCTGGAAAACGATCTTTCCGTAACAGTAGACGGTGAGCAGGGCCTTGTGTACGAAGGGGCAATATAAGGGGCAAGAGAACCTATATCTAAGGAGAAACAAATGGAAGAAAGGCATTCTTACCAAGTGCGCGTGGAGGCGGAATTTAGCGCGGCTCATTTTTTGCAGGACTATCACGGCAAGTGCGAAAACCTTCACGGGCACAACTACAAGGTTTATGCCCATGTCCGGGGTACGCAGCTTGATGAAGGAGGCATGCTTTTGGACTTTGGAATCCTAAAGAAGACACTCCGGGATGTTTGCAATGAGCTTGACCATACCAATTTGAACGACATGGAAGTTTTTAAGATGAACCCCAGTGCGGAGCGGATAGCCACATGGATTTTTAACCGCATAACAAGTCTTCTTCCAGAGCTAAAGGGTAAGGGAGATGAAGGAAGCGCAAGGCTTTTTGCAATCGACGTCTTTGAAACACCAACCAGCAGGGCAAGGTTTTGTGTTGAATAAACAAAAGCAGCAAAATGAATTTTGAGGACATTTTCAAAGAGAACTATCTTTACATATACAACTTTGCGCTAAAACTGTCTTGCCATCCAGACAATGCGGAAGACTTGACGCAGCAGACCTTTCTGACTGCATTTAAAAAGAAAAACCAGATTAGGGATGCAAAGGCCATTAAGAAGTGGCTTACGTCAATTTGCTACAGGCATTTTCTTATGTTCCTGCGGAAAAGCGGTGCTGCAGAAGAAAGTTCCATTGAGCTGGAAGAAGCTGAAACTGCCGGAAAAATAATTGCTCAACCGCTTCCACAAGCAGAGGAAGAAGTTATTGTTGCGGATGAATTAAAAAATTTGCAGAACGGATGCTTTATGGCAATGGTAAGAAAACTTACCCTAAAACAGCGCATTGCTTTTTCTCTTGTGGACATGTTTGGAATGAATGCGGATTACGTGGCAGAGCTTCTTGAAGTTTCACCAAATACGCTCAAAGGACTTTTGTTCAGGGCAAGAATGAATTTGGATTCCTTCTTTGCAGACCACTGCAATCTTATTGATGCAAAAAATCCCTGCAGTTGTACCGCTTGGATTAAGTTTAGGGAATCACATGAAAAAAATAAGTCACTGATGAAAAAGACAATATCCCGCCTTGACTATAAAGAAAAAGATTATCGCTTTGACGGCGAAGTCCGCGCAAAAGTAAATTACCTGTATTCGCACATGCCAGAAGCAAAACCTTCCGAGACTTGGTTTTTAAAAGTAATTGAAATTTTCAAATAATTTTTACCCCGCCCATAACTTTACAAAATATTTTGCATCCTTATATGTAGAACACTAAATGCAATCAGGAGGCATTAAGAATGAAAAGTTATGACAACTTTTTTCTACCAATTGACAACATGGAAGCCGCAAAGTTTTTTTACGGAAAGACTCTGGGGCTCAAACTAAAATTTGATTTTCCGGACATAGGAATGTCGGCCTTTAGCGTTGGCACAGAAGAAGCAGCCATCATATTAAAAGACAAGCACAAGTTCCCGGATGCAAAACCCGTAATCTGGTTTGTAGTAGATGATGTCGCAAAAAGCTATAAGGAATTAAAAAAGATAGGCCTAATATTCCTTTCGGAACCCTACAAAATCCGCACAGGGAATGCAGTTGAATTTGAAGACCCATTTGGGAACAGGTTGGGCATTACGGATTACAAGAAATGAAAGTATTTTTTCTACCTGCTTCTAAAGACGCGGAACCCCAGGCTGGCAGTTTTTGTTACCATGGGGATGCTGCCGGACCTGCCGTCCAGTATGCAGAACTTTGAGCCGTCGCTGTAGCTGCCGCCCATGTCCGTGCTGTAAACATCGTAGTGATCCCAGCACCATTCCCAAACATTGCCGCTCATGTCCTTGATGCCGTAGCCGTTTTCGAATTTTTCGCCAACTTCGTGGGGCATGCGCTCGCTGTTTACGTTGTACCAGGCCACCCCGCCAACATATTCGTTTCCGGAATACTTGTGGTTTTCTCCGCCACGGGCAGCGTAGAGCCATTCTTCTTTGGTTGGAAGCCTGTAGCCGTTTGCCTCAAAGTTGCAGCTTACGGAAGACCATTCAGACCAGATTGAATTTTCTGGCCGCTCACCCCACTTGCTTATGTCTGTAGTTCCGTTAAGGCTGTAGCAAGGAGTTAGGCCTTCTCTTTTGCTAAGACTGTTGCAGAATATTATTGCGTCGTACCAGCTTACGTTGGTTACGGGGAGGTTGTCGCCCTTAAAATAAGACGGATTTGTGCCGGTTACATGCTTGTAAAGTTTTTGCGTTACTTCTGTAACACCTACGGTAAAATCCCTGCCCTTTACGCCAACCATCTCTGGAGAAAGGGAATCTTTACCCTTTGCATAGGCAAGACCTGAAAAACTAAAAGCCAAGGAAAAGAATGTGACAAGAAAAAAATTCACCTTTTTCATAGGCTCCCCCCTTAAAACTAAGATCTCCAGTCATAATCTCAATATACTACAAAATCTCCAAAACTTCAAGTATCTTTATATTTAGACTATCGGTGTTTTTTAGGGGGAGTTTATAGTGGATTTTGGGTAGTCGCAGGGAATGTTTGTTACCGCCCGGTTTTTTTGTTGGACATTTTTTCCAAAACTTTATCCAAGGGAGCTCCCATCTTTTCAGCAGCTTCCTCCACGGATATGCCGAATTCTCTTATCAGAGTTATAGCAGCTTCTACAGCCTTCTGCTCCATTCCTTGTTCTATTCCTTGCTTTAGCCCTTTCTCCATCCCGTCCTCGAAGGCTTCTTCCTGTTTTACGGCAATGTCCATCTTGTAGTCGTATTTGGCACAGAGCATGTTTGTTACCTCCCGGGTCTTTCTGCTAAGGTAGTCGCTAAGGATTCCC
>JAFXWC010000037.1 GCA_017534445.1 Treponema sp.
CTTTCGAGAGATGTTAGGTTGTTCCATGCGATTTCTGCCATTTTAAAGCCCCTGATAAAAATTGTTAGATAAATATACCAAAAATCAAAAAATTATGCTATACTAAAGTTAGCGGCATTTTTCTGCAAAAAGCATTGCGCAAGGCATGGTGCAAAGCGGAAAACACTAAACTGCCGTACGGAGGAATTTTTTATGTTGTTGAACCTTATCATTACAATTTTGATTGGTGCTTTTATCGGCTGGCTTGCAAGCATTGTCATGAAGTCTGCCCACGGATTCTGGCTTTCCTGCCTTCTTGGTATTGTGGGTAGCGCAATCGGTAGCTGGCTTGCTGGCGTACTCGGAATCCACATTGGTAGCGGCCTTATAACATCAATCATCGTTGGTGTTGCGGGAACCTGTCTCTTGATTGCGATAGTCCGCGCAATAATGGGCAAAAAGTTCTAATTTTTCTTATCAAAGGGGGAGGAGCACCTGCTTGAAGCTTCGTTGCAATTCCCCCACACAGCACACACAGATCCAATTCTTTCTGGAGCATATTTTATTGGTGTACTGCCGTTGGCGGTATTGTTACTTTATAAAATAGCAAAGAAAATTATAACAATTATTTGGAACGAAAGTATGAATAAGGCTGTTTTATAAACGTCCAGATAAAAAGTCTTGATTTTTCCAGAAAAAACGATTTCTTATTTGGTCGACAAAAACTTTTCTATTGTATCAATTGTGTCACAAACATTTTTGCGTAGTTGCTTCATAAGTTGTTTTGTTTTTCTGCTGTCCATATTTACGCAGGCATTTTGTGGTAGTAATAGTTCATAAGGCTCAACTTCAAGTGCTTCTGCAATTTTTGCCAAAGTGTCAAATGTTCCTGTTTTTTTATGATTTTCTATTTCGCTCAGAAACCCTGGGCTTATTTCTGCTTTTTCCGAAAGAACATCTTGACTCATGTTTTTTGATTGACGTATTCTTTTGATGTTATCTCCGTATAAATTTCCTAATTCAATTGAATTCATAATCAAATTAAAGCATCATTAGAGCCACTTTTGAATAAGCAAATTGAGTTGACAATTCTCTAATAGCGAATTATAATCGCAAATAACAAATTTACAAGCGAATGTTTTAATCATAAAGCAATAAGTATTCGCATTTTACAAAGAATAAACGGAGGAATTCTATGAAAAAGTTTGTAAGGTTTTCTATAATTATGGTGGTTAGCCTTGTTGTATGCTCTTGCGGAGGGGGTGGTGGTGGAGAAATCGATGACGATGATGTTTCTTTTACTTCTTCTAATCCTTCTACTCCTTCCGGCGGGATAACGGGTTCTGGTGTGTTTATAGATGGACGTTCTGTAGACATTTATTTAGGGTGGGCAAGTGATCACGAGGTAACACAGGCGGAATATGAAACCTACTGTACATATACTGCAGGTTCTAATCCGCCAAGTACAGGGTATGGCTGCGGAAACAATTATCCTGCGTATTATGTCTCATGGTATGATACTATCGTTTACTGCAACAAGAGGAGTTTGGCTGAAAGCCTCTCTCCCTGCTACACGATTAATGGAAAAACAAATCCTTCTGAATGGGGAGATGTTCCTGCAGTCCGAGATGCAACATGGGATACTGTAACATGCGACTTTAGCGCAAACGGATATCGATTGCCAACGGAAGCCGAATGGGAATACCTTGCCCGCGGAGGCAACAAAAGCAATTCTGGGCAAACTACTTACAGCGGGAGTAACACAATAGATAACGTTGCCTGGTATAACAGAAATAGTGAAGATACAAGCCACGAGGTAAAGACAAAGAGTGCTAATGCACTTGGTTTATATGATATGAGTGGAAACGTAGATGAATGGTGCTGGGACTGGTACGCAGAAAACATAAGTGTAACAACTCCGTCTACCGGTGTTTCGTCTGGTGCTTTCCGCATTTGTCGTGGTGGCAACTTTCATCAAGCCGATACAATGTGTTATGTTGCAAAGCGATACTTCTATAACCCGAGCTACCGCAACATAATCGTTGGCTTCCGCGTGGTTCGCACAGTCGACTAAAGTCTACTGGATCTGTAAAGACATTATTTACAACTTCCGCAGTTGCGGAAGTTGGCTGTTGCCCATGCATGGAGTTCCTGACATCGTGAGAATATAAAGTATGTTCCAAAATAAGAAGTGTAAAAGAACTTGACTAATTATGCATAAATATACATAATTGTGCATAAGAGGTTTTGCTTTGAAAGAGAGGCTTACACGGCTTAAGACCGTTCGCAAATTGATAAAAAACTACCGCATAGAGAGCCAGGAGGAGCTTTTGGGCTACCTGCAGAAGGAGGGCTTTGAGGTTACCCAGGCAACTCTTTCGCGCGACCTTAAGCTTTTGAAGGTTGGCAAGGTGAGTGACGGTCATGCGGGTTACGTGTATACTCTTCCTGATGAGGACGAGAGGCGTGAGAGCGAGCAGATTTATATTCAGGACTTTTTGCGCGGTTATGTTAGCATAGATTATAATTCCAGCACGGTTGTTATAAAGACTTTTGGCGGTCATGCGGATGCTGTTTCCAATGCGCTGGATTCTTTGAACATGGATGAGATTCTTGGAACTGTTGCGGGCGACAACTGCATCTTTGCATGTCTTAGGGAAGGCGTTTCCGGTGAGGATTTTATGGCGGCCCTAAAGCAGCGCATTCCGGAATTGGATGATGAATAATAGGATTATTTTTGAGTTTAAGCAGTCCTGAATTTCTAAAAGCAGATTATCGGGTCTAGCCCGATAATGACACATCTTGTGCAAAAAGTTCCCTTCGACGGGCCCAGGGGCATGGGTGTTCTATTTGTAACACAGGGAACGACTGTTTCTTGCCAATCAATACCGAGCCATGGAGGGCGGGTTAGCAGCGTGCAGAATTTTTGGCGACTTACGCCGCCGTGGAGGGGCGCGCAGCGTTCCGAAGGAATGGAGCGATAGCGGAACCCCGGAAGGGCGGTGGCGCAGGGGCATGGGTGTCGAGTTAGCCAATGCGTGAATGGTAGAGCGGTTAACGGTACCGTCCAAAAAAATAGGAGATAGAATTATTTTCCGCAGAAGATTTCCTTGTAGCTGTAGAGGGCAGTTCTTGCTTTTATGGTGAGTTTTTTTCCGTTCCATTCGAGGGTGCCTGTGTCGTAGAAACATTCGGGGCTTTTTTTGTTGCTGAGTACGGAGCGGTCTTTTTCCGTGCCGCTGAAGTTTGTGAGCAAGAGTTCAACTTGGAATTTTACGGGTTTTTCTGCGAAGATTTTTTCTGCTTCTTCTGCGGATGAGGGCAATTTTTCCAGGCTCGTTATGGTTCCGATTGAATCTTTTAGGAGCACGATAATCATGGAGCCGTCGGTGGAGAAGAATACGTAGGCCGGTACAAAGGGCGTTTCCCTTGCTATCTGTACGCTTGCCATAACCCCGCCGTCCTTGTCTTTTTCTTCTGCGTAGTGGGGCAGGAAAATTGTGTCAAAGTAGTCTACGTATGAATCTTTTGCGTCTGAATTTAGCGTGGAGCTTATTTTGTTTGCGTCGAAGTCTTCTATTATTTTTGAGTAGTTTTGAATGCGGCGCTCCACCAAGTCCAGTATGTTTGAATAGATGAGTTCTTTGTAGGATGCAAGCTGGGCAAAGTTTTCTGCGTTGCTTGTCATTATTTGTTTTCCGAAAGATGTTACCTGTTTTATCTTGGGGAAATTAAGGCGGTTTAGGAAGGTGATTCGTGTAATGAGGTCTATGATGCTGTAGCCCCAACGCGAAGTGCCTGCGCTGCTGGATGTTTTTTTGGATTCATTTATTTCTTTTTTTAGTTCGTCCGCGCATTTTTTGTTTAGGTCTATTACATTTTGAACTTGTGTTCTTTCTTTTATGGAATAGCTTTTTCCGTTTTGCAGGGTAAGTTCTGGCTGGAAGTATTTTTCCCAGTTCTTTCTTGGAAAGAGGGTTGCGGTTCTTAGGGTTATTGTGTTCCTTTGGAAGATGCCTCTTTTTGTAAGAAAGATTACGTATGTGTCCTGCTGCTGTTCAAGGGGGGAAATTTTTGAAAGGAAGCTTGCACCCTCGGAGCCGTTGATTGTTATCTGGAAGTATTCAAGCGATGCTTTTGCGGAAAAGACGAAGAGCTTGTGGTTCCGTTCGCCAAAGAGTTTTTTTAGTATGGAAGAGAATTCGGGGGAGTAGCTGTCGAATTCCTTTTGGTCAAATTCCGGGGTGATGAAGTAGTCCCTTAGGCTTTCGTCGCGGCCAGGGTCGTAGCGCTGCATGTAGGTCCACTTTTCTACCGCGAAGAGCCTGCACTTCCACCTTTCGCCTTTGTATGCTATGTTAAGGCTGCATTCGTCTTCTGAGCAGAGGCTTGCTCCCGAAAGAAAGCATCTGAATCCTTCAAGCGGTTTTCCGTTTTTGATTAGGGGGCCTGAATATTCAATGTTGTCGCTTTTTCCTATTTCTTCTTGGGATGGGTCAAGGAATAGTCTTTCGTCCAGAATAAGGTTGGCCTTGGTAAAGCTCCATTCATCGTCAAAAATCTGCTTGTGGTAAAAGCCTGTATTTCCGTTTTGGTCTCTTCCTGCAACCCGCAGTTCCCTTGCGGCGTTTCCGTGGCCGTTTTGCGCTATGCTTATCATTTTGGTGAGCCTTGCCTGTCCGTAGAGGGGAATCTTTGGCTGCTCCATCCAGTCTTCTGCGGGGAGTGCCCAGGGGGAATAGTTTGAAAGGTATTCGCTTCCGCTGTATTTTTGTTCCACTTTGTCGTATGTATATTGGAAGAACATTGGGTCGCATCCCATGGTGTCAAAGTCAATCAGGCGGGTGTACATGCTGCCCCTGCTTCCAATTAGGAATACGCTGTCTGCAGAGACGCTTATGTTTTGCGCTATGAAACTTCCGTTAAGGGGAACTTCTACGCTTCTGCTTAGGTCTTGCGGTAGGCCTGAGTCTGCAAACCTTATGTGCTGGCCGTCGCTTGTTAGGAAGTAGACTGTTTCTAGTCCCATTGTTCCGTAGTGGTGTGGGTTGCCGTAGCGGTCTTCGTGCCAAAGGACTTCTATTCTGCGGGCTCCCATGCTCCATCCCCGGTAGTTTTTTACAAGGTCGTTCATGCTAAGGTAGGTGTTTTTTGGAAAGCCGAATTTTCTTAGCCAGCTTCTGTCTTTGCGCTTGCCGTCTTTTGCAAGGTAGATGTAGTACTGGGTTCCTTCGCCGTCCCAGGCGTAGAAGCTGTCTCCGTCCGCGCAGATTTCTTCTATTCTTGCTGGCGGGGTGAATTTGTCTGTTGAAGATGGGTCGGGGTGGGGTAGGCCTGTTTGCTTAAAGAGCTTCCATTGGCTTTCTCCTTTTTCTTTGAAATAGATTCTTCCGTCTACCAGGGCAAATTCTCCGTATGTGCAGTAGGACTGGGTTCTTGTTCTTATGTAGACTTGTTCGGGGAGGAATCCGTTTATATCTTGTATTTGGCCTGAATGGGGGGAGGAGAAAAAGTCTTTCTTTGCGGTTGATTCTGCTGCTGCGTCTGTTGCTTCTGCTGCGGCGAATTTTCCGGGGATTATGGCGGTTAGGATGGAGAATATTGTGCAGAATGTCATTCCGAACTTGATTCGGAATCTGTTTGTTTGTGTGTGGACAGCCCCTGAATCACGCTTCGACAGGCTCAGCGACCGTTCTTGGTGGCGAGGTGCAGCTTCGAGGTGGCGGGGGCTTGCGCTTGGGTTAGGTGTGAAGTTCAACATAGGTTTTTCCTGTTCCTCCGTCTTCCGGGCGGGCAAAGTGGAAGTCTTTTACCGCGGGGTGGTGCGAAAGGTAGTCGTGGACTCCCTGCTGAAGAATGCCGCTTCCCTTTCCGTGGATTATGCTGAAGTTTGCAAAGTTTGTTATTGTACAGAGGTCAATCTGTCTTTCCAAAGATTTTATTGCGTCTTCGTACCTCATGCCTAAAAGCCTTAGTTCAAACTGTGGGCGGGAGTCGCCTTCGGATGAGGCTGCGTTTTCAAGCACATAGTCTGCCTTTTGAATTGCCTGTGTTTGTCCGCTTCCTGTGCCTTCTAACGGAAGTGCCTGAAGCTGCCGGGTGGGAACACTCATGCGGATTGCCCCAAACTGTACGCTCCAGCTTTCGCCGTTCTTTTCTTTTTGGACAAGGGTTCCCTTTCTTCTTTCCCTGCCAGCCAAGACTTCTACGCCGGGTGCAAGCTGGGGGATTATCTTTTTGGGCTGCTCGAAAGTTTTTTTTGCGTAGCGGTCATTTTCTTCTTTTGGCATTGGCTTTGCGCTTTTAAGTGCTTCCGTGTTGGAGATGCGTCTTTTTGTTTTTTTGGATGACTTTGATGAATTTGAGTGCCTTGATTCCTTTGTGAATTTTATTCCGTTTTCCGCAAAGAAGGCCTCTTTTTCTTTTAGGGCATCCTGCTGTTTTTCTAGTAGTAGCCTTTCTTCTTCTATTTGGCTTTCTTTCTTTTCCGCATCCTCTTCAAATTCCTTTATGAACTGGCGCACTTTAAGGTTTTTCTCTCTGGTGATTTCTCCTTCGCGGAGTTCCCTTACAAGGTTTTCAAGGCGGCTTCTTGCTTCTCTTAGGGATGCGAAGTTTTGCTTGGCTTCAAGTTCCCTAAGCTCTATTTCCCTCTGCTTTGCTTCTATTTCCCTCTCGGAAAGTTCCACTTCCTTTATTGCAAGCTTGTCGCGCGCATCTTTTTGTTCGCGGATAAGGGCATCCATTTCTTCGTGCTTGGCGGTAAGGCCTTTTATGAGTGCGCTAACGTCTGCCTGCTGTGTGGAGATGTATTCCTTTGCCTTTTGGATGAGCTTTTTGCTTAGGCCTGAATGCATTGCTATGTCGATTGCGTGGCTTTCTCCGGGCACTCCCATCATAAGACGGTAGGTTGGGCTTAGGGTCTGCTGGTCAAATTCAACGCTTGCGTTTACGCATGAATGGTTTGTGTAGCCGTAGTTTTTTAGTATTCCGTGGTGGGTGGTAACTATTACGAATGACTTTCTTTCGATGAATTCATCCAGGGCTGCCATTGCGATTGCTCCTCCTTCCTGGGGGTCTGTGCCACTTGCAAGTTCGTCCAAAAGGACAAGGCTTTTTTCCGTAGCGTGTCTTTCCATGGAGGCGATTTTTTTCATGTGGGCAGAGAAGGTTGATAGGCTTTCGTCTATTGACTGCTCGTCGCCAATGTCTGCAAACACGCGGTCAAAATAGGGTAGCCTTGTTCCTTCTTCTGCTGGCAATGGGAATGCTGCCTGGTTCATTAAAGCGAATAGGGCTATTGTTTTTAGCGTAACGGTTTTTCCGCCTGTGTTGGGGCCTGTTATTATAAGTACCCGCTTTCCGTCCATAAAGTTTATGTCTACTGGAATTGCCTTGTCTCCAAGCAGGGGATGGCGTGCCCCTTTTATGCTTGGCGGTTCTTTTTGTAGGTCGCAGTTTTCTGCAAAGACACCGTGCACGCTTTTTTGCCATCTTGCGCATGCGAAGGTTGTGTCCAAGAGAATCATGGCGGTGTGGGCTTGTCTTGCGCTTTCCCTGCAGAATCCTATTTCCAGTGTGAGGTTTCTTAGTATGGTGCGGATTTTTTCTTCTAGCTCATACTGTGCCTGGACAAGTGAGTTGTTTGCCTTTACGGCTTCTTCTACTTCTATAAAGACGGTTTGTCCCGAAGAGCTTACTTCGTGGATTATTCCGCTTACTTCGCTTTTTCTGTCCCAACGGACTGCAAGTAGTTCTTTTCCGCCTTTTAGTACGGGCACGTTTGACTGAAGGACTCCGCTAAGCCTTGTGTCTGATGTGTAGCGCCTTAATGCGTTTTCTGCCTCCTTTCGTAATGAAGAAATTCTTCCGCGGATTTCCCTTAGTTCTGGAAGGTCTTTTACGTTTCCGTCTGAATCTATGACGCTGAAAATTTTCTTTGCGGCCATATCAAGCTGGCTTTTGTCTATGGAAGAAGAGGCTTTTAGAAGCTCCGGTATTTTTAGTTCTGTGGATGCTTCTTGCAAAAGGGAGACTGCTTTTGTGCAGCAGGTAAAAAACTGTGCTAGCGAAAAAAACTGGGCTGCGGAAAGCTGTGCACCTTCTTTTCCCAAAAGTTCAAAGCTTTTTTTTACCGGTGGCCAATAGCTGATTGCCTGCGGACGGGTGGAACATAAGTATGAATTCCATTCGCGCCCCATGGCCTTGCGTCTTTCCACTTCGTAAAAATCCGTGCTGGGGTTTATGCCTTCAAAAAATTCCCTGCCTTCATCGCTTGCGGCATTCTGGGCAACGAGTGAGCGTATTCTGTAAAAATCAAGTTCCGCTGCGGTCTTGTCAAAAGAGGAATCCTTGCCCTGCAAATTATTAAATCTTCCGTTAAAAAAAACTTTATCCATGTAAACTTCGCCAAAAAAAATGTGGCTTAAGTATAAACATTAATAGAAGAAAAGTCCATATTGTTTTTGTTTTTGCAGGGAATTGGTGGTATAATAGTTTACACAAGTGATTTGGATGCATCAGGAGATTGTTTTTTATGAATGAAAATGAAAAGTTTGATGAACTAACTAAAAAAGCAGAACAGGGAGACGTAGAAGCACAAGTCGAGCTTGGTAAGATGTATTACTTAGGTAAAGGTATAGAGCAAGATTATTCCAAAGCTGTAAAACTATGGACAAAAGCAGCGGAGCTAGGGGATTCCAATGCACAATGCAGCCTTGGGGTCATGTATTACTGTGGTCACGGTGTAGAGCAGGACTACGAAAGGGCTCTTGAATGGTTCTCAAAGGCAGCCGAACAGGTGGTGGACGTGGCACAATACATCCTTGGGGTCATGTATCACAATGGGCAAGGTGTGGAGCAGGACTGCAAGAAGGCAATCGAATGGTACAGAAAGGCAGCCGAACAGGGGGTGGGCGAGGCCCAATACAACCTTGGAACCATGTATCGCAATGGCCAAGGTGTAGTACAGGACTACGAAAAGGCTCTTGAATGGTTCTCAAAGGCTTCCGAGCAGGGGAATTCCGGTGCACAAACCGAACTTGGTAATATGTATTATTACGGTGATGGTGTAGATAAGGATTATAAAAAAGCATTTGAATGGTACACAAAGGCTGCTGAACAAGGGTATGCCTCTGCCCAATACAGACTTGGAAATATGTATTATTATGGATATGCTGTGGAGAAGGATTATGTTAAGGCATTCCAATGGTTTTCGAATGCAGCCGAACAGGGAGATGCCGGTGCACAATTTAACCTTGGAACCATGTATAGAATAGGCAAAGGTGTAGAACAAGACTACAAAAAGGCAATCGAATGGTACGCAAAGGCAGCCGAACAGGGAGATTCCTATGCACAAAACAATCTTGGAAGCATGTATGAAAACGCTCACGGAGTGGAGCAGGACTACAACAAGGCTTTTGAATGGTACATAAAGGCAGCCGAACAGGGAAATGCCGGTGCACAAAACAATCTTGGAAGCATGTATAGAATAGGCAAAGGTGTAGAACAAGACTACAAAAAGGCTATCGAATGGTACGCAAAGGCAGCCGAACAGGGAGATTCCTATGCACAAAACAATCTTGGAAGCATGTATGAAAACGCTCACGGAGTGGAGCAGGACTACGAAAAGGCTCTCAGGTGGTACACAAAGGCAGCCGAACAGGGGCATTCCACTGCACAATTTAACCTTGGAAGCATGTATGACAACGGTCACGGAGTGGAGCAGGACTACAAAGAAGCTGTTGAATGGTACATGAAGGCAGCTGAACAGGGGTATTCCTCTGCACAATACAACCTTGGGGTCATGTATGCCAACGGTCAAGGAGTGGAGCAGGACGACAAAAAAGCTGTTGAATTGTTCACAAGGGCTGCAGAACATGGGGACTCTGAGGCACAATATAACCTAGGTGTCATGTACGAAAATGGTGATGGGGTAAGAAAAAATATAAAAAAAGCCATAGAATATTACGAGATGGCTTCTCTGCAAGGTGAAGAAGATGCTAAAGAAGCATTGAAAGGACTTAACGGAATAAAATGAGTCAAGTGATGGGGTAAAAATATGAAAATTGAAATTGGAGAATCTTTGCTTCAGTCGTATTTAAAGACTGTAAAAGAGTGCATGCTGACCCAAACAAACTGGAAGACTGCGGCTTCGTGGAAAACAGAAAAATCTAATTTTGAAAAGGCAGAATACCTGTTCAACAGAATTCAAAATCATAACGATTTTTCTGATGTGTTCAAAAAGAGTTCTCTGGAACAAGCATTAAAGCAGGCAGAACTGGATGTTGTTGGGGTGAATAATGAAAAGCTCTATATGATTGAAGTTGCCTTCCATGAAAACGGTTTGCAATATGGTGGCCGCTTGGAGACAAAAGACAGGGTTTGCAAAAAGCTTTTGCGGGCATATTTAATAGGTCTTGCTTACTTTCCAAACTACAAATATGAAATTATTTTTGCATCCCCAAAAGTGAATCCTGCCACAGATGAAACTATTCGGGATTATTTTTCTGTTTTGAACAAGGATTTTTCTGATGATGAAAAAGTTGAATTCAAATACATTGCAAATGATGATTTTGAAAAAGAAATTTTAGTTCCCACAATTCAAGCGACTTTGGCTGATTCTGATTCTTCGGAATTGTTCTTGCGGAGTGTGAAAATGCTTGAATTATTCAATATGGTAAATTTGAGCAGTTCAAAGACAACAAGAAGTTTTGGAAGCACACCTGCCGATTTGCCAACCCAAAGGCAAAATTATTCCTACATGCAGTCACCAAGCTTTGGTTCAAAGGATGCGACTCAATTCATGGTAAACGGTAGTCCTGTTGGCGGAAAAGGTCCGACTGTATATGCGGCCGTAAAGTATTATGTTGAATCGCATTCTGGCATTTCTTTTGACGAACTGCAAAATGCATTCCCGGACAATATGGCAAGACCCGGCTTTGGAAAGATGGTTCGCAGGTGGGAAGATGTTACTCCAAATGAATGGTCTGGAAGCCGCTTTAACAAGCATCCGATTTTTCTTTCTGACGGAACACGCATTGCTGTTTCTACGCAATGGAAGCCTGACAACATGCACAGCTTTATTGTAGGGGCACAAAGGCTTGGGATTGAAATTAAGCCGCTTTCATAAATAAAAGTAGTTTCTTCTAAAACAAGCCTTGCCTCCTAAAAAGACATTACTCGTTTGCAGCGATCTTGCCCACCAGCCTAGCCCCGATTGGAAGGGCCCGCGAAAGCGGGTTGCCGTTAGGCAATGGAGGCGACAGCCGGAACCCTGGAAAGCGGGTAGAAATTGCATCCATGCAATTTCTACCCACAAGTTTCCTGCGGAAACTTGCAGTATTTTTTTCGCAAACAAATGACGCGCCCCGCCGGAAGCTACGCTGCGTGAACCCATGGCGCTATCGGTTTTAGAGTGGTAGAAATTGCATGGAGTCTGGCCGGTTACGGAGTGCCGGACACAGTTTGAAATGGCCTGCCGCTCCGTAAAAAGAAAAAAAATCCTAATCAAACTCGCGGATAGCGCATACGGTTTGGCTGTTTCCGCCGCCTGTCCACTTTGGCGGTGCGTAGATTCCGTCTTTGCCGAATATTACAACGCAATCCCATTCTTCTGCCCTTTGGGTGGATGATGTAAAGAAGATTTCCTGCTTTAGGCTGTCTCCGCCGCAAAGAGTTCTTGCTTCGTCCACGGTCTGCATTGCTTCCTTTAATTTTAGCATTTCGTTTGATGAAGGGACATACCAACCGTCTGCGAATGGGGTTGACCCTACCTTGCTTCCTTCTACGCCTGCGTAATTTTTTGCCCAGTAGAAGAGCGGGTATTTTGCAGGGTCGGAGGTGTCGTCTTTTTTGCCATATTTTTTAAGCCAAGCAGATATTTGCTCGAGCGCATAAGAGCCGTGTTTGTGGTGGCCATATTTTAGCGGTAGCATGTCCACATGGGCTGCGGATGCGTCTTCTGTGCACCAGCATATATTGCCTGCTGACTTTATGATTTTGGGGCCTTTTGCGTCGCGGGTGATTAGGCTTCCAACAGTCCTTGCATTTTTTAGGCCTATGCCAAGGGTGCGTTCCTTTCCGTCGTATGAGCAGTCTTTTCCTTTGTAGAAGATTACGGCTATGGCAGAGCTTGCTTCTTCTGCGGAAAGCTTTGTTCCCTTTTTGTAGGGCTTTGCGCTTCCGTCGCTAAAGACAATGTCTCCAACTGCTTTTGGTGCAGACGGAGCTTTTGTTCCGATGTAGGATTTTGACGGGGAAAGTTTTGTTGCCCTGCTTTTTACGCTTGGGATTGGGAGCGTCTTTGGATCTGAGCCGCTGACGTTTGAAAGACCGCTTATTTTTAGGAGCTTTTTGTCTGCGGTCTTGCTTGGTGCCTTTGCTGCAAATTCCCTAATGGCTATTACCTTTGAATTTTGCCAGCTCTTGTTTTCTTCCACAAGGCCGGAGTTCCAGCTAAAGTCATAGGCGTAGGCGCACCAGTCTTTCTTTTCGCACTGGGAGATTGACCAATACTTTCCGCTAAGTCTTGTTCCTCCGCAAAGGGAGAGTGCTGCTTCTACCGTGGCCCTTGCCTCGTAGACTTTCTTGAGTTCCGCTATTGTTGGGGCATACCAATTGGCCTCGTATTCTGTTCCGTAAACAGGAAGCTTTCTGTATTGGGCAAAATATTCAGCGGATTCAAAGACTGGGAATACTGTTTTGTAGAATTCAAACCAGTCCTGGTTTTCTACCACTCTGGCACCGCCAATCTGTATTATTCCGCTTTCAGCTGTAATGACGTTTTCTTTTATAAAGTCGTAGAGCTTTTGCACCCCCTGGCTTCCGTCTTTTGTACGTGATGGCTGCAAAGATGCAACGTTCTGCCAGAATGCAACGTTTGTGTCCTTGCCCTGTGTGTAGAACCAAGGCATCATTTTGCGGTCATTCTTGCCAACGTTTGCCCATTCTCCGCAGGCTGCAATTCCGAGTGCGCGTTCCTTGCCGTCATCTGAACATTCCTTTCCAACGTAGAAAATGACTGCAACCGCAGACTTTTTTTGTGAGTCGGAAAGTTGCAGGTTCTTTGCGTAGGGTTCTGCGCTGCCGTCGTTAAAGACAATGTCTCCAACCTTGCGCTTTTCTGTTGGGGCCTTGGAGCCTATGTAGCGTCCCTTTGCAGGTGTGTATTTGGCCGCTGGCTTTTTTGCTTCCTCTGCTTTAGCCGGGCTTTCTTCTGCAAATTCGCGGATAAAGTATGCCTGGCGTGAGTCGGTGGCCTTTGTTGTTAAAAGACCGTTTTCCTCGTTTATGTTGCTAACAGTCCACCATGAGCCGCTCTCTAGTTTTGATCCCCCGCATGCTTCCAGCGCCGCATTCACCGTGGAAAGGACAGAATAGCTTCTTATGCGTGAGTCTTCCGTTTTTGTGGGAATGTACCAGCCTGTAGCGTATCCACTTCCTGCCGCATGGCTTTCTGCAAGGCTTGCGTAATTCTTTGCCATTGCAAATGCCGGGTATTTTGCTTCGTCATCCGTGTCGTCCCAGTCGCCATTGTTCTTGAAACTTTCTCCTATCTTTGCAAAGGCACCGCTTCCTGAACGCAACTTGTCTTCCAAAAGAGATGGAACGTAGCGGTATGCAAGGGTGGCATCTTGCGTGCAAAGCTTGATTTTTCCCTTTGACTGGCAAAGCCCTATGCCCAGAACCCGCCTTTTTCCGTCGTCGGAGCAGTCTTTTCCAACGTAGCAAATAACTGCAACCGCCGCATTTTTCTGTGCAGGGGTAAGCTTTAGGGTGCTTGAGTAAGGCACGGAGCTTCCGTCTGTAAACACTATGTCTCCAATTTTGCGTTCTGCACTTGGAGCTTTTGTACCTATTGTTCCTTTTGATGGTGTTGAAGATGTTGCGGATGTTGAAGATGCCGCAGATGAAGAGCCTGCCTTTGCCACAGCCGATGTGCTTGTTGCAGCGCCAAATTCGCGTATGGCACAGATGTTTCTGTCCGAAGCAGGCTTTTTTCCTGTAAAGTTTAGCGAACCTGTTGCAAAGCCAAGCACTGATGCGCATATTTTTTCAAAGTCGCTGGATTCGCTTGTGGGTTCCTGGGATGATGACATGTATTTTTGGTAGCCAAATTCACCGCCGCTTATCCCTGCAGAAAACAGTGCCCAGCTAATGTTGTCTATGGTGTCTTTTGCCTTAAAGAGTTTAAAAAGTTCTGCTGAAGAGGGAAGGTACCAGCCGTCTGCGTATTCTGTTCCGCTTACGTTGCTTCCCTTTACCTGTGCGTAGTTTTTTGCCCAGTAGAATGCCGGGTATTTTGACGGATCAGAAGTGTCGTCTTTTTTGCCCCTGTCTTTTAGATAGCCTGCAATCTGCAAAAGGTTGTCGCTTCCGTCCCTGTCTCCAGAGAAGGTGTAGCCGCCGCTCTTTCCCTGTGAAGGACATTCAATTTCTTTAATTTCAACATTGTAGGCAGATGCGTTTTCTGAACACCATGCAAGGCCGCTTTTGTCGTGAATAAGCCCCACGCCCAGTGTCCGCTGCCTGCCGTCATTTGAACAGTCGCTTCCCACATAGAAAATAACTGCAACTGCCGCAGCCCCCTGTGACTGGGTAAGCTTTAGGCCCTTTTTGTAGGGAGTTGCGCTTCCGTCCTTAAACACAATGTCGCCAACTGCCTTTTGAACAGATGGAGCTTTTGTTCCAAAATAACCTGATGATGCAACGGTGCTGTTTGAACTAGTCTTGCCCTGGTCTTTTGTTCCTCCCGCAGAAAGAGAGCTTCCCGCAAGGGTAACCGCTATCGCGAACGAAAGAACCTTAAAAATTCGTCCTGACTTTTTACTGGCCATCAGTACCTCCGTTTATTCATTTTTAGTAAGAATAGACCCCGGAATAATCAGAAGAAGCGTCTTCCAAAAGTTGCCAGAATTCTTTTGTTACAACACCAGTCTGGGGTAGTCCCAGCTTCTTTTGAACCTTCTTAACCGCGGCTTCCGTCTGCTTTCCAAAGTAACCGTCAATGTCTATCTTTTGCCCAAAGAAATTCACCAGCATGCTTTGCAGGTAAAAAACGTCGTCGCCAAAAACATGCTTCTTTTCAACCTTTAGCGTCCTAGAAAATTCAGGAATGTCAACATATTCGGCTTGTTTTTGTATGGCCCTGTCTGCATTTCCTACGTGTATGACTGCAAGCGGCTTGCTTTCCATAAAAGGGTAGTCATCTTCTTCGGATTCTTCAAGATAAACTTTGTAAACTTCAAGCTTTTCGTCGGTGTAAAACAGTGCAAGTCCAATTCCGCCGCCTGCATACCAGGAAAAAACATCGGAATCAGACTCTTGCCCTTGCTTGGAATATGCCCCGGAACCGCTTACGGTGGGTACAAGGTGTCTTGGGAGAGTAAGCAAATGGTGCTCTTCGTCATTTGCAGACTCGTAGAGAAAGACATCGTATGTGTCAGCCAAGTCGTCCTGAATCAGCTTTCGGAACCTCCACTGGAAGACAACTGATTCACTTGCAAACAAAGCCCCGGAAAACAAAACCAAGAAAACTGCCAAGAAAATTCTGCGGTTCATGTGATACACCTCCGTCTTAAATCGTTATAAATCATTATATTACAGACTTAAAAAAAAGCAAACGAATTTGAACTTTTTGCCAAGGGAAACTCTTTCTGCTGCTGGAACTAAAAACTGCTTCCCTTAAAATAAGGAAGATGAGTGTATGAAAGTTACATCAAGGAAAAATGGCCGGTTTGTGCCTATATTTCGCCTTTTCTTTGGGTTTTCACTTGACACATTTGTTGAAAAATGGTAATGTAATATAACATTTTAATATTCTTTAAGATGGAGCCTCGCGAACGGCTCCTTTTTTATTATAAGGCTCCGGTTTATTTTCGGGGCAGGGGTATTTTTTCGATTTGGAATATATTGCTGCAGACTCCATTCCTTATTTTACGGAAAGCTCGCACATTGTAGAAGAAGCGGGTTGCCGTCTGATTGAACTTCAGGTTGTTCCCCAAGGGGGCAATGTGAATGTTACCGCCGTAATAGCGTCGCTTGACCCTAAAAAAGATATTGGCGTGTCGGACTGTTCAAAGGTCCAGCGTGCCCTTATGCCGGCTTTGATAGCTTTCCTTGGCAAAAGCGAGGACAATGTTTACATGAGCGTCTGTTCTCCGGGGCTTGAGCGTACCATTCGCAATGCCGCTGAATTTTCATTCTTTACCGGAAAGGAAGTTAAGGTTTGGGACAGGCAGGTTGGCGACTGGGTTCCGGGAACCATCGAAAGTTCTGATACAGAACATCTTGTATTGAAAACAAAGGAAGGTTCAAAAGACATTCCTTATTCAGATATTGCAAAGGCAAAATTTTTACATTAAAAGGGAGGCTTGATATGTCAGAAATGGCAGATGCAATCCGTGCGCTTTCTGCAGAGAAAGGAATCAGCGAGGATTCAATCAGGCAGACAATTGAGAACATGATTAAGGCGGCTTACAGGAAAACTTATCCTGCCGCTGGCGATAACTGTATCGTTGAATTTGCAGATGACATGAGCGATGTCTCTGTCTACGCCATGAAGACCGTTGTTGACGGTGTTTATGACCCTGCTACGGAAATAGAGCTTGAGGAGGCCCAGCAGCTTGTTGAGGATGCGGCTGTCGGCGATTCAATGAAGATTGAAATCAACCCAAAGAATTTCGTACGCTCATCCGTGTCTGTTGGAAAACAGAATGCACATCAGGCTCTTAACGAAAGTTTTAAGGACAACCTTTACAATGAATACAAGGACAAGGTTGGCCAGGTAATCATCGGTTATTACCAGAGAGAGAAGAACGGCAACATCTACATGGATCTTGGCAAGGTTGAGGGCGTTCTTCCTCAGAAGTACCAGGCTCCACACGAGTCTTACGAAAAGAACGACAGAATTAAGTCTCTTATTAAGGAAATCCGCAAGAATGCCACAGGTATTCAGCTTGTGCTTAGCCGTACGGATCCTGACTTTGTAAAGAGAATCATAGAACTTGAAGTTTCTGAAGTTGGCGACGGAACTGTTTCTGTGTTCAAGGTTGTTCGCGAGGCAGGCTACAGGACAAAGATTGCGGTTACTTCATCAAAGGCAGACGTAGATCCTGTTGGAGCTTGCGTAGGTCTTAAGGGTATGCGCATTCAGAGTGTTATCCGTGAGCTTGGCGGTGAAAAGATAGACATCCTCCGCTATGACGATGATCCTCATGTCTTTATAAAGAACGCACTTTCCCCAGCGGAAGTTAAGCGCGTTGTAATTTTGGATTCAGAGAAGAAAGAGGCTCTTGCCATTGTTGACGAAAGCCAGTTCTCCGTTGCAATTGGAAAGCAGGGCCAGAACGTACGCCTTGCAAACCGCCTTTGCGACTGGAGCATTGACGTTAAGACGGAAGAGCAGGCTGCAGAAATGGATCTTACCGAGACAGACACAAGAAAGGCTGCCGAAAAACTCTTTGACGGTGGACAGGAACTGCCTTCAGAAGAAGAATACGAAGAAATTTCTACTATTGTACAGCTTCCTGGTGTGGACAAGGCTGTTGCGGAAAAACTTGCCGCTGCCGGTATAGAAGACATTGAGCAGTTTATGGCTGCTTATGATGATGGTTCTGCAAACAAGGTGGAAGGTGTTTCTGCCGAAGAAATAGAAGCAATCAACAGGATTATCAACGAGAACGTTGAATTTGTTGATGAGTACGAAGAGAACGCTGATTCTGCAAGCGGGGATGGCGCAGAGAGCGGCGAATCTTCTTCCGGCGGTGAGCAGTAAGGTTCTGGACGCCAAGAAGCGTAGCCGGAAGGAACTTGAAAAGGAACAGGAGTAGGAAAAAGGATTATATGGCTGAAGAAGAGAACAAGCCCAAAGCAGTATTGATTAAGAAAGAAAAGAACAGCGACTCAAAACCGGCACAGCCCAAGAAGAGGGTTTTTGTGGTAAAGCGCAAGACTCCCGCAAGCCCTTCAAGCCCGGCTGCTGTGAAAGAACAGAAGAAGGAAAGTGCTTCTTCAGAAATCCAGAAGGAAAAGATTCCTTCTACGGAAGAGCAAAAGCCTAAGACTCCTCAAGTTCCGGCAGAAGTTCCTGCTGCATCTGGAAAGAAGGAAAGCGATGAGCAGAAGCCTGCCCAGCGTCCCCAGCGCACGACTTTTGAAATTGCAAGTGCCCGTCCAAACGTAAAGGCTGGAAACTTGAGCGGCCCTTCACGCGGACGCTACAATAACTACGGTCGTGGTAACGGTGGTTTTACCGGTACTCAGGCTCGCGAAGGCTACCAGAACCGTGAGCGCGACAGAAACAGCAACGGTCAGGGTGGCTATAACCGTGGTGGCTACAACAACAACAACGGCCAGGGCGGCGGCTACAACCGTGGCGGCTACAACAACAACGGCCAGGGCGGTGGCTACAACCGTGGTGGCTACAACAATAACGGCCAGGGTGGCGGCTACAATCGTGGTGGCTACAACAATAACGGCCAGGGTGGCGGCTTTAACCGTGGTGGCTACAACAACAACGGTCAGGGCGGTGGCTTTAACCGTGGCGGTGGTCAGGGTGGCTTTGGCCCAAGACCCGGTTTTGGCGGTCAGGGTGGCGGTCGTCCATTTGGCGATGCTTCTTCCATGCAGGGCAACAAGGCTCCGGCAAAGAAGCAGTTCAAGGGAAAGAAGCAGGTCTACA
>JAFXWC010000038.1 GCA_017534445.1 Treponema sp.
ACGGAGCGTAAATTTTCATTATTCAGACCCGGAACTCACTACACGAAAACCGTAGTCGCGGCTGCGGAGGAACGGCAGACCGTAGATCCGGTAGGAGGCAGAGCAGAAGTTGGCGCGGCCGTACCAACTGCCACCGCGCCTGACGCGGCCCCAACCCGACGCAGCACCAGAAGACGGCGTGCTCGTGGTTATATCGCTATACCAATCCCAGCACCACTCCCATACGTTACCGCTCATGTCGTATAATCCTAGAGCATTTGATGCCTTCGTCTTTACCTCGTGGGTCTTTTCCCCGCTGTTACCATCATACCAAGCGACGCTTCCTATTGTGTTGCCTCCGCTGTAGGTGGTCTGGTTGGAGTCGCTGGTATTGCCGCCACGTGCAAAGCATTCCCACTCCGCTTCGGTGGGTAGGCGGTAGCCGTTGGCGGTAAAGTCGCAGGTTACGGTTCCGCTTATGCTGTCGTAACCGTGAGGGGTATAGCCCCACTGGCTTGTATCCGTCTTGCCGTTCACCTTATAGCAGGGGGTTCTTCCATCAGCAGAACTCTTCTTGTTGCAGTACATGATGGCATCTTCCCAGCTTACATTTTCCACCGGTTTGTCTAAACCAGAAAACTCGCTTGGATTCTCTCCCATAACAGACTGGTATTCTGCCTGCGTTACCTCGTGGTCACAGCACCACTTTGCCCAGATTTCTACGGTGCGGCCTTTTATGAAGACTTCCGAACCTGCAATTTCTCCCGTTACTGTCAAAGGTTTATTTTCACCGCCGTTGGATACAGTGCTTTTTCCTGACTCCTTTTCTTTCTCTGGCCTTGAAGAAGAGTCACCTGACGCTTTTGCACTGGCAACTTTTCTAGGAGAGCAGCCTGTAATTGTTGCAAACAAGGTTAATGTGGCGATGGCTAGAAATGCCATCTTAATTTTTTTCATATTAATTCCTCCATAATAATTTTATATTCTACGGTCAAGACTCGGAATGATGACTCCTATCTTCTTCCATCTCTATTCCTACAAATCTCATTTCGCCCCCTCCTTGTAAATCACAGGCTTTCACTTCAAAAGTGACATTAACTGTCATATCACCCCACAACTACACCTCTTTAAGAAGAAATTTTGCCATAAAATAACATTTTTCCCTCTTTTGGACACCAAATATTGTAATTCTATAGCCACCATTTGTCAAATTTAATCTTAATTCCGTCTTTTAAATGGTACTAAAAACAGAATTGGGTATTTAGAATTTTGGCATGAGTATACGAGAGATTTTTAGGCAGAATTTGCGATATTACAGGAAGAAGTGCGGGCTGACGCAAGAGGCTTTGTCGGAGAAAATCGGGCTGAATCCGAAATACATTACGAATATTGAAGCACAGTCAAAATTTCCTTCTGCCGAAACGATTGATGCAATTGCACTCGCTCTCAACATAAAGCCTTCGCAGCTGTTTATTGAAGAAGGCTGCCCGGTGAACACAGTTCTTTTTGACAAGGATGTTTTTATAGAAAATTTGGTTGGCGGAATTTCTGACGAGATACGGAAGGAAGTTTTCAGATATTTGGAAAAGAATTTGTAATGATTGCCATGTTTGTTTGCAGAGGGATTTTTTTTCCTCTTTCTTGCCAACCAGTACAGAGCCACGGAGGGCGGCTTAGCAGCGCGGAGGTAAGTGTTTTTTGGAGAACACAGAATTCTGCCTTTTACAGATCCCGAATCAAGTTCGGGATGACAGGCTCCTGTTTTTAGGATGACGGAAGGATGGCTTTTACACGGCCCTTCGACAAGCTCAGGGACCGGGCGGGTTTGGGATGACAGAAGGTAGCATATAAAGGGGCGGCAGGGATTGGAGGGGCGGCGCAGCCGTTCCAGAGGAATGGAGCCGAAGGGCGGAACCCCGGAAAGCGCCTAAAAAATGGCCTCCTTGCCATTTTTTTGCTAGGATTTTACACGGCCCTTCGAGAGCCTCAGGGACCGAGTTCTAGCGCCGTCCATGGCGCTATCGATTTGCAGTAAAAAATGGCAAGATGTTCTTTTACGGAACATTTGTATAACCAAGAAAGCGCCGCAAAAAGAAGAATAAGAAGGAGAATTTCAAATTTAAGAGTTGTCTTAAAATGGGGCGCTGGCAGTTCACATTTATTTTTTTTCGATATATAATGTAGTTTATGAATATACATGAACTTGGAGAAGCCATAGAAAAGTCCGAAGGTTTTAGGGGGACGGTGTCTTATAACGAACCGCTTGCAGAGCGCACCACGATGAAGGTTGGTGGCCCTGCCCTTATTTTTATTGAGCCGGAGGATCTTCTTTCGCTTGTTTCTGCCCTTGTGGTGCTTAAGCAGGTTAAGGCTCCCGTTTTTGTTCTTGGCGGCGGCAGCAATATTGTCGTTAAGGACGAGGGCATTAGGAAGGCTGTTATTTCCACCGCAAAGCTTAGGGACATTAGCATGGTTCCCGGTAAGCCCATGGCTTTTGAGCTTGAGGATTTTGAGCAGGCTAAGGAATGCTGCCCGATAACGGTTACTGTTGGCGCTGGTATGGGGGTTACTGAGCTTACGGAATGGGTTTCCAAGTACGGTATTATTGGCCTTCAGAAGTTTGCGGGTCTTCCGGGTACGGTTGGCGGTGCCTGCTTTATGAATGCAAGGTGCTACGGCGAAGATTTTGGCGACCTTGTTATGCAGGTTAAGTACATTGATTTGGATGACGTTCATTACGTGAACAAATTTACTCTGGATTCCGTTGTTAAGACTTACACCCACTACACCGGTCAGAGCGACTGGGACTACAAGAAGTCTCCTTTTCAGGGGAAAAGATGGCTTATAATAGAAGTAAGTCTTGCGCTCAAGTGCATTGACATGTACATTACCGAAGGCTGTTTTGCAAATCCGGCGATTCAGGACTACATTAGGGGCGGAAATTCGGGCTACATCAAGGACAGGGAAGAAAAGGGGCACTTCAAGGCTCCGAGTGCGGGTTCCGTCTTTAAGAACAACCACGAATTTGGCAAGCCCAGCGGTAAGATTATTGATGACGTGGGTCTTAAGGGCACAAAGATGGGCGGCGCACAGGTTGCTCCATGGCACGGAAACTTTATCATAAACAACGGCAATGCCACTGCCGCGGATGTAAGGAAGCTTGTGGCTTTTGTTCAGGAAAAGGTCAAGGAAAACACAGGATTCAGTCTGGAAAGCGAGATTATTTTTGTGTGATTTCGGGGAATTTCTTCCGATAATTAATTGACAATCAGCATTTTGCTTTCTATACTTTAAAGGAAGTTCTTTAAATAATATAGAAGGAATGAGCAAATTCAGGACGGTAAAAAGTGCTACAGTTAGCTTTTGTAAATTTTAAACAGAATTCATATATCCAGGTTGAAGGCACCCCGGCAACTTCTTGTTTTTACATCATTCAGAGCGGTAAAATAAGGTGCTTCCACGAGACGGAAGTTCCTGGAAACGCACCTAGAATGTTGGGTCCGGGCGACTTTATTGGCGTTGTAGCATGCATGTCCAGCCACAGCCAGACCGAAAGCGTTATTGCAATTACGAATGTTGTTGCGATTAAGGTTAACCGCGAGCAGTACCCTGAGCTTATTATGAAGAACACTCCTGTTGCCATGAAGATTGTCCGTTCTTTTGCCCAGGAAATGCGCGTCCTTAACGACAACCTTACAAAAATCACCCTTAAGAACACGGTTACGGAAACTCCAGACCAGCTTTTCCCCATAGCACAGTACTACGAGGATTCTGGTTGGCCTGAAATAGCGGCATACTGCTACTACCAGTACCTTAAGGAATGCCCCAACGGAAGTTCCAAGGACCAGGCAATAAAGAGATTCAGCATCTTAAAGAAGAGGACAAACCCACCATATCTTGAGCCAAAGGGCGAGATGATGCGTTCTTACAAGCAGAACACGATGATTTTCTCCGAATGCCAGAGCGGTGCGGACATGTTCATCGTGCAGAGCGGTTCCGTTAAGATTGTAAAGGTTGTTGACGGCTCAGAAGTTATGCTTGCCCTGCTTAAGAAAGGCGACATCTTTGGAGAAATGGCACTTTTGGACAACCGTCCGCGCTCAGCATGTGCCATTGCCCACGACGACTGCACCCTTATGGTAATCAACCGTACCAACTTTGACCAGATGGTTTCCACACAGCCGCAGCTGGTTGCCCGCCTTACTTCTATGTTTGCAGAGCGCCTTTGGTCCATGTACCGTCAGCTTGCAAACACAGAGCTCCGCAATCCTCGCGAGAAGATGGTCGATATGCTTGCCCTTCAGGTTGAAAAGTCAAGGCAGCAACCGGTTAAGGGCGTTCCTTTTGAAACAGATTTTACAATTACAGACATCATAAATCTTTGCGGTATTCCTTCAAACGAAGTAAGAACCGCAGCCTGGCAGCTTGAATCAGACCAGAACGTTAAGGTTAAGAACGGAAAGATTGTTGTTCCCGACGTGGAAGAACTCATCAAACAGGCGGCATTCTACCGCAAGCAGAACAGTAAGCATGCAAATGAACAATAGAAAAAGCCACAAATTTTTGGCAGGCGCACTTGCTTGCCTTGTAGCAATAGTAGCCCCACTTTTTAGCGAAGACTCCCTTCCTTCCGGATACGCAGGAGTTAGCCTTGGAATGTCTTTGGACGCAACAAAGCAGGCCCTTAAGCGCGACCCGCAGTTTGGCTACAGGGGCGACAGGGACGTGTCTCTTTTGCCGGGAGACTCCAGGATTCTTATAGAGACGGACACTTCAATTACGGCCCCTCATTCATTTCTGGACAGGTGCTACTTCCAGTTTTACAACGAAAAGCTTTACATAATCACCATAAATCTTAGGCAGGACAAGGTTGACCACTACTCGGTATTCAGCTCCCTTTGCAAGAAGTACGGAAACCCGGTAAGCCTTAACCCCCAGAAGTCTGAATGGCGCAACGACAGAGTTATAATGACTCTTGAACGCCCGCTTACTATAAAATACACGGACAAAGCCGTTTTTGAAAGCCTCGTGGACCAGTCGCTTGTAGAAAAGACAGGCAGGGAAAGGAACACGGAAAAATTTCTTGAAGGACTTTGATTCGCAAATCCACGTAAATCCAATAGGAATTCAGCATGAAATTCATTCGCTTTAACAAGATTGCAGCAAAGGCCGCTGTGCTTATGGTGGCTTTTTTTGTTTTTATTGCATCATCATCCTGCTCCGGAAAAAAATATGACTTGCCGGTAAAAACGCTTGTAATAACCACGGCAGACGGAAGGGCCATACCGGTAAAGGCGGAAATTGCCTCCAAAACGGAAGAGCGCAACTACGGCTTTATGAACCGCACCCGCATTCCCGACGGCACAGGCATGCTTTTTGTTTTTGAAAAGGACCAGGTTTTGCACTTTTGGATGAAGAACACACCCCACCCGCTTTCCATAGCCTACATAGACAGCACTGGCAAAATAAGCGACACTTTGGACATGACCCCCTTTAGCGAAACTTCTGTTTCCAGCACTCGCTCTGTCCGCTATGCGCTCGAAGTTCCCCGTGGTTGGTTCAAGGCAAATTCCATTGCTCCCGGCGACAGCGTTTCTTTGGAAGACGGAAGCCCTCTGGAAAAATTGCAGTAAAACTTGGCCGCAGTGAGCCCCTTCCAAAGACGTCACCCATTCTCTTTTTCTTTTTTTTGGAGCAGCTTTTTTCTGCTGTACAAAATATTCATTAAAGAACATCTTGCCATTTTACAGAACACATAGCGCCATGGACGGCGCGTTAATTCTTTGCGTAAACACTCGCGGATTTTCGCACGAAAACCCGTCTTTAAAAATGGCAAGGAGGGCATTTTTTAAGGGCTTTCCGGGGTTCCGCGGGGCCCTACCCGCTCCATTGCTTCCGGGTTCGGCCCTTCGACCTTGCTCAGGGACCTCGCCCTCCAGCAACGGCTACGCCGCCCCTACAATCCCGGCTAGGTTTTGATTTGCTACGAGATTTTTTAACAAGTCGTCTTTCGGAATCCACCAAACAGATGCTGAAACAAGTTCAGCATGACAGTTAAAAAAAATGCCGCAAAAAAACTTGCACTTGTCTCCAAAAAGAAGTGCCTATATCTGGATGAAAATTACTGTAAACAAAAGAAACCGGGTTCTTAGGGCGTTAGCCCTAAGCCGTGCCGGGAAAGGGAGGGGTTTAAGGGGAGGGAAAAACCTCGCTTCGGAGTAGGGGGTTTTCCCTCCCCTTAAGTTTGGGGTCCAAGGGCTCTCCCTTGAAAAGAATTTTTCAATAAAAACTAACTCTCTAGGCTTCCACGCTAACAAGGGAACCTGTAGACTTGCGCTCTGCGTAAACAGAGGAAAGTCCCTTGTAAGGGTTCTTAAAGCCGGAAATCTGACCGCGGAGCTCTTCCAGATGGACCTTTAGAAGGTGGCGGTTGCGCTGGTTCTGGATGATAACCTGCTCACGCAGCTTGCCAAGTTCACCCTGAAGCTTTTCCACCGGAACTGCATCCTGCGGGTTGTAGGTGCTTGCCCTGCTCTTTACGTAAAGATCCTGCATAGGCATGATTACCTTCTGCAAGGAGGCTATGCCCTTTACAATCTGCTTTTCCAGTTCCGTGTGAGCAAGCAAAGATTCTGCGTCTTCCGCATTGATTCTCTGCTCCTGACTTTCCAGAACCTTAAGATATTCCCTGAATTTTGTGCGCTGCTGTTCAAGAAGGGCGCGGAACCTCTTTAAAATAGCTACGCGCTCGTCCAGCTCTTCTTTGCTAAGATTTTCTACCGTCATAATTCCCACCGTTTATCCCTTTATTTTCGGTTTCTTCTATCCCGTTATGCTAAGAGTAGCCCTTTCACCAGCCATCTTAACGGCACCGTTTGCCTGAGTCTGCGAAACGCTGGCCCATGAATCCCTAAGCTGGGAAAGCAAGTCCAGGATGAATTTCATCTTTTTCTTGTCGTGGCTAAGGCTGCAGTTAAGGAGTTCCTTGTTAAAATAAATGTAAAGTGCCATAAGATTCTGGGCAATCTCTCCGCCTTTTTCCATGTCCAGGCTTATCTGAAGCTCAGTGATTATGTCCTGAACCTTCTGGAGATGCTTGCCAAAAGTCTCAATGTTTTTTGGTTCGATTCTGTTTTCTTCGCCCACAAGCGTTATTGCCTCATGCAAATTGCTTACGGCGCCTTCGTAAAGCATTACCACAAGCTTCCCCTGGCTTGCTGTCTTTACGCCTATCTCACGGTACGTGTTGTAACCGTTGGCAGAATAAGAGTTATAGTTCATATTCACCCCACATAAACCATAAAGTTGATGCTCTTGCACTTTTAGGCCTCCATGCCCAAAAACATGCAATAGTCTACATTTTAGTATCGGAATTAAAAAAGAAGAAGTTAACAGTTTTTTTAGTGATTTTTTCTTTTTTTTGAACAATTGTTAGCATGGAAGGCGACATAAAAAATCAAAAGGAAATTGAACGTGTTTTAAAAGTATTGTAGACAAAACGAAATCTTTATTCTATTATATTATATGTAAGTATAGGGTAACGGCATAAAGGAAAAAAGGGTTTATTGGTAAAAGTATGTATTCAACACAATTCTGGATATTTTTTGGCATCTCCGTTTTTTGTCTCCTCGCTACGATAAGCTGCTTTACCGCAACTTTGGTAGACCGGCCCTCCGTCCAGCAGCGCAATGCCTTTATGTCCAGCGGCATAGTAATCTTTTTAATCATTGGCCACCTTCTGCATTTTACGGGGTCAGAAGAAGACATACTGCTTTTGGGTGCAAAATTTGAATACACAGCCACCATCTGCCTTTTGGCGGGAGTATACAGTTCCCTTGCGGCTTTTTACAGAACCGCGCCTAACCGGACCCTCATTTCAATTGCACGGTCAATTCCCACACCCTTCATCATACTGATTACAATTGCCAACAACAAATCGTCATTTTGGGCCTTCAACCTCTTTTTTAAGAGCTACTCAATAGCAAAAGGGGAAAAAGCTTTTTGCGAATTTGTCTTTGAGAAGGGGCCCGCCTTCTACTGCTACATGGCATTTGCAGTCCTGTACGCAGTCCTTATATTTGGAACCTTCATAAACAACTATTTTTCATCAACAAAAAAGGAACGCTCCTTAATAATAAGGATGTTCCTGCGCCTGCTTCCCTTCCTGGCAGTAAGCATGATTTTTACCTTTACGGAATACAAGAGGCCTTACACACCGGTAAGACCGCTGATTCTTTTTGCCGCAACCGCCTTATGCTCCTACCTGGTGCACAAGGAAAAATTCAGGAACCTATACGACCTTTCTTTCTTTGCAGTAGTGGACTCTCTTTATGACCCCCTCTTTGTAACCGACACGAACTTTTTCGTAAGGAATGCAAACACGGCGGCAAAGATTCTCTTTCCTGAATACCACAAGGCAAACTACAAGAACCAGATACCGATTGCGCCGGAGCTAAAGAAGATCCTTAACCAGGAAGTCTACACGATGGACGCAAAGAACGTACGCATTGCAAGCAGGGAATTCAGCCCGGAACCGCACCGCATAGAACGCGACGGAATTCTTTACGGCTACATTCTGGTGCTTAATGACGTTACGGAACAGAGCAACAAGTACATGCAGCTTGAGCACAAGAACATTCAGCTTTCTGTTGGCTACAAGGAAATAGAAAACGACCTTCTTGCAACCAGAAGCAAAATAGTCGGCGGCCTAATCCAGTATGCGCTTGAGCAGGACAGCTACTTGGGCGAGCACATAAGGCGCACCAGCAACTACACCGCAATACTTGTAAAGCACCTTCAGTCCGGCGGAAAATACGCAAGCACGATTACCAACGAATACAAGGCCATTCTTTGCCAAGTTACACCCCTGCATGACGCAGGCAAAATAATCTTTGCCACAAACGCGGCACAGGCATACGCAAACCCGGAAGAAAACGACACTTTGCCGGAGCATGTAACATCAGGCACAAAGCTTATAGACAGGCTTTTTGTAAACGACACAAGCGACTTGTTCTATACCCTTGCAAAAGACGTTGCCCTTTACCATCACGAATGGTGGGACGGCACAGGCTACCCCAAGGGGCTAAAAGAAGAAGAGATTCCTCTTGGCGCACGCATTGTTGCCCTTGCAAACGAATTTGACCTGCTGACCGTAAAGCGGCCGCCGACAGTACCCTACTCTTTTGCGGAAGCCTACACGACCATCCTTTCCTCCAGCGGCAAGCAATTTGACCCGGAGATAGTTGAAGCCTTTAAAAACGCACGCAAAGAATTCCTTGAAATGTATGAACAGGTAACAAAGGCAAAGTAAGGTTTCTTTTTTTAAGGGAGTTCCCTTAGACCCCTAAAAAAAGGGGAGAGACACCCCCCTACTCCGAAGCGAGGGGTTTCTCTCCCCTTAAACCCCACTCTTCCCCGGCACGGTTTAGGGGTTTCACCCCTAAAAACCCCACTTTTTTACAAATATTTTTTTGTTGCCACTAAAATGATATATGCGGCAGGTTTAGCAATGCACAAAGCTGTATGGACAGGGATGCAAAGTGCTTGACTAAATATACCCCACAGGGGTATATTATACCCGTAGGGGGTATATGAAAATGGCAAGAAGTACCGGGGCAAAAAGCAGTAACCGCACCAAGAAACGTACGGAAGAAGAAGAAAAAGCTTTGACAAACCGCCTGAACCGGGCAATAGGGCAGCTGAACGGAATAAAGCGGATGCTTGAAAACGATGCCTATTGTCAGGACATACTTGTTCAGACCACAGCGGCCACGGCTGCAATAAATTCATTCAGCAAGCTTTTAATCTCATACCACCTGAAAAGCTGCGTAAAAAACGACCTACGCAAGGGGGATGTATCTTCCCTTGACGAATTCCTTAAGACCCTTGAAAAAATGCTAAAGTAGGGGGGGGCTTTATGGAACAGTTTACGGTAACAGGAATGTCTTGTGCGGCATGCAGTTCGCGCGTGGAAAAAGCGGTAAGCAAACTTGCCGGCGTAAAGTCATGCTCGGTAAGCCTTTTGACAAATTCCATGGGGGTGGAAGGAACGGCCTCCGCAGAAGCAATAATCAGCGCGGTGCAAAAGGCGGGATACGGTGCAAGCAAAAAAGGCGGGACTTTGCAAGAGTCAGCTTCTCGCCAAAAAGAGGACTTTCTTAAGGACAAGGAGTCTCCCCTGCTTTTAAAACGGCTTCTTTCTTCCATACTGTTCCTTGCAATACTGATGTACTTTAGCATGGGAAGCCACATGTTTGGCTGGCCACTGCCGGAAATGTTCAGGGACAATTTTCTTGCAAACGGAATAGTCCAAATGCTCCTTGCAATGGCGGTAATGGTAATAAACCAGAAGTTCTTCATAAGCGGAACAAAGGCCGCCCTTAACCTTGCCCCCAACATGGACACCCTTGTAGCACTGGGATCCGGTGTTTCTTTCCTATACAGCGTCCACAGCCTTTTGGTCATGACAAAAAACCAGAGCATGCAGGACCTTTATTTTGAAGGTGCCGCAATGATTGTAACCCTAATAACAGTAGGAAAACTTCTTGAGTCACTTTCAAAGGGAAAAACAACAAACGCCCTAAAGGAACTGATGAAGCTTTCACCAAAAAGCGCAAGTGTCATAAGGGACGGAAAGGAAGTAAGGCTTGCAATAGAAGAACTTGTGCAGGGAGACATCTTTGTAGTAAAGCCGGGAGAAAGCATTCCAGCAGACGGAATAATTATAGAAGGAAACTCCGCAGTAAACGAAAGCGCGCTAACCGGAGAAAGCATTCCCGTGGACAAAAAAATTGGGGACAGAGTAAGTGCCGCAACCGTAAACCAAAGCGGCTTCCTTAAATGCAGGGCAAGCCGGGTTGGAAAGGACACAACCCTTTCGCAGATAATCCAGATGGTAAGCGATGCAGCCGCAACAAAGGCTCCCATTGCAAAGATAGCGGACAAGGTAAGCGGCATTTTTGTTCCTGTCGTAATAGGAATTGCAATAGCAACAATCGTAATATGGATTCTTGCAGGCAAGGATTTTGGATTTGCACTTTCAAGAGGAATTGCAGTCCTTGTGGTAAGCTGCCCATGCTCACTGGGACTTGCAACCCCTGTAGCAATTATGGTGGGAAACGGAGTTGGGGCAAGGCACGGTATACTTTTTAAAACTTCTGCAGCACTGGAAGAAACAGGCCGTATAAAAATAGTTGCCCTTGACAAAACGGGTACCATCACCAAGGGAGAACCTGTTGTAACGGATCTTGTTCCCCAAGAAGGCATATCTTCTGAAGAGCTTTTGCAGACGGCATACTCGCTGGAAGCAAAGAGCGAACACCCCCTGGCAAAAGCAGTTGTTGCTTATGCCAAGGAAAGGAATGCAAGGCTTGGCGATGTAAAAGACTTTACCGCAGTTCCAGGAAACGGACTTTGCGCACTTTACGAAGGAAGCGAAATCTTTGGAGGAAGCATAAAATTCATCCGGGAAAAGCTTAGCGGAAACCCCATTGCCTCCACAAGCAAAATTGAGGCCTTGGAAGAAGAGGGAAAGACCGTCTTTGGCTTTGCAAAGGGAGGAAAATTTCTTGGCCTTATTGCGGTGGCGGATGCGGTTAAAGAAGATTCTGCCCAGGCCATAAAAGAACTTGGTGGAATGGGAATACAAACGGTAATGCTTACCGGGGACAACGAAAGAACAGCAAGGGCCGTTGCAAAGCTTTCGGGTGTGGACAGGATTGTGGCCCAAATACTACCAGACGGCAAGGAAAAGGAAATTCGTGCCCTAAAGGAAAAGGGCAAGGTTGCAATGGTTGGGGACGGCATAAACGACGCTCCTGCTTTAACGCGGGCAGACATAGGAATTGCAATTGGAAGCGGTACGGACGTTGCGGTGGATGCGGCTGACCTTGTGCTGATGAACCCAAGCCTTTTGGGGGCAGCAAGGGCAATCAGGCTAAGCAGGGCAACCCTTAGAAACATACACGAAAACCTTTTCTGGGCATTTTTTTACAACATACTTCTAATTCCACTGGCGGCAGGGGCATACTACAAGCTGGCAGGTCTTACGGTAAACCCCATGCTATGCGCGGCGGCAATGAGCCTTTCAAGTTTTTGCGTGGTAACAAACGCCCTAAGGCTAAACCTCTTTAACATAAACAAGGCAAAAATAAAAGCAAATAGAAACTTTATGGAGGAAAATTCTATGGCAGAAGAAATTCAGCAGAAGACGTTCAAGGTGGAAGGCATGATGTGCCCCCACTGTGAGGCCCACGTAAAAGAGGCTTTGGAGGCCATAAAAGGCGTTAAGGAAGCAGCGGCCAGTCACGAAAAGGGCGAGGCTTTGGTAAAATTTACTTCCCCGGCAGACGAAAAGCAAATGGTCAGCGCAATAGAAAAGGCTGGCTACAAGGTTCTTTAAAGCAACCTACGCCGCCATGGAGGGGCCCGCCGCAAGGCGGGTTGCGCAGCAATGGAGGGGGCGCCCCCGGAACCCCGGAACGGCGGTGGCGCAGAGGCATTTTCCTACGGTTTTAGCAGAAAAATAATATGGTAGAACAAATGGAATTACCGTCCAAAAGCGTAAAAAAATATTAACTTTTTTGGGAAAAACTATAGTAACACAGATAAATTTGTGCTACTATCGCCTTTACAGAGTTTACTAAAAATTGGTTGGCTCTATAACTTTTACAGGCAGGTGCATGGGATGTTTGACCGAAAAGACTACGTTTCTGACTCATCATGGAAAAGGTTTTTGGACGCTTCCAAGAATTTTTCTACGCCCAATATCTTCATTGATTTGCGTACAATAAAGAAGAATTTCTTACAGCTTAAGGATTTGTTTCCCTATGCATACATATATTATGCCGTAAAGGCAAACCCAGGGATTCCTGTCCTTAAAATGCTCAAGGAACTCGGCTCGAACTTTGACATTGCATCCCGCTACGAGCTGGACTCTGTTCTGGCCCTGGACATTTCGCCGGAGAAAATTTCATACGGCAACACAATCAAGAAGGCACGCGACATAAAGTATTTCTACGAAAAGGGTGTCCGCATGTTTGCAACGGATTCCAAGGAAGACCTTAAGAATATTGCCCGCGAGGCCCCAGGTTCCCGCATTTACGTCCGCATCCTTGTGGAAAATGCTTCTTCCGCAGACTGGCCTTTGAGCCGCAAATTCGGCTGCCACCCGGACATGGCCTACGACCTTCTGGTAATGGCAAGGGATTTGGGTCTTACCCCTTACGGAATAAGTTTCCATGTAGGAAGCCAGCAGCGCGACATTGGTTCTTGGAACGATGCCATTGCAAAGACAAAGTACCTCTTTGAATCTCTTGAGGACGAGGAAAACATTAAGCTTAGCATGATAAACATGGGCGGCGGTTTCCCGGCACACTATATTCAGCCTACAAACGACCTTAAGGACTATGCTTCTGAAATTTCCCGCTACCTGCATGACGACTTTGGTGAAGACATTCCCGCCATTGCCCTTGAGCCAGGACGCTCTCTTGTTGGCGACAGCGGCATTCTTACTTCGGAAGTAGTGCTTATTTCCCGCAAGAACAACACGGCCCTTCAGCGCTGGGTTTACCTGGACTCTGGAAAATTCAACGGTCTGATTGAAACCCTTGAGGAGTCAATCAAGTATCCGATTATTACGGAGAAAGACGGTGGCAGGGACGGAGAGGTAATTCTTGCAGGCCCAACCTGTGACAGCGCAGACATTATGTATGAAGACACAAAATACAGGCTGCCGGTTGACCTTAAGAGTGGAGACAAAGTTTACTGGCTTTCTACGGGTGCCTACACTTCTACTTACGCAAGCGTTGAATTTAACGGTTTTCCGCCGATTCAGGCTTACTATATTACCGAAGACGGCGTAATGGACCGCTTTGGTAACCCGGCAGAACCTAAGTAATGGTTCGACAAGCTCACCAACCATGGTCCGACAAGCTCACCAACCATGGTTCGGCGGAGTATTAGTTCTCTTCAACTTCCTTTGGTTCAGCAGTAAACCAGCGGCAAGATGAGTTGTTCCAGTATTTCTTAAAGATACTGAGCACGTCTTCCGCGCTTACCTGCTGAATTGCCTTAACCTTTTTTGCTTCCATATTTTCATCGTTATACTCAAGCAAGTTGTAGACAATCATTGCGGCAGAGGCAGAGCTTGTGTTCTGCGTGGCGTAGTTTTTGGCTATGAACATGTTCTTGTAGCGGGGAAGTATTTTTGCAAGGTCGGTAAAGAGATAGCCCTTTTCGCCGTGGTTGGACTGGACGACCATGCCCAGTGACATTAGAGCGTGGGCTTCATCCCATGCATCCTTAAGATAGTCAAAGTCCAAGACACCGGTAAACAAGTCTTCTGCAACAGATGCCCTTGAGGAAATTACGTTCTCCTGAGCTGCCTTGCATGCAACACGGTGGTCACGGGCAACACGGATGAGCACATCAGAATAAACCGAAGACGCTATTCTTGCCGCAAAATAATCCTTGTCCGTAATAAGGGGATAGTCAAAGAGGCGGGAGGCAATGCGGACGTTTTCATCCTTTCTGCATTTTATTGAGAAAGGCGAACCCTTCATTGGATTAACAGAAGGAATGTCCTTTTGCGAATAGACAGGGCCTTTCTGCTCAAGCTGGCCTATGGATTCATTCAGGGCTTCAAGCAGCTCCTGTCCGTCTATTTTTCCCGATGCAACCACAAAAAGCGCGGACGGATTGAGCATCTTTTCGTGCATCTTCTTTATGTTCTGGAGCGTTACCTGGGGAAGAGACTCAAGAGTAACGCTGGAAAAGGGTTCAAAAGGATGTTCCCGGTATGCGTAGGAATATTCCAGCATGGAAAGCAGGTTGGAGGTTGTCTTCTTGCTTGCGGCAAGGGCTGCCTCTTCGTAAAGCGAATTGTAGTCAGACTCGTTAAAATCCGGGTAAAGGAAGCTGTCCGTAAGAAGGGGAAGCGCATCCTTCCAATACCTGTCTATTACTTTAAGGGAAATTGCGTTGCCCAAGGTTTCATCCTGAACACGCATGGATGCCGTATATTTGTAGAAAGCGGCCTTTCTTTCTTCTGCGCTGAAATTCCTGCTGCTGCGCCCCGCAAGGGTAAGGGTTGCGTCTGCAAGACCGGAAGTTTCGCTGGTAAGCTCTGGAAGGCCACCCCTAATACCTATGCAGATTGAGTCAATTTCGGAAGAATTGTTCTGTACGTAAAGGGGCACTCCGTTCTTGAGCGTATATTTTTTCACTTCCCTTTCGGAAGAGGCAAAAGTCTGCTCGTCATACAAGGACTTTCCGTTTCCGCGTGGAAAATAGATGTCGCAGGGAGCCGGCCTAAGAAGCTTAGCGGCATCCTCTTTTGAAAGCGGCTTTGGCGCATAAAGGCTTTCGTTCTGCCAGAAGGCATTTTTTCCTGTAATAAGCTCAAAACCCTTCTTTTCAAATTCATCCTTCTGCTTTTCATAGTATGAAGGAGCAAGGACTACCGTAACAAGAGGATTCTTTCCGTCTATGTATTTTTCAACAAAGGAAAGGGCGTCTTTTTGGCTAACACTTGAAAGCTTATCCTTGTAGGTATAGTAGTAGTCGCTTGAAGCACAGGCCCACCAGAATCTTAGCGTAGAAAGCAGCCCCTGAGCTGTTTCTGCGGCAATGGAGTCCAAATCCTGCAAGGCCCTGGACTTTTCGTGCACAAAATCACTTTCAAAAAAAGAAGGATTGTTGGCAATTTCCCCAAAGACCTTTTTTGTCTGGCCAGCAAATTCCTCTGCCCGGTCAGCAAGGTTATCCCCTGGATTCTTTACGTAGGCCTTGACTTCTATGATTCCGTCCTCACGCTTTGTAACGTAGGAACATTCTACATACTCTGTCCCCGGAATATCAAGTTTTGCGTTAGAGCAGAAAGACTTCTTGAAATGGCCCTCGGGATCAAGCATAAGTGAGCAAAGGTAGTCAGCAACGTAAGTGTCCTCAAGGTCAAAGTCTGTGTCTGGCCCCCTGAACTTTACGGAAACCTGAGCATACTTTTCGCTTGCCGACGGAAGGGGCATAACGGAATACTTTGTTGTGGCAAGGGGAGAAGGATTCTGCTTTGCATTCTTTGGAATGGTGAATTCAACCTGCTCTGAAGAATTTGCCGGGGAACTCTTGTTTGACCAGTCGCCAAAAATCTTTTTGGTAAGCTCCAAAACGTTTTCCGGGTCTATGTCTCCGCCGACAAAAAGGGCCGCATTCTTGGGAATGAAGTATTTGCTCTGCAGGTCCCCAAGCTGGGCAACAGTGGCATGCTTTATTACGTTTGCAGACCCCCTTGCATCCCTTCTGTAAGGAGCATCGGGAAAAAGCTTGAGGGTGGAATAGCCTTCGTACTGCATTCCTGGGTCCGTCTGAAGCATTTCTACCGAACGCGCAAGGTTTCCCCTTACGGCCGTAAGCTCAAGTTCATGCAAGTTGGGGGTGCGGATAGCCGCATTCCAGAAGGCAAGCCCCCGCTCAAGCTCGCTGGAAGGAACCGTAAACGAAAAATTCGTATAGTCACCGTTGGTTGTGCCATCCCAGTCGGTAACACCCATGTCGTAAAGGGCTTCCTGCATGGCATTTGGGGTTGTGTAGAGGGCATTTCCCCTGAACATAACTGCCTCGTAAAGATAAAAAAGCCCCGCAGTCTCAGGCGTGTAGTCAACTGCACCCGTCTTAAAGGCAATCTCTATGTAGACCAAGGGAACGTTGTGGTCTTCTAGCGTAAAAAGCGTAAGTCCGTTTTCCAACTTGTATTCATTAAGTCCCTGAACAGGAGTCTGTTTTGCAAAGCCGCCGGCACAAAAAAGCAAGACCGCAGCAGATGTAATTATTTTTTTTAAAGAAATCATGCTATTATTATAGCACAAAGCTAAGTCTCCGCAAATAGGTAAAGGCAAAACAGCATGGAAATCAGTTTTGGACGCTGCTCCCAGTCAAATCCGGCAATTTTTTTTTGGACGAATCTTTTACCGCTCTACCATCCGCTTTTTGGCTAACTCGACAGAAAACCACTTTGCGTCACCGCCCTTCCGCCCTTCGGTACCCCTCATCCCGCTTGCGCGGGACTAAAGGGGCTCCACGGCGGCGTAGGATTGTTCTGGAAATGTAAAGAAAGAAATAAAATTTGACAGTCCATCTATTTCAAGATAAAATAAAGTAATATACAAAAAATTCTTACCACCGAGGGGCTAGCGTGTCTAAAAAAAGATTTTTTCAGTATGTGGGAAAAACGCCGATTGTTCCGCTTTCCGCACGAATTCTTGTAATTTTTATCTCGCTCATCCTTATGTCAAACTTTATGACAAACCTCATCTCCATACAGATGACGCAGAGGCAGGTAATTGAGCTTACAAACAAGCTCACCGTAACGCAGCTCAAGGACATCTACAAAAACGCCCAGAACCAGTACCAGGTTTACTCCTACAAGCACAACAAAAATGAATGCGTCCAGGCCCTGGAGGATTCGGCAGCAGAAGACTTTTCCAACCCCAACAGTCTGGCCCTTGCCTTTGACAGAACCGGCAAGCTTTTCTTCTACATAAGTGCAAGCGGAATGCAGCTTACATCTTTTTCCGACGAAAACTGCCTTGCCACACTGAACAACAACTTTGAGAAGGGTATTAGGGAAGGACGCATTGCCTTTGACATTAGCAGCAAGGACAACAAAAGCACAAAGGGTAAGAATGCAGGCGAATACTTTGGCGTATACAAGTACATTGAAGGCTGGAACGTTTTCTTGGTACGAGCAGAAGCCCGCGTGGACACGGACAAATTCTCCCACAAGATTACCCTCATCATCTCCCTTATCATCATTTTGCTTACATGCCTTTTCGTAGTGCTTGGAATCTACATGTTCAACAAGATTTTCCAGAGCATCTCAAGCATTACCCAAAGCCTTTACGACATGCAGCAGAGGTCAAAGCTTGAAGTAATCAACATAGACAACGCACCCAACGATGACGTTACCTACATGGCAGCCTCATTCAACACGCTTTCTGTTTCCGTAAACAACCTGCTTTCCACCTTCCAGAAATTCGTTTCCAAAGACGTTGTTTCCAAGGCTTACACCGACCACACAATCCGACTGGAAGGCAAACAGAGGGAGCTTACCATTCTCTTTAGCGACATTAAGAGCTTTACCTACCGCACGGAAACCCTTGGCAACGAAATAATCGACCTTTTGAACGTACACTACAACGGAGTAATCCACGACGTGCACAAGATGAACGGCGTAGTAGGCTCAATCATAGGAGACGCAATTCTTGCCATCTTTGGAACCTACAAGGCCGGCCCCGAAAAATCAGTTGAGGCAATAGATGCAGGCTGGGAAATAACCTACATAACGGCAGAACTCAGGCGCAAGATGAAGGAGCAGCGCAAGAAGATAGAGCTTACCAGAAAGCTTACGGACGCGGAGGAAAGAATCTACAAGGCTGTCCTCATAGACATTGGCGTTGGCATAGACGGAGGTACTGTTTTCTACGGAAACATTGGTTCAGACGAGCACATGACCAACACGGTTATTGGCGACAACGTAAACTCTGCATCCCGCCTTGAAGGAGTCACAAGAATCTACCACCTGCCGGTAATCGTATCCGAATACATAAAGAAGGAAGCCGCATTATCAAGCGAGCGCTACAAGTTCTACGAGATAGACACGATTCAGGTAAAGGGAAAAACCGAGGGCAAGAAGATTTTCTACCCGCTGGACACATTCGATGACGGGCATGAAGAGCTTGAAGAAAAGTTTGAAGTTTACGAAAAGGCACTGGCCGCTTACTACGACGGTGACTGGAAGTCTGCCAGAAAATTCTTTAAGCTGTCGGACCTTGAAGTTTCAAAAGTCTTCCTTGAGCGCATGGGATTAAAGAGCGCACCTGCAAACTGGAGTGGAATATGGACAATGACAACAAAATAAATTCTCTGGCAGCAAAAAAGAACCAGGACGCAAAACAGGACACAAGCCTGGATTTAATAGAAACAAAATCTGCGCAAAAAGAAAAGAACCTTGTCCCTGCGGCAAAAGCGGAATCCGTTCCCAGTAAAATAGAAAGGGAACTCATGCTCTTTTTGGGGGATGAACTTGCACCCCTACGCCGCACAAAAAAAGTAGACGTTTACGACCTAGAAACCGAATACCAGAAGACGGGAAAGAACATCCGCTGGTCGGTCTGGATAACCCTTGCAGCCACGGCACTTGTAGTTATCCTTGTTACAGTGTTCACGGTAAAAGGCCTTTCCAAGAGCAATGAAAAAATAGAAATAAACTTTTCTTCTTTTGCAAACCTGGGTCTTCAGGACTTGTTCAGCCAGCTGCAGAAGACGCAGGAAAACTACGACGAAGCAACAAAGCGCCGCTCGGAGCTTAAGGGCAACCTGGAAGCACGCCTTAACGCCGCAAAACTTGCCATGGACAACGATCTGGAAGTTCTTGCAGACTCCACCTTGCCGGATGACGTAAAAAAGGAAAAGAGGGCAAAAATCCGCGAAGACTACAACGCAGAGGTTCTTGCCGCCCACACGGAATACGATGCACCGCTTTTGGCAGCAGAAACGGAAGTAAAGCAGTACGAAGAGCAGCTCAAAAACTTTGACAGCGAAAACGTTGCCCGCGCACAAAAGTACGAGCAGCAGATGGACAGCGAAAGGCAAATCTACGAGCTTGAAAAAAACCGCACCACAAAGAATTTCCAGGACAAGCTTGACCAGGCAGCAAAGGAACTTCAGGAAACAAGGCAAAAAAGCATAGAAGACAGGCGCAAGGCCACACGCGAAATTGCAAGCCGCTACGAAGGGGAACTTGCATCCCTTGACCCAATCATAAAGGATTCAAAAGTAAGCAAGATAATCTCTGATGCAGAAAGCAAACTGGGACCATCCATTTTTGACGCAAACGCATTCATAAAGCTTGCAGGAGACACAAGCCAGGAATTTTCCGCATCGCTAAAACAGGCACAGGCTGACTACGAGAATTTGTTTGCCCTTTACCAGCAGGCATCTTCCATTCCCTACAAGAATTCCATGAAGACACTTGTTCCTGCAGAGCGCAAACTTTCCTACAATATTATAGCAGCCCTTACATCTTCCGCATCCAGCGAAATAAAGGCAAAGAACAGCGAGCTTGAAAAACTGAACGAGCAGATAGTGGCCCTTTCGCACGATGTGGAAGAAAGAAAAAAGGAAGTGGAAAGCCTTAGCCAGCAGTACGATCAGGAAAAGCAAAAATCAGCAAGCTTTGAGCAGCAGGCAGGTCACGCACAGGCACTCCAACAGCAGATAGAGGCAAGCCAACAGCAAACCGCAGCCCTGGAAAAAATGCTGTCGGAAGCAAAGGCAAAGTCCACAAGCCTTGAGCAAAAGATTTCGGAACTTGAACAAAAACTTGCAGCCGCAGAAAACGGGCAGGTCGAAAAGGAAAGCCCTGCCAGCACAACAGAAGCCACACCACCGCAGGCAGCCCAGCTTTCCAGCGAAAAAGAAGAGGAATACCAGCGCGAAATAGAAAAGCTCCAATCGCAGCTAAAGACCGTAAAGAACCAGAGGGATTACGCGGTAAACTCAAGCCTGGCCTTTAAGTCTATCCTCAACAGTAGCGCAATCCAAGAAAAGGTTGCAGGCTTTGTGGTAGGCTCAGCAGGCGAAAACGGTGCACCGGTCTTTATCAGAAATGCCTACAAGTCAAGCGTTTCAGGAGGCTCCACCAGGGTAAAAGTAACCCAAGGTTCTAGCGTAATTGCAACAGGAACCATAGTCACCACAGACGGAGACTTCTACATAATCCCAGACGAAGGCAGCGCCAACCTTTCCGCCGGAAATACAGTGGAACTGGACCAGTAATTCCCTCAATTGCAACAAAAAGTGCAATCCGCTATAATTAGCGTATTCATTTTCATGTCAGAGGATTTAAGATGATTTTTTCACCGGTAGAAATTCAGGAAACTGTAAACATGTTCATGCGCCAAAAGCTGGACATCCGCTGCATTACCATGGGCATTTCCCTTTTAGACTGTGCCTGCGAAGACTCAAAAAAGGCAAACCAGAAAATTTACGACAAAATCATGCGCTACGCAGGAAACCTTGTCCGCGTTGGACAGGACATAGAAAAGGAATTCGGTGTGCCAATCATAAACAAGCGCATTTCCGTAACACCAATTGCCCTTGTTGCCGGTGCCAGCGGGGAAAAATCCTATGTTGAATACTGCCGCACCTTGGACAAGTGTGCAAAGGAACTTGGCGTTAACTTTATTGGCGGTTTTTCTGCCCTTGTTCAGAAGGGAATCACTCAGGCAGACCGCATACTCATAGACTCTATTCCGGAAGCACTTGCCGTAACGGACAACGTATGCTCATCCGTAAACGTTGGTACCACAAAAAACGGAATCAACATGGATGCCGTTAAGCTTATGGGAGAAACAATCAAAAAGACGGCCGAAGCCTCCGCTTCTTGTGCAGTGAACGGCTGCGCAAAGCTTGTAGTGTTTACAAACGCACCGGAAGACAACCCCTTTATGGCAGGAGCATTCCACGGCCCCGGAGAAGGAGACGCAGTAATCAACGTTGGCGTTTCAGGACCAGGAGTTATCCTTGCTGCGGCAAAAGAATTCAAGGGCCGCCCAATCAACGAGCTTGCAGACGGAATCAAGAAGATGGCCTTTAAGATTACCCGCATGGGTCAAATGGTCGGCAGCGAGGCAGCAAAGCGTCTTGGCGTAAACTTTGGCATCCTAGACCTAAGCCTTGCCCCAACACCAGAAGTTGGAGACAGCGTTGCCCGCATCCTTGAAGAAATTGGCCTTGAAGGTGCAGGTGCCCCAGGAACAACAGCAGCCCTTGCAATGCTAACAGACATGGTAAAAAAAGGCGGCGTAATGGCTTCCACAAACGTTGGCGGTTTGAGCGGCGCATTCATTCCTGTAAGCGAAGACGAAGGAATGATAAACGCTGTTAAGCAGCATTCAATATGCCTTGAAAAACTTGAGGCAATGACATGCGTATGCTCAGTTGGCCTTGACATGATTGCAATCCCAGGTGACACTCCAGCCACCACAATCAGCGGAATCATGGCAGACGAAATGGCAATCGGCATGGTAAACAACAAAACCACAGCTGTCCGCCTTATCCCTGCCCCCGGCAAAAAGGCTGGCGAATGGGTTGAATTTGGAGGTCTTTTGGGAGGCTGCCCGGTAATGGATGTGAACACCTTTAGCTGCGCAGACTTTATTAACCGCGGAGGCCGCATACCTGCCCCAATCCATTCATTCAGGAACTAAAAAGGCCAATGCTAAAACTTGGCGTAGAAGTTGCCGCCTGCAAAAAAGACGGTGACTTTGCAAAAGCCCTTGAATTTGTCCTGCCCTACGAAAAGTTCTGCTGCCAGCTTGCGGAAAAGATAATCCGTAAGAGCGCAGGTCTTTTCCTAATAAAAGAGGCAGAGCGGATTCAGGGGATTTTTTATTTTAAAGAAAAAAACACGCTCCTTTGCTGCCTGCCAAAGAAAAATAAAAAAATTGCCAGAAGCCTTTCTGATTTTTTTTGCAAAAAAAGCATCTTTGCCCTGGCAGGAAAAACAGACTACATTGATTTTCTACAAAAGGCGCTTTCCCTTAGCGCAAAAGAAAAGCGGATATTTTTTTTGATGCGCCACAAGAAAAAACTTTGCGGCCAAAGTCCAAGTCCCCTGCAAAACGACTTGGTAGAATGCTGCAAAAAAGACGCAAGCAATCTAATGCCACTTCACACAGGCTTTTTTAAGGAAGAAGTCCTCCCCGATGGAAAAGAAATATATCTTCCTTCGCTTCTTAGAGACCTTGAAAAACTTTTGGAAAAGCAAAAAATGCTGGTCCTAAAAAAAGACGGGCTTTTTGTAGCAAAGGTTCAGACAACCGCATCCTCTAAAAACTTTACCCAGATAGGCGGAGTCTACACCCTGCCCCAGCACAGAAAGAAGGGGTACGCAGAATTCCTAACAAGAACAATTACGAACCAAATTTGCAGCCAAGAAAAAACCCCCATTCTTTTTGTAAGAAAAGAAAATTCCGCAGCCCTGTCACTCTACAAAAAATGCGGATACAAAAGCTACGGAACCTTTTGCTTTCTTTATTGTTGACAAAAAAAGCGCTAATTTAATAAAATGAGTTACCGGGAGCAAACGGCATCTTTTTATGAAAAGCGGATTCGGTTCAGCAGTAATTGCTAGAAAAACGGAAAGCACAAAAAATTCTCTTCTAACGCTAGCACTTGCAATCGTGTTCTTGTGCGCATCCCTGGCTTCCATTCACTTTGTGGCAGGGGAAATTGACCACGACTGCTCCGGAAGCGACTGCCCTGTATGCGCTGTGATTATGGCGGCAGAAGTCTCCATGCAAAGCGCTGCAGATGGAATTAAGCCCCGCAAAAAAGCCCTGGCCAACATAGAATTTATAGTGGCAAAGTTTGCTGTACCCAAAATAGAATTAGAAGTAAAAACATCAGTCACAAAAAAAATAAAGCTTTCAAACTGACCCCAGCTTAAAGAAATCTTATTAGTGTTTAACTTTAATTCAATTTTTATTCTAATATTTTAAAGGAGTGCAAATTGGAACTCTTTACCTGTAAGGATTTATCCCTGGGCTACGGTGCAAAAGAAATCATTTCCGGGCTAAACTTTTGCGTAAATGAAGGTGAATACTTTGGCATAGTGGGAGAAAACGGAGCCGGAAAATCCACCCTAATAAAAACCCTGCTTTCTCTACAAAAACCAATGGGCGGAAAAATCATACCGGGGAAAAATTTTTGTCCCGGCAGCATAGGCTACCTTCCCCAGCAGACACCTGTACAGAAGGACTTTCCCGCTTCCGTGGAAGAAATTGTAAGGACAGGTTGCCAGAGGCACGGTCACTTTTTTATATGCTATTCAAAGGAACAAAAGAAAACGGCAGAAAAAGCCATGGAGGAAACAGGCATTCTTAACCTTGCAAAATGCTGCTACCGTGAGCTTTCCGGCGGACAGATGCAGAGGGTTCTTTTGGCAAGGGCACTTTGCGCAGCAGAACACGCACTCTTGCTTGATGAACCTGTAACAGGCCTTGACCCCCAGGCAACGGAAAACATGTACAATCTTATCTATGAACTGAACACAAGAAAGAAAAAGCCCATGACCATAATAATGATTTCCCACGACATTCAGGGAATAAAAAAACGGGCCCACAGAATCCTTCACCTGGGGAATGAATGTTACATAGAAAAAGGAGAAAGACAATGAGCATTATAGAAACACTTTCCATGTACCTTGAATATCCCTTTGTAAGGTTTGCGCTTATTGTAGGAATTCTTATTGCACTTTGCTCTTCCCTGCTTGGAGTTCCACTTGTGCTAAAGAGGTTTTCCTATATAGGAGACGGTCTTTCCCATGCGGCATTCGGGGCAATGGCCATAGCGGGCATACTGCACTTTTCAAACACCATGTACCTTTCACTTCCACTTACGGTGCTGTGTGCAATCCTTATCCTTTGCGGAAACCAAAATTCAAAGATAAAGGGAGATGCGGCAATCGCAATGATTTCTACCGGGGCACTTGCACTGGGCTACCTTTTGATGAACCAGTTTAGCACAGGACCGAATGTTTCCGGGGATGTTTGCAGCACACTCTTTGGTTCTACTTCCATTCTAACGCTTACAAAAGGCGAGGTTATACTTTGCATAATCCTTTCTGCATTTACAATTATTTTTTACGCCATGTTCTACAACAAGATTTTTGCCATAACCTTTGACGAAAACTTTGCGGCATCTTCCGGTGTTTCCACCAAGGCATACAACTTTGCAATTGCTTGCGTAACGGCTGTAATAATCGTACTTGCAATGAACCTTGTTGGCTCGCTTCTTATTTCTGCACTCATAATATTCCCGGCACTTTCTGCAATGCGCATGTTCAAGACCTTTAGGAGCGTAACCCTTTGCTCTGCAATAATCTCTGTCTTGTGCGCACTCAGCGGAATGCTCTTTTCTATAATAAAAGGAACTCCCGTTGGCTGTACGATAGTTGCGGCAGACGCAATAACATTTTTTGCATTCACCCTTTTGGGAAAAATTACAAGGAGAAGCTAAGATGAAAAAATTTCTTTTTGCATTCACATTGATTTTAATTTTCTTTCAAGCATCAAGGGCTAGTGCCCAGCAAAAAAAGGCCATAGACATTGACCTTACAAAGGTAAGCAACACATTTATCTATTCCCAGATATTCAACATGATGAGTGAACCGGAACGTTACGTTGGCAAGACTATAAAAATCAAGGGAAAGTTTATGTCTTATGACTTGCCGCCTGAATTTGGCCGCAAGAAAAGTTTTGCGGTAATCATATACGACGCTACGGCATGTTGCCAGCAGGGTATAGAATTCATCTGGGAAGGAAACCATCAGTACCCCAAGGACTACCCGGCAGAAGGAAGCACAATAACAGTCACAGGAGTCTTTCAGTCGTACAAGGTGCAGAATTTTGATTGTTTTTGCCTTAAGACAAACGATGTGTCTTTCTAAACACGTAAATCAGTTTTGGGCTCCGCTCCCAGGCAAAGCCGTCTGAAACCCCGCGGTGTCGCGGAATAGGAAATTAAACTCGCTTTGCTCGTTCCGCTCCAATGCGGGTTTTCAGCCGGCTTTGCCTTCCGCTGCGCCCAAACCTGATTTCCGGTTTATTTGCATAAGAAAATATTGTAAAAACAGTTACGTCCCACCTCCAAAGATTTTCCTTCTGGGTATTCACAAACAAGCTCAACAACTTCCGTGTTTACCAACGCCATTAACTTTACGCCATTCTGAGCTTGACTCAGAATCTCAAATTGAGATATTGACGAGAGATGCTGAAATAAATTCAGCATGACAAAAACAGAGTTTTGAAACTTCCTCTAAAATAGAGGCAGAAATCTTCCGATTAGTTTTTTATGGAACTAAAAAACTTGTCTTATTTTCCCTCGTACAATAATTTTTTGTCTTCTTATAACACGCTTGAAAACTGTTATTTAAAAAAATACCGCGACACAACCATTCCGCTGAATGATGATGAATTTACTTCTTCATTTTTTGCTTGCTTTGATTTTTTGTCTTCACTTAAAAAAGAGGACATTGACTTTTTAAAGACAGATATAAACCTTCACTGCAAGATTGCCATGTTTGACACAATCAAGCTGCACCTTATTGCGCAGAACCCAAGCCTTAGAAAGATACGCACTTTGCACAAGATTTTCTAAAAAAAGCACCCCCTTACCAAAAGCAAGGGGGCAAGTTTTGCCGTGTCATGGTTCAACTTGGTTCGACCACGCACGGCAATGAACTTATGTGGCTTGTGCTTTATTTTGCGTTTCTTGCAAGGCGGAAGCCAACGCCTGAGTGATGCTGAGTCATTGGGGCATCATCCCATGCGGTTACAGTTGCAGCCCTTGCGCTTGAGCAGTAGTTGCCGCCGCGTACAATGCGCTCACCGTCGTCTTCGCCAAGGTCATAGCACCATTCGTAAACGTTTCCGCTCATGTCGTAAAGGCCAAGCTTGTTAGCAGCCTTTAGGCCAACTTCGTGCGTGCAGTAGCCTGGTGTGTCCTTTGCAACCTTTTCCTTTCCTGTCTTGCCGGTAGTAAGGTTGTAGACATACCATGCAACCTTGTCCAAGTCGGGGGAAGACATGTCGGTTTTTTTGTAGGTCTTTGACTGTGAACCGCTGAATGCAAAGCTCCAGTCGGGAGCAGAGGCATCGCCACCGCGGGCAGCAAATTCCCATTCAGGTTCAGATGGAAGCCTGTAGCCGTTGGCATTCTTGTTGATGGACACTGTAGCATCCATGATGTGCTTTTCTATGTAATTACCGACCTTTGTTTCTTCTATTTTATTGATTTCAATCTTGTAGACTGGTTCAAGGCCTGTCTTTTTGCTGAGCACGTTGCAGAAGTTTACGGCATCGTACCAGGTTACGTTTTCCACAGGGCGGTATTTTTGGGTTTCTCCCTTTACAAGAGATTTTTCCAGTGAGCTGGAAGGCTTTGCGTCAAGTTCGAAAATTTTGCCGCTTTTTGTAGAAACTGTTTCGCCAGCCAGAACGGCTTCGTAGAATTCCTGCGTTACTTCGTACCTTCCGATATAGAATGAATCTACGTTTGGTACGTCATCCAGAAGACTTGAGTCGCCATGCTCAACGGCAGCGCCTTTTGTGGAACCGCCCTTTACCAAAACTTCGCTTGCCTTTGAATAGGCCTTTCCGTTTACAAGGATTGCTCCCTTTTCGCCTTTTACTGGAGGATCTTTTGGTGATAATTTCTTTTCCGACTTTACGGGTGCAGGTTTGGCTTTTGGTGCAACTTTGCCTTTTGCCTTGCCTTGTGCGAATGAGCTTGAAACTAATAGTGCAGACACAAGGATTAATGTGGAGAATTTACAAATTCTTTTCATATGGAACTCCTTTTGCTTTAAGTTTTCATTATCATTAAAAGAACAATTTTATTTTATTGAAGTTACATTGAATAGTGGCTTAGCAATTATTGGAAGCAGGCGTTGTCCGTTCGCTACGCTCACTACCGAGTTACTTCGTAACTCGCGATTCATATTTCTAACTTCTATATAATATTGGGGCGTTGCGGGGCTTTGCAAAGAGGGTGCCCCGCAGAGGGGGTAGCGGAAAAGGCAACAAAGCGGAACAAATGACGAAAGCGGCTTGTTTTGAAAACAGGTATGTTGTTTTGGGACAGCGTCCGTTCAGGGTGACGGCACTTCTTTGTAAACTCTACACCCTTCGACAAGCTCAGGGTGCGTGGATACTGTCGTTTTTTTTGCTTTACCTGCCGCTTTTGGCATTTGTGGAGCGACTTGCCTGTGTAGCGAGGGGGAGACTTACCCCTCCTAGGGTAAGAGGCTATTCGTCTGCGGTTTCAAGTTCTTCCAGGTACTGGTCGGCTTCGGCTTGCTTCTTTTTGCGCTCGGCTTCTTTTTCCTGCTCCTTAAAGAATTCGTCGAGGGTCTGGTTAAGGACGGCCGGAGAAACTGGCTTTAGAAGATAGTTTGCGGGCTTTAGCTCAAGGACCTTCTTTACGATGTTTTTGTCGTCCTTAGAGGTAAGGAAGATTACCGGAATGTTCATTGTGGCCTGTTCGCTTTTTAGGATGCGGAATACTTCCTGGCCCGACAGCATGGGCATTTCGTAGTCCAAGAGGATAAGGTCTACGGTGTGGTTTTTAAGGAAGGTTATGGTGTTCATGCCGGAATTCGTGATGTAGACGTTGTACTTGTTTCCAAGCAGGGTCTGCATTGAGCGCAGCAAGGCTGAATCGTCATCAACGAGAAGTATTTTTTTCTTGGAGTCGTCTTCGGGGCCACCGGCATTGGGTTTGATTACGCCCGGCAGTTCCGCCTCGTAGTTGTAGCCGGTGCTTATGAGGTCCAGCTGGGTGATTAGGTCCGTTGTGTTTACAGGACGCTTGAATACTGCGCTTATGAGGGACTTGGGGAGCGAGCGGTAGGCAATGTCCAGCTCTACGGTGTTGCCGATGAGGAAGAAATAAACCGGGTCGTCTATGGTCTGGTGGGAAAGCCTTTCTGCATAGTATTCCAGGGTGGAGACATAGGCCGTAGCGTCATTGTCCAGGTAGAGTATGGAAATGGACGGCCTGTTCTTCATCTCCGCAATTTCTTTTGGATAGGGCTGGGAAAACACAACCTCGTAGCCGCCGTTTTCCAGTGTCTTGGCAAGGGCGGTTATCAAAAAACTTTCTGCAAAACTGCTTATGAACAATATTCTCTTTTCCATACTAACACTCCTTTAAGGCTTCTACAATTGCGGCAGAATCTCCTGAGCGGATATACTGCTTTATTTGCTCGTAAAACTCTTTCTTTGAATCTGGAATTTCGTAGCCGTCCAGCATTTGAACAATGTTGTCGGCCGCGTTAAAGTCAAAGGACTGGGCGTATTCCTTTACGGCAGACATAGCCTCGTTGAATTTCTGCTCCTCGATTAAAACCCGGGTCTTGTTGGATGAATCCTGGGGGTAAAGAGGCGACAGTTTTTCTTTGTAGCTGCGGTAGAGGGCCAAAAGGGCTGGTGTCTTGGCGGCAATTTCATCTTCATTCTTTTCGTCACCGCACTTTTCCAGGTAAGCGGCCTGTTCGGAAAGTTCCACTGCACCTATCAGCTTGGATGAGCTTTTTAGCGCATGAGTCTGAATGGTGTAGTTCTTGTAGTCTTTTTTGGCAGCATAGCTTTCTATGTCGTTAGCCCGCTTTTGTATGTTGTTGTAGTATTCCTTTAGCGCAATCAGGAGGATGTCCTCGTCACCGCAGTTTTGCATTGCAAGATCCAAGTCTATGCCGGAAAGCCCATCGGGAAGTTTGGAGCCTTTTGCAGATTCATTTGATGTGGCAAAGGCAGGCAGTTCGTCCCCGCCGTGCTTTTTATTATCAGAAAGTACGCCTATGTTCCTGTGCACAAGGGAAGGTGGCAAAAGCTTTATGAGAATCTTTTCTATCTTGTCACTGTCAACAGGCTTTGCAAGGTAGTCGGAGAAGCCTTCACCAAGGTAGAACTCCCTGGCACCGGAGACAACGTTTGCGGTAAGGGCAACAACCGGTGTGTTTATGTTAAGGTTTCCTTCCATGGCCTTCATCATGTGGAAAGCTTCTACTCCGTCTATGTTGGGCATGCGGTGGTCAAGGAAAATTACGTCGTAGTGCTTGTTGCAGACAAGGGCAAACATTTCCTGCGCGCTAAGGGCCGTGTCCACCTGGACCTGGGTGTCCTTAAGAAGCCCAACCGCAACTATTATGTTCATCTTTGTGTCGTCAACAATAAGGATATGGGCATCGGGTGCGTGGAAGGCTTCTTTGTATTCGTCCAGCCCCTGAAGGTAGTTTTCGTAGCTTTCGTCAAAGTTGCCTATTGGATCCCACCAGGAGACCTTCTGTTCCACCCTAAAGGAGAATTCCGAACCTGAGCCGTACTCGCTCTTAACGTCAAGGCGGGAACCCATGAGGGACAAAAGCATGCTTACGATGTTAAGTCCAAGACCGGAGCCTTCTATAGTGCGGTTTCGCCTTTCGTCCAAACGCTCAAAGACTGTAAAGAGCTTGGGCACGTCCTCTTGCCTTATTCCAATGCCTGTGTCCTTTACGCGGAAGATAAGGTATATGGAATTCTCGTCTTTCCTTTCGTAGTCCATGGTCATTGTTACGGTGCCGGAATCAGTATACTTTGCGGCGTTGGTAAGGAGGTTCAGCATGCACTGCTTTACGCGGATTTCGTCTCCGTTCAAAAGGTGGGGTATGCCGGGGTTTATGTCCAGCTTGAACTCAAGGTTCTTTTCCTTAATCTTGGGGCTGGTCATGTTAATCAGGTCTGTAATTACGGAACTAAGTTCATATTCAGCGTTGATGATTTCCATCTTCCCCGACTCAATCTTGGAGAAGTCAAGGATGTCGCTAACAATCTTAAGAAGGGTGTTGCTGGAGCTTTTTATGTTTCGCGCATACTCAAGGACCTTGGGCTCCTTTGTTTCCCGGATGAGCATCTCGTTAAGCCCCATAATGGAATTTATAGGGGTGCGGATTTCGTGGGACATGTTGGCAATAAAGGAAGTCTTTGCGCTGTTCTTTGCCTTTTCCACTTCTATTTCGGAGTTAAAGAGCTTAAGGTTCATCTCCTCGTACTTGCGCTCGTTCCTCCTGAAGATGCTGGAAAGAACCATGCTAAGGCTGGTGAACATGGAGGCCGCAATAACGTCTATAAGAAAGACTTCCGTGGGCTTGTAGTTGTAGGATGCGCCAAAAACCGCCGCCACCATAACAATGTTGTTGAAAATTTCCGACCGGATGCTATTGTCCCTTATCAGAACCGCCGCCAGTATGCGGAAGCCTATAACAAGGACAAAGGGGTGTGGCAGGGGCATGCTTATGTTAAAGAGGACCCCCAGCACGTAGCAGACCAAGAAGAACATGTAAATCTGTATCCTTGAGTGCCGGAGCGAGAAATTATGCAGAAAATTAACAAAAGCGAACCAGACAAGGCATATAAAGAAGAAAGCCACGTACAAAACCCTTGAGCGGGTGTTAAAGATGGTTTCCAGCCTGTAGAGCCTGGGCACGAACGAAAAAGTTGCCAGCATAAGCAGAACGAACGTTGAAAAAAACAGCAGGTCCTTAAGCACGCTGTAGTTAAATTCCGCGTCAATCTTCTTGTGATCGGGCTGAGCCGCAATTTCCTGAGGAGTCTCGTTGTTGGCAGTGTTCGTTTTTGTCAGCTTCATTTACCTTAATTATACCATAAAATCAATATAACGCTAGTGGAAAAATTGAAGTTTTTTAAGTGGCCTAAGCAGGGTAGCAAAATCCCCATGGAGGGGGTGAAAGGCATTTTAGCGCATTTCATTAATCTTTCCGCCACTACTGGAAAGATATGCCGGAATATGATATTATAGTAGAATATTGAACCCGCGAGGTAGCTATGATAAAAATTCAAAATGTTAAGGATGTGGAAGAAAGTTTTTTTGCTGGACGCGACTTTGGCGACTCCATTCAGAAAGTTCGCGACATATTAAAGGACGTTCAGCTTCGCGGAGACGAGGCCCTTCATGAATGCAGCAGAAATTTCGACATTTCTTCCCCTGCAACGCTGGAAATTCCCTTTGAAGAGCTAAAGGCAGCCGCAGAAAAGATGGAAAAAGAAAAGCCGGACCTTTACAAGTCCATTTGCTACTCTCACGACCTTGCACTCAGGTTTGCAAAAAAGCAGAGGGAATCCTTTGATGACTTTGAGATAGAGCTTGAGCCGGGCATTTTCACTGGCCAAAAGAACATAGCGGTAGACCGGGTTGGTGCCTACGTTCCTGCGGGAAGGTTCCCGCTTGTAAGCAGCGTAGTAATGACGATCACACCGGCAGTAGCGGCAGGCGTAAAGGACATAATTCTCTGCACACCGCCAAGAGTTCACCCGGATGATGCAGAAAAGGCCCAAAAAAGTGGCACGGGAGTTCCAGGAAAGCCATTTGAAGGCGGAAAACCCTATGCAGACGAGAACATAATGGCAGCAGCATACATCTGCGGCGCAACAAGGGTCTTTGCAGCAGGAGGAAGCCAGGCCATAGCGGCAATGACCTTTGGCACAAAGAGCATCCCCCGCGCAGACGTAATCATAGGACCGGGAAACAAGTACGTAGCAGAAGCAAAAAAGCTTGTCTACGGAAACGCCGGCATAGACATGATTGCAGGCCCGTCAGAAGTATTCGTAATTGCAGACTCTTCTGCAAACCCTGAATGGGTTGCGGCAGACCTTCTTGCCCAGGCAGAACACGACGTTGTGGCCCAGGCAGTCCTTGCAACAGCGGATGCGGATCTTGCAAAGAAAGTTGCATCCGAAATAGAAAGACAGATTGAACTTTTGCCGACAAAAGAAATAGCCCGCAAGAGCCTTGAATCTTTTGGGCGCATAATCATAACGGACTCTATAGAAGAAGCGGCGGAAATTGCCAACAAAAAGGCACCGGAGCACTTGGAGCTTGCAATGGAGGCTGGGGAAACCCGCGACAAGATTCAGGCCAGCGTAAGAAACTTCGGCTCCCTCTTCATAGGACACGGTTCTGCAGAAGTCTTTGGTGACTATGCGGCAGGCCTTAACCACACCCTGCCAACATCTGGCAGCGCCAGGTTCACAGGCGGCCTTTCCGTAAGGATGTTCCTTAAAACGGTGACAACCCTCCGTGCAACCCCAGGAAAAGAAGGCTACATGCGCTCAGCAAGGGCAGCAGGCTTCTTGGGCGACGCAGAAGGACTTGCGGCACACGCAAAGGCAGCCAGGCTCAGGCTAGAATAGAGGACAATTTGGCTCCAAAGACAGAAGTTTTTAGAGCCTTTCAAAAACAATTTTGGAGACATGAATGAAGATTTACAAACTTGGCGAAGAAGTCCTTAGGCAGAAGTGCGAGGAAGTAAAACCGGAAGAAATAGACGATTCCATGCGCCAGCTCTTTGAAGAGATGTTCCAGACCATGATAAGCGCAAACGGAGTAGGACTTGCTGCCCCCCAGGTTGGCATTGCAAAGAGGTTTTTCGTGGCAATGTCCGATGATGAGGTGCGCCGCGTCTTCATCAACCCAATAATCACAAAGACTTCTGCCCAGATGTGCGACTACGAGGAAGGCTGCCTTTCCATTCCCGGAGAAAACGAGAACATAAGCCGCCCGGAAAAAGTTTCGGTAAGCGCGCTCAATGAATTCGGAAAGCCCTTCGTAATAGAAGATGCAGACGGACTCTTGGCAAGGATAATCCAGCACGAAAACGACCATTTGGACGGAATCCTCTACATTGACCGCGGGGACACCCAGGTAAAAGAAAGGATAATTTCCGACTTCAAGAAAAAAGCCGAGCGGGCACAGAAAAAAGCCGCCCAAAAAGAGGCAAAAGCCAGAAGCATAGCGGCAAAAATAGCCGCAAAAAACGCAAAGAAAGGAAATGCCTAAAAAATGCTTAGAGTAATATACGGTGGGAGCCCCCAAGCCTCTGCAAAGGCCCTGGAACTTATTCTCTGGGACAGCGAAATGTCCAGCCAGACTCCCGAACAGGAATACAAAATCGTAGGCGTACTCACAAACCCGCCATCCGCACAAGGAAGGCACCGAGACCTTATACCAACAGAAGTTGGCCACACAGCCCAAATCTGGAACGAAGCGCGTGATGCAGGAATCGCAATCCTTACGCCGGAACACATAAGGGAAGACGAGCGCAAGCAGATAGAGGCCCTGCACCCGGACATCTTCGTCTGCTTTGCATACGGCCACATTCTTGGCCCCAAGTTCTTTGCCCTCTTTAGACACGGAGGAATCAACTTACACCCTTCCCTGCTGCCAAAATACCGCGGGGCAACTCCGGTAAACCAGGCAATCCTAAACTGCGACAGCGAGACAGGCTTTAGCGTGCAGAAAATGGCCCTTGGCATAGACGAAGGCGACGTAATTTCCGAGCAGAAGGTAACGCTAACAGGCACGGAAACGGCGGAAACCCTCTTAAAACAGTGCGCACTCTACGGAGCATCAGAAATAACAACCATACTCCGCAACACGGCGCGGACAGGAAGCCTTCCCAACGCAAAACCCCAGATTGGAGAGGCTAGCTACTGCACCATAATCAAAAAGGAAGACGGCAAAATCAACTGGAAAAATTCAGCTGAAAAAATAGACGCCCAGATAAGGGCATACACGCCATGGCCAGGATGCTTCACAAGCTGCAACGGGGTCCAGCTGCGCATACTAAAGGCAAGGGATGCCGCAAAGGTAGCAAACCAGGACACATCCATACCAAAGAACACTGCGGCAGTCCCTGGAACAGTCCTTTCCTACAACAAGCAGAGGGGAATCCTAATCCAAACCGGAGACGGGGTTCTTATAGCCACAGAGCTTCAGTGGCAGGCAAAAAAAGCCATGGACTACAAGTCCTTCATGAACGGCGCCAGAAATTTTATCGGTTCCGTACTGGAATAACATTGAATAAAGTGATAGGATAGCAAACATGAGTATTGAAATTTATGATGAAGAACACATGGGCACAAACACAGAAGACTTTGGACCCATAAACTCCACGGCTAAGGCTTCTGAGGCAAAAGCCACAGGCGCAACAAAAAAGAAAGGCTTTGGCCTAAGCCTAAAAAATCAGGTTGAAAATTTCTCAAACGGCGGCTTTCCACTGCTTATTACTATTATATTGGCATTCATCGCAGTAGTAGTATCCTGTCTGGCAGTATTCTTTACTTCCGTACAGGGCGAAGAAAAGGTCATGGTGCCGAATGTAGTCGGAAAACCATGGTCAACGGCATTCCTGGAGATGCAGGCAAAGGAACTCTATCCCAAGCTCTACCTGCGCTATTCCGACAAGCCCGGCGAAGAAGGCCTGGTACTTGACCAGAACCCGCCCGGAGGCTCAATCTCCAAGGCCTACAACCGCGTGGAAATTACCGTAAGCCGCGGAATTGCAGTAGACAGCATAGAAAACTACGTCGGTCAGGATATAGATGCCGTACAGACAAGGCTCCAGACCCTCTTCAGCGGAAACACCCTTGTAGACGTAAGGCCGGCAGTTTACCAGAAAAGCACGTCAAAGGCGGGAACAATCCTTAGCCAGTACCCGGCAGAAGGAACCATCATCTCCGACCCAATAAAGCTCTTCCTTATCGTAAGCAGCGGAAGCGAAGCGGAAAAAGTAACAGTACCAAACTACACCGGCATCACAGTAGAAAAGCTCCTTGAAGCAATGGAAACTTCAAAGCTCGTCTTCGAATTCAAGACACACGATGCAGCAGGCGCAGAAGCCCCAGGAACCGTAACCGCAACAGACAAGGCCGGCGCAGAAGTAGAAGTATTCAGTACAGTAACCCTGGACCTTGCATTCCCAGTACGCTCAGAAGAAGACCTGTCCGTATACGGAGTCTTTAACTGCACCTTGCCGGAATACCCCTACCCTGTTCCACTCCGCCTGGAAGCAACAGACACGGACGGCAACACAAAGGAAATCACCACAATCAGCCACCCTGGAAAAGAAGTGCACATTCCTTACGTTGTAACCAAGGGCAGCGTACTCACCCTGTACGCAATGGACTCTCCAGTCTCCCAGCAAACTGTGAACTAACGTTCCTGAACTAAGTTCCAGAACAAACGTTCCAGAGCTAAAGTTTTCCAATCAAAAAACAAAAAAGCCACCGAAGGACAAGAGCCAACGGTGGCATTTTTATTTTAGTCATTTTTAGCCATGCACTATTCAGCGTCAACACGCATCTTAACGGCCTTTCTCTGATTAACGGAAGAAGCCAAAGCCGCAAGAGCCTTCTCAACATCCGCATCCTTCTTGCCCGCAATGGCACAGTCGCAAGCAGAACTCAGCGCGGTAATCTTGCCAAGAATATCCTGCTCAAACTTTGCCGCAAGAATATCATCCGAATCCTCCATCTGCTCAACCTCAGCCAGAAGCCCTGCAATCTGCTCCTTTTCCCCAGCCCAAGAATCATTCAGGGTACCTGCCTTCTGAACAAGCAGAGTCATGGAAGTAACAATCTGCTCCAGCAGCGTAGGAAAAGCCGGAAGCTCACTTTTATCGTCATCGGCCTTACCAAACAAGCCCGATATTATTTTTTTCACTATCATAGGAAACCATAATACTTCATTTCCAGAGAATTTACAATAAAATATCTGTTATCTCCAAATCTTAATTCTTAGGACGAAAATCTTGCTTGCTCTACCATTCAGTCCATGGCTTGATACTGCTTGGCAAGTAAGAAAAAATCCTGCACACCGCAAAGCCGCGCATCCATGCGATTTTTACCATTTGGCAAGAACGATAGAAATCCCTCCGTGGCTTTTCACAACAGAATGCAAACTTTTACAGAAGCACTTATTCAGGCCATTTTTCACAAGGAATTGGAACAAAAAGAACCTTTCCTTCCTGCAAGACATCTTGTTCATAACAAGGAATAGAATTTTGAATGTGCTCAACCCATGATTGCAAATCCACAGAATGGCTCAGCCTTTCATCAAGCATACAAAAATACCTCACCGTATCCGCAAGGTGCAGGCTTTCGCTATTATCAGACAAGTAAACCCTCCAGCCACCCTTCAAGCGCATGAACAAACCAACTCGCGGCTCAGCTTCCACCGCAATCCCTTTCATAAGGCATTCAGCCACCGTTGATTTTATAGAAAACTCTTCCTCACTCAAAAAATTAGGGTCACAAGTTTCTACATAAACAGCTTTTCCGTCATTATAAGCAAGCCCATATTCCACATTATCAAATACAAGCATTTTTCCCTGCAACATAGTCCCGGCGTTCACAATAAAAACATAGCCATTTTCCCTGCCCTCGTCCAAGACAACCTTATTCTTGCGGAAAAATCCTTCCACCCAGCTTTCATCAGCAAAAACCCCAAGCCCCATAAAAACAAGCAGCAAACACACCAACCCCTTTTTCACAAAACACTCTCCCACAATTTTTTTGCAGTATGCCACACACACTTGTTACGTTGTATGGGCGTAATGTATGCTTTTTTGCTACAACAGCTTAAACAACAGCAAGCTTGCCCTGCCGTCCGCTTTGAATCTTTATTAGGCGATATTCTTTCTTATACAGCAAGTTTTAATTCTGTAATAACTTTTGACATATTTACATAATCTTCATCATCGTGTAAAAGAGCAATATTATTTTCTATGGCAGTTTCAGCAATCAGCAAATCTATCGTACTTCGGATTGTTACACCTTTTCTTTTGCATCTAAAATTTAATAGAGCAGCATTTTCAAAAGACTGAACCCCAAGTTTCAGCGAATACAATGGAATATCTTTCAAATAAGCCTTTAATGTTAAAAATTCTTTTTCGTCTTTTGAGCCTTGTAAAATTTCTTGATAAATGAATTCATTTAGGCAAAAGGGTTCTTCATTTTGAATCAGTTTATCCAGATACAAAGAGCCTTTAGTATCCCTACCTTTAAAGTAATTTATAAAAACGGAAGTGTCTACAAGAATCATTGAGCACTCCGCATAGATTTATAGTCATAATCATCTGAAAACTGAATTTTACCTTTCAAATCTGACAACGATTTTTTCTTTGTTTCTACAGGATAATCAAAAGATTCCATATAGGAAATAACCATTTGTGCTTTTTCATCGTCAAGAAGGGTAAAATAGTCCATAGCCTTTTCTTTTAATGCCGTTGCCACCATAAGAACCTCCATTTTCAGTAAATTATACCAAAATTATAGCATAAGTTACCGAAAATATCAGTAATTTTACCATGCGGCTTACAAATTTATTAAACCCATCATTTTTGCAATGGAAGTGCTTTCGTGTTAACATTTGCACTTGTCTTCTACAACTACATAGCCTTTACCTTGACCCAACAGGGCAAAAAGGGGTAAAATCAAAAGAAGTGTTCCAAACTGAATTTTTAAGACGGAACCCTTTTTCTTCTATATAACAGGAGTTTTTTATGGTTATCAAACCCATGATTCGCAGCAACATCTGCATCAACGCACATCCGGTTGGATGCGCAAAAGAAACTGAGCGCCAGATAAAATATGCGGTCGCTCAAAAGGCAAAACGCGGAATAAAGACAGTAAAAGAAGGCGGCAAAGGCCCCAAGACAGTTCTTGTATTGGGCTGCTCCACAGGCTACGGACTTGCCAGCAGAATAAGCGCTGCTTTTGAATACGGTGCAGACACAATCGGTGTATCTTTCGAAAAAGAGCCACGCGAAACAAAGGGAGGAACCCCAGGCTGGTACAACAACATGGCATTTGACCGCAAGGCAAAAGAAGCAGGCCTCAAGGTTGAAACCCTCAACGGAGACGCTTTTTCCGACGAAGTGCGCCAGCAGGTAATAGAAAAGGTAAAGGCATGGAACGCAAAGTTTGACCTTATCGTTTACAGCCTTGCAAGCCCCGTAAGAACGGACCCCGACACAAAAGTAATGTACAAGTCTGTAATCAAGCCGGTAGGACAAACCTACGCAGGCCAGGCACTGGACATGATGACCGGAGCCCTTTCCTTTATGGAAGCAAAGCCGGCAGAAGGTGATGACATTCCAAACACAATCAAGGTAATGGGCGGCGAAGACTGGGAGCGCTGGATTAAGCAGCTTAGCGAAGCAGGTGTCTTGGCAGAAGGATGCCGCACCCTCGCATACTCATACATCGGACCAAAGCTCAGCCACGCAATCTACCGCGACGGAACAATCGGTGCCGCAAAGAAGGATCTGGAAGCAAGGGCACACACAATCAGCGGAATGCTTAAGCCACTGGGTGGAGCCGCATACGTAAGCGAAAACAAGGGTCTTGTTACAAGGTCCAGCGCAGTCATCCCGATTATCTCCCTCTATCTTGGTGCCCTATTCAAGGTAATGAAGGCAAAGGGAACCCACGAAGGCTGCATTGAACAGATGGAACGCCTCTTTGCAGAACGCCTCTACACCGGGGCAGACAACTCAGCCGGAAAGGTACCTGTAGACAGCGAAGGCCGCATCCGCATAGACGACTGGGAACTTGACCCTGCGGTACAGGCAGAAGTAGACAAAATCATGGCAAACGTAAAGGAAGAAAACGTAGCAGAACTTACAGACCTGGAAGGCCTCCGCCACGACTTCCTTAACATCAACGGCTTTGACGTAGAAGGCGTAGACTACGAAAAAGACGTTGCCGACATGACAAAAATCGACTAAACAGCAGTTCTATGTAACCTGTCCCTACTGCCGCTTGTTATATATAAAAGCCGGAATTTTGGAAAAAAACTTCCAAAGTTCCGGTCTTCTGGAGGTTTAATATGAAGAGTATTACCCGCAAAATAGCAATTTTTGCCCTGCTCCTTGCAGCGGCAGTAACAGCACAGGCCTACACAAAAGACGATGCAATTGTAAACTACATGGGTACATATTCACGCTACAACTTCACCAAGGAATGGAGCAATGCAGAAAACATTGCCGAAAACCTTCGCGAAACAATAAATCTGACCAATTTCTACCGCATAACGGAAGAAAACATAGACAAAGAAGACTACAATGTGCGTGATTTTACCGAAAAGAACCTTGCCAGCTACGACACAAGCGACAACAATGTTTACATGACAATCGTAAAGCGCAATGTTGGCAAAGATACCTACGACGGCTGGATAATCCTTACCCACTGCTCTTCTTCGGAAGGATTTCTTGACTACATCTTCTATTTTTCAGCGCAATAAGGGAATTAATTAGAAGTCAGCATTCAAAGTGAATACAAGGCCCGCTAACACAGTGGGCTTCTTTTTTGTAGAAACAATGTCCACCTTGTTGTAAGTCGTCGACTGATCCCCATAAAACACAGGGACCAAAAAAGATACGGTTCCGTGTGGCAAACCAGAAAAAGAAAGGCTTGGAATTACGGAGCCAAACGAATTGTCTATATTGTGGTACCACTGCACGTTCGCAGAAACAATTCCCCCGGCAATATGCCTCCAGGAACCGGTAAAAGCCACGCTTTTAGTAACCACAGCATCATTAGTCTTGTCCATGTTGTCAAAAACCGTCTCAAATTCAGAAACAAAGCCAATCTTTTGGGGATCCTTGCCAAACTGCCACAAGCGGCTTACACCGCCAACAAATTTCGCGTAGTCAAAATCATCTTTTTTCCAAGTGTAGGAACTGTACAGAATCTTTTTGTCAGGAACCCTAGTATGAAGCTTGCCCCAGGCTGTAAGGTGCCAGTCCATAACGTCACCGGAAAATTCCAATCCGACAACCGGACTCATTTTTTGAGTATTTGTAATCACTTTTGGCCAGTTTTTTGCAAATGCCTTAAGCGAAAACAGTCCGAAGGGATACTCTATGCAGCCCGCAAAGCTAATGAATTGTTTGTCCAGCTTTTGGTCGCGGTCGGTATAATAATACTGAGCCAAGGCCTGGATTTCTCCGTTTCCAATAGGAACTGTTGCTATGCCAAAAAAGTCCTTTGAAAAATCATCATCATCATCCGTATCAAGAACGGACGAGTCGCTCGTGGCCAATTTTGCATCATCCAGAATGTTGGTGTCAAAAATAAAAGAATTTCCCCATTTTGTGTCAGTACGCCCACCGGTAAGATAGACACGGTCAAGCAGTATGTAGTCAAAATAAAGGGTTTTTAGTCCCCATTCCATCCCGGGAAATTTTGCATAAATGTCACCCTTAAGACAAAGAACAGAAGACGGACGCGCCGTAAAACCGATTGTAGCATCAAAGGCAGCGTAGGGAGTCTTTTCCTTTTCAGGAAGAAATTTATGGATGTAGCCTAAAGAAGCCTTAACGCTGCCGTTAAAGACGATGTTTCCCATTGGGGAATTCAGGGAAGGGCCTGAGCTTGTTACCGGGGTGCTTTCAGTTCCCACGGAATCGGAGGAATCATCAAACATGGAGTCCAAGTCATCCATCTCATCCGCAGAAGACTGTCCACTTTTCGCACAAAGCTGGGCTGGAGCCAGAAAAATCAAGAATCCAAAGTAAAATAATACAAAAAGCTGTAAAAACCGCCTGCCGGCTCCCGAAACACCCCTGCCGAACATCATTTGCTCATCATTTCCACATATTTTTTAGTGTAAACAGTGTCGCTCTGCTTTGCAAAAGAGACGTTGGTAATGGTAATCTGGGTCTTTTCGTACTGCATCTTGCCGTCTATCTTTTTACCGCGAAGGTTGTCCACAATAAGCATTTTGTCAGGAACCGAATGAGAACCATACTTCTGGTAGGAAGGAATTGCCATGGTGCGCAAAAGCTGACCAGAAAGGCTGTAGTCTTCCCTCTTGCGGATAAGGCCATCTTCCTTGGTAACCCAGAGCTTTACAGTAGGATAGTCTACGTTCTTTGAAGAAGCCTTAAGCTCAAAAAGCACACAGTCCAGCTTGCCAAGCATTACGTCGGAAAACTTTTCTATAGAATAGTCAGTTGAAAAATGCTGGGGTACAAGGTCCGAATTGTTTGCGTTTGATCCCTGGAACCTTTCGTGGGAGCTTGTAAAGACAAACTGCTTGTCTGCCGGGTCGTAGAACCAGATGCTGTTGTCAAACTGCACGTATCCCTTGCCCTTGTCCTTTGCAGGGCCAGTTATAAGTATTGTATAGGACTGGGCAGAGTCACGGCGGTACATTATGGCCTGCACGTTAGAGTTGCCCTGTCCCGGCTTGCTCTGAACCATTGAATAGTTTGCGGCAAAGTCGGAATCCTTAAAGGCTGTGCTCTGGTCGGTTTTCTTTAGCAAATTCTTTGCCTGCGCCGCTGTGGTTCCCTGGGCATGCAATGCAGGTGCATAAAAGGCAGAAAGTGCGGCGAGCATAAAAGAAGCGTAAATAAATGAAGCTTTAGATATAATTTTCATATTCAATACTCCTAAAATTAGGCTGTTGTTGCAAACGCGTTCACAGGACTAATGTGAACAATGTTTCGTATGGTAAACAACACAGATAATATCGTAGTTACAGCTATAATTCCCAAGAGCAAAAGCCACTTTGCAGGGTTAAATTTCGGCAAAAGGCGGCCTGCGGTAAGGAAAATGTCAAAGGCCGGTATTACTGAAAGGTTCAGGTAGGAAACAAGCAGGGAAATAAGACCGGCAAGCACAATCCCGCAAATGAATCCCGCAAGCAAAAGGAAGAGGGTCTCAAAAAGGAAGACTTTCTTAACTCCCCGGCTGTTCATTCCTATTGCGCGGTATATGCCTATCTCCGTAATCCGCTTCATTACGATTACGCGGTAGGTGCTGCCTATTCCTACTGCTATTATGGCAACAAGAATCACCGTTATAAGCAGGGTAACAAAAGAAAGGGCCTTTATTACCATCTGCAGGTCCTTGATGTTGGCGTCCAGAGTGATAAGGGCATATATTGGCTTTGGAGTAACGTTGTCAAAAAGAACGGCGTAAAAACTCTGCTTGTCGTCCGTAAGGGGGAACATGTTGAATTCCTTCTCCAAGCCGGACTGAAGCTTAAGAACTTCCTTTTCAGAAGGTGTGCGCTTTCCGTAGTTAAGGCAGATTCTGTTGGTATAGTTTTCAGAATATCCGCTTGCGGTGCGAAGGCTCTGTATGTCTATGTAGGAAGTGTACATGCCAAAAAGGCTTGAGTCCTGAAAGATTCCGGTAACCACAAGGTTTATCGTATTGGTGTAGTTGCCTATGGTATAGAGCTGCAGGGTAATCATGTCGCCTGCATGGATTCCAAGGCGGCTGGCTATAGGCTCAGAAATAATCATCGTGTTGCGCTCAGGGGAAACGCTTGCTCCACCTTCAACAAAGGTAAAGCTTGAGAACAATTCCTCTTCGGCTTCAAAATCAACACCCTTAAAAACTCTCTGGCGGATTTTCTGCCCCTCGTAGTAAAAGGCGGAATTTCTTGCGTCGTAGTCAAAGCGGGTGTAGAATTTTACGTCGTCTGCAACAAGGGGTTTTATCTTTTCTATAAACTCCCCCGGATTCTTTATGTCAAAGTTGTTGGAGCCGCCCATAAACTGCAGGTCTCCGCCGTAATAGAGCTTGGCTCGCTGGTGCACGGCCTGAACCATTCCGTCAGTTATCAATATGGAAGCAAGAATTATTGCAACGCCAAAAAGGCATACCGCAAAAAGAGAGCGGTACTGGGCCCTGTTCTGCAGGATGGACTTAACTGCCAGGTTTGCATAGAATTTTGCCTTGGAAAACATTACACCTGCCTCCTCATGGCCTCTACCGGAGTAGCCTTAAGAGCAACCCTTACCGGATAGATACAGCCAACCACGGCAAGCACAAGTGAAAGCACAAGGTTCTGGATTGCGTTGGAAGCGGTAATGGCAAAGGTAAGAGTCTTTCCGCCAAAAAGCTGCATAAGATAGGTGTTGGAAATGCCAATCTGGGCCTTTTGCAAAAGCAAGGCAAAGAAACAGCCCAAAATGCAGCCTATGATTCCAGAAGTCACGGTAAGAAGAGATGTCTCGCAAAGGAATTCCTTAATCACAAAGCCCCTCTTTGCACCCAGGGCGCGTATGGTTCCTGTCTCACCGATTCTGGAAATGGAAGAAACCGTAAGTGTATTATTCACAACTATAAATCCTGTAAGAAGGATAAGCACAATGCCAATGTTGAATATGATGCGAAGGTAAAAAGAAATGTAAACAGAACCGCCGGCCGCATCCCGCCAGTTAACGGCCTGAACCGCCCACTCGTTCTCCCTAAAGGCCTTGTTCAGCGTCTTGATAAGCTTTTTGTCGCTAACAGAACCGTCTGTCATGCAAATCAAATATGACCAAACGGAACTTTCCAAACTGGAAGCTGTCTTTTCACTTGATGCCTCAGGTGATGAGGAAGAAGCAAGAGAAAGTTCCGGCCCACCTTCAGCCTCCTTGCCGTCAAAATCCGAAGCATCACCAAAAAGGTCGTCAATGGAAGAATTCTCTTCTATAAGATTAATCTGCGACTCCTGAATCTCCGCCGTATCAGAAAAGTCCTGCATTCCAACAAGGTCACGCAAGGTTTGCGGAGAAACAAGGGCTATCTTTGAAAGAGTGGGGTTCTGAGAATCGTAAGTGTAGACCCCGGTAAGCGGAACAGAGCGTATGGAAAAAGAAACGCCGTCTCCGGCAATAATCTGAACTTCACTGCCAATGCCAAGGTTTGCGCCAGTATCATTGTTGATTCTTTCAAGGGCCTCTTCGCTAAGCATAAGCCCAGCCTCTCCGTCCGCAAAGGCACGCCCCCCTGTTATGGTAATACTGGACATGGCACCCGCGTACTTTTCACCGGGAACCCCAAAAAGTGACACAGGAACCCTTGTGTCATTAACGTTCATTGCGGCAAAACCTGTAACCTGCGGCACAACAGCCTTTATTCCGTCCGTAGCAGAGGCAAGATCCCGAATTTTAGCATAGGGAATTAGCGTTGGAATTTCAGAAAGGGAACCGGTCACAGGCGTTTCGTCCCCAAAAAGGCTAAGCGGAAAGTCCACCTTTGGACGCAGAACTATGTTTCCTGTAAAACTGTTAATAAAAGTACGCTCCAAACCGTGATCCGTACCGTCAAACACGGCATTAGAAACAAAAAGTAGCGCAATTGCAAATGAGATAAAGAGTATAATTACAAGAGAACTTTTCCTTGAAATGACGTTTTTTAGCGCCAACCTAAGAGCATACATCGCGCCTATCTTACTACATTGCAAAAAAAATTACAATGACAATTAAATTTACCTTTATACTATACATGAGGGGGAAAGCCTTCCCCCTGGCCTCAGCCCAAGGTCTTCGGCACACCCCCCTCTGCGGGCTCAAACGCCGCCCGCAACGCCTGCTAAAATTTACAACGAAACCCTAAGCGTATGTGTCGCCCCCCAGCTTTTTACCTCCTCCACAGAAGAAAAACCTGCTTCAAAAAGGGCTTCCGTCTCGTGGGCCACCGTCAGCGGAGTGTCGTAGTGGTAGAATTCACCGTCGGGAAGGTTCTGCTCCTTCCGCAAGCGCAAAAGCTCCCCGCGCAAAAAAGACTCCTCTTTATCAGAAGAGGCAAAATAGTCAGTAAGAATAAAATACCCCCCAGGCTTTAGCGCATTCCTAAGCTTTTTATAAAGCGGAAGTTTTTCCTTTTTAGTAAAATGGTGCAGGGATTCAACAGAAAGAGCCGCATCAAAGAGATTCTCCCCAAACGGCAGCTCAAAGTATGAACCAAGGACAAGCTCAATCTTTCTGTCCGCAAATTTATCCCGCAAAAAATCCAGCATTCCCTTGGCAAGATCAATTCCCGTAACCACCGCAGCCGGATTCAGCCTAAAAAACTCCTCCAGCTCAAGCCCGGTACCGCAGCCCAAATCCAAAACCCTTGCCCCGGCATTCCTTGGCAGACAGGCAGCCGTAAAAGGATAAAATTCCCGCGCAGACTCAATCGTATTCATCTGATGCTCTTCATAGCCATCCAAGCGGGCATTAAAAAAGTCCCCCATCTTTTCCAACATTTTTTCTTTCCTTAAAAGTAGCTTTCTTTTGCAAAGTCAGTATAGCAGAAAATTCTTTTCTTAACATTAGAATAATTGTAAAAAAAAACACGGAAATCAAATTTGGGTTCCACTCCCAGAAAAATCTGTCAGAAACGCCTCAGTTGCGCGTACAAGGTATTAGACTCGCTACGCTCGCCCGCGCAAAGGGCATTTCTGCCAGATTTTTCTTCCGTTACACCCAAATTTGATTTCCTGCATTGCTTTCCTAAAAAATAGGTTTTAAAAGTTTATTTCTATGCTTCCCCCCACACACAAAAGACCGCCGCAAGAAAAATACAAAAAATTGCATAAATATGCACGCTTTTTATTTACAAAGAAATAAAAATACTTTAGTATATTGCTAGCACCTGCGGAGAAGACGCAGGGCTAAGAGGTTATAATATGGAATACAATATTAAGAACGCTTACTGCAAACGTGTATGGGACGAAATCAGCGCACGCTATGCAGATCAAGGACACTTTCTCCAGGCTGCAGGCCTTGTTCTCGAAACAATTTCCCCGGTTGTAGACAAAATGCCGGAACTGGAAAAGAATGCCGTTCTTGAGCGCTTTGTAGAACCGGAACGCATTATCATGTTCCGTGTTCCGTGGACAGATGATCAGGGAAAGGCTCACGTAAACCGTGGCTTCCGTGTTCAATTCAACAGTGCAATCGGACCTTACAAGGGAGGCTTACGCTTTAGCCCGGAAGTTGGTCTTGATGTATTGAAATTCCTCGGATTTGAACAGGTTTTAAAGAATTCCCTTACAACCCTCCCAATGGGCGGCGGCAAGGGTGGTTCAGACTTTGACGCACACGGAAAGAGCGATGCAGAAGTTATGCGCTTCTGCCAGTCTTTCATGACAGAACTTCAGCGCCACATTGGCCCAGACACAGACGTTCCAGCCGGTGACAAGGGTGTTGGCGGACGCGAAGTTGCATATATGTTCGGTCAGTACAAGAGACTCCGCAACGAATACACAGGCGTTCTTACTGGAAAGGGCCTCGCATTCGGCGGTTCACTTGCCCGTACAGAAGCTACAGGCTACGGTCTTATCTACTTTGCAGACTGCATGCTCAAGAAAATCGGAAAGGACTTCAAGGGCAAGACATGCATCGTATCTGGAGACGGAAACGTTGCACAGTACGCAGTAGAAAAGCTTACACAGCTTGGCGGAAAGGCAATCACAATGTCTGACTCTTCCGGCTACATTCTTGACGAAGACGGAATCGACGCAGAGAAGCTTGAATTTGTAAAGCAGTTCCGCGCAGAACACAAGAAGATTGACGAATACGTAAAGAAATATCCAAAGGCAAAGTTCTTCAAGGGAGAAAAGCCTTGGGGCGTAAAGGCAGACCTTGCATTCCCATGCGCAACACAGGACGAAATCTATCTTGAAGACGCACAGAAGATGGTTGCAAACGGAGTATGGCTTGTAGCAGAAGGTGCAAACATGCCTACACGCGCAGAAGCAATCGAGCACTTCCAGAAGAACAAGGTTATATTCGCACCTGGAAAGGCAGCCAACGCAGGTGGTGTTGCAGTTTCCGGCCTCGAAATGAGCCAAAACTCAGAACGCCTTAGCTGGAGCTTCGAAGAAGTAGACGCAAAGCTCAAGCAGATTATGACCAACATCCACGACAACGCTTACGAAACAGCCAAGAAGTACGCCACAGAAGGTGACTACGTAGCTGGTGCAAACATCGCAGGCTTCGTAAAGGTTGCATCTGCAATGGTAGCTCAGGGATTGGTATAATAACATTCCCGGCATAGCTTAGCCAATAAAAAACCCCGCTGGCAAAGTGGAGCAAAAGCTTCAACCGCCAGCGGGGGCTTTTTTTTGCAAAAAATCTTCTATGTCTTATTCCTCTATCTTGTGATTCTGAATGTAGTCAAAGAGATTGTTCATCTGCAAGAGGAAGGAAAGCCTGTCGTTCATCATGATGGAGGCTTCCGTTTCGCGGCGGACAATTTCGTTTACCTGCATGATGTTGGACTGTTCAACCTCCTTGGAAGAGCGCATGATGTTTTCCTGGTTGGCCTTTATGTCCTGGTACATGGACTCGGTGGCATCTGCGTTGTGCATGGAATCGGTTTTAATTTCTTCAAGGGAAGAACTGGAATCTTTCGTAAGGCTTCTTATCTGGTTAAGGAATTCATCGTACTGGGCATTGCTCCTTACAACGGTCACAACCCTTCTGTTGAGTTCCTCAATGTGCTGGCCAATGTCAAGCGACGTGGAGCGCGTCTGTTCGGAAAGCTTCTTAACCTCGTTTGCAATGATTCGGAATCCTGCACCGGCACTACCTGCATGGGCTGCTTCTATAGAGGCGTTAAAGGAAAGCAGGTTGGTCTGGTCAGAAATATTCTGGATGTTCTCTACAAAGCCGCGGATTTTTTTGATGAATTCTTCAAGCTCGTTCATCTCGCGGTCCATCTCGTGGCGCTTTTTCTGAATCTCGTCCATCTTTCTGTTGAGTTCTTCCAGCTGCGAATAGATGCCGTCTATTTTTACAGAACTCTTCTGAATGGATTCAAGGATTTCCTGAGTGGTGTCTCTTATCCTAAGGCTTGTATCAGAAAAATCCTGCAAAGCTTCCGACTGCTTTTTGTATATGCCGTCTTCAGAAGTAAGGTTATCCAGATAACTGCGCAAAAATGAATTTCCGTCATTCTCGCGGCTAGCCATGTCCATAAGAATTTTTGTTATGTCAAAGCCTGCCTGAACAAGCGTCTGTTTGCTGTATGTCTGTTCCATGATTCACTTCCTTATTAATGCCCTTACGCTTCTATTACGATTGCAAGCAGTGTCTGGTTAAAGTTAAGGCGGTCCATCTGCTCACCGTAGCTGGAAAATCCGCAGAATACCGGGAAATATTTTTTCCACACCGCTGCAACCTGTGTGGTCAAATGCTTCTGCTCAAAGCCTATTGTGCGGAGGATGCAGTTTACAAGCAGAACGCAGCCCGGCCTGAAAATTTCTTTTGCAAAAGAAGCGCAAGTTTCGTCGGCAATTTTAATCGGGTCAAGCGGATTCATAAGTTCAACTTCGGAATTGGGAAGGACACGGCAGTACATACCGATTGAACCGTCCGGATTGAAATTTGCTATGGAAGAAATAAATACGTCTTCTCCGTAAGCACGCCCCATTGGATGCTGCAAAGCCGCATTCTGTGCCTCTGCTTCCGTAATGCCCAAAGTCTTTGCATACATCTTTCTTGGACTTTGACCGTTGATTGTTTTTATTGTACGAGACTCTATGTCCACATCGGAAAGGCGCATCCTCTTTCCTGAAGGGGCAAAAATATTTTCCCTTTTTATGATAAAGCGCTTCTTGGTCTTAAAGAAAAGGACCGCAGCCCCACGAGAAACAACCTCGCCATTGTAGCTTACGTAAGTCTGTTTGAATTCAAGGTCATCGCCTGCGGAACCGCCTGCAATTATAAAGTCTTTGTCTCCGATGACTGCATTCAAAAGCGCCATTGTGGATTCTTCCGCATTACAAAGGCCGTTTATAAAGGTTAGCGCAAAGGCATCATGGTTTGCACCGTTCTGGCCAAGGGTGATTCCTACCTTTTTTGCAGCCTCTGCAATCTTTGATTTATTTACGATTGGAAATTTGTCCGTGTCGTCAAAGATTACGCCGGAAACCATTGTAACATTGTCTGTGAGGGTTGTAACGACAAGTGATTTTTTTGAAAAGCCCTCTGAGCTTATTTCGCCAGACGTGCTTGTTCCAAGAACCTGGCTCTTTGGAAAATGCTCGCGAATGCGTTTTGCAAGTTCAGGAAAATTGTAGCAGGCACTTGCAAAAAAAATAACTGCCGTGCATAAATCCGGGCTTCTCTTAAGCTGTCCAAAAACATCTTTTAGGGCCAAATCCATATCCTGGTTGGACGAAAAAGCAACTTCTTGAACCATAACGACCTCCATAAAACTTTGCTGCCTTACATAAGGAACAAAGAAGGTTATTTGTATTTTGCTAATGACTTTTATTATCGTACAAAAAAGAAACTTTTCTTAATCAGGTCTTAAAGATGGGAGGGAATGGCGCATTTCTGAATCTAATCCTCAGAAAAACAGAGCCTAGCCCCGATTGGAAGGGGCCGAAGGCGACCGGCACGAAGTGACGGGCCGCGCACCGCAAGGTGGGCAAGCCCTGCAAAGCGGGTAAAACTTGCATCCCTGCAAGTTTTCTGGCGAAAACTTGCCAGCTCTTTTTGCAAAGAAACGACGCGCCATCCGTGTCGCTCCTTTTTTGCAATTCAGGGTAAAAGTTGCAGGCAGTACAACCAGCAAGTTGCTCCAAAGAAAGAATGCAAAGCTTAACCTGCAATGTTCATTCTTCCAGCGTCAGAAGAAAGGTTCTGGGCTGCATAGCTGTAGACAATTTTTGCAACATCAAAGATAGGTTTCTTTGTGTTCAAGCCCATGCTGCGTGCAAAGTCGGAAGAAGCCTTTGTTGCCTTTGGATTCCAGAGAGTTGCACTTTCAAGGTTTACAAAGTCTGCCTGTTCAGAAGAAGCAATGCCTTCGATGTGCCTGTTCATTTCTGCAATAAGGGCATCGTTCTTTGGATTGTCAAGCGAAACCAAGGCAAGGCTGCACTTCTTGTTGGCCATGCGGATTGTTGAAATAAGGGAAAGATAAAGGTTGTCAAATTCCTTTGGATTGGTCTTGAACAAATCTTTGTCTTCTTCGCCAAGGTGAAGGATGATTCCTTCAGAGTCAAGCTGAGACATGTACTTCTTAAAGTATTCCTTTGCGTTCTTAAGCGAAAGGGCAAAGGTGCTTGAGTTTACAAGACCAACTTCCAGTTCGTATTCGTCATTGATTGCCTTTGCAGAAATTTCCTTGTCGTAAGTGCCGCCAAGAAGGGCGATGTTTGCAGCCCTGGATGCAGCCTCTTTCTTTGCGTCATCAGCAAAAATAATCTGCTCCTCGTGAGCGTAAACAACCTTATTCTCTTTTTTAGTGTTAACAGAACCCATAAATGCCTCCTCGCGCTTTTTGTCCAGCGCACGATTCCTAAAGTAAACCAAAACATTCGTCAGTACGATTACAAGGTTCAAGAAGTAAACTGCAAGAACGTAGTTGTACTGGTGATTGTTGAGCTTTGCCAAGATACCGGCAACGTAACCCGTTATGATAAGAAAGATAAATGCAAGGCTAGTGCTTTTTGCGGTACGTGCCCTATATGCCTTTACCACATTGATTGGCCATGAAAAGCCAAAACAAATCAACATTCCTGATTCCAAAAGATTAGCTAAGTTCATCTTAAAACCCCTATATTTATAAATCTTTATTTTGCCGCTCTTTCTAAGTGACAATTGCATAATACCCCAATGCAAAAAAGCATTCAATTTTTTGAAAGTTAAAAAATGAAAAAGTAAGCCAAGATTTTTTTTACTTTCTAAAGTGCCATTTTTTTTACTTTCTAAACTATCCCATCCCGCTCTTTTATGGTATAGTCAATAATATGGAAAACAAAGGAAACCTTAACCTTCTTAGAAAAGAAATAACATCCACCCAAGTTGCCCTCATCATTCTTATAACTATTTTTCTGAGCGCAGGTGGAATGATCATCAACATTAACTCCAACAACAAGTCCTTCAACCAGAATTTGCAGAACACCTCGGAGCTAATCACAAGGCTTTACGGCTTTACAAGAAACATGACCCAGACGCAGCTTTGCGTATACATGGATGATGTAGTATCATCCCTTTCGGACGTGGACATTTTTTCCATAGTAGACAAGAACAACACCCGCATCTACCACACCCACCACCAGCTTATAAACACCCAATACGACGGAGACCACCCTGACTTTTCCATAAAACGCTCCGACTACTTTACAGAAGACAGCACAGGCCCGTCTGGTCCGCAAAGGCGCACCTACTCTGCGGTCTATGATGAAGACGGAAACTACCAGGGCTTTATAATGACAATCAGGCTAAAGACATCCATGCGGTCGGTAACAATAAGGACCGTACTTCTCTTCTTGGGCGTAACCCTCGTTGCCATTCTAATAGAACTTGCTGTCTGCGCAACCATTTCAAAAAAGATAAAAAAAGAATTCCTTCGCTTTACGGAAGACTTTGAGGGAACGAAATTCCTTGTTGATTCAATGAGGGCAAACAACCACGACTTTACAAACAAGCTGCACGTAATACTGGGACTAATACAAATTGGCGAATACGAAAAAGCCCAAAACTACATCCAGAACATTTCCATAATTCAAAGGGAAACCGTAACCTTCGTAATGCACAACATAGAAAACCCGTCGCTTGCGGCATTGCTAATAGGAAAGATTGCCCGCGCAAGTGAATGCAACGTAAAGTTCAGCCTAAAGGAAAATACAAGCTACAAGGAAAAGGACATAGACATACCGTCGGAAGCCCTGGTAACAATTACCGGTAACCTAATAGACAACGCACTTGACGCAATGAACAGAAGCCACAAGGAATGCAAGGAACTTTCCATAGGCATCTATTCAAAACCGGGAGACCTGCTTATAATTGTTCAGGATTCGGGCCCTGGTATTCCAAAAGACATAAGGGAAACAATTTTTGAAAAAGGCTTTTCCACTAAGGGCAAGGGACGAGGACTTGGCCTTTACCACACAAAGCAGCTAATCCTAAGCCTTGGCGGAGAAATATTTGTAGAATCCCAGGTTGGAAAAGGCAGCTGTTTTACGGTAAAATTAACCAGGGATTAAACCAAGGAATTTAGCATGTATAAAGTTTTAATCGTAGAAGATGACCCCATGGTTGCAATGATAAACCAGCACTACGTAGAGCAGAACAAGGAATTTTCCGTTTCCTCTGTTTGCAAGAACGGAATGGAAGCCTTGGACTTTCTGCAAAAAGAAGCGGTAGACCTTATCGTGCTGGACGTATTCATGCCGCAGATGGACGGAATTGAAACCCTAAAGCACATAAGGCAAAAAAAATTCCAGGCAGAAGTTGTAATGGTAACTGCCGCAAACGACACAACAACGCTTGAAGCAACAATGAACCTAGGCGTGCTTGACTACCTAATAAAGCCTTTCACTCTTGAACGCTTCCAAATATCGCTTGAAAAATTCATTGAGCGCATAACGACTTTAAAGCAAAACACAACGCTTGACCAAAGCTGCATAGACAGCCTCTTCTCCAAATCCGTAAAAAGCCACAGGGACGACTTGCCAAAGGGAATCCAGAAGCGCACACTGGAATCTTTAATTCAATACTTTAACGAAAACCCCGGCTGGCAGACAGTAGACACCATTGCTGAAAAACTTGGCATCTCCATAGTAACCGTCCGCCACTACGTAAGCTACATGGTTCAGGAAAAAATTATCCGCGAAGAAATAAACTACAAAACCGGCGGCAGACCCTCCATGCTCTACAAGAAAATCTAAACCTTCTCTTTTTGGCCCAATCTCAGGGCAAGCAACTTTTTTTATTTTCCTATTGACTTTATAGGAAAAACCTATTACGATTCATAAGAAAGATATATTTGTCAAAGCTTTTGTTTTTTTATAACCTTTACCTATAACCACGGGGGCAGCATGGCAAATTGCAGGAGGTTTTAACATGACTCTTCAACAGCTAAAATACGTTATAGGAATCACAGAACACGGCTCTCTTAACAAGGCGGCAGAAAAACTTTACATCTCCCAGCCGTCACTCACAAGCACTATCCACGACTTAGAAGACGAACTTGGCATAAAGATTTTTAACCGCAACTCCCGCGGCGTAACGCTCACCCAAGAAGGCGAGGATTTTCTAAGCAGTGCAAAGGAACTTTACCTTAACTACGAGACGGTAATGGAACCTTACCTAAAGGGAAAAAACTCAAAGAAAAAATTCGGCATCTCCACCCAGCACTACTCCTTCGCACTAAAGAGCTTTGTCGAAACAGTTAAACGCTTCAACACAAATGAATACGAATTCGCCATCCGCGAAACGCGTACAAAGGAAGTAATAGAAGACGTAACTTCCCTTAAAAGTCAGATTGGAATCATCTACCTTAGCGACTTTAACCGCAACGTAATCCAAAAGCTTCTAAAATCCAACAATCTGGAATTCCATCCGCTCATTGAATGCAAGGCCTACGTTTACCTGTGGAACGGGCATCCGCTTGCAAAGAACAAGTCAATCAGTTTTGAGGAACTTGAGGGCTACCCCTGCCTCTCTTTTGAACAGGACGACAATGACTCCGTTTATTTTGCGGAAGAAATTCTTTCTACAAAAGAATACCACCGAACCATAAAGACCAACGACCGTGCATCCATGCTGAATTTGATGGTGGGGCTAAACGGCTACACCCTCTGCTCGGGAATAATCAGCAGAGAGCTTAACGGAGATAAATACACGGCAATTCCCTTCCAGGAAACAAGCGAAAACATCAACCGTGTAATGGAAATAGGATACATCACCAAAAAAGATTTTATCCTGAACGAAGTAGGTCTTATCTATATAGAAGAAATGAAAAAGTATCTTGCCAAGTGCACAAGCTAAGGAGGAATATATGCCACATTTGAACCTAAACTATCTTTTCTCCGACCCGGACACAATGGACAAAGATGCGCTACCCAATTACGACGGCCTTGATTTTGTAAGCGCAGGAAGCCACATCTACGGCGAGATTCTTTGGCCAAGCGGAGAATTTAAAAAGCCCCACCCTTGCGTAATCATGCTACACGGCTTTCCAGGCAGCGCAAGAAACGACGACATAAGCCATGCCCTTTGCAGGATAGGATGCGTTGTTCTGGTTCCCCACCACAGGGGAGCTTGGGGTAGCCAGGGAAAATATCTTGTTACCCATTGCGTAGAAGATGCATACAATCTTGCAGTCCACGCAAGAAGCGAAGCCTTTGCAAAAAAATATGGAGTTGACACCAACAACATTTTTTTGCTGGGACACAGTATGGGTGGAAACTCTGCATTGAACGCAGGAAAGAATCTTCCATGGATTCAAGGACTTATTCTTCTTGCCCCTTATGATCCAACCTGCCTCTTGGAAAAATCAAAGGAGGAATACCTGGGAGCACTTTTGAACGAGGGAAAAATACTGAACTCAGACGGAACTGATGCAATATATCAGGACATACAGAACAACTGGGACAACCTGCAGTTCACCAAGGCCTACCCAAAAATTAGGGACAAGAACATCCTTATTTTTTCTGCGCTCTACGACTCGGTGTCAATAAACAACAAGATGATTTCTCCCCTTTGGAATCTTCTTAAGGAGGGAGACAAAAAGCAGCAGGCCCCTGTCCACCGCCTGATTGAATACCCTACCGAACACGGGCTCCTTGGCAGAAGAATCAGCATGATAAGGGAAATAGGAAAATTTGTGGACGAATGTTGCAAGTAAAGAACGGAATATAAGGTTTGCGCGCCAGAAGAAACGCGCATATAGCTCAAGCAAATAAGGAAATTAAATTATGGAAAAAAATTACAAGCAAATCGAATCAGCATTAATTCACGGAGGCATTTACGGTGACCCATTGACAGGTGCAGTAAATGTTCCAATTTACCAGACATCAACCTACGAGCAGCAGGGACTCGGGCAGAACAAGGGATGGGAATATTCCCGCACAGGAAACCCAACACGCGCTGCCCTTGAAGCACTCATTGCGGAACTTGAAGGCGGCACCCACGGATTTGCATTTGCATCTGGAATGGCGGCAAGCACAGCAGTCCTTAGCCTCTTTAAAACAGGAGACAAGATTCTAATCTCCAGCAACGTTTACGGAGGAACCTTCCGCGTACTGGACAAAATCTTTAAGAACTTTGGAATAAGCTATTCAATAGAAGACACCACAAATCTAAAGACTCTGGAAGAAAAAATCACGGCTGACGTAAAGGCAATCTGGATTGAAACCCCTGCAAACCCGCTTTTGACAATCACAGACTTGGAGGGAATTGCCAAGCTTGCAAAGAAGCACAATATTCTTTCCATCGTAGACAACACCTTTATGACCCCCTACATTCAGCGTCCAATAGAAAAGGGAATAGACATTGTCGTTCACAGCGCAACAAAATACCTTGGCGGACATTCAGACGTAGTTGCAGGCCTTGCAATAGTCCACGACAAAACTCTTGCAGAAAGAATAGCCTTTATTCAAAATGCAACAGGCGGTGTCCTTGGTCCCTTTGACTCATTCCTTTTGATACGCGGAATAAAAACTTTGGGTGTAAGACTGGACCGTCACGTTGCCAATGCGGAAAAAATAGCCGCCCACCTAAAGAATCATCCGGCTGTAAAAAACATCTACTACCCAGGACTTGCCTCTGATTCAGGATACGAGCTTAACAAAAAGCAGGCCAAAAACGGAGGCGCAATGATTTCCTTTGAACTGCATGAAAACTACGACATCAAGAAGTTCTTCTCTACGCTGGGACTCGTTGCACTTGCAGAAAGTCTTGGCGGTGTGGAAAGCCTTGCATGCCATCCTGCTAGCATGACACATGCTTCCATCCCCAAGGAAATCCGCGACAAGGTTGGAATCACAGAAGGACTTATAAGACTTTCTGTTGGCATTGAAAGCGCAGACGACATAATTGCAGATGTTGACAAGGCAATAGAAGCAAGCAAGCAATAGAAAGGAAGAAAAGAATGAAATATTACAATGGAATGCAGGAGCTGGTTGGACACACGCCGCTCGTAAAACTGAATAACGTTGACTTGCCGGAAGGAGTAAACATCTTTGCAAAGCTTGAACTTTACAATCCCAGCGGAAGCGTAAAGGACAGAACGGGACGCTTTATGGTAGAAGCCGCAGAACGCGAAGGCATCTTGCAGCCAGGGGGAACCATTGTTGAAGGAACGGCAGGAAACACAGGGCTTGGAATTGCATTCGCCGCGCTGAACAAGGGCTACAGGGTAATCTTTGTAGTGCCGGAAAAATTCTCGCAGGAAAAGCAAACTCTTATGCGTGCACTTGGAGCTGAAATTGTAAACACCCCGCGCCAGGAAGGAATGCTTGGAGCCGCAAAAAAAGCAGAAGAAATAAAGTCCCAGATAAAGGGCAGCGTTAGCCTTAAGCAGTTTGAAAACCCCGCAAATCCACAGGCCCACTACGAAACAACAGGCCCGGAAATTTATGAGGCGCTTGAAGGAAACATTGACTACTTTATTGCAGGCGCAGGAAGCGGTGGAACCTACGCAGGAATTGTACGCTACCTAAAAGAAAAAAATCCCAAGGTAAAGGGTATCCTCGCAGACCCTGTTGGAAGCAGCATGGGTGGCGGTGAACACGGTGACTACAACATAGAAGGCATTGGAAACGACTTTGTGCCCAAGACCATGGACATGAGCCTTGTTGATGAAGTTGTAAAAATAAATGATGATGACGCTTTTAACGGAGCACGTACCCTTGCCAAAAAAGAAGGAATCATTGCGGGTTCTTCCAGTGGAGCAGCATTTGCCGCAGCAGTAAAATTTGCCCAGCAAGGTCACAAGGGAAACTTCGTAATTGTCCTGCCGGACAGGGGCGACCGCTACTTCTCCAAAGGACTTTTTGAATAAAACTTTTTGTGCTATACTTTTTGCAAGGGCGAAAGAGAATGAATGCTAAAGAAATAGAAGCTGAGCTTTTTGCAATGAGGGACGAAAAGTATGCCACCTTTCAGGCAAGAATAATCCCTACGGTGGCGGAGGAAAAAATTCTTGGTGTAAGAACTCCGCAGCTTAGAAACTTTGCAAAAAAACTAATCAAAGATGAAGGCTGCGGAACTTTCCTTAAAAAGCTTCCCCACAAGTATTTTGAGGAAGACCAGCTGCACGCATTTGTTATTTCGCCTCAAAAAGATTTTGACCTCTGCCTTGAACAAGTAGAAGCCTTTCTTCCACACATAAACAATTGGGCAACATGCGACCAGCTTTCACCAAAGGCATTCAAAAAAGAAAAAGAGAAGCTTCTTCCTTGCATAAAGAAATGGATAAAATCAGAAAAGACCTACACCATCCGCTTTGGAATTGGCATGCTGATGCAGCACTTTCTGGACGAAAATTTTTGTGACCAGTACGCAAGCATGGTGGCAAAGGTAAGGTCTGATGAATACTATGTTAACATGATGAGGGCATGGTATTTTGCAACGGCCCTTGCAAAGCAGTACGACCTTGTTCTGCCCTACATTCAGCAAAAAAAATTGGATGCATGGACACACAATAAGGCAATTCAAAAAAGCATAGAAAGCTACAGGATTACAGCGGAACAGAAAAGCTACCTGCGCACACTAAAAGTCTCTCTATAACCTTCATTCCCGTGTACTGGGGATACATTTGCTTTATATTTTGTATTGTAGGTTAAGGAGGTAGGCGTATGTACAATGAACAGACTTTTGTTGTTAAGGATAAGACGTTTTCGGACACTGCGGTTAAGGAGCTGGCGGATACAAAGGCAAGGCTTCTTGCTTCGGATGGGGTGCTTATACCCTTGATGCTTTGCGTATAGGCTTCGCCTTCAACCCTTCGCATCAGGATTTCATATTTGCCTGGGTTGTAATGCCTGGAATTCCCGCAATCTGCTGGGGGCTGGCAAAGCTTGTTATGATTCCACTTTCAAGCGATGCCCTGAACATAGCAAAGGCTCGTGAGATACTAAATTTTGAATCTTAGCGGCGAATTTTAAAGCAGCCTACGCCCGATTGTAGCGGCACGAAGTGGCCACGCCAGAGGCGGGGCTGAAACCGCGGAAAGCGGGGATCTTGAGAAGAGTCTGCCCGGGCTGTAGGACCGGGCACAGTAAAAAATGGCCTGCCGTCCAGAAGAAAGAAAAAAGAATTCTTTATTTTATTGTGGTTCCTACGTAATCTTTTCCGTCCAAGATGGCGCGGATGTTGGGGATGTTTTTTCCGCCGGCACAGATTACGGTAAGGGAAAGCTCCTGGGCTTTGCGGCTTGCAATTGGGTCAAAGGGGCAGTTTTTGCCGGGAACCCATTCGTTGCCAACGATTTTGCGGAAGTCTGCCCAAGAGATTGTGTCTATTGGCTTTGCGTCCGGATTTTTGCGGGGGTCGTCCGTGTAGACTTTTTCTATGTTGCTAAGGTTTACGACTGTGTTGGCCTTGTATTTTTCTGCCAGGAGAACTGCGTCATTGTCCGTGGAAAATCCAGGCTTCCATCCTGCGGCAACAAGAACTTTTCCTTCAAAGTCTGCGGGAGCGGCAGTTGGGTCTGTTACAACGTCGTTCTTGCAAAGAGGGCCAAAGACGGTTTTTAGAATCTGGGCGTTAAGACGGGTTGCCATAATTCCAAGCCAGTCACAGGCATTGTTAAGTTCTGCATCACTTGCAAAAGCGGCGGCTTTTTTCTGTTCTTCCGTAAAGGACTCTGCAACTTTGCGGTAGGCGTTCTGGTAAACGCGGGCAGGGGCACCACCACCGGCAACAAGAATCAGGCGGTTTCCAGCATCAGACGTAAGCCATTCAACGGCCATTTTGGAAAATTCGCCAAGAAAATTTGTATCAACTTCACCGGGGGCAATTATAGAGCCTCCAACACTCAAAACCTTTGTATTCATATATACTCCTTTACTAATGCACTCGCACTAATGCGCACGCATTAATGTATCTGTTCTATGCCGATAATTGTCGGATTGTTCCAAAGAGAGCTGTAGTTGACTGTTGAATCGCTCGCCTCTTCCCAAACTGACTGCAGGGCATAAGTTCTTTGCCGGTAGACAATCTTGCTGTTCAAATGAGACGGCTTTATCTGAGTCCATCCCCTGCTAAAGATTATGTGCTGGTTGTCCATGTTGCCAAAATAGAATTCCGCCTTGTTGGGAATTTCCTGCTGGGGAGTAAAATTCAAGCCCGCACCAAGAGCCGGGTCAACAGGGAACCAACCGTAGCCTTCGAAATATACTTCTGCCCACCAGTGGTTGCGTGTTGTGGCATTGTCTTCCACAAGGATTCCGCTTACCGGAAGGGCCGGTATTCCAGCCGCACGGCAAAGGGCTGTAAACATAAGGGCAAAATCATATGCGTCGCCGTACTTCTGGTCAAGCAAATCAAGCACGGTAACATTTCCAGCCCGTACTTCCTGATAGACGCTGAAGTTTTCTATTATGTAGTCATAAATGAGCTTGGCCTGCCTGTAGGGATTCTTTTCCCTTCCGACAACCGCCTGCTCCAGCTGAATTATTGAAGGGTTGGAAGAAGGTACACAGGAATCGGACGAAGTGAACATTGAATACAAAAGCCTTTGTCTGTCCGAATAGCGCTTTACATTCCTGCTGTCTATTCCGCTTGTAACGGCATATACTTCAACCGCAAAAACCTGGCTAAAACGCTGCTTGTCTCCCTGTCCACCGGATATGTCTATCTGCTGGATAATGTCGTGAAGGTCGTTCTTGATTAAAGGCTCCGGGGCAACTTCCGTAAGGTTTGCAACTGGCTGTGAGGCGCAAACAGGAGGACGGGGAATGTAGAGCGTGATTCTGGAGTCTTGACCCTGGCCACGGTTTTCTATGTCCGCGTTAACCTGAACAACGTAGACCCTGCTTGAAGAATATGAACTTCTGCCAGACTTGTATTCAACCGTAAAAAGCTGGTTGCGGCTCATTCCGTTTGCAGTCTGGACATAGAGAGAACCTGTGGCGGCTCCGTCTGGAACGCGCACGTGAAGCTCGCTGTCGCTCCAATATTCATAGTCAAAGTCCATTTCGTTGGCAGAAACATAAACCCCTGCCTGACCTGTAAGCTTTTGTGCCGCCGCGGGATTTGTGTAGGAGCGGTTTGCAGAAAAATAGACCTGGGAAGAAGCGCGCACGTTTCCGAAATTTGCGCCTGTAATAACTATAGTTTCGCCGGGTTCTGCACTTGCAGGCTCAATGCTTCTGATTACGGGAACTGACGTTCTTGGATTCTGCCTTACCGCAACAGGAATGCCTGATTGCTTTGCAAAGAAGGACGGGTTTGACTTGCCCGATGCAGTGTGAACGGTTACCAGCCCGTCCTGAACCGTCTGCGGCAAGACTATGCGGATTTGGGAATCGCTCCAGCTTTCGTAACCGGATGCCGTTATGCGGGAGCCCGCAATTTCAACGAATGAATCTGAACGCTCGCTTCCGAAATTTTCACCGTGGATTGTAAGGATTTCACCGGGAGAACTGACTGGTGGCGCAAGAGAAACTATCTCCGGTCTTTTTCTGGAACTGCGCCTTGCAAAACTTGTAAATGCAAAGACCAAAACAAGAACTCCCGCCAGCGTAAGAAGTCTCGCCAACGGGTATTTCTTGAGAAGCTGTACATATAATTTTAGGGATTTCAATTTCCGCTCCCTATTTCGAGGGAGATATTTGCAAACGGAGAATAGAATTTAAAGTTGAAACCCTTTGTCTTTTTCTGCTCTTCGGAAATAACCTCTTCAGGCAGCGGAGTGAACACGTCGTAGGTAGCCGGATAAGTGCCGGTTACGGAAGCGTTACGCACATAGGCAGATGTTGGCATGGAAGTAAAGTTACCGTTGAAAGAAGCCTGACCCTGCGTCCTGCTTTCAAGGCCAAGATCTTCTCCCAAAAGGGAAGGAATCTGAACATCGCCAAGAATGTTTACGGAGTCAAGCTGCATGGAATCCATGGAAACAGTGGAAGCTGGAGTTGCCAAAGAAGCCCTTGCAACCGGATGGAAATCCTGCACCTGGGTCCCTTTTCCCCTGCCAAAAGGAAGCATTATTCCAAAAACGGCGGCAGCGGCTATTCCAGCAACAAAGTAGCTCATCTTCTTTGCAGTGGTAAAGCTCTTTGCAGACTTTGTATTTATTGTCCTTGTAAAGTTAAGTTTTGACTCAAGCTTTTGCCAAGAGGCTTCCATGCGGTCATTTCCAAATTCCACGGAAGCAGAGTCCTGGGCAAAAACCCTGTGCAACTTGCGGAGTTTCTCCAGTTTTGCCTGGCATTCGGGACATGAGGCAACATGCTCTTCGTATTTTGCAAGATAAGCCGAAGGCAGTTCACCGTCGAGGTAAATTGAATGGATATCATAATCAGGACAGGTAGACATCATCTTCTCCTATTATTTTAGCAAGCTGTTCGCGGGCGCGGAAAACACGGACCTTTACATTGCCTTCCGTAATTCCAAGCGCCTGCCCTATTTCCTTGTAGTTCATTTCTCCGTATTCACGCAACACAAGCACTTCCTTTAGCTTGTCGGGCAACTGGTTCAGGGCTTCCTTTGTCTTCTCTATGGCTTCTGCCTTAAGAAGCTCGGTCTCGCCAGAGTCCATGTGCTGCCGGTTTTCGTACAGGACCTTGTGGTAGGCCTTTGCCTCGCGTACCTTGCGCTTTGCATAGTTGAGCGATGCATTCTTTACCACGCGAATAAGCCAGAACTTTGCGTCATCCATGGAAGGAAAGACAAGCTTCTTTTCGTTCGCCTTGATGTATGAGTCGTGTACTAAATCTTCGGCAACTTCTTCATCATTCACAATACGGAATGACACCTTGAACAGAAGCTGCATTGTGGCGTTGTATACTTTTCTAAAGTCCTGCGGATCAGCACAGTTTATCTGCTCCGCCGAACCCTCTTTACTATTAAACATCCTAGCCTCTTGTAAGTTACAGCCCGGCCGCAAAAATAATGCTTGCAAGCCAAAACTGCACAAAACTCATTTTTTGCGCTCCCAGACAGGGCCGTTGGGTGTGTCCGTAACAACAATGCCCCTTGCCGTAAGCTCGTCACGGATTCTGTCCGCCTCTGCAAAGTTCTTGTCCTTCTTAGCCTGAACTCTGGCTGCAACCAAAACGTCTATCTCTGCGGCTTCGCTGTCACCCTCGTGGCTTATGTTGGCAGCACCCGCCCCTGCATTCCCCTGTGAGGACAAGGAAGCGGCGCTCTGTGACTGCAACGCCTCTTTTGCACTCTTTAAAAGGCCAAGGCCAAGTACGCTGTCCATGCGCCCCACAAGCTCCAGTGCCTCTGAAGGGCTTAGGGAAGAATCCTTTACTGCTTTTTGAACGCGGCTAAGTGCTGCGGGAGTACCAAGGTCGTTCTCCAGGTCTTCCCTGAATTTTGTAAGGAGCTCTGCCGCTGAAGAAGAAAGACCTTCCAAAGATGCGGCCTGACCCTTTGCATATTCTTTTTCCGTTACGCTGCCACCAAACTGCTTTGCAAGCTTTGCCACGCGGTTAACAAGAGCCATCCTTGCGTTTTTTGCGCTTTCCATGGCATCAAAGCTAAAGTAAAGCTGCTTTCTGTAATGGCCTCCCAAAAGGAAGAAGCGGTAGTCAAGCGGACTAAAGCCTTTATCTATTAACGACTGAAGGCGCAAAAAGTTACCGCTGGACTTGCTCATCTTTGCAGCCTCTGCCTCACCGCCAGCCTCACCGGAAGCGGAAGCCTTGGGCTTTGCAATAACAAGGAATTCATTGTGCAGCCAGTAGTTAACCCACTTCGTCCCCGTAGCACCCTCGCTCTGGGCAATTTCGTTGGTATGGTGGATGGGCACGTGGTCAATACCGCCGGTGTGAATGTCAAAGTGCTCGCCAAGATACTTCATGCTCATTGCAGAACATTCAATGTGCCAGCCGGGATAGCCCCTTCCCCAGGGAGAATCCCAAGTCAAAGCCTGGTTTTCGAACTTGCTCTTTGTAAACCAAAGCACAAAGTCGTAGGGGCTGCGCTTGTTTGGATCAACCTCTATGCGGGCCCCTGCCTTAAGATCGTTTATGTCTATGCCTGCAAGCTTACCGTAATCCGGGTAGGTAGAAACGTCATAGTAAAGGTTTCCTCCAGCCATGTAGGTGTGGCCGTTGGCTTCAATCCGCTTTATAAGCTCAATCATTTCGGGAATGTGCTCTGTTGCCTTGCAGATTACGTCCGGGCGGCGGATATTCAGTGCATCAATGTCAGAAAGAAAGGCATCCGTATAGAATTTTGCAACTTCCAGAACGGACTGGTGCTTTTCTTCTGCAGTCTTAAGCATCTTGTCCTTGCCGTCATCAGCATCACCCGTAAGGTGGCCAACGTCCGTTATGTTCATGACGTGCTTTTTGTCATAGCCAAGAAATGTAAGCGTGCGGTCAAGAGTGTCCAAAAAAACGTATGCACGCAGGTTTCCTATATGGGCATAATTGTAAACCGTAGGCCCGCATCCGTAAAAACCGCAGAAACCCGGCCTAATAGGCACAAACTCCTGCATTTGGCGTCCCATTGTGTTAAATAAACGTAGTCCCATAAAAAACCCCCGGCAAAAACCTAAAACATCTGATTATTCCCGTAGAATACGCAAAAAACGCGAAAATTTCAAGATGGGCACTTAAGGCTTTTTTTCTGCAAAACAAAAAAATGCCGGGTCGTGGTTCGACTACGCTCACCAACCGCCCGGCAATGAAATGCTGCTGTTAATTGACTAGAAGTGCCAGATTACTCCGAGGGAAGGCAAGACAAGCACGTTTCCCTTAACGTCGGAATCTGCCTTGTTGCCGGCAACTTCTGCCTGTACAACGCCGTCAAAAATGTAGCGCAGTCCAAGATTTGCATAGAAGCCAAAGTGGTTTCCAATGTTGTAGACGCCATAGACATCCGCACCAATTCCAAAGGCACCGACTACGACAGAGTCTGTGTAATTCTTTCCACCGTGCTCAGTTTTTTCTTCGTACATGTTAAATGCACCTGTGAACATTGCAGTAGTTCCAAAAAGGACTTTATCTGTCCGCACAAAAGAATATCCAGCGCCCAGGTTAAAGGCAACAAAAGTTGCAGTGTTCATGTCGTCGCCCTGAATTTTCACATCATCCGAGCCAACTGCTCCAGAATCAAAGCCCGCCTTTACTGTAAAGCCGTTTGAATGGACACCAATGTAGGTAGCGTCAAACACAATGCCAGCCTGAACGATTTTATCCGAATCTTTTGGCTCCACGCTTTCAACCGGAACCCCAAGGCCAACCCCAATGTGATTAGTCCATGTCTTTGCAAAAGCTGCACCAGACACTATTACCAACGATACCAAACCTGCAACAAATCTTTTCATTTCAATTACTCCTTGCGTCTTTCGCGCTAAATTAGGCGGTTCTTAAAACTAAGCTTTCTGAACCGTTCTATTTATTTATACGAAAGACTTGCAAGAAGGGCTAAAAAAATTATTTTTATTGCATTGTTCCTAGGCCTTTATTTGCGAAAGGACCTTGCCTATGCTGTCGTGGATTACAAGGCTTGCTATTGAGTCGGAAGTGGTTGCGTCGCGGTTTATTAAAACAAGGCGGTCTCCTGTGTAGGCACGGATAAATCCTGCGGCCGGGTATACGGTAAGGGATGTGCCTCCGATTATCAGAAGATCGGCTGAACGCAGGGCAGAAAGAGTTTTGGAAATAACGTCTTCGTCCAAGTTTTCGCCGTAAAGCACTACGTCGGGCTTGATTATGCTTTCACAACCCGGAGTCTTGCATATAGGAAGACCATGGCTGTCCTTGTGTTTAATCATGTAGTCCAAGTCGTAAAAGCTGCCGCACTTGGGGCAGTGGTTACGCAAAACGCTTCCGTGCAGTTCAAGTACGTTTTTGCTTCCTGCGGCCTGGTGCAAACCGTCTATGTTCTGGGTGATTACGGCAGAAAGCTTTCCTTTCTGTTCCAGTTCCGCAAGCTTAAGGTGAGCCGCATTTGGCTTTATTCCTTCCACAAGGATTTTTTCACGGTAAAAGCGGTAGAATTCCTTGGGGTTTGAATAAAAGAAGTTGGCGCTAAGAATTTCTTCCGGGGGATAGTCCCACTTCTGGTTGTAGAGTCCGTCCACGCTCCTAAAGTCTGGAATGCCGCTTTCCGTGGAAACGCCAGCCCCTCCAAAAAAAACTATATTCTTTGCCTGGTCAACATATTCCTGAAGCTCTTCTATTTTGTCCATAAAAATCTCCTTTTCTTCCATTATATCATGCTTTTTGGATTTTTGCATTCTTTTTCCATGTAGGGATTTTTTAATGCACGTACGCCGCCGTGGAGCCCCTTTAGTCCCGCGCAAGCGGGATGAGGGTTACCGAAGGGCGGAAGGGCGGTGACGCATAGGCATGTCAGTCGATTTTAGAAAGGCAATATATGGTAGAACTAAAAAAAGCACCGTCCAAATTCAAGTGTCAACTTTACTAGAGTCGTTTTTTTTGATAGACTTTCTTTTAACATAAAAATGGCGAGGGGTTTTAGATGATTTACCATCTGGGCGAATTTTTGCAGCAGTACTGGGGTCCGGCAAGGCTTTTGCAGTCCTATACAGTGCTCATCGTGCTTGCGCTTTACATAGGTTTTATTGTTACGGCAAGGCTTTTGCCAAAGTTCTACCGTTTTTTGCCTAGCGACCGCGGAAGGGATTTTACGCTTACCAAGGAAGTTGCAAAGGGTAAGCCTACAGGATCCGGGGTTATTTTTATTTCCATTTTCTTTTTGCTAAGCCTTATTTTTGCACCCTTGGACTGGCTGCAGATTGGCATTCTTGTCCTTACCTGGCTTATGATGCTTACCGGCTTTCTTGATGACCGGAGCACAAAGGGCTGGGGGGAATACATAAAGGGGCTTTTGGACCTAATTCTTTGCGTTTCCGCATCAGTGCTTCTTGCCTTTTGCCTTTCAAAGAATTCACCCGACGGAAACCTTTACTTCTGGCTGCCTTTTGTTTCAAACACGATTCGGGTTCCCATCTGGCTCTACATCATCATCTGCACCGTAATGCTTTGGACCAGCGTTAACACCACTAACTGCACGGACGGTGTTGACGGTCTAAGTTCCACTCTGGTTCTTTTGGCCCTTATTGTTATGGGTATGATTTTCTACGTTATTCTTGGCCACAAGGATATTGCGGCTTACCTTCTTGTTCCAAACCTGGACGATGGAGCTAGCTGGGCTGTAATTACCTATTGTCTTACCGGCGTTCTTATGGGCTACCTGTGGCACAATGCATTTCCTTCTTCCGTTCTGATGGGAGACGCTGGTTCCCGCGCACTGGGCTTTTACATTGGCATTTGCGTTATGGTAAGCGGCAACCCTCTGATTATTCTTGCAACCTCTTCCATTATCTTGATTAACGGAGGAATGGGTCTCCTTAAGGTTGCGCTAAAGAGATTCTTCCATATCAGCATCCTTGAGACTATACGATTCCCCCTTCATGACCACATGAGGAAGAACCACGGATGGTCGCCTACACAAGTGCTTCTTAAATTCCTTATGATACAGATTTTGATTACGGTCTTCCTGCTGGGAATTTTCTTTAAGATTAGGTAAGGCACAAATGGCCAGGCGACGTGTCGTAATTACAGGCATGGGCTGCGTTTCTCCTGTCGGGAACAGTGCGGACGCAGCTTGGGAAAGCGTTAAAAACGGAAAGAGCGGCATTGGTTTGGTAACTCTTTTTAACACCGACCGGCTGGACGTAAAGATTGCGGGAGAAGTTAAGAATTTCCGCATGGAAGACTATGGCATTCCTTCCCGCTCAACCAGAAAGATGGCGCGCTTTTCCAAATTTTGTCTTGCGGCTACGGCACAGGCCCTTAAGGATTCAGGCTATTCTGCAAAAGAGCTTCAGTCTGAAAAGTGCGGGATTCTTGTTGGCTGCTGCCTTGGAGGTAGTGATGCGGCAACGGACGGTTTTTTAAAGCTTGTTGACCCCGCCATTGGTCCTTCCAGAATGCCACCCCTTACCACCCCAATGATGATTTCAAACGAGGCTGCGGCAAACGTAAGCATTTTTTACGGTCTGCAGGGTTTTTCCTGGACACTGGGAACAGCATGCGCTTCCGGCACAGATGCTCTTGGTCTTGCGGCTGACCTAATACGCGCCGGAAGATGCAACGTATGCATTAGCGGTGGAACAGAAGCCACAATCACGGAATTCAGCATGGCAAGCTTTGCTTCTCTTCAGGCACTGGCAAGCAGGTTCAACGAGTCTCCGCAAAGGGCCAGCAGGCCATTCGACAGGGACCGCTGCGGTTTTGTCCTTTCAGAAGGGTCTGCAATGTTTGTTATGGAAGAATACGAGCACGCAAAGTCGCGGGGGGCAAAAATATATGCAGAAGTTGCGGGCTTTGGCTCAAGCTGCGACGCTTACCACATTACGGCTCCGCTAAAAGACGGAAGCGGTGCGGCAAAGGCTGTAAAAGAGGCTCTTGAAGACGCAGGCATGAAAGCCGGGGACATTCAATACTACAACGCACACGGAACTTCCACCAAGGCAAATGACTCTGGCGAAAGCAGCATGATAAAGATTGCCTTTGGTGAGCACGCAAAAAAACTTCACATATCATCCACAAAAAGCATGACCGGACATTTGGTTGGGGCGGCTGGTGCTATAGAAGCACTTTTTTGCATAAAGACGATTAACGAAGGTTTTATTGCTCCCACAATCAACCTGGACAACCAGGATTTTGAAGGCGGCTGCGACTTGGACTATACGGCAAACGTAGGAATAAAGGCAGACGTTCGGGTTGCGGCATCTGCTTCGCTTGGCTTTGGCGGTCACAACGGCTGCATCATCCTAAAAAGAGTGGAAGGTTAGCTATGATTGAACAGGTTTGCATAACCATTCTTCCCGAAAAGGAAAAAGACGAAGCTTTTATAAAAAAGGCTCTTTGGCAGGAATTGCAAAAGAAGGGGCTTTCCCTTTCCGAAAAAGACCTCTCCGAAAAAAACGTGCACTTTGTATTCTCCAAGAAATCAATAGACGCAAGGCACGGAAAGGTAAAATTCGTAATGCGCTACGATGCCTACATTGGAGAAGAACCACCATCCGCAAGCGACCAGCTTCCCAAATGGAAGTCGGTAAAAGAGGCAGATAAGGCTGGAACTTCTGCCTGCAAGACTGTTGTCATAGTAGGCTCAGGCCCGGCAGGTCTTTTTGGAGCCTTTAAATTGCTTGAAGGCGGCGTAAAACCAATAATCATAGAGCGGGGTTCAGACACAAAAAGCAGAAAGGTGGACATTGCAAAAATAAGCACCCAGGGCATTTTGGATTCGGATTCCAACTACTGCTTTGGCGAAGGAGGGGCAGGAACCTTTAGCGACGGAAAGCTTTTTACCCGCAGCAACAAAAGGGGAAACGTAGGCCAAGTCCTCCGCATCTTTAACCATTTTGGGGCAGACCAGTCCATTCTTACGGATGCCCATCCCCACATAGGAACCGACAAGCTTCCTTACATCATAAATGCAATGAGGGCAAAGATTTTGGAGCTTGGCGGAGAGTTCCACTTTAACACAAGGTGCACGGGTTTTATTACGGCAGAAGAAAATTCAAATGAAGGGACAAATGAAGGGCGGAACAAAAAAATCGTCCTGAAAGGAGTCAAAACCGTAAACACAAAAAGCGGCCAGGAAAAGGACTTTTTTTCGGACGCAGTGCTTCTTGCAAGCGGGCACTCAGCAGGCGACATATACGAGCTTCTTGCAAAGACGGCACCCCAGTCGCTGGAAGCAAAAACCTTCGCGGCAGGAGTGCGCATTGAGCATCCAAGGCAACTTATTGACTCCATCCAGTTCCACGGAAAGAAAATGCCCAATGCGGCAGAATACTCGCTTACAAGCCAGCAAACAGAGCGCGGTGTATACACCTTCTGCATGTGCCCCGGCGGATTCGTAGTTCCAAGCGCAACGGAAAGCGGCACTATTGTAGTAAACGGAATGTCCGCCGCAAAAAGAAACAGCAAGTGGTCAAATTCCGCAGTCGTAGTGGAAACCCGCCCGGAAGACATACCGCAAGAGTTCAAGGACATGGCAAGCAAAAAAGGATGCCCGGCCCTGGCAGGACTCTACTTTAGAAGCGCAATAGAAAAAGAAGCTTTTCTGCAGGCCAACAAAGTAGAAGGCACAGTCACAGGACAAAAAGCCCCCGCCCAGCTGCTAACGGACTTTCTTGCCCACAAAAAGACGGCAGAGGAAAAACTTCCACAGACATCCTACTTTCCCGGCATAAGTTCAAGCCGCTTGGACCAATGGCTACCCAAACAAATGGTAAGCCGCATGGAAAAAGCCTTTAGGGAATTCAACACAAAGATGAAGGGTTTTATCTGCAAAGAAGCCCTGCTGATTGCCCCGGAAACACGCACAAGCACCCCGGTAAGGATACTGCGCGACAGGAAAAGCTTTGAATGCACGGCAATAAAAAAGCTCTATCCCGCAGGAGAAGGCTCTGGCTATTCAGGGGGAATCGTAAGCTCTGCAATGGACGGAATAAACGCCTGCGCAAAAATACAGGAAATCTTATGATTCCTCGTCACTCCCCTACACCACACGCTTGTTTTTCCAAGAGCCTCTTGCAAAACGAAGCACAAAGAAGAAGGAGCGCAGTACCCAGTCCAAAATCATGGCAAACCAAACTCCCAGTGCACAGAAGGAAAGGGGCCACTTCATAAAACCGACAAGGCCAAATATTCCCGTATACTTAAAGACGTAGCTTATTCCCACCCGGATTGACCACATGCTTACAAAAGAAACTATCATCGTAAAGGCGGCATCTCCCGCAGCACGAAGGCTGTTTGGCAGGGTAAAGGAAAGCGGCCAGATTAAAAGGCCAAAAATTCCGTGGGCTAAGGTCATGTACCAGGCCAAGGTAAGAGTGTCCCCGCTCATTGAATAAAGCCCGGCCAATATCTGTTTGGAAAAGACCAGGAAGGGTATGTTTAAAAGCCAAAAACCGGCGTAGGTAAAGAGCATGATTTTCTTTGTGTAGTAAACAGCCTGCTCCTTTTTTCCTGCCCCAATGCACTGGCCCACAACCGTAAGCAGGGCAAGCCCCGCGGAAGCACCCGGCAAAACTTCCAGGGCGGCAAGTGTGTTTGCGGTGGCGTTTGCGGCAATTGCCCCGGTTCCAAAAGTTGCTATAAGAGAAAGTACAAGGATTTTTCCAATCTGGAAAGCGGAGTTTTCTATTCCGTTTGGAATTCCTATCTTTAGAATCTTAAAGACCAGGGACCATTCTACGTGAAAACGCATTAGGCCACGGATGGAAATTTCACCAGAATAAGCTTTTGCAGAAGAAGTACTGGGCTTTACCCGGTAGAGCTTTACAAGAAGAACCAAAGCAGCAGCCGTTCTTGAAACAAGGGTTGGGACTGCAACTCCTTCCACACCGCACTTTAGTCCATAAATCATTATTGCGTTTCCGCCAATGTTCAGGGCGTTAACCAAAAGGGCTATGGCCATGCTAACGCGGGAATTTCCCTGGGCACGAAAGAGTGCCGCCGCCGCGCTGTAAAGTGCAATGCCCGGCATGGCAAAGAGGGTAATCAAAAAATAAAGGCGGCTGTTTTGCATTACGTCCGCTTCAATTTTCCCAAAAACAAGTGAAAGAATCTGCCGGTAAAAGACAAGGCCAAAAAGAAGAAGGGCAAGGGAAAAAATTGTTACGGTATACAAAAGCTGCCTTGCGCTCTCGTCTGCCATGTCCTTTCTTTTTGCACCTATGTACTGGGAACAGACAACTGCCCCTCCGGTTGCAAGGGCCGCAAACACCTGAGTAATAAGAACATTTATCTGGTCAACAAGGGAAACTCCCCCAACCGCCGCTTCTCCAAGAGAAGAAACCATTGCAATATCCGCCATGCCAAGCGTTATCTGCAAAAGCTGCTCAACAAGAAGGGGCCAGATTAAAAGCCAAAGACTGCGGTTGGAGAAAATAAGCTGTGATTCGCGCGGATTTTTCGCACCATCTATTGAATTTTTCAATTATTGCTCAAGGACTGCACCCAGGAACTTCTTAAGCCTTTCATTCTGAGGATTGTTGAAAATCTGATCAGGGCTTCCCTCTTCAACGATATGGCCGTTTTCCATAAAGACCACCCTGTCAGCAACTTCCCGGGCAAAACCCATCTCGTGGGTTACGACAACCATGGTCATGCCGTCTTTTGCAAGCTGCTTCATTACGCCAAGAACTTCTCCTACAAGTTCCGGGTCAAGGGCAGAGGTAGGCTCGTCAAAAAGCATTATCTCAGGATCCATGGCAAGGGCACGGGCAATGGCAACACGCTGCTGCTGACCGCCAGAAAGCTTTGCAGGATAAGAATTTATCTTGTCCCCAAGTCCCACCTGGTTTAAGAGCTCAATACCCTTTGCGCTGGCTTCTTCCTTTGACTTCTTAAGCACGCTCATTGGTGCTACCATAGTATTCTCAAGGGCTGTCTTGTGGGGAAAAAGGTTGAACCTTTGAAAGACCATTCCAACGCTAAGCAGAATCTTTCGGCGCTCCTTTGCGGAAATGCGGAATTTGCTTCCGTCCTTTTCGGAACCGGCAATCTGTTTTCCCGCGATAAAGACATCTCCACCGTCTATGTGCTCAAGATGGTTTATGGCACGCAAGAAAGTTGACTTTCCCGCACCGCTTGGACCAATGATGCAAACAACCTCACTGGGCTTTACGGTAAGGGATATGCCGTCCAGCACCTTTAGCTGGCCAAAGCTCTTGCTTACCTTTTCCGTTTTTATCATATACTGAACGCTGGCTGCGCCTGACATTTCTTCTGACATAAAAAGCTCCTGACTACCTGACTACAAGCAAGCCTTATTCGTAAACCGAATGCCTCTTTTCCAAGCGGCGGAAAACCAAAGTAAACACTGCCGTAATTATAAGGTACAAAATCATTGCCGGAATGTAAACCAAAGAGGACGTTGTGGAAGACTGAATGCTGCGCGTTACCTTTGTAATGTCCGCAAGGGCAATCAAGCTTACAAGGGATGCATCCTTTAGCAGCATGATGAATTCATTGCCGATTGGAGGAACAAGCCTTTTTATTGACTGGGGCAGGATAACAAGCCTCATGGTCTGGAAATAGTTCATTCCAAGAACTTCTGCCGCCTCGCCCTGTCCCTTGTCTATTGACTGAAAGGCCGCACGGATAATTTCCGAGCAGTAGGCCGCGCTGTTAAGTGAATAGGCTATAAAGGCAGCAAGGAACTGGTTGTTTATGGTAAGCGCACGGTTTATTTCGGGAAGCCCGTAGTATACAAAGTACAGCTGCATCAAAAGGGGCGTACCGCGGAAAAAGAAAGTATATGCGGAACAAATGCTCCTTATAACCTTGCGCTTAGACATTTTTCCAAGGGCGATGAAAATACCGAGCAAGATACCGGCAGACACCGCACACAGAGTAAGAAGTATCGTTATTCTGGCACCGGCCAAAAGCTGGGGCATCCATGCCAGTATTTTCTTAAATGCACTCATAGCTACTTATTATATGGAGAATCTTTTATTGTGTAAAGCAAATCCCCGCCAAAAATATCCATGTAGATCTTTGAAAGGGTTCCGTCTGCAATCATGTCGTCCAAGGCCTTGTTCACCTTTTCCAGAAGTTCTGTGTTGTCCTTGCGTATGCACACGCCAAAGAATTCTTCTGCAACGCCTTCCCAAACCTTCTTGAATTCACAATTGTCTTCGCTAAGGTACTTTACCGCAACGAGCGAGTCTGAGCAAACAGCGTCGATCCTCTTGAATTTAAGGTCGTCGTAGGCGTTCATAACCTTGTCGTAGCCGGCTTCAACATAGTTAAGGCCTGTCTTGTCGCGGAGGGACCTCATGTAGAAGTCGCTGGTGGTCTCTGCCTGAAAGCCAACTTTGAGTCCTTCCAAGTCAGAAGGAGTTGTTATGCCCTTGTCTGAATCCTTGTGCACGATGATGGACTGGGCGTTTCCTATGTATGCCTTTGAAAAGTTGTAGTTTGCAAGGCGGTCAGCGGTAATTGTCATTGCTGACATAACCAGGTCGTAGCGTTTTGTGTCGAGGCCTGCGAAGATTCCGTCCCATGCGGTGTCGATATATTCAACCTTGAGTCCCAGGCGGCGGGCAATTTCTGCGCCAAGCTGAACATCAAAGCCAATTGGGGTTGTTCCGTCTGCATCAAAGTATTCAAACGGCGGATATCCTACTTCCATTCCAATTTTAAGAGTTCCTTCTTCCAGCGTAAGTCCACCGGAAGCTGCCTTTTTCTTGCTGCAGGAAGCAAAGGAAAGAAGCATTGACGCCATGCACACAGCCGCCAACAAGTTAGCGATTTTCTTCATTTTTTATCCTCCAAATTTTCAAAGAAAAAGGGACGCAAAAGCTCCAGCTCCAACGTCCCTCATTGCGTCTATTATAAGCATTGGCTCTTCTTAGTCAAGAAGTAACACAACAGTTTTGTGTGCAGGCCGCTCCCAGGCAAATCCGCCTGCCACCCACAAAAGACTTTCCCATACTTGGGCAAAAAGGAAAAAAAATAGTTGTTATTTGACAAAAAACTCTAAAATACCACTTTTCCAAATGCAAAATCGGGATTACAATTGTAGTAAGTAAGGTGTTTTGCCCCAACTATTAATAAAAGTGAATTTTTAGTGAAAGATTGTTTTTCTGCGCTAAAGGCCTTGGCCCGGCGCCTTGCATTAGGATTGATTTTTCTCACGCCTGTGACACTGTTTGCCAGAACAATCCGTGTTCCCTCATTGGATACCTATAAATTTTTGTCCAACGACAGCCCCCGCTCCATGAAGCTCTACTATTCCGAATACCTAACCCTTCTTGCCCAGACATGCGGTTGGGAATACGACTTTGTGGACTTTGGCAACGTGGCAACCGCTACGGAGATGAATTCCCTGTCCCTGCAGTTCTTGCGAGAGGGAAAACTGGACCTTGCCTTTGACATAACCGAGCAGGATCCTTCCGCAAGGCTCTTCTACAGCAGCATTCCGGCCCTTACCAAGCACATAATGCTTGTAGAAAGCTACAAGGAAAGCTCTTTTAACAGCGCCCACCTTATGAGGATGTCCGGTGCAAACACCTGCACCTGCCTTGACGCACCATTCCAGCAGAAGCTTCTGGAAGAATTCTCCGCAAGGAACGGCCTTAACCTTAGGATGATTCAGATTCCCCTGGAACGCTACTACGAGGAAGAATTCATAAAGAACAACATAGCCGCCTGCACGGTAACCCTGTCTTTTCCCGCAGATGAGCAGAAAATCATACAAAACCTTGGGGAATACCGCGTTTTCTTTGCAAGCACCAAGGCAGACATCATAAAGGAGCTGGACAAGGGCGTTTCAGAGATTCTAAAGAAGAACCCCCTGCGCTTTGCCACCATGATGGCAGGTCCAAACAGGGGACAGGCCTTCTACCTTGAAAATCCCAATGAAGCGGAAATTACCTATATAAAGGAGCATTCCCCAGTTCACGTTCTGGAAAGCAACATCGGCGACGACCTTACCGAAATGCTTAACGTAAAGAACGACTTCTGGAAGAAAGTTTCTTCCATTTCCGGCATGGATTTTATTGTTGATTCGGTAAAAAAAGTGGACAATACCGAATTTTTGCCAGGAATTTCAGAAGTTCCACAGCCTGTTAGACAAGACAGCAAAAAGAGCGGCATGGTTCAACGCTGCACCAACCCCTTCTACAGCGTAAACGCGGTTCTTATCTGCGCACCGGGGCATACAATAGAAGAATTCACCACTTCCCTTCAGAGGAAACAGGGTGTGCAAAATACGCAGACAATAGCAATTCCCCAGAATATGCTCAACGTAATCCCCTTCTTCCGCGAAAGGTTCATTCCCTTTGAAGTCCTTGCCATGGAAACCGTGGAAGGCTGCCTTAGGGCAACCGCAACCGGCAAATGCGATGCCGCCATAGTCAACCGCACCTACCTTGACCACCTCTTCAAAATTGGAAGGTTCAAGACTCTGCACAAGCAGCAGCAGGCGGTTTACGACGTTCCCATGTGCATTTACGTTTCCCTTGACCGCCCGGACGTTATGATAAACATACTGAACAGGGCCTTTGCCCAGCTTCCATACAACTACTACAACAAGATTTCTGACCAGCAGGCCTTGTTTGCCAGGGACCAGCTTTCAAGACAGAGAAGCAAGAACATACTCATTTCCTTCCTTTCAGGCATCCTCATACTCTTTGTAATCTGCGTGCTGCTCATCGTAATTTACCACATCAAAAAGCTGCGCCACCAGATGGACTACGACGGCCTTACCAAAATCCATACGCTCCACGGTTTTGAAAAGGCAACCGGAAGGATGCTGCGCTACAAGAGGGGGAACTTCCTTCTTACAGAGCTTAACGTGCGTGACTTTTCCTTCATAAACCGCATCTACGGTACGGAAAAAGGCGACAAGATACTTGTTTCCATAGCAAAGCAGATAAGCCAGCTCTTTGGAAAAAAGCGCGACACAGTGCTTGGCCGTGGCTACGCGGACAACTTCTACATCTTCCAGAAGATTCAGGACAAGGAGTCTGTCTGCCTTAACAACATGGAAAGCGAAATTTCCCTCATGCAGGACATGATTGGAAAGAGCGAAAACATCCACCTTGTAATAAAGAGCGGAAACGCCGTAAGCGACGGAAGCGAAGTCCTAAAGACCCTTATCAGCCGTGCCGGTTACGCAAGAAAGAGCAACCACGACAGTATGGTTGAAAATTTCTCCGTCTACAACGAGCAGCTTAAAGCCCAGCGCGAAAACGAGGAATTCATAGAAAACAACATAGAAGATGCCCTCAAGAACGAGGAATTCGTAGTCTACTACCAGCCCAAGACCTGCCTTGAAAAACAGACAATCTGCGGCGCAGAAGCCCTTGTCCGCTGGAAGAGCAAAGACGGACTTGTTCCCCCAGACCGCTTTATCCCGGTCCTTGAAAAGAACGGACTTGTCGGAAAGCTTGACAACTACGTCTACGAAACGGTATTCAAATACATGAACCGCCTTATGGCAGAAAACGTGCCCCTTGTGCCCGTCTCGCTGAACATTTCTCGCCTTAACTACAACCTAAAGGCCTTTATAGAAAACCTTAACTCGCTTGTGGCAAAATACGGAATTCCCAAACGCTACATAGAGCTTGAAATAGAAGAACGCTTTGCCGGTGCAAACGATGACTTTATCAAAGACTTTATTGAACGCCTGCACCGCGAAGACTTTAAGGTAAGCATGGATGACTTTGGCTCAGGCTCATCATCGCTAAACATGCTCTCTGAAATACCGGTGGACATAATCAAGTTTGACCAGCGCTTTTTGCACCACGCTGAATACTCACAGGCAAGCCGCATAGTCCTTACCTCCATGATAAAGATGGTTCGTGACCTTGGAAAGCGTACAGTCTGTGAGGGTGTAGAAACCGCAAAGCACGTGGAACTTCTGCGCAGCGTGGGTTGCAACATGGCACAGGGCTACTACTATTCCAAGCCATTGAACGAGCGCGACTTTAAGTACTACATACTCACCCACTAAGAAACCAATTTTGTGTGGCTCTTTTGCTTCGCTCTTGTCCTTTTTGTAAAACTAAGGTAATCTATAGTTATTAGAGATTTTGCATTTTCGCAGATTCGTTTTCTTTAACCTTCTGCAAAGCATAGGAGCAATAAAAAAAATTGGATGAGATTCTAAGGAAAAGCCTTTCTTACACTCTTGCAGCTTTATTTGCCTGCGTAATACTTTCCCCGCTAACTTTCACATCCTGCGGCTCATCAAGCGACTCAGACGAAGAAGAAACATACGAAATAGCCGACGGCCCGGACCTTGGGGATTCAGAATTTTGCAAAAACTTAGGCAACCACACATCAATCACCTTGTCCGGTGTCTATGGAAAAAGGTTCTTTTACGCAAACTACAACAACTCAAACCCCCGCACCGAAAAGACAATCCCCCTGAACAACACCCGCTTTGTTACCAGTGCCTCTGGAATATCACCGGAATACTGCCAGGGAAGCGCCACCTGCACATATTCAAAATTCAACATTGGCCAGGAAGACTTTCCGTCAGCAGGAAGGGCAGAAATTAAAGCCACCACCGTAAGTGCGGCAGACCATATCTCTGTAAGCCCAAGCCTAGATGCCCGTTCAGGCAAAGTCATTAAAGCCTTTAAAGAACCGGAAGGCCTGCGAAAAGAAATTCTTTCGGGCTTCAAAAAGACGGGGCGTGCAGCGGCAAAAAGGGGCTTGTACCAGCAAAGCAATTATTCAATCTATAACAGCGCAATCTACAACAACGAGCAAATCGTACAACAATACACGCAAAACCCCACAAGACAAATTTATGTGGACGTTTCCCATGACATGAACAGCTACATGGCAAAAAACGCAACCCTGAGAGCAGTAGGCTACAGCGGAGGAAACCCGGTTGTTCTAGTTTGGGTTGTTGATGAATACTTTGGCCAGGAATGCAACGGCACAACAGTCAACGAGGCCTTGGCACAAGACGTAGCGGACAGATTTGCCGAACACTACTACCACGAAAGGGCTGTATTTGGAGAAGAATACGACTTTCTCTTTGACTCGCAATACCGTTCAGAAGAGACGGAAGCATACAAAATCTTAGACACAGGCTCCCTTATCAACATAGTCATTTATGACATTGCAAATGACCATGAAAGCGGGGATGACACTGGAGTTGCAGGATACTTCTTTGGCGGAAAAGACTACTTCAAGAAAAACAGCTTTCCAGACGCAAGGGCCTACAGCAACGCAGGAAAATATTTTTACCTGGATGCCGCTTTCTGCAACCATGTCGGCAACGGTCAAAACGAAAACTGCACCATTAGCGACATTGCGCTAACAACTCTCTTCCACGAATTCCAGCACATGATTCATTTTGGCCAAAAAACCATCTATGGGCTCGAAAGCGACATGTGGTACAACGAAATGCTTTCCATGCTTTGCGAAGACATGATGGCAGACCAAATTGGAACAAACAACGGTTTATCGGCTCCGTGGATTACAAGAATCTCGGATTTCAAGCCATACTATTATCTCTCTGGAATCGATGAATTCCGCGATTCAGATTATTCAATCTGTTCCTATGCAACCGCTTATGCATTCGGCGCATGGCTGGCAAGGGAATTCGGCGGACCGGAATTTGTCAGCAGCATGAGCAGGAACCACAGCTATGCAAACATGGATTCAGTGCTTTATTCCATTCACGAAATAACAGGAAGGGATTATTCAAAGCGGCAGATTTACAAACTCTTCATGCAGGCCTGCATCTTCCAAAACAATTTTGCAGAAGCCCACGACCTGCCCACATTCAACAAGGATGCGCAAGGCAGCATAACGGCTTACGGAAAGACAAGCCTAATGCCGGCGATTAATTTGTTCATGGGAAATTCAGGCCCACTAATCTTTAACAACGGCTATTCCCCAGACCTTCGCCCGCACGGATTCGCAATACACTTGCTAGGAATCGCAAACAGCGACACCGTAACAATTAATTTCAGCAGACGAATCGATGCAAACGAAGACGTAATGATTTACATCCAAGACGACTTCTAAGCCTACTGCACAGTCTTCTGCACCTGTAAAACAGCCTCCGCAGTCTGCATAAGCTCTTCCCGAGTCATATCCTCAGAATGCTTAAGCATGGAAGCAGGAACACCGTAAGCCCTCTCCAAATCCTCGGAAGTAAGAACCTCATCCGGCGTGCCAAAATCTATGTTGCGGTCGGGATAAAAAAGCATCACCTTTTCCGCATACTTCTTGCTAAGCTCAAGCTCGTGCATGGAAATAAAAACAGCCGTCCCGGTCTTGGCAGAAAATTCCTTTATGTAAGAAAGGGCACTCTCCTTCTGCCTGGACTCAAGCGCAAAAAGCGGCTCGTCCATAAAAATAGAAGCGCTACCGTAAAGCATGCTAAAGGCAAGCAGCACCCGCTGAATCTCGCCCTTGCTAAGCTCCATAAGCCCGCGGTCAAGAAGGCCCGTAAGCTCAAACTGCTCAATAACTTCCTTAAGCAAATCCTCCGAATGAATCCCGCAAGCCTTACCCTTATAGTTTCCGCTCTTAAAAACCGTATCCAAAAGGGAGCAAACCTTTTCCCTGCTTTCAAATTCCATGTTCTGGTAAATTACGGAAGCCACAAGATTCTTCTGCTCCTCAGGCAAAGAAGCCACGTCCTTTCCAAACAAAAGGCACTTTCCCTCCTGGGGAACAATGCGGCCCGAAGCCAAAAGCAAAAAGGTAGACTTCCCCGAACCATTTGGCCCCACAAGGCTAACAAAACCGCCCGGAAGCTCCGCCGAAAAATGATAAAACACAGGCTTGGGCACAATCTGCTTTCCCTCGGCATCCAAATCCCCCTCCACCATGGGGTAGGTAAAAGAAACATCGTTAAAAGAAATGCATTCCATTCAAAAAGAATACAGCAAAAACGCACGCGTGTCAAAATATGAATTTTCTGGAAGCTACTTTTTAGGACGGTAATTGAACCGGCTCCACCATCCATTCCTTGACTGCAACCGGCCCTCATGCCATTGCGCCACCCGCTTTCCAGAGCTCCGCTATCGCTCCGGCCCGCCTCCGGCGGTCTGGCTACGCCACCCTTCCAATCGGGCGTAGGTTGCTGACCTACCTTATCCCTGCCACAGAAAAGCAACTCAATGGGAAGTTCAGACTCGTACTCTACTCCAAATTTTTGCGTATTTACGCATTTTTTTGGAGTACACCCTAACAACGAACAATCGCTACCTGTAGAATTTCTAACCAAATTGTGATAGATTGAACACGTTTTGGTGGGACAATTCAGAATGGAAAGTGAACACATTCCGGTGAACAAGGACGGCAGCATCAACTTGCAGACGCTTGACCCGGACAAGATTTGGTACGACGAGCCACTTTTATTTCAAAAGCCGGAGGACAGAAGCGGTATTTGCGCAGTTACGGAGACGCTGCCCCTGCACCTGCTTTATTCTGCATACCTACAGGGTGTTTTTCCCTGGTTTGACGAAACGGAAGGAGAACCAGTAATCTGGTACAACCCAGACCCCCGCTTTTGCATTCAGCCGGAAGATTTTCATGTTCCCAAAAGCATAGACCGCTTTCTAAAGCATACCCCCTACACCTATACCATGGACAAATGCTTTGAGCGCGTAATGGAAGGATGCAGGGATGCAAAGAGGGAAGGTCAGAACGGAACTTGGATTGGCCCCAAGATGATAAAGGCCTACTGCGCCCTGCACAAGGCGGGTTTTGCCCACAGCGTTGAAGTCTGGCACAATGGGGAACTGGCCGGTGGTTTTTACGGGGAACTTTTTGGAAGCGTTTTCTGCGGCGAAAGCATGTTCACCAAAGAAAGCGACAGCGCAAAGAGCGCATTCGTTCTTTTTGCAAGAGCCTTTTTTGCCTGCGGAGGAAAACTCATAGACAGCCAGGTCTACACAGACAACATAGCCCGCTACGGAGCCAAAAACATAAGCCGCGACGCATTCCTAAGGCTAGAAAAAGAATACCTCTCCAAGCCCCTCACCGCAGACATTAAAAAAAACTTCTTTTCAAAATAAAAATAATTTTATATGCGATGCATCTCGGAGAAAACCTTCTCGTTCATCACGTTAACTTCTACGCCAAGGGAATGGCCTTCCTCCGTAAGCTCGGTGCGAACCTGGTCAATGGCAAGGTCTGCTGCGGAAAAGTCCACAATCATCATCATAACAAAATTACCGCTAAGAACGGTCTGAGTAATGTCATCAATATTTATAGAATGTTTTGCAAGGTATGCGGAAACTTTGGCAATAATGCCCATCTTGTCCCCGCCAACAACTGTAATAATCGCTTTCATAGTTCACCATAATAATGAATTGGGCACACTTTTTCAAGATAGGCTATTGGACGGTGCTTTTTTACGCTCTACCATTGTACTCTTTGGCTTAATTCGACCGCCCATGCCTTTGCGCCACCGCCGTTCCGCCCTTCGCCTATTCGGCTCATACCGCTACGAGGTACTAAAGGGGCTCCATGGCGGCGTATATTTTTCGAGTCTCCTACAGCAAAGAAACAAAGCACATTGCAAAAGAAACAAACTTAATCATTTTTCTCTTCCGCGACAAAAGCCCCTCTTCCCGCGAATAAATGAATGAGGGCAGAGTGTATTTTTCCTGAACCTGTTTGGGAGACGACAAACTCATAATTTTGAATCCATCACTGCCACTATATTCATACACATATTTGCCAGATTCATTGAGACTTTCCAATGCGTAGCCATCCCTGTCATAGCGGGTGCTGCTCACAAACTTGGTATTTTCAAAGAAGGTGATTATATGCTCGTCGCCATCCCTTTCGTAGACGTTACGGTAAACACTTCCTGTTTGCAAATCCGAAAGCGTCACCTCAACAATGTCATTTGATATTTTTTTCAATCCACCGCCAGACTTATAATATTCATCAAAAGGCCAGCAATATATCTCGAAGCCACCTAATTTTTCATTCTCCAGCTGGGCAAAAGTATCGGGCAACTTGTTGTGGTGGTCATAATACCTTTGCACGCGGTGAACCAGCATTTCAATCTGTCCGGCGGCACATGCAGTCGCAGTCCTCATAAAAGAACAGTCATAATCGTAGCTGTCATAGTCAAAAGATGCAACATGCAAAACAGAAAAAAGCACCATGCAGGCCGCAAGAAAAATTCTTCTATACACTTTCTGCCTCTTGAATATTATTTATCGTCAGCAAAACACATCTTATTATCTTTGTCAACCCAAAGCAATTGAGGTGAAACATAAGGTAGCCGAGCAAACACGGCAGGGATTGGAGGGGCGGCGCAGCCGTTGCTGGGGGTGAGGTCCCTGAGCACAGTCGAAGGGCCGAACCACCAGCAATGGAGCGGGTTGGGCCCCGCGGAACCCCGGAAAGCCCACACAAATGGCCTCCTTGCCATTTTTGACGCCTTGTTGCTTTGCTAACAAATGACGCGACATCCTTGGCGCTATCTGTTTGCAGAAAAATGGCAAGGTGTTCTTTTACTAAGCGTTTGTCCAAAAAAGAAAGTGCCGCAAGAAGATGATAAGAAAAAATTTGGATTAACGGGCATGGCTTTTTAAGAGGTTGAAAATAGGTTTGAATTGATTTAAAATATCTTTTAGGGAGATTGACATGGAAGAAAGCGCACTTCTTTTTGTTCAGGAACATATACGGCAGGGCTGGCTTAACGGGATTGTTGTTTTTATTACGAAGCTGGGCGACGTGGGATTTTTTTGGATAGCCCTTACGCTTGTGCTTTTTTGCATAGCCAAGACGCGGAAGACCGGGATTATGTGCCTTACTTCGATTGGAATAATTCATATTGTGAACAACCTTATCATAAAAAATCTTGTTGGAAGGGTTAGGCCTTACGATGCAATCAGTCAGTTGCAGGCTCTGGTTCCGCCACTAAGGGATTCGTCTTTTCCTTCGGGACATTCGGCATGTTCATTTGCGGTTGCGATTGTTGTGTTCAGGAACCTGCCTAAAAAAATTGGGGTGCCTGTTCTTGTCCTTGCATTTTTGATTTCGCTGAGCAGGATTTATGTTGGCGTGCACTACCCCACGGATGTTGTCTGCGGTGCAATTTTTGGAACCCTTTCTGCGTTGGCGGCGGAATTTATTGTTAAGCACTTTGCAAAAAAAATAGAGAGTAAAAAATCAGGCGGGGAAAATTAATATGAAAAAGACAAATGCCATGCGTATTTTGGACGGACTAAAGATTGCCTATACTGCGCACGAATATGCGGATGACGGTGAGCATGAACTTGAACGCGGGGCTGCGGAAAAGACTGCGGAAAAGCTTGGCATAGACCCGGCTTGTGTTTTTAAGACGATTGTAATGCAGACGGAAAGCAAGGAAGTTGTTGTTTTTTGCCAGAGCGCCCTGCACGAGATAAACCTAAAGAAAGCGCGTAACGCTTGCGGTGCAAAGGAAGTTACTCCTGTAAAGCCGGCAGACCTTCTTGGGCTTACCGGTTACATACGCGGCGGATGTTCTCCGCTTGGAATGAAGAGGAAGTACCGCACTTTTATAGACAGCACTGCCGAAAAGTTTGAAAAGATTTTTATAAGCGCAGGTCTTCGTGGGGAACAGATAGAACTTGCACCGGCAGACTTGGCAAAAGCCGCCGATGCAGTTTTTTGTGACCTTGTGCTGTAGCTAGCTTACAAAGCCTATTTTTTTGCCAGGGAGCTTCCAGTATGAACAATCATTGTTCCGCCGGAGTTTCTTGCAAAGTAGTCAAGCTTGTCTATCTGTTTTTGCCAGTATTCGGCTTCCGTGCGTGAAGTGTAGTCTCCAGCGCGCAAGCGGTACTTTAGAACACCAGCGTCTTCGTATGTAAAGACTTCGCACTTGATTGACTTTGCTTCGAGTACGGAGCGTGCCTCGTCTGCGTTTTTCTTGTTTACGAAAGCGCCAACCTGAACCCAGTAGCGGTCAGGGGACGGAGATGAGAGCACTGTCTTTGTTGAACCGGAAGACTTTTTTGCAGTCTTGCTGCCAGAAGCTGTATTTTTTGCAGAAGCAGTTGATTTTTTTGTGTTGCTTTCCAAAACTTTTGGTGCTGCCTTAGAAGCCTTTGTCTGCTTTGTCTGTTCGATTGCATCTGCCGCAACCTGATTCTGTGCCTTTACGGAAGAACCGGATGAAGCTCCTTCTTTTAAGGAATTCAAGTCGATTGTTGTAGTTCCGTCCTGAACAGCAGAAGCACCGCCCGGTATTTCATAAACATTGGTAGAACCCTGAGAAATTACTGTCACGGAGTCCGCATGAGTTATTGAATTTGGAGATGCCTCTACAGGAGTTGAATTTCCTGCCATGAGTGATGACGGTGTGGAAGCAAGGGCTGTTTCCTGTGCCGCAACCGGCTGATCATCCGTATATCCATAGCTTGAGTTTGTCAATGGCTTGTCTTCGGGAACCACCCACATGGATTCGCTGCCTTTCATTGACATTGCCGATGAGTTATTCTTCTGCGAATTGCCAAAGAAAAGAAACGCGGCTCCAATAACCACGCATAAAAAAACTCCCGCTGCAATTAAAATCCACAATGTTCTTTTTTGTTCCATTTATTTTTTCCCCTTTGCAGAAGCCGCCAGTACTTTTAGAATTTTCTTTTCCAAACTCCGTCTGGAACCGGTATTCCATACCCTTTGAATATCGGCATTTGAATTTTGATATTTAGCAAAAAGGTTCTTTTGGCTGGCAAAACGCTCAAGAATTTTCTTTGTAGGAAGTCCATCTCTTTTTCTGGCACGGAAATAGCGCATTATTAGGGGTGCGTCAACATAGAGAACAAATTGAACTTGTCTTAAAATTTCCGGGGTTTTATACAATACGGCTGCATTTATTACCACTCCGGGGATGGAGGAATCCTTTTGATTTTCTTCTATAAATTTCCTGATGATTCGCTCGGTTTCCGGGTAGACAATGGCTTCGTGGGCCTGCAAAAGCTGTGGAGAAGAAAAGACCACTTCACCCAAGGCCCTGCGGTTTACGCTTCCGTCTTCATTCATAAGGGAAAGCCCCCTCTTCTTGGCCTCTTCTGCAAAGCGCCCAAAGATTTTTTCCCTTGCATTTTCCACAGCCTTATGCCCCGCAAGGTCTGCGTCTATGCAGGCGTAGCCCCTTTGCTCAAGGATTGAAGCCGCCGCATTTTTTCCTGCCGCCATTGGGCCTGTTACGCACAAAATCAATGGAACTGCCCCCATGACTTTCCGCTTTCTATGCTTACGCGGAGGGGAATGTTCAGCTTAAAGGCACTTTCCATCTTTGAGCGTATTAATTCTATAGAAGATTTTACTACAGATTCATCATCGGGACATTCAAAGATTAGTTCATCGTGAACCTGCAGCAGCATCTTTAGCGGGCTCTTTGTACGCTCAATTTCTTGGTTCACGTCTATCATGGCTTTTTTTACTATGTCTGCCGCGCTGCCCTGTATTGGGGTGTTGATTGCAATTCTTTCTGCCGCCTGCTGTTCGTTCTTGTTGCGGCTGTTTATTCCGCGGATAAAGCGTCTTCTGCCGGTGATTGTCTGGGTAAAACCGTTGGCCCTTGCATCTGCTATTGTCTTTTCTATAAAGGCCTTAACCTGGGAGTATGTCGTAAAATACTGGCTTATGAAGTTCTGGGCTTGTGTGCGGCTTATGCCCAAATCCTTTGCCAAGCGGAAGGCACTCATGCCGTACATAACGCCAAAGTTTACGGTTTTTGCAAAGCGCCTCATGTCTGCGGTAACTTCTTCCGGCTTTATTCCGTAGATAAGGGCAGCTGTTGCCTTGTGAACGTCTATTCCCTGCTCAAAGGCTGAGCTAAGGTTTTTGTCTCCCGAAAGATGGGCAAGAACCACAAGTTCTATCTGGGAATAGTCCGCCGAAATTAGCACGGTTCCACTTTCTGCAGTAAAAGCCGAGCGGATTTTTCTTCCAGCCTCTTCGCGCACCGGTATGTTCTGAAGGTTTGGGTCGCGGCTAGAAAGTCTTCCGGTTGCGGTTCCTGTTTGCATAAAGGATGTGTGTATGCGGCCATTTTTGTCTGCCAACAGAGGGAGTGTTTCTACATAAGTGTTCTGCAATTTTACCGACTTTCTAAAGTCAAGGATTGCGTTTGGAAGGGGATCATCAGTGCGCTCTGCAAGTTCCTCCAAGACGGCTGTGTCCGTACTGTAGCCTGTCTTTGTCTTTTTGCCCGGAACAAGCCCCCTTTCTGTAAACAAAACTTCCTGCAGCTGCTTTGTGCTTGCTATGTTGAATTCATGCCCTGCTTCTGAATATATGAGCGACTTCTTTTCTTCTATAATCTTGGAAAGCTCCACATTGTAGTCAGAAAGAATTTTCTTGTCCAGGTGGATTCCCCGGTTTTCCATGGATGAAAGGATTGGAAGCAGGGGCATTTCCGTATTAAAGAAGATGTCATTAAGGCCTTCCGATTCAATCTGCTTCTTTAGGATATTCCACAGCTGAAGGGTAAAGTCCGCATCCTCTGCGCCATAGCGGTACGCATCTTTAAGCGGTACGTCTGCAAAGCTCTGCCCCTTCTGCACAAGGTCCTTGAATTCAATTCCGCAAAGGCCAAGCTTTGTCTCTGCAAGGTATTCAAGGCCATAGGGCGACTTTCCCAAGGCATCGGGATCCAGTAGCCAGGCCGCAACCATGGTGTCTGCTATTTTGCAAGCTGGCTTTTCTGCTACAATGCAACCTGCTGTATGCAAAACTTCCAGGTCAAACTTTCCGTTGTGCATTACGAGTGTTGCGCCGGGATTTTTTAGTATGCGCTCAAGCTGAAAAAGGCAGTCTTCCTTTGCAATGGTTTCTTCTGCAAACATTCCGCCGGGAAGAACTACTGGAACGTAAACGGCCTCCCCTTCTTTTACGCAGAGGCTAAAGCCGACAAGACCTGATGCGTGGGTGTCCAGACCGTCGGTTTCCGTGTCAAAGGCAATTTCAAGACTTGGATTGGATTTTTTGTCCATGGCTGAATCTATGAATTTCTTTAGTTCATCAGCGCTTGTTATTGGGCGGTACTTTCCCTCGTTCTTGCGGATGGGGAGGGGTGCGTTATCTTCGTTTGCAGATGAAGCGGGTGCAGCTCCGGATTCAACTGAAGCAGCGGTCAAGGCTGTTGCAGAAGCAGTTGCAGTGGCAGCAGCAGACGCAACAGTCGAATCAGCATTTCCTTCCTTTAAGAAAGCACGCGAAACAGCTTCTGCCCCAAGTTCAGCAAGAGCCTTTCCTGCCGCAGCGTAATCAAGCTTGGCGGTGGAAAAAGATTCAAAGTCAATTTCGATTGGAACGTCGCTCCTTAGCGAAATAAGCTTCTTGGAAAAATATGCGTTTTCCTTGTCGCCGCGAATCTTCTGGCCAAGAGCACCCTTAATTTCTTCCGCATGTTCATAGATTCCGTCAAGGGAACCGTACTGGGTCAAAAGCTTTATTGCGGTCTTGTCTCCAACGCCCTTAACACCCGGCACGTTGTCCGCAGCATCACCTGTTAGCGAAAGGTAGTCCAAAATCATCTCCGGGGGAATTCCCCACTTGGCCTTAACCTCTTCTATGCCGTCTGTTTCCCAACCGCCGTTGGCTTTGTCCGGCTGCATTTCCTTGCATGTTTCCGTAACAAGCTGAAGCAAGTCCTTGTCCCCGCTAAGAATGCGGAGCTGCCTGCCCTCCTTTGCACACTTTGCCGCAACGGTTGCAATAATGTCATCTGCCTCAAAGCCGTCAACACGAAGGACAGGAATACCCAAAGCCTTTAGCACATCCTCTATCCAGGGAACCTGGGCATGAAGGTCATCGGGAGTCTTCTGACGGGTGGCCTTGTATTCAGCAAAAAGCTCGTGGCGGAAAGTCTTGGTACGGCTGTCAAAAGCGGCCGCAATGTAGGCAGGGTTGTGCTTTGCCAAAAGTGCTTTTAGGTTGCGGAAAAAAATCACAACCGCGCTAATGTTTTCCTTTCTCTGATTTGTGAGCGGGTGGCTAAAAAGGGCATAGTAGGCCCTGTAGATAAGTCCGTACGAATCCAAAATGTAAACGGCATTCTCCGCCGAAGAAATGTTCTTGTCCATAAAAAACATAGTAGCACTTTTTAAAGTAAAATAATAGTTCGGCATTAAGATTTATACTTCCATTACAAAGATAACTTTGGTATAATGCCCCCATGAAAAAAGTAATTGCATTTGCCACAGCCCTTTTACTGGCCCCTGTATTCTTTATAAGCTGCACGAAAAAATCAGACAAAGAAATAAAAAGCGAAAGTTCACAAGAAGAAGTGTCCGATTCAAAACCAAACAAAAGTGATGGTAAAAAAGAAGCGCCGGATGAATCTGCAAAAGCCGCAGAAGAGATAGTCTGGTTTGGCTCAGAAAGCACCCCCTTTGACAAGGCAAGCCTAACCGATGCCCCCACAAGCTTTTCTGAGTTTTCTACGGTTCTTGCAATCGGTGACCAGATTGTAATTCCGCAAGACTGTGACGTATACAAATCGCCCAACAGCCAGGACTTTAAGGAAAGCCCCGGAAAGCTAAAGGAAGGAAGCACAGTGCACCTGCTTTACCAAGACCAAGACAAAAACTGGCTCTGCTTTGTAGACGAAAAAGGCAACAGTGCCTGGGCAAAAACATCAATTCCTTTTAAGCAAAGGCAGTACACAAACAAGGACAGCATAATCCGAAAGCTTTGGGAAAAAAACGGCTTTGATCTTGCGGCATTCAGCCCAGACGGAAAAACTGTCGCCTTTCACCGCTGGGATTACCGCTTTAGCTCGGCAGAAGGACTTTCTGTTTGCGACAGGGCAACAGGGGAAGAGCTTTTTGTAACAGAAGCAAAACCACGCAGCCGCATAGCAATGGCATATTCCCCAGACGGCGAATACATTTATTATGTTAGGGACGACAAGTATTTAATGCAGGTTTGCATAAAAGACAAGACCCAAAAAGACCTTGGCAGCCCTACCCCCTACCAGGCTTCAATAAACGACCACTCTGAATTCCTACAGAGCATACACCCGCTTCCCGACGGAGAAAACATACTCTGCGGCGTATACTATGAATCTTGGGCAATGTACAACCTAAAGACCCAATCGTGGACCTACAAAACAGGCGGCGACTTTATGTGGGCAAACAGCTTTGCCTTTTCCCCGGACGGAAAATACATAGCAGGCAGCGCAGGAAACCCTACAGACCTCTGCGTGTGGAAAATGGACACAAGGGAAATTGTCTGGCAAAAAATGCGCGACTTTGGCGGAGACCTGTATTATTCCGCGGACGGCAAAACCCTGTACGTGGTTAACGGAACAGGAATCACTGCACTAAATGCTTTGACCGGTGAAGAAATTTCTAAGACCTACATAGAATTTCCCTACCACTACAACATTTATTCTTGGCAGGTAATTCCAAAAAAAGACCGTGTCTTGTTCACAGTAAACGAAGAAAAGAGCGGGCAATACGACAGCGAGCACGGATTCACCTACCTTTATGTCTATGAACTTTCAACAGGCAAGCTTGTTCAGGCTGAACACATAGAAGACGCTGGCAAAAAAATAGAGGCCCTTGCAATAAGCCCGGACGGAAAATACATCTCCATAAGGATAAAAGACGGAAGCCACGTAAATGAATGCCACCAGGTAATATGCGCGGTAAACCTGGACAAGAAGGCAAAAGAAATGCCCAGTGTAAAGCACAGCAAGGATGAAGAAAAAAGCAGAAGATTCCTTCTTGAAAATTCCTTTACAGCCGGCTGGTGGAGACTAAGCTTTTACCCGAACGGAGTGTACGGTCTTTGGGCCAGGCACGACGGCACCATGACAGGCAACTGGATTCTTAAAAAGAGCGAAAATCGCGAGGGTTACTATGAAGTTGCACTTTCCACTCCCATGCACGGAGGAAAGAAAGAGCCATATTCCTTTACCAACCAGTACAACATGCAGGCTTCTTTTCCGGGAGAATATATGGTCTATCCCGATTACGAGGATTTTGACTGCAAGGGTTCACTCGGAGCTTATGACGACGGTGACCCCATTCTTCAGAGCGAAAGGCCAAGCCCCGCATGGAAGACCTACTATTACAAGGGCGAAAATGTGCTAAAGTATCCGGGCTGGGGTGACAAAGACGCAAAATACCTTACGGTTCTTGAAAACACAAAGATGAGGAAAGAACCTTCCCTTAACGCAGAGACGGTCTCGCTTGCATATTTTGACTACCAAAATGAAAAATACATAGAAAGCAGAAACGTGGTCTATGCAGGACAGGTAATCCGAATCATTGGTGCTACAGAAAGAAAAGAGACCATAGACGGAAAAACCGCCCCCTGGTACTTGATTTACGAGGATGACCACAACGGCGGAGAGTTTACGGAAGGAAGCCTTGTCTGGGTGTACGGAGGCTACAGTTACGAAAGCGACTTGAAAGACGCAAAGTAAAAGCTTTTAACCGACATTCGCAAAAAAAGAAACCGTCATCTGGTCAAGGTCTTTAAGCACCAAGGAATTTTCCGGCAGGGCAAAGAGCTCCCCTTCGCCGGAAGCAGGATTCTGCATTACAAGAATCTTCCGCTCAACAAGATAGTCACAGAGCAAGTCCTGAAGGACAGATGAATACCTCTTTGCAAGATCCATAACCTCGTTCTTGGAAACAAGCGCAATCTTTTCCGCCTCGCCCAAAAGCTCAAGGATATGCACCACCTGGGAACAAAGGCGCTGTGAGCATTCCTTTGCAACAGCCGCACTCTTTGCGCAGAAAAATTTCTGGCTGTGGACAAAGGTGTAAATCTGGAAAAGGGGCTCCTGGGTGTGCATCTTAAAAAAGCTCCTTGCAATTCCCTTAAAAACTGCTGCAGCCGGATACTTTTGCACAAGCTCCCGAATGTTGTTGGGAACAAAAGAAAGTGCCCTCATGTAGTCCGCACAAAAATCCGTTGTTTTTGCAACAATGTCTTCTCTGCCTGTAAAATGGTTGTAAAGCGAAGCCTTCTTTACGCCAAGCGCACCCGCAATATCCGAAAGACTAGCCGCCCCCGCAGAATAGGTAAAAGAGGCGTTCAGCATAGCCATTATTATCGATTCCCTAGAAAGTTTCTTCTCCATAAAATCCGCCTAACACTCGTTAGTCAACTATACACCAATTCCCCTCCCCTGTCCAGACTCGTAACCTTTACAAAACAAATTCATTTCTATAATATATATCCAATCAATATGGAGAATAAAAAAATGAAGCATTCTATTTTCTTAGCAACAGCTGCATTCACGCTCGCAGCCACATTTCTTTCCTGCGCAAGCTCCAAAAAACTTGAATCCGATTCTTATGGTGAAGAAGAAGAAGTGCAGGTATCACAAATTTCCGTTAACCAGTCACAAAAGAAGCTGGACGGTGACCACTACAGCCCAGAAAAACTTTCTGGCAGCGACCGCACATTCGGCCAAAAGCTCTTTAACCTGAACAAATATGCAAAACTGGACAACTTTACCCTTTACGCAAAGCCAGTTTTGGGTGGACTTGGAACCCGCAAGGGAACGCTCATCTACCGCGAAGGCACAGACATTGCTGGCTTTGAGTGCTACTACGACTCATGCGCATACGCAGTTCAGTTTGCAAAGGCAGAACGCAACGCCCTCATCAAGGCATTTGAACGCTACAAAAAGGACTTTGACGAAAAAAAGCTTGACCGCAAGGACAGCAAAAGCCGCCAGGCATACGGATTCGTTGGTGGTTACGAAGACTTTGGCAACATTTCGGCTTCAATGCAGTACTACTGCAAACCAAAGATCTACTTTGGCTACAACTTTGTAAGCGGAAACCCCTACTTCTGCATCTACGTCAAGAAAGCAGAAAACCTTGCCGTGGACCAAAAGAAGGAAGGTGGCTTCAAAGAGACAGTTGACCAGTCCTACTACTTTACAAAGGCCCAGGCTACAGTTCTCTGTGACTTCCTTTCCGATGAAAACATAAATGCCCTTAAGGCAGGCACAACAGTTCCAGCTGAACTCCAGGAAAACGACAACTACTAATGAAAACTGTTTCAACTACAAAGGCACCGGAAGCTATCGGCCCCTATTCACAGGCAAAAATCATAAACGGATTTGTGTTCTGTTCGGGGCAGATTCCAATCAATCCGGCAACAGGAGCAATAGACGCTTCTTCAATAGCGGATCAGACAAGACAGGCTTGTCTTAACGTAAAGGCACTTTTGGAAGCGGCAGGCTCAAGCTTGGAAAAAGTTATAAAAACAACTTGCTTTTTGGCAAACATGGACGACTTTGCGGCCTTTAATTCTGTCTACGCAGAATATTTTACAGGAAAACCTGCAAGAAGCTGCGTAGCGGTAAAGGACATTCCCAAGGGAGCTCTTTGCGAAATAGAGGTTATTGCAGAAGCCTAAGCTGCTGTGACTGATGATTTTAGCAAGGGCAACTTTCTCTTGTGCAAATAAAGCCTACCCCCGATTGGAAGGGTGGCGCAGCCAGACCGCCGCAAGGCGGGCCGGAGCGAAAGCAGTTCTCGCAACGAAGTTTCAAGCGGCCCTGGAAAGCGGGTTATCAGATAAAAGTTGATCCAGAAAAAAAGAAAAACTCTTATTGAAAAAAAGGGCGAGTTAAAATATACTGTCGCACATGAACAAAGCTATTGCACGAGAAGCCGCATCACACACAACACCCATTTTCTTTGGCTACATGGCAATTGGAATTCCGCTGGGGCTAATGGTTGTTAACGCAGGCTACCCCTGGTGGCTCTCGCTTGTAATGGGCCTTTTTATGTACAGCGGTGCAGGTGAATACGTTGCAATAGGGCTCTTTGCGGCTGGAGCAAGTCTTGCCGAAATTGCCATAACAGAATTCTTTGTAAACATAAGGCACATCGTATACGGTCTTTCGCTAATAGAAAAATGCCGAGGAACCCGACGATGGAAGCCCTTCATAATCTACTGGCTTACGGACGAAACTTATGCCCTTCTGTGCTCAACGGAAATTCCTGCCAGGGCAGAAAAAGGCCCCTTCCTTGGAACAATAGCCTTCCTTGATTTTTTTTACTGGGTGCTTGGAAGCGTCATCGGGGCTTTGGCATGCAACGTCCTTCAGCACTTTAACCTTGCCCAGTATCTTAACGGTGTCGACTTTGCGCTTTCTGCCTTGTTTGCGGTAATCCTTTGCGGGCAGATTGGGGGCGGAATTTTAGAAGCAAAAAAAGCCGGAAAAGCTGGGACTGCAAAATCCATCCTTGAACCCTTTGTGCCAGTTGCAATTGGAATTGCCACCTGCGTACTTGCGGTCCTTCTTTTTAAGGTTGGACTTGTGCCTTCCTCAAACATAATTTTTCTTTCTATATTAATGGGAATTGCGCTAATCGTTATTTTTAGGGGTATAGCATTCTATTCGGAAAGGGAGCAGTCTGCAAAGACGGCAATTCTCATAGCTCTTTCTGCAATGATTCTGGCAGGCATTGTATTTGCGGCAGGACTTTTCCAGATTAAGACTTCGGGAAGTGTGGATTCAGCCATAAAAGAAAAGCTTCCGCTTGCACTTGTAATAGTTGCAATTTTTATCTGCGGGGCAATCATTTTCTTTGAGCGCTCATTTTCTTTCCTTTTGTTCAGCAGGAAAGAACCACCGCCACTTATAAAGTTCATAGAAAAATACATACCTTCAATGATAATTGCAATCCTTCTGGTCTACTGCTTTAAGGACATAAACTTTGCCCTTTTTCCATACGGACTTCCGGCTTTTGCAGGGCTTGCCTTTGCACTTGTCGTAAACCTTTTGGTAAAAAATTCAATGGTCAGCATATTCGGAGCAACTGCACTCTACATGATTCTTTCTGCGTTTTTGGTTTGAAAAAAGTTGGGGCAAGGCCTACTCTCCCTTTACTATACGCAGAATGTCCTTCCAGAAGCGTTGGGCCTTTGCCTCTCCAATTCCGTAACAATCCATTAGCTGGGGCAAAGCAGTTGGCTTTCTGCTGGCAATGTCGTAAAGAGTCTTGTCTCCAAAAATAACGTAGGGAGGAACATTCATCTCGTCCGCGACTTTTCTTCTCCATGAGCGGAGGCTGTCCGCTATGCGCAGGGCCTCGTCGTCGTTAGCAATGTCATCGGCAGTCTTGGTCTTTTTCTTTGGAAATGAAATGACAGGGCTGGCCTTTTTTCCGCTGAATTCAACCGGCAAAAAAACAGGCTTTCTGTTCTTTAGGGCATCAAGGCCAAGTTCCGTTATTGCAAGAGTGCCGTAGTCTCCGCATTTTTCTATGTAGCCAGAAGCTATAAGGCAAGAGTTTAGCTCCATCCAGTCTTGTTTGCTAAGTTCACGCCCTATTCCCCAAGTGGAAAGCTGGTCGTCTCCGTTTTCAATTATGCGCTTGTTCTTTGAGCCAAGAAGAACGTCTATTACATAAGCCGCACCAAACCTTTGCCTTGTGCGCGCTATGCAGGAAAGATACTTCTGGAATGGAAGGGTAACATCAGAATTCTTTATTCCGCCCCGCGAACAGATGTCACAGCAACAGTCCTTGTCGCCACTTGCTTCCATGTAGGGTTCGCCAAAATAAGAAAGAAGCTGTTGCCGCCTGCATGTCTTTGCCTCCGCATAGGAAACCATTCCCTGCAAAAGTTTTTCAGCCTTCTGTGGATCCGCACTGTCTTCAAAAAAATAGCGAATCTTGTGCAAATCCCCGTAGCTGTAAAGAAGAAGAGCGGTAGCAGGAAGCCCGTCCCTTCCCGCACGGCCAATTTCCTGGTAGTACTGCTCAATGGACTTGGGCATGTCGTAGTGAAGGACAAAACGCACATTGGGCTTGTTTATTCCCATCCCAAAGGCAAGGGTTGCAACCATAACATCCACTTTATCCTGAATAAAAAGCTTCTGGTGCTGGCTGCGTTCATCGTCGCTAAGCCCCGCATGGTAGTTGAGCACGCTAAAATTCTTATGGGCAAGCTTTTCGGTAAGCTCATCAACCTGCCTTCTGCTAAAGCAATAAATTATTCCGCTTTCTCCCTTGTGCTCAAGAAGGAAGTTCTGTGTCTGCTCAAAGGGATTGCTCTTTTTGCGTACGTCCAGAAAAAGATTGGGCCTGTTAAAGCTAGCAACAAGAACCGCAGGATTTTCCAGACGCAAGTGCTTTACAATGTCACCCTGAACCTGCTTGGTTGCGGTAGCGGTAAGGGCAAGACAGACCGCGCTAGGAAACTGCTCCCTTATACAGGCAATCTCCATGTAGTCCGGGCGGAAGTCATGCCCCCATTCGCTTACACAATGAGCCTCGTCTATGGTGATGCAGGAAAGCTCCACTTTTTCCGAATGAAGGATGTCCTGGATGCGGCTGGTGCCAAGACCTTCCGGCGAAACATACAAAAGCTTAACCTTGCCCTGCCTTATAAGATTCATCTTCTGAACGTATTCACCCCACTCAAGTGATGAATTAAGGAATACGGCAGGAATACCCCAAGCCTCCAGCTGAGAAACCTGGTCCTGCATAAGGGCTATAAGCGGGGAAACAACAACCGTAAGCCCCGGAAGCAAAAGAGCCGGTATCTGGTAGCAAAGGGACTTTCCACCGCCTGTTGGCATAACGGCAAGAGTGTCCCTTCCGTCAAGAACATTCGCAATAACCTCTTTTTGCAGCGGGCGGAATGAGTCGTAGCCAAAAATTGATTTTAATACCTGTTCCGGCGTCTTGTTCTCACCAATGGAAAATGTGTCGGTAACGCCTGTTTCCAAAGAGTTGGCTTGGCAGCAATCCTCCACATACAAACCTTCGTCTGCATCTGAGGAAAAAAGCAGTGATGCCTGAGAGGAAATATCCCTGATGTGTGACATGATAAGATTATAGTGAAGTTCCGTCATTTGTTAAACCCTAAACTTATTCCCCCTAAAATTATTTGTCTGCCCCCTTGAACAAAGAAAATCATTCTGCTATACTATTAACACTTGCCGGCTTGGTGGAATGGTAGACACGAAAGACTCAAAATCTTTTGCGCGCGAGCGTGTCTGAGTTCAAGTCTCAGAGCCGGTAAAGCAACCGGTGCTTTTGCATCGGTTTTTTTTTGCCCGGTCAGAAAAAGTCTAAATCACGGCAAGACCCCTAGGCAAGAATTCCCCCTTCGCACTTCCTGTAGGCAACGGCTTCCTGCATGGCCTGTCCGTCTATTTCCCCAGCCCCATTTATATCCGAAATGGTCCTTGCAATCTTTATGCAGCTGCTAACAGCCCTTGGTGAAAAGTCATAGCGTGAGGCCGCCGCATCAAGAATTTCTTTTGCCTGCAAAGACAGTTTGCAAAAGCGCGAAACTTCCTCCGGCGAAAGCTTTGCATTCTTCTTTCCCTGCCTGTCACGCTGAATGGTTACCGCCTTGGCAACCCCCAGCCTAAGCTCCTCCAAAGAAAACCTTTTTCCATCATCATCCTTGGCTTTAGAACTACTAACTTGAACCCTAATGTCTATCCTGTCCAGCAAGGGCCCCGAAAACTTCTTCCAGTACTGCTCAACTGAACGCGCAGAGCAAAGGCACAGCTTGTCCCTGGAACCGTAAAAACCGCAGGGGCATGGATTTGTGGCAAGCAAGAGCTGAAAGTCAGCCGGAAAAGTTGTAGCCCTACCCGCCCGGCTAAGAGTTATCCTTCCGCTCTCCAAAGGAACCCTTAGCATCTGGAGCACACTAGTACGGAATTCAGCCGCCTCGTCCAAGAAAAGCACCCCGTTGTGGGCAAGCGTTATCTCGCCCGGTGAACATCGGGGCCCACCACCACAGATTCCCTCTATGCTTGCCGTCTGATGCGGCATACGGAAAGGTGCAATCCTAACAAGAGGATTCTCTGGCGGCAAAAGACCGGCAATCGAATAAATGCGGGTAACACTCTGGGCTTCTTCCAAAGTAAGCAGTGGCATAAGCGAAGGAAAGCGCTGCAAAGACAAAGTCTTACCGCAACCAGGAGGCCCAAAAGCAAGAAGATTGTGCCCGCCTGCCGCCGCAACCTGAAGGGCCCTGGTCAAAAAGCCCTGCCCCCTTGCGGCCGTTATGTCTGCCTCATCACCCGCACGGGAAAACCAAACGCCAGAAACCTTAACCGCACCCTTTGGCAAAAGACCTTCCTCCCCCTGCCCAGAAGCAAAAGCCTTTCCGGTAAAAGCATCCTTATTGGAAAGCGCATAAAAAGCCTCGGTAAGATTCCTTACGCCAAAAACCCTGCTACCGTTAACCTCACGCGCCTCCTTGGCATTTGCTTCTGGAACAATACAAAGCTGAACCCCGCCAGCCACCGCCGTAGAAACCGCCGCATGAATTCCGCGCACAGGCCTAACCGCACCGTTAAGCTCAAGCTCCCCCATAACAAGCACGCTGTCCCCGCAATCCTTATCCGCCCCCACATCCGGTTCCGCGGCCACAGCAGAAGAATCATCCTCAGTTCCACCGCCATCATCAAAAGCAACAGCAGCAGAAGAAGAAGAAACCCTTTCCCTAGAATCAAGAACCTTCTTTGCACTCAGAACCGCAAGCGCAACCGCAAGATCAAAACCCGCCCCCTCCTTCTTTAGGTCAGCCGGCGAAAGACTAATAAGCACACGTTCAGGCGGAAAATCAAAACCGCTGTTCCTTATGGCACTCCTCATCCGCTCGCGAGACTCCTTAACCGCACCGTCCGCAAGTCCCACCATATCCACGGCAGGAATCCCCCTGCGAAGATCAACCTCCACGCTCACAAGCGACCCCTCATACCCAAACGGCGAAAAACTCAATATGTTCATCTTTGCTCCCTTACATATACATTTGCCGTCAAAATTCAAAAAGGAACACATTTGCGCAATTTTTTTTTGATTTTTTTTGGAGCGGGCTTTTGTTTTTCCCGCGCCTTGCCACACAGGGCAAGGATGTCATTTGTTGCGGGCTTTCCGGGGTTCCGCTTGCGCTCCATAGCGCTTTCGCGCTACGGCTAACGCCGCCCCTACAATCCCAGCTAAGTCCCTTTGCAAAAAATATGCAGAACATCCGTTTTTGTGCTATACTAAAAGAATGGACAACAAAAAAGAAACAGAAAGAGCAGAACTCCACCGCACAATCTGGGGAATAGCAAACGACCTTCGTGGCAGCGTAGACGGATGGGATTTTAAGCAGTATGTACTTGGAATGCTCTTTTACAGATACATCTCAGAAAACTTAGACAGATACATTTCTAAAGGCGAAATTGAATCTGGCAACAAAGACTTTAGCTACGCAAATCTTTCAGACAAAGAAGCCCTTACCATCAAAGAAGACATAGTAAAAGAAAAAGGATTCTTTATCCTCCCTTCAAAGCTTTTTGGAAACGTTCTAAAAAAAGCAAACAAAGATAAAAAAGATCTGAACGAAAAGCTCGAAAAAATCTTTAAGGAAATTGAAGCCTCTGCAACAGGTACAGAAAGCGAAGATGACTTCAAAGGTCTTTTTGACGACATTGACGTAAACTCCAACAAGCTTGGTGCAACAGTAGATAAAAGAAACGAAATGCTTGTAAAACTTATGAATGGTATTGCAAGCATGAATCTTGGAAACTCAGATTATTCAGATAATTCCATTGATGCCTTTGGTGATGCTTATGAATACCTCATGGGTATGTATGCTTCTAATGCAGGAAAGTCCGGCGGTGAATATTACACACCACAGGAAGTTTCTGAGCTTCTTACAAAAATCACAATTGTAGGAAAAAAGACCGTAAACAAAGTTTATGACCCTGCCTGTGGTTCGGGCTCTCTTCTTCTTAAGTTTGCAAAAATCCTTGGAGCAGACAATGTTCGCCTTGGCTTTTATGGACAGGAAATAAACATAACAACTTACAACCTCTGCCGAATCAATATGTTCCTGCACGATGTAAGTTATGATAAGTTCAACATCAAACTTGGAGATACATTAACAGATCCAAAACATTGGGATGATGAACCATTCGAGTCAATTGTTTCAAATCCTCCTTACTCTATTAAATGGGAAGGAGACGACAACCCCATTCTCATAAACGACCAGCGCTTTAGTCCTGCCGGAGTTCTTGCTCCAAAAGGAAAAGCGGACCTTGCATTTATAATGCATTCTTTAAGCTGGCTTGCAACAAACGGAACTGCAGCCATTGTTTGTTTCCCTGGCATTATGTACCGTGGCGGTGCAGAACAGAAAATCAGAAAGTATCTTATTGATAACAACTATATTGATTGTATCATCCAGCTTCCGGACAATCTTTTCTTTGGAACAAGTATTGCAACTTGCATTATGGTTCTTAAAAAGGGAAAGGCAGAAAATAAAACTCTCTTTATTGATGCATCAAAAGAATGTGTAAAAGTAACCAATTCAAATAAACTCACTGAGCAGAATATTGATAATATTCTCAAAGTATTCACAGAGCGAAAAGAGAAAATTGATTATGTAAGCCGCCTTGTAGAAAACTCTGAAATATCCCAGAACGAATATAACCTGAGTGTTTCAAGTTATGTTGAAGCTGAAGATACAAGAGAAGTTATAGACATAAAGGTTTTGAACAAACAGATTGATGAAATTGTTGCAAAAGAAAATACACTCCGCACAGAGATAGATAAAATCATCAGGGAGATTGAAGGTTAATGAGTAAACTTGATGGTTTGATAAGTAAGTTTTGCCCGGACGGGGTGGAATATATTTCTCTTGAAAATTGTTGTGATTATGTTGATTACCGAGGAAAAACACCCAAAAAAACAGATAGAGGAATATTTCTAGTTACAGCAAAGAATATTCGTCAAGGATATATAGATTATGAAAGTTCAAAAGAATATGTAAGTTCTGACGATTATGAAGAAATAATGCATAGAGGCTTACCTGAAATAGGAGATGTTCTTTTTACAACAGAAGCTCCTTGTGGTTTTGTTGCACAAATTGATAATGATAAAGTTGCTTTAGCTCAGAGAGTTATAAAATATAGAGGTCATAAAGGAATTCTAAATAATTCATTTTTGAAATATGTTCTCTTAGGTGAAGAATTTCAAACGAAGCTTCATAAAATTTCTACGGGTTCAACAGTAGAAGGTATTAAAGGTTCAAGACTTCATAAAATGGAAATCCCTGTACCACCTCTAGAAGTGCAGAATGAAATTGTTCGCATACTTGATAAGTTTACATCGCTAGAAGCGGAGCTAGAAGCGGAGCTAGAAGCGGAGCTAGAAGCTCGTCGCAAACAGTATGAATACTATCGCGACTCGCTTCTTACTTTTGGTGATGATGTGGAATGGTCATCTTTAGGAGATAATGCGATTGTTACTAAACTTGCGGGATTCGAGTTTACTGAACATGTAAGATATCAAGATTCCGGAGAAATAATTGCACTTAGAGGTTTAAATGTTAAAAAAGGGCATTTGGTTTTAGATGATGTAAAATATATTGATGGAAGCAATTTCGAAAAACTAAATCGTAGCAAATTATTTATTAATGATATGCTATTTACTTATGTTGGAACTGTTGGACAAGTTGCTTTAATTGATAAAAGCGAAAAATACTATCTTGCACCAAATGTTGCACTAATAAGATTTCAAAATAAACAAATCAATCCAGAATTTATGAAATTCTATTTTCAAACTTATCATTTTCAAAGATTTCAAATAGACAAATATTCGGGTTCATCTTCAATGAAAAATCTTACAATGGAAAATATACGAAAATTTTCCATACCAATACCTGAATTAGAAATTCAAAATAAAATTGTAAAAATATTAACAAACTTCGAAATCATGACAGAAGATATCTCCTCCGGTCTCCCCGCAGAAATCGAAGCCCGTCATAAGCAGTACGAATATTATCGAGATAAGCTTTTAACTTTTAAGCGTAAAGAGGCTGTATGAAAAATCAGATTCAAAAGATAATTCAGGAATATAAGAGTCTCTCAATCCAGCAGCAGCTTGACTATGACAAGTTTTACCTGTATTCGATTATTACACATTCAACAGCCATTGAAGGCTCTACTGTAACCGAAATTGAAAATCAGCTTTTGTTTGACGAAGGTATTTCCGCCAACAAGCCAATGCATGAGCAGCTTATGAATCTTGACCTTAAAAAGGCTTATGAGCAGAGTTTTGTTTATGCTGCAAGTCATACCAATATTACCATTGAGCTTTTATGTTATCTTGCTTCTCTTGTAATGAAAAATACAGGTTCAACATACAAGACTATTACAGGAGAATTTTCTTCTGCTAAAGGACAGCTAAGACTTTTAAATGTAAGTGCTGGGCGTGGAGGTAAATCTTATCTTGCCTGGCAAAAAATAGAAGACCGGCTTAATAAGTTTTGTGAATGGTTAAACAAAGAACGAAAACAAATAAATAAAGACGACATTGCTAAAATATATGAATTGAGTTTTGAAGCTCATTATCGGATAGTTTCAATTCATCCCTGGGCAGACGGTAACGGAAGAATGAGCCGTCTTATTATGAATATGATTCAATATGAGGCAGGCCTTATTCCTTCTATCGTAAAAAAAGAAAAAAGAAATGAATATATTTCTTCTCTTTCTCAGAGCCAGGATGAAGAAAGTTCTGCAAAGTTCATTGACTTTATGATGGAACACCACTGCGAAAATCTGATTCAGCAGATTGAAGAATACAAAAAATCAATTGATTCAGAAGGTGGTCAGAAAACAAAAGGTGGTCAGAAAAAGTGGTCAGAAACTACACAGAAAATATATGAACTTATTAAGACTAAACCGGGAATCACAAGAAAAGAACTTTGCGAAAATCTTGGAATAAATCCAAGTGCTGTTCAAAAGCATATCGAAAAACTTAAAAAAGAAAATGCAATCAAACGTTCAGGCGGCGATAAAGGCGGCTGGTGGGAAATTTTATAGGAAAGAGAAATAATTATGTATAACATAGTCTTAGAAACAAACGAAGCAACCGTAGTTACAGAATATACTCCAATAAGAAAACGTCGTGCAGATTATCAGAGCGAAGCAGAACTTGAAAAAAACTTTATTCAGGATCTTGCTGAACAGGGCTATGAATACCTGGATATAAAAACAGAAGACGACCTTGTTGAAAATTTAAAGGTAAAGCTTGAAAAACTTAATCATATCACTTTTTCCGAAACAGAATGGATGCGCTTTTACGGACAGTATCTTGCAAATCAGAATGAAGGAATTGAAGAAAAAACTTTTACAATTCAAAGTGATTATATAAAAGTTCTTGGCCGTGATGATGGCTCTACAAAAAATATTTATCTTTTGGACAAAGAAAATATTCACAATAATTCTTTACAGGTCATAAATCAGTTTACTCCCGAAGGTGGCCGTTATGCCAACCGTTATGATGTTACAATTCTTGTAAACGGATTGCCTCTTGTTCACTGTGAATTAAAGCGTCGTGGTGTTGATATTCGTGAAGCCTTTAATCAGATAAAGCGCTATCAGCGTGACAGTTTTTGGGCAGGAGCCGGACTTTTTCAATTCATCCAGATTTTTATTATCTCGAACGGAACAAACACAAAGTATTTCTCCAATACAACTCGCGAAGCAAGCATCAAAGAGCAGACAAGCAAAAAAGGAAGTGGTAAAAAAACAAGCAATTCTTTTGAGTTCACTTCTTACTGGGCAGATGGTAATAACAAAATAATAAATGACCTTGAAGATTTTGCACGAACCTTCCTTGCAAAGCATACCATCTTAAATATTCTTACCAAGTATTGCGTGTTTGATACATCACACAATCTTTTGGTAATGCGTCCGTATCAGATTGCGGCTACAGAGCGAATCTTAAACAAGATAGTTATTTCTACAAACTATCACAAAGAAGGAACTATAGAAGCCGGAGGATTTGTCTGGCATACAACAGGCTCTGGAAAAACACTTACATCTTTTAAGACTGCAATCCTTGCAAGTCAACTTGACTGCATAGATAAGGTTTTGTTTGTTGTAGACCGTAAAGACCTGGACTATCAGACAATGAAAGAGTATGACCGCTTCCAGAAGGATGCCGCCAATTCAAACAAATCTGTTGCCGTTCTTAAAAAACAACTCGAAGATGATAACTGCAAAATCATTATTACAACAATTCAAAAACTTGGAATATTTATTAAGAGTAATAAAGGACATTCCATTTTCCAAAAGCATCTGGTAATGATTTTTGATGAATGCCACCGTTCGCAATTTGGAGAGCTTCACAGGGAAATTGTAAAGAGCTTTAAGAAGTTCCACTTGTTTGGCTTTACAGGAACTCCAATCTTCCAAAAAAATGCCGGAGCAAACGGTGCCGGTGGTATAAAGACCACAGACCAGGCCTTTGGCGAAAAGCTTCATACATACACTATTGTTGATGCAATTAATGACCACAATGTTCTTCCATTCCGTATTGATTACATTAAGACAATCAGAATGAAAGATGGTGTAAAGGATAAGGATGTAGCAGGAATTGACAAAGAAAATGCTCTGTCCGCTCCTGAGCGTATTTCTGCCGTTGTTTCATACATCATCGAACACTTTGACCAAAAAACAAAAAGAAATACCAACAGCGGAAAATATGAATTCAGGGCACTTACAAACATCAAGGATGTTGCAAAAGCCCGCGACAGAAACAGCGTACAGGAAGTAAAATCGCTCAAGCATCTTTCAGGCTTTAACTCTATGTTCTGTGTTCAGTCTATTGAAACCGCAATCAAATATTACAATGAATTCAAACGTCAGCTTGCAGAACATCCTGAAGTGGACCTTAAAGTAGGAATGATTTACAGTTTCGGAGCAAACGAGGCCGAAGACCAAAACGGATTCGTAGACGATGAAAATTCAGACGATACAAGCGGACTTGATGTTGTAAGCCGTGACCATCTTGAAAGTGCAATAAAAGATTACAATGCATATTTTAAAACTGATTATGATACTTCTGCAGATAAGTTCCAGAATTACTACAAAGATGTTTCGCTCCGCATGAAGAACAAGGAACTGGATATTCTTATTGTTGTAAATATGTTCCTTACAGGTTTTGACGCAACAACTTTAAACACTCTTTGGGTAGATAAGAATCTCAAAATGCACGGACTTATTCAGGCATACAGCCGCACCAACCGCATTTTGAATTCTATCAAAACCTTTGGAAATATTGTCTGCTTTAGAGACTTGTCAGAACAGACAGACGAAGCCATTGCACTTTTTGGCGATAAGGATGCAAAAGGTACAATTCTTTTGCGCAGCTTTGATGATTACTACAATGGCTTTACTGATGAAAAGAATAAATACCACAAAGGATATACAGAACTTGTTGATGAACTTCTTACTAAGTTCCCTCTGGATTCATTCAGAGAAAGTGTAATTACACAGGAAGCAAAGAAAGAGTTCGTAATGCTTTATGGTGCGATTCTTCGCATGCGAAATATCCTTACAACATTCGATCAGTTTGAGGGTGATAATCTTCTTCCAATAAATGACCTGCAGGATTACCAGAGCCATTACCTTGATATTCACTCAGAAATCAGACCAGGCGAAGAAGCCGAAAAAGAAAACATCAACGATGATATCGTCTTTGAAATGGAACTCATTAAACAAGTTGATATCAACATTGATTACATTCTTATGCTCGTAGCAAAATACCATGATTCAAATTGTCAGGATGCAGCAATTCTTGTGGACATTAAAAAAGCAATTGGAGGAAGTATTGAGCTTAGAAGTAAGAAAGACCTTATAGAAGACTTTATTTCACAAATCAATGCTTCTAGCGACATTCAAAAAGACTGGACGGAATTTATCAATAAAAAGAAGGCGGAAGAGCTTGAATCAATCACCCAAGAACTTAAGCTAAAACCCGAAGAAACAAAGGCTTTTATAGAAAATTCTTTCCGTGACGGTACCTTAAGAACCACAGGAACAGACCTAGACAAAATACTTCCCCCTGTCTCCCGCTTTGGAGGCGGCAACTCAGGAACTAACAGAGGTGCTGTAAAAAGGAATGTCATAGAACACCTAAAGGCCTTTTTTGAAAAGTATTTTGGAGCCTAACCCCTCCGCCCCATCTTGAAGTAATATTAAACTTCATGCTAAAATTGAAAGGAGTCAGTTCAAAAAAAATCTGGAGAAAAAATGAAAAATACTTTCCTTTACGCAGCAACGGCAGGCCTTATCCTTGCAGCCGCACTAACATCCTGCGCAAGTGCACCAAAAGAAAATCCTACAATCCCATTTGAATTCATAGATGCAAACAAGCAGCACCATTCCGCAAGTCTGGACGACACGGTTAGCAAGCACAGCTACAAAAACGAATGCTTTGTGCGCGAGGGCGAGAAGCTCTTTTACAGGGGCGATGACCGCTACACTTCACGTCTTGGCGTGGACATATCCCACCACGACGGCCCGGTTGACTGGAAAAAGATGAAGGACTGGGGAATCGAATTCGTAATCCTACGCACAGGCTACAGGGGCTACCAGACAGGCTACCTCATTCAGGACAAAATGTTTGAGCAGAACATAAAGGAAGCTATAGAAGCAGGCCTGGACATAGGAGTTTATTTTTTCTCACAGGCAATAACAGAAGAAGAGGCGGAAGAAGAAGCACAGATGGTCTTGCGCTTAATTGAACCCCACAAAAAGCACATCACCCTGCCGGTTGTATTTGACCCGGAAAGCATCCTAAAAGACGAAGCCCGTACGGACGGTGTTCCTGGCGAAATCTTTACAAGAACTTCCATAGTATTCTGCGAGGCGGTAAAAAAGGCCGGCTACAAGCCAATGATTTATTCCAACATGATTTGGGAAGCATTTTTCTTTGACATGAAAAAACTGGAAGCCTACGACTTCTGGTATGCAGACTACGAAAAATATCCGCAGACACCATACAACTTTACCCTTTGGCAGTACACGGACACTGCAGAAAGTGTAGACGGAATAAGGCTGGACAAAAAAATCACAAAGCCTGTTGACCTTAACATATTGATAGTAAAGGTGGAGGAAAATGAATAAAGCAAAAAGAACTCTGGCTTTTATTTTTGTAGCCCTGCTTGCAACCGCGTTTCTTGCCCTGCAATTTTTTACAGGATGTTCCTCTTCACAGCAGGAAGAAAGGGGCGGCGGAAAAACATACGCAGTCTGGTTCTCCTACCTTGAATACGAAGAGCTTTGTTCCGGCATGAGCAAAAAAGAATTTACGGAATTTGCAAAAGAGTGTGCCGGAAACCTTAGCAAAGCAGGCTTCAACACAATATACATACAGGCTGTTGCCTTTACGGATGCGCTCTATTCATCTTCCGTCTATCCCCCTTCAAAGCATCTGCCCGGCGGAATTGCCACTTCTGCAAAAGGCTCCGCGCCAAGGGAAAGGGACAGTGGAATACACACAGGCGTTGGCATTGGAATTGGATTTGGAAAGGGCGGCTGGACAAGAACAGGGGTTGAAGTTAGCATTGGCATGGAAGGAAGGGCCGGAAACTACCCGGAAGAAGAAGAAAGCAAGTGGCCCAAGCCAAGCTACGACCCGCTAAAAATCATGGTGACCCAGATGAAGAAAAAAAACATCCGCACAGAAGCATGGATTAACCCAATGCGGTCTGTAAAAGAAGAAGAGCTTGAATCCTTGCCGGATGATTTTATAGTAAAAAAATGGGCAAAGCAAAAGAAAGGCAGGGCATTCTTGCACCAGGGACGCTGGTACCTTAACCCCTATTACTCCGAAGTGCTTCGCCTAATTACAAAATGCGTAGGCGAGCTTGTTCAGAATTACGACATAGACGGAATCCACATAGACGACTATTTTTACCCAGCTTCCCTTCCAGAAGAAATTGACGCTGAGGAATTTGAAAAGGAAAGGCAAAAGCATCCTAAGCTTACCCTAAAACAGTTCCGTACGGTAAACGTAGACGCAATGGTAAGGCAAATTTATGCAGCGGTAAAAAAGGCAAACCCGGAACTTACATTCGGCATATCCCCTTCCGGAAACATTCAGACCTGTAGGAATTCCTTGTTTGCAGACCCGGCACACTGGGCAAAGCAGGGAAGCGTTGACTATCTTGCACCGCAAATCTACTGGGGCTTTTTGCATCCGGCGAAACCTTTTGTGCCAACCCTTAATGAATGGAAGCAGATAACAGCCGGCACAAACGTAAAGCTGATTGCAGGACTTGCCGCATACAAAACAGGTTCAGCACAAAGCACAAACAATGCGGAGGCAGATGAAGAGTGGCAGAAGAGCAGCCGCATCTTGGCAGACCAGACTCTTGCAGCAATAAAGGCAGACTACGAAGGAATTGCCTGCTTCCGTTACGCAAGCCTTTTCTCCCCTTCCCCAGTGAATTCTTCACATGCAGAAAAAGAACTTGCCGCCCTGGAAGCCGTCATGAACAGATAGACTATTAAAAGTCTTCATCAGCTTTTTTCTGATGCTCCTCCATAATCGGGTCCCAGTAGTCGCGGTATTCCTTTTCGTAATCCGTACCCTTGGCAGAAACACCGTGCTTAATAAGAGAAGTTATCATCCTGTTCCTTAGTTCCCAAAGCCCTTGTGTCTCTTGTGAATAATGCAAAAGAGCTTTGCTTACCCCATTGATAATTCCAACTTTGGAATTATTGTCTGAATATGCGCTTTTATAAATCAGGGGCATCTTCACCACGTCCTCATAATACCAATGCCGCCTGTTTTCAAAAGGCTTGTTCAAATATTTTTTACCATTAATATAGCACTGGGATTCATCAATAGGCTCAATCTCCAGAATTTCCTTTTTGTCCATCTGCTCTACATGACCGTTTGTTGATTCGGGAATATACCAATGAAGTTGAACCTGGTGGCTGTTCAAGGCTTTCCAACTAGTCTGATTGTCATCATCATCATAATTCTGGAAGAACCACGACCTGTCGGAATCCAAAAAATTTTTGGTCTTTGAATAAGTGTAATGATATTCTGTAAAGAAATTATAATAATATCCTTCCTTGTAGCCTGGCCCCGAATAAGTACTCTCGTCTGGAAGCATCCAGTTGCCGCACTTTAGGTATTGCTCCAGCTGAGCCGCATTTTTTGGCTTAACAAAACTTGCCTGAAACTTTGACAAATATCCGCCAAAGACCCAGCCGTATTCGGGATCGTCACTCTTCCATTCATAGCGGGGAACTAGAATTTCAATCCAGGGAGCCGTTATTCCGTCTATTGTCTCTTCTTTTCCAAGTGCAATAACCTTAACTGGAAGGCGGTGAGCAAGTCCGCAAATTCTGTTGGACTTTAACGAAGGCAAATCCCTAACCTTTAAGCCGTCCTCAGAATTTACATACATGGTGTCGAGCACTTTTCCATTTTCGTAAAAAAGGCTTTTGTCTGCAAAGGCAGCCGCCATTACAAATGTTGTTACAAGCAATGCGGATATAATTTTTTTCATACACATCTCCTTTTCCTAAATTTAATCCTGAAAGCCAACAAGACTTGCACTTTCCAAATTACCCTTGAAATCGGAATAAACCTGAATAAAATCGCATCCGTGTATATGCTCCTCCGTAACAAGTGAATAAACCATATTTGCATCCTTGGCCTTTTCTTCCTGATAATATGAGATGCAATAGACGCGTCCTGTATTCATGATTACATCTTCGTACTCACCATCTGCCGCATTCTTGGCCGCATAGGAAATAATATTTTTTTCTGCATCTGGCAACTTTGAATAAAATTTCTGAAGCAGCCCAAGCATTTTTTCCACGTCCTTTTTACCAACAGAGCCCGGCGTAAACATTGCAAAAAGAGCAGCCTCTTTTCCGTCCCGCTCAAAAATATAATTGTAGCCCCAGGTTTCTTCGCCAGTCCCACAGCTGCTAAAAGTTCCAAGCGGAGTCTCTATTGACGCAGGAAGATTTGTGTCTTTTGAACATGCAGCAAGTGCAAAAAGAAAGAAGGCTATAAAAAGGCAAGTTTTTGTTTTCATATTTCACTTCCTATGATTTTACACGTCAAACAGGATGCACTTCTCATTCATATCTACAGTGCATTTTACCCCTAACGGAATAATGCAATGCGGTGTTGCGTGCCCAACATTCACATTATATACAAGAGGTAAATTTTTATCATCTATTTCTTCTAGCAAAATAGATTTGTATTCATCATAGTAAATCTCGTCAAAAGGCTTTCCAACAAGAACCCCGCTTACAGAATTAAAAACACCTGCTTCTTTTAATGCTTTTACCATCTTTCTATATAATTCAGGTTTTGTTTTTTCTTCAGATGATTCAAGGAGCAAAATTTTCCCCTGCCATTCTTTAGCCGCTGGAAAAAGATTGTATTTTTTGCATAGCTCAACCGTATCGGAATACCTGCTGACGTCAAACATATCATACATTGATTCAATACAGCCGCCTAAAATCTCTCCAGAAAAAACCGCACTACCCTGCAAGAGTTTAAAGCCTTGATTCTGATGCACTTCTCTTTTTATACCAATTTGGGAGATGCCAAAATCAGTCCGCTCTGTATACCAGACGTCACTCGCTTCTATTTTGCTTATAGAATTTTTATTTATCAGCTCTTCAAAATATTTTTTTGAATACGGAAGCATTTCATTTTCAAGCTCGCACAAGTCGGTAATAAAGGCTTGTCCGTAAAAAGTTTTGAAGCCAACTTTATTGAACATAAAATGATTCCATGTTGTATCCGAATAGCCAAGGAAAATCTTTTTGTTATCCTTTACGGCTTTTTTAAGTTCATCTTTTTCAAAAAGGTAGGGGAGCAATCTGTAAGTATCGTCACCGCCGATTGCACACAAAATCATATCAACGGATTTATCATAAAGGGCATCAAGCAAATCCTTTGCTCTGGCCTGGGGATTGTTTTTTATATACTCAACACCTTTTAAAGCTGATTCTGTTGTAACAACTTCAAGGCCATAATTTTTTAGGCGGTCAAGACCTATTTTTAATTCATGGGATATAAAAGGCTCACCCAATATGCCTCTGGACAAACTAATTATTGCAACTTTCTTTACCATTTTTAACTCCAAGCAAAATCACGCAAAACCAATTCTATCATATTCTTTACAAAATTAACAGCATCGATTTGAATGACAGCTTAGCTTTACAGGCAAGAAGCCTACGCCGCCGCGGAACCCCTTTAGTAGCGGCCACAAGGACGCTATGAGCGTGAGCGAAGGGTGGAGGGGCGGTGACGCAAGGACATGCTCTGTCGAATTAGCAAAGGAACAAAATGGTAGAACAGACAAAGGCACCGTCCTAAAGACTACATCCAGAAAGGCCTTTCAAAGTTACCTGTTTGCAAAAATCAAGAATTATGCTACTATATTCCCCATGCCCTACGATGATTATGAAAGCGAAGGTTCTATTGCCCAAAAGACATTCATAAAAGAACCTGAAGAATATAAAGTTATCCTCTTGAACGACGACTTTACCACCATGGAATTTGTCGTGCAGGTTTTGCAGAGCGTGTTTCACCTTGGAGCGGAAGAAGCGGAAAAGGTTATGCTAAGCGTTCACAAGACAGGAAGCGGTGTTGCCGGAATTTACACCTACGACATTGCCTCTACCCGCGCACAGATTGCGGTGCGTATGGCCCGCCAACAGGGCTTTCCGCTGCGCTGCGAAATTCAAAAGGCATAGGAGCCGGTAAAAGATGCACTTAAAGAAAGACTTAGACGAAATGCTTTCAAACAGCTTTAGCTACGCAAAAAAGAACGCCCACGAATTTGTTGCACCGGAGCACTTGCTTTATATTGCCATGCACTACGACTACGTAATGGACCTCTTGTTTGACTGCGGTGCCAATGTTGCTCAAATGCTGAACGACCTTGAGGATTTTTTTGCAAAGAAAATGCCTGTGGTAAACAAGGATGCAGACTTTCTTGCGGCTTATGATCCACTTCCAACTGCTGGGCTTCAGGAAATAATGGAAAACGCTTCTGCACACGCGGCATCTTCTGGCAAAAAAAAGCTGGACATTACGGACGTGCTTGTTTACATGTACGATGCGGAAAACAATTACTGCTCTTACATCCTAAAGAAAAACGGCGTGGAAAAACTGGTGCTTCTGGAAGCCATAACAGACCAGAGCTATCCTTTTACCAACAAATCAAAAGATGAATACGATGATGACGGAAGCGATGAAATCTTTTACGATTCATCAAATGACTCTTACCATTTTGGAGAGGGAGACGAACACCACGAATACGACGATGGTCCCCCAGAAGCAAACGAAGATGCCGGTGATACAGAAAAAGAACAGAAAGGAAAGAAGCACCGCTTTTCTGCTCTGGAAAAATATACGGTTGACCTTACCCAAAAGGCAAGGGACGGAGAGCTTGACCTTCTTGTAGGCCGGGAATACGAAATTGAGCGCACGGTTCAAATCCTTTGCCGCCGCACAAAGAACAATCCGCTTCACGTTGGTGATGCAGGTGTTGGAAAGACAGCCGTTACCCAGGGGCTTGCACAGAGAATTGTTTCTGGAGATGTTCCTTCTACGCTAAAGGATTTTTCCGTTTACTCTCTGGACATGGGAGCCCTCTTGGCTGGAACAAAATACCGGGGAGACTTTGAAGAAAGGCTTAAAAAGGTTACCAAGGACTTGCTAAAAAAAGAAAAGGCAATTCTTTTTATTGATGAAATCCACACGATTGTAGGCGCGGGTTCTGTTGGGAACGGTGCCCTTGATGCGGCAAATATTTTAAAGCCTGTTCTTACCGAAGGAAAAATCCGCTGCATTGGTTCCACCACTTTTGAAGAATACACAAAGATTTTTGAAAAGGACAGGGCTCTTGCAAGGCGTTTCCAAAAGATAGACATTCTTGAACCAAGCCGCGATGAATGCGTTAAGATTTTGCACGGGCTTGAACCGCGCTACGCTGAATACCACAACGTTAAATACGAAGAAGGCTCTCTGGAGCTTGCGGTTGACCTGGCAGTTCAGTTCTTGCCGGACAGAAGGCTTCCAGACAAGGCAATAGACCTTATGGACGAAGCTGGTGCATGGACACGGATTCATACGGAAGAAAACCTTTCCGTGGAAGACAAAGTTTCCGTCTCGGACAAAGATACAAAGGTGGAAGCAAAAAAGATTTCCGTGGAAGATTCAGCAAATGAATCCGAAAAGCTTGAAAAGTTTGAAGACGAAGCAGGCAAGGTCGAAGCAGAAAGTTTTTCCGCGGACGATTCTGCAAAAGAGCAGCCTGATGAAAAAGAGCAGCCCGCTGAAAGAAAAAGGCCACCGGTGCCAGTTAGCCAGGACACAATCCGCATGGTTGCCGCAAAAGCAGCGAGGGTGCCGCTTGAAACAGTTACAACTGGCGAAAAGGAAAAGCTGCGTTCTTTGGAGAGCGACCTTAAGCAAAAAATATTCGGCCAGGACAAGGCAGTTGAATCCGTATGCATGGCGGTAAAAAAAGCCCGCGCTGGATTCCGCAACATGGAAAAACCGGAGGCGGCATTCCTCTTTGTAGGCCCAACAGGCGTTGGAAAAACAGAGCTTGCAAAAGTTCTTGCCTCTTCCCTTGGCGAAAAACTCCTGCGCTTTGACATGAGCGAATACCAGGAAAAGCATACCGTAAGCCGCCTGATTGGTTCACCGCCGGGATACGTTGGCTTTGAAGAGGGCGGACTTTTAACCGACAGCGTAAGAAAGGAACCGCATTCAATAATCCTCTTTGACGAGATAGAAAAAGCGTATCAGGACATTTACAACATTCTCCTCCAGATTATGGACTACGGAATTCTTACGGACAACCAGGGACGCAAGGCAGACTTTAAGAACTGCATGATAATAATGACAAGCAATGCCGGTGCCCGCGACATGGAAAAAGGCTCCGTAGGATTTTCCGGTGGAAGCAGTTTTGACGATGCAAAGAACGACTCTGCCACGCTGAACGAAGCCGTAGAAAAAGAATTCTCCCCCGAATTTAGGAACAGGCTGGATGCAATAATCACCTTTGCCCACCTGCCAAAAGAGATAACCCAGGACATTGCCCGCAAGGAAATTAAAAAGATTGCAGAACGCCTTGCCACAAAGGACGTTGAGCTTACCGCCACAGACCAAGCCGTTGCCCTGATTGCAGAAAAAGGCTACAGCCGCGAATTTGGCGCACGCAACATTTCCCGCACTGCAGAAAGCCTGATTGCCTCCCCCCTCGTGGACGAGTTGCTATTTGGCAAGCTAAGCGGTGGCGGAAAAGTTGGGATTGGCGTAAAGGATGGGGAAGTTGAGTTTATCTTCTCCTAAGAGTGGATTTTCCCTTGCAAAAAAAAGTATAAAGAGTTATAAAGAATATAGAAAAGTATAAAGAGTTATAAAGAGTAGGAAAAAGTATAAAGCGGGGGAGAAATGCAGAATCCATTTACGACAACATTCAGCAAGAATCCTGGAGAATCTTATATACATACAGAACAGATAAACATCATACTTGAAAACTTCATGTATGAAATTCCATCTGAATCGGTATATAAAATAACCGGTGTGCGTGGTTCTGGAAAAACAGTCATCCTTGCAAAAATCGAAGAAGAACTTCGCAAAGAGGAAAACATAAAAAAAGGTTGGATTGTTTTTGATGTTAGCCCGGCGCGGGATATGCTTGGTCAGATAGCCGCAATGCTCTGCAAAGAAGGATTTGGAAAAAGTGCGCTGAAAGGAAAAAGCGTGAATGTCTCGGCAAGTGTTTTGGGAACAGGCGGAGGCATAGGATTTTCATCGGACAAGGACAACCAGTTTTTTGACATTGGGGTGGAAATTGATGAAATGCTTAAATCCGCCCAGAAGAAAAAGAAGCGTATTTTTATTGGCATAGATGAAGTTTCAAAAACCACGGAAATGATACAATTCGCCTCAGAATACGGAAAATGGCTCAGGGCCAATTATCCAGTTTATCTTGTATGCACAGGACTTTATGAAAACATCATGGAAGTAAGCAACGTAAAAAACCTTACATTCTTTAGACGTGCCACTACAATAAAAACGCAACCGCTGAATACCGTGCTCATGGCCGAAATGTACAAAAAGCAATTGAACATTGACCTTAAGGAAGCAAAAGAGATGGCAAAAACAACGAAAGGTTATGCGTATGCATTTCAGGAACTTGGCTCCTTGTGCTTTAGGCAAACAAAAAAGACACCCCTCAAAAAGCTTTTACCAGATTTAAAGGCTGAACTATTTTCATATTCCTATGAAAAAATTTGGGAAGAACTTACTACAGCAGACAAATTTCTTCTGCTATTGCTTACAGAAAAAAAAGAATACAAGCGCGAAGATGTGCTTAAACTTATGGGAGAAAAGGCCGGAAACTATTCAATGTACCGGGACAGACTTTTGAAGCGTGGAATTCTGGAAAGCCGTCAGGCCTATATTTCTTTTGCATTGCCATTCTTTGCAGAATACATTAATGAGTATTGCAAATAGATTCCCGACTTAAAGGCCGTCCTTGCCCACCAGCCTAGCCCCGATTGGAAGGGCGCGGAACGCGTTGCCGTAAGGCAATGGAGCGATAGCGGAACCCTGCAAAGCGGGGAAAACGAGGAGTCTGACCGGCAGGAGGCCGGGCACAGTTTAACCATTAAGGCGGCTCCAGAAGAAAAAGAGAGAGGAAAAGACTTTTACCTGCTGCAGTTTGCTTCCCTTGTAATCTTATTAAAAATACGGTAATCTAGCAGAAGTTGTATGCTTTCCGGAGGTTTTTATGGACGGTTCTGAAGAAATACTGAATTTGCTGCGGGACAACGCGCGCATTTCTATAGAAGATATTTCGGCTATGACTAAGAAGAAGCCGGAAGAAGTTGAGGCTATTATCCGCAAGCTAGAGAATGACGGTATTATAATGAAGTATGCCGCCATTGTTAATCCAGAGAAGGACAGTACCGCCAAGGAAAAGGTTAAGGCAGAGATAGAGATTCAGGTTCAGCCGCAGAGGGAGCATGGCTTTGACGGTATTGCAGACCGCATCTACCGCTTTCCTCAGGTTAAGTCCCTTTACCTCATGAGCGGAGGCTACGACCTTAAGGTTATCATTGAGGGCGACTCTTTGCAGGAGGTTGCTTCTTTTGTTGCAAGGAAGCTTTCCACGCTGGAGGGTGTGCGTTCTACAAAAACCCATTTTATTCTTAAGACATACAAAGAAAACGACATTGTCTATGTTGAGCAGCGTTCAGACAGCCGCGAAGGAGTTGTAGCATGAATCCAAGAGAAGATAAATTCAGCAGGGCAATGGTTGAAACACCGCCAAGCGGCATCCGCAAATTCTTTGAAATGCTTATTGGCCACGATGACGTTATTTCGCTTTCGGTTGGAGAGCCGGACTTCCCCACCCCCTGGGCCATGCGCGAAGAGGCTTTTTACCATCTTGAGCAGGGGCACACAAGCTACACCAGCAACTGGGGCCTGATTGAGCTACGCGAGGAAATTGCCAAGTACCTGGAAGGATATTCCATGCGCTACAATCCCCAGAAGGAAATTATCATAACTGTTGGCGCTTCCGAGGGTGTAGACGCTTCTCTTAGGTGCATTCTTAACCCAGGCGACGAAATCATCGTCAGCGAGCCTTGCTATGTTAACTACACGACGCTTGCAAACCTTGCGGGTGCAAAGGTTGTCCACCTTAACACAGGAAAGACAGGCTTTTACCCAACGGCAGAAGAGGTTGAAAAGCTTATAACGCCCAAGACCAAGGCCCTTATGATTTGCTCCCCCAACAACCCGACGGGAACCATAATTCCTGCAGAAGAGCTTGCCAAAATTGCAGAGGTTGTAAAGAAGCACAAGATTTGGGTTATTAGCGACGAAATTTACTGCGAGCTTACCTACGAAGACACAAAGCATACTTCAATCGGTTCTTTCCCGGGAATGAAGGACTACACAATCGTGCTAAACGGTTTTTCAAAGTCCTTTGCAATGACAGGCTGGAGAATTGGCTACATTGCTGCCCCGGAAGACGTTTGTGCGCAGATTATAAAGCTTCACGGCTACAACACAATCTGTGCCCCGATTATGAGCCAGTATGCGGCTTTGGAAGGCCTAAAGAACGGCTGGAGCGAGGTGGAAAAAATGCGCGTCTCCTACCAGCAGAGGCGGAACCTTATGGTAAAGGCCTTTAACGACATGGGGCTTCCAGTGCCAGAGCCAAAGGGAGCCTTCTACCTCTTCCCGGACATTACTTCCACAGGCCTAACAAGCGAACAGTTTGCCCTCCAGGTCTTTGAAAAACTGAACGTGGCTGTTGTTCCGGGCAATGTCTTTGGTGCAGGCGGCGAAGGTCACATACGCTGCTGCTACGCTACTTCCGTAGAAAAAATAAAGACTGCCTTGGACAAGATAAGCGGTTTTGTGGCGGAGTGTTCCCGCAAATAAAAAAAAGGAGGGGGCTTTCGAATTTTGCGGCGCTTTTGTATGCACCCGCTTCTGTTTTTAAAAGAAGGTCTTGCCTCTTTTTTAGGGGCTTTCCGCACTTCCGGGGGCCCTACCCCTCCATTCCCTGCGGGAACGCCTCCGGCGGTGCTCCAATCCCTGCCGTGCTTTTCTTTGCAACCTCCGGGAGTTAGCCATTCAACTTATTGCCAACATAAACCGATTATTTAAGAAGAATTCTTTTTTAAGAACCTTGTCTTTACCGGATACGGATTCTGGCAAAGACAGGCTTGTGCAAAAGGGGTATTTTTTATGGTCATTCCATACCTTATAGCTGCTGTTGTTATAATTGGCATATTCGCATTTCTTCTCTTTATTCCCAACAAGAGGCATTCGGAAATTTCCGAAAAGAAACCTGCAAGGTCAAAAAAGAGCCAGGCCCAGATTATAAAGCAGGCCAACAGGCACCTTGCAAAGAACCCAAACGATGCCGCAGCCCTAAAAGCTTTGGGAGACCTTTACTTTACCAGCAACCTCTGGGAAAAAGCCTTTCCAATCTACTCCCAGCTTTCAAAGATTTCCAAGACGGACATAGACGTTGACTCCTACAAGGCATTTTTAAGGACAGGTATCTGCGCCCTTGAGCTGGACAAGATGGACGAGGCTATGATTTCACTCTCCCTTGCCTACCAGAAGAACCCCCACGACTTTGATTCCAACTACTTTATGGGCTATGTACTTGTAAAGGCAAAGCAGTACGATAAGGCTGTCCCCTGCCTAAAGAAAGCCCTTATTGTTCGCCCTGACGCAACCGGGGTAAACCTGCTGCTTGGACAGAGCTACTACAATTCCCACCACTACCACGACAGCCTTCCCTGTTTTAAGAAGGCACTTATAGAAGACCCTGCTAACAAGGATGCCCTTTACTGCATGGCAGATGCAATGAGCCAGGAAGGACACGGAGACAAATCCATCAAAGTGTTCATGCATCTTAGGGCAGACCCGGTTTACGGACCGCGTTCTTGCCTACAGGCGGGTATATATCACCTTAGCCTTGGAGAATTTGACAACGCTATAACAGACCTTATAATTGGCCTTAAGCACGAAAATGCCGAGGACGACATAAAAGTGGAAATCCGCTACAAGCTTGCCCAGGCATATTTTGCAAAGAACCAGCTGAGCAACGGTCTTATTCAGCTTAAAGAAATACGCCTGATGAATTCAAACTACAAGGATGTTAATGCCCTTATTGCCCGCTACCAGGAACTTAGCCAGAACTCCAACCTCCAGCTTTACCTTACGGCGGGAACAGGAGACTTTGTAGCCTTGTGCCGCAAGGCAATACAGGTGTACTACAAGGATGCCCAGCTTAAATTCATGGATATAAACATGGGGCAGGTTTTTACAGACTTTGTGCTGGAAGTAAACTCTCCAAAATTCTCGGACAGCGAAATCTTCCGCTTCTTTAGGACAACAGGCTCAACAGGAGAGCTTTTTATCCGCGACTTCCACGGACACTTGCACGATACAAAGGCGGACAGGGGAATTTGTGTTACGGCAGGAGACTTTACGGAAGAAGCCCGCAGGTACATAGAAGGCCGCCCGCTTGACCTTATAGAAAAGAACCAGCTGACGGCACTGTTAAAGCAGGTAAGCGTATAAGCTATTTTTGAATCACAACAAGGTTGCGCTCATGGTCTTCCAAAAAGGGGACTGTGAGCGCAATTTTTTTGTATGAAGGAACCATAAAGCTGATTGCCTCCATCTCCGCAGTTATTTTTTCAGACCGGGCCTTGTATGCCGCAATATAACCACCCTTGCAAAGCATACCCAAAAGGAGTTTTGTTATCTTTGTGTCAAAGGGATGGAATGCGCGGAAAACTTCTATAGAAAAAGACTCTGGCTTTACCTTGTCTGCCTGAAGGCACAAGACCTTGGCATTCTTAAGATTAAGCGAACGGACAACCTGTTCCAAAAAGGCACAGCGCTTTTCCATGCGTTCAACCAGGGTAAATGTGTACTGGGGAAAGGCCACCGCAAGAGGAATGCCGGGACAACCGCCACCGCTTCCTATGTCGCCAATCCTTACCTCTTTGCCGGAAGCTGAAATTTCTTTTGCAAGGGATTCTATTGCTTGGCAGGCAGCAAGGCTGTCCAGTATGTGGTTTACCTCAAATTCGCTGCGGTTTTCCGCCTTCATCAGATTGTAGCCCTTGTTGAATTCAAGAACCTGCGCCGTGTAACTTTCCAGAGCCGCAATCTGTCCGTCGGAAAGTGAAAGTGCCAGCTTAGCCAAGCCCTCGCGAAGCTTTGACTCCTGGGCCTGGGCGCTCATTTGCTCGCTCACTTTTCCACTCCCAAGTCTATAAGAAGGTCTATGTCTTCTTCCTGGGCAGATGTCTTTAGGGTTACAAGATGGCCTGTGCGGTTTGCCTCAAGGGCATTAAGCTTGCTCATGCGGTAAAGGCCGCTCTCTTCGCTTTCGGCAGACTGGGTTACGTAAGTGCAGGCTGAATAATTCTTAAGGTCTGCCTTTTGCGGGGTTGCAGTAAAGCGGATGTAGAAAATTTCGTCCAAGTTTTCACCGCTGCCCTGGCAAGACCTGTCGCCTGTAACGACAAAGGTTCCGTCCTGCAAGACGTCTGAAACATAAACCGAGCGGCATGACTGCAAGATGTCCTTTCCGCCAATGGTAAAGCGCAGAATACGGGCTTTTTTTGCATTTTCTGACACACCGCCGTTTTCTTTGCGGAGTTTTTCCGATGCGTTCTGATAGTTCTGCAGGGCCTTTAGCAAGTCGTCGCGCTCATTGCCGGTAAGGTATGCCGCGCTCTGGGCAAGGTCGCGTGCTATCTGCTCCTGTTCGGATATGCCAAGCTCGTCACCAAGCAAGTCCTTTGCGCCTTTTTTAATACCGGCAGAAGGTCTGGCCTTTTGGCTTGCGTCACCCCTGTTTTTTGCACCCCTGCGGGGCCAGCCTGTAAACGGAGAATTCTTTGGGTTTCCAGGCACGTAAAAACCGCTTCCCAGTGTGGGGGCGGAAACAGAAGGCATTTCCGGTGACGTAACGGAGCTTACCGAAGACTGGGCAAGCGTACTTTCCACGGCAATCATAGCGAATGCTGCCAAGGCAACAATTTTCTTAAAGGTTTGCAAGGCTTTCCTCCACAAATTCAAGGCGGTGAGTAAGTTCATTTATCGTTTTGGTAAGGCGGTCCCTTTCCTTTTCAAGCTTGGTCTTGGGATCCGTCTCTCCGGCTTTCTTCTTCATCATTGCAATAACGCTGTCCGGGCTCTTTCCGTTTTTAATTGCTTCCTGGGCCTTTGCCCTTTCGTCCGGCTTTTTTATTCCCGCGACAATCTTCATGTTGTCAAAGCCAAGGTCTGCATCTTCTGTTGGCAAAGTACCAACTTGGGCTACCGTCTTTGCGGTGGTTCGCGGAATCTGCAAAACCCTGTCCAGATAATCCTCATAGCGGATGTTGGACTTTTCGCAAAGGGCATGTGCCTGAATAAGCTTTTTGCCAAATTCCTGCATTAAACGGCCGTTCGGAACAATGTATTTTTCCCGGATTTCCTTGGTAAGTTCTTCCAGTTCCGGTGAAGCAGAAAGATCTATCTTATAATAACCCTTCTGCTCAGCAATTTCCAGTAGCGCATGGAATTTTGCCCAGAAATAGTTGGTGTGGCTCCTGGCCTTGTGGGGAGGTTCCCTGCCGCCGTTAGCCTCTATTTCCTCTTCGTTTATAAGGTGATGGGTGTATTCGTGGACGGCTGTATACACAAGCTCACCGTCCGTCTTGAAATTCTTGTTGTGCAAAAGGATTTCACGGGTCTCCGGCTTGTAAAGACCGTTTACCCTCTTACTCTCCTTGCCTGTCATCGTAACAGAAAATTCAAGCTTTGACTCCTGAATGTCAAGAAGCATATCTTTTATAGAAGCATTATCCATATATTCCATTCCCACTCAAATTGCATAAATTGCGCCTAATCTAAAAACCCCATCGCTCCAAGGATAAGGCTTGCCGCAACAGTTGCAGCAGTTTCAGTACGGAGAACTCTTGTTCCCATGCTAAGCAGAGCATAGCCCTTAGCTTTCAAAAGCTGCCTTTCCCTTTCCGTCCAGCCGCGCTCGCTGCCTATAGCCGCAAGGGCAGAGAAAGCCCCGCTTTTTTCGCCACAATAGCGCGCCATAAAAGAAACAAGGCTTTCTGCAGGGGCAACATTGTCCAGCGCAGCCTTTACAGTTTGGCAAAAGCCTTCTACGCAAGAGTCAGTTTTTCCGCCAAGACCATTTTCCAAAGAGTTCAGACATTCATCAAGAGATTCATGCATGAACAAACGCGGGATATGCGTACTTGCAGCCTGTTCGCAACCTTCCAGAAGCATCTCGTAGCCTGCGTCAGAAGTTGCAAGGTCGGACTTAAGGTATGATTTTTCGCCAAGGTCCGTGGCGGTAAGATGAATTTCGCTAACGCCCAGCCCCGCCATGTCCCGCAAGAGCCGTTTTAGCTGAATTGGCCGAGGAAAGCCGACAATCATCTTTAGTGGAAAGAGGGGCTTACCGTCGCTTTCGCCCACAAAGTCAAAAGAAATGGAGCCCTTCTTAAAAGATTTCCTTCCGTCCGCGCTTTTTTCTTCATGCACGTCAACGCAAGTGATTGTAGCCCTGCCAGCCTTGCCGCCGATTATTCCGGCCGCAAAAGTATCACCCTCTTTCTTGTGAAGGATTTTTAAAAGATGCAGGGCACGCTCATCCTTAAGGTCCAGAGGCTTACCAATTTCTTCTGGCCTGAACAGGCAAATGTTCATAGGTCTGCTTTTCTAGAACAAAACCGGAACCTTGTAGCCAAGGTCAATCAAGAGTCCGCGGCGGGTAAAAATAGCCTCGTTGTCGTCATCCTTCATTGGAAGAAGGTCAAACATGTAGCGTCCCTCAATAAGGGCACGGCCGGTACCCATCTTCTTTTCAAAGCCAAGACCAGCAACAACGCCAAAGTTTATCTTTGTGTCAGAATTTGTCTTGCCGTCAAGGTCCTTTGAACCGCGAATTTTACCAATCGGAATTGAAGCATAAGGGCCAGCCACAAAATTGAATGCACCGTAGCTAAAAGTAAGCATAAAGGGAACGTCCAGTGAATAATAGCGCAATTGGCCGGTCACATTGTCGTCTATGGCATAATTGTTTATAAAAAAGTTAAGTCCTGACTGAATTCCAAAATAGGTGGAAACAGGAACGTTCAGCTCTGCACCCATGCCGGCAATCCAGCTGTCCGCATAGCTCTGCTTTTCTTCGCTAAGGGGATTGTCGCCGTCCATCTTAGAACCAAGGCCGAAACCTCCGTACATGTGTGGAATAAAAACTGTATCAGCCGTTGCAAGAGCCACAGACACAATTGTAGCTGCAAGAATAGTCAAAATCTTCTTCATAAATTTCTCCAGACAAAATGTTATTTCTATTATATCGACAAGAAGTGACATTTTCAATGAAGAATTATGCAAATAATTTCAATTAAATTTTTCAATAATATGGAGCAAACCGCTTAATTAGCAACTCATTGAACAAAGAACTTCATTGCTATAAGATAAAGGCATGGGAGACAAACTACTTTATTTCGTAGCCGCAGGGGCATTTATTTTACTTATTCTTCTATTAAATTGGTACATAAAATGGAAGGCTTACGGCAAAGAGGAAGCGGAGGCTGCAAGGCGCAAGGCAGAAGCAAAAAAGGCTGCGCTAAAAGGGCTTATCGTTAACTGCCCACTCTGCAACAGCCTGCTTCTTCCCGGAGAAGATCTTGTAAGCCGCGTTTACAGGCCAATGAATGTTCCCGACCAGCTGTGCACAATAAACGGTTGCCCCCACTGCTACCCCGTACCGGAAAAAGGCATAAAGCGCGAATGTCCGGTTTGCCACAAGACAGTCCCACTGGAAAACGGCCACCTTACAGCCCGCCTCTTTAACAAAAGCAACGGAAAAAAGCACGTAATCGTAACAGGCTGCAGCGAATGTGCAAAGCATTGATATAGCGTTTACTGAAAAACTCTTTTCAAGGGAGAGCCCTTGGACCCCATAATTTGGAGGGAAGGAAAACCTCTACTCGGAAGCGGGTTTTCCTCCCCTCCAAACCACCTTCGACGGCACGCACTTGCTACCGTCTCATTTCCAGCACCGCTTAGGGGCCATATCGCTCAACGTTTCGCGATATGCCTAAGAACCCCATTTTTTTCCAAGAAACATTTTTTTTGAAATGTTCCCTTCGACGGGCTCAGGGAACGTAATTCTTTCTTGCTAAGAAATGTCGAGCCATGGATGGCGGGTTAACAGCGTGCAGAATTGCGCAGCGATTCTGCAATCCTCAAAAAAATCCATGGAGGGATTTTTTTAGGTGTCCTACGCGGGATTGGAGGGGCGCGCGTAGCGCGTTGCAGAGCAATGGAGCCGAATGGCGGAACCCCGGAAAGCCCGTGACGCAAAAAAATGCCAAGTCGATTATAGCCAAGGAACAAATGGTAGAGCAGGCAAAAGTACCGTCCAATAAAGAAAAAAAGTAGAAAATTCAGGGGAAAATCTAAAAAAAACATAAAATTTGCTAAAATTTTTTCTAAAGTTCAAATTTGCATCTCCGAAATTCAAAGTATAGGGTGGTAGACCCCCGGGGACAGCAAACATACCTAATGTGTTTGTCTGTAACTTAATAAACTCGTATAGAGGAGATACATTATGGTTATTAATCACAACATGAGTGCTATGTTTGCACAGCGTTCAGAGGGATTGACCGAAGTTAACCAGCAGAAGAACATGGAAAAACTTTCTTCTGGTATGAAGATCAACCGCGCAGGTGATGATGCTTCAGGACTTGCAGTTTCTGAAAAAATGCGCAGCCAGATCCGCGGTTTGAACCAGGCTTCCACAAACGCAAAGAACGGAATTTCCTTCATCCAGACAACTGAAGGATACCTCCAGGAAACAGAAGACATCATCCAGAGAATCCGTGAACTCGCAGTTCAGTCAAGCAACGGTATCTACACAGACGAAGACCGCATGCAGATTCAGGTTGAAGTTTCTTCTCTCATCGCAGAAGTTGACCGCATTGCATCTTGCGCACAGTTCAACGGTATGAACATGCTCACAGGCCGCTTTGCACGCCCAACTGGTGAAAACAATGTTACAGCTTCTATGTGGCTCCACATTGGTGCTAACATGGACCAGAGAACACAGGTTTACATCGGTACAATGAGCGCAGCAGCTCTCGGACTCCGCAACGTTGGTACAGAAGAAATCATGACTCTTGGTACTCCAGACGAAGCAAACCGCGCAATCGGTACTCTCGACGAAGCAATCAAGAAGATCAACAAGCAGCGCGCAGACCTTGGTGCATACCAGAACCGCCTCGAAAAGACAGTTGTTGGTTTGGACATTGGTGCTGAAAACCTCCAGGCTTCAGAAAGCCGCATCCGTGATACAGACATGGCAAAGGAAATGGTTGACTTTACAAAGAACAACATCCTTTCTCAGGCCGGTACCGCAATGCTCGCACAGGCTAACCAGAGCTCACAGAACGTTCTTGCTCTGTTGCAGTAGTTTGTGTTGCCTAGCGGCTTAGCATTATAGGATACACCCGCTGTAACTTCCCATACGGACTTACGGCGGGTGTTTTTATTTTAAATTGCGTTTTATTGCGTTTTATTAAAGATGAAACTAATACTGACCGACCTTCAAAACCCTTCGCTTTCGGTTTCCGGCGAACACAAGATTTATAAGAACGACACGGAAATTCACTCGTGCACAGGCTGCTTTGGCTGCTGGACAAAAACGCCGGGCAAGTGCCTTATAAAAGATGCAACGAATCAGTTTGCAGAAGACTTGGGCAAGTGTACGGAATTCATCATAATAAGCCGCTGCCTTTACGGAACTGTGAGCCCCTTTGTAAAAAAAATGCAGGACAGAGGCATTCCCCACCTGCTACCCTTCTTTCTAATCCGAAACAAAGAAATGCATCACAAAATAAGGTACGACAACATCTTTACCCTCTCCGCATATTTTTACGGCCAAGACCTTAGCGACGACGAAAAGGCAACCGCAAGGGAAGTCATAATGCGCAATTCCCTTAACCTTAACGCAAGGGTAAAAGAAATCCAGTTCTTTACGGATGCAAAACAAATAGAGGAAAAAAGCCTATGAAAGTTGCCCTCATAAACGCAAGCCCCAGGGGAAAAGTAAGCACAAGCGCACTCCTCTTAAAAACGATAAAATCATATACCCCCACCGGGTATAGCGAAAACACAGCAAAAAGCGAAGCAAACATAGACTTTGTTGAAATACAGGCAAACAAAGAAAAACTGGCCGCAGAACAAATTCAAAAGCTTAAGCAAGCGGACACATGGGTCTTTGCAAACCCCTTGTACATAGACTCTCTGCCAGGACACTTGCTTTCGGTTCTTGAACAGCTGCAAGAAGAATGCAGGGAAAGCCACAGAGTCCATGCCGTAATCAACTGCGGATTTTACGAAGCGGCCCACAACAAAACGGCACTGCGCATATACGAAAACTGGTGCAAAAGATGCGGCTACAAGTGGTGCGGAGGAGCAGGAATAGGCGGTGGCGGCGCAATAGGCTTCATGACCTCCGTTCCCTTCGACAAGGGCCCGCTAAAAGCAATAGGCAAGGCACTTGAAAAAATTGCGCACTCACTACAAATGCAAAGCGAAATGGAAAACGCCTTTGCCACCATGGGCTTTCCCCGCTTCATTTATATTTTGTGCGCCCATCACGGTTGGAAAAAAACCGCAAAAGAAAACGGCCTAAAAACAAAAGACCTCTACCGAAAATAAGGCTTCTGTTTTTTTCTTTTTCTGGACCAGCGTTTTTTTGCTAACCCGCTTTCCAAGGCTACGCTTTCGCTCCGGCCCGCCAGAGGCGGTCTGGCTACGCCACCTTTCCAATCGGGGGTAGGCTTAAACCGCAGAAGACATGCTTAACATTGCAAAGAATCATTTGCCCAAAAGCATGGCCTCCACCTTATCCAAAATCAAAAGGTCTGCAGGAAGCCACTTTACCGAACGCAAGTTTTCCTTTGTAAGCCAAGCCGCATTCTCGTGCTCCAGAAGCTCCAACTTTCCGCTAACGATTGTACACAAAATGCAGTGCATGGTAAGGTGGAATGCGGGATAGTCATACTCAACAAGACCCAAAACATTTTCTGCATGAACTTCCGTTGCAAGCTCCTCGCGGATTTCGCGCTCAATGCACTGTTCTGGACTTTCCCCATCTTCAATCTTACCGCCAGGAAATTCCCACCAGCCCTTCCAATCTCCGTAACCGCGCTGGGTAGCAAAGACTTCTTTTTTGTTTGTAGCAGGGTTTGTGCGGATGATTACGGCTCCGCTAACTGTTATGGTTTTCATGCAGACAGAATAACAGATTTCCAAGAAAAAATATAGAAAATGCGATAGACTGTAGTTATGTCCGAACTATTGATTGGCACAAGCGGCTACGACTATCCCGAATGGAAGGGAACCTTTTACCCCGCAGACCTTAAGCGCAAAGATTTTCTTCCATATTATTCCACGGTCTTTAATGCGCTGGAAGTAAACAGCAGCTTTTACAGCATGCCCACTTGCGAAAGACTGATCTCTTTTTGGGAACGTAGCGAAGGACGAATCAAATTCAGCATAAAAGCGAACAGGCTTCTGACACACGATATTTCCCCAAGCTGGAAAAATGCCGCAATAGATTTTAAGACTGCCCTTTCTCCACTGCAAGAAAAAGATTCCCTAAGCGCAGTGCTTTTTCAGTTTCCGCAAAGCTTTCATTACACTGTAGAAAACAGAATCTACCTTGCCAAGCTGATAGAAGATTTTGCAGGATTCCCGGTTGTGGTGGAGTTCCGTCACAGAGAATGGATAAAGCCAAGCGTTTTTGAAGGTTTGGAAGAGCGAAAGGCGGGGATTGTGTTCTGTGATATGCCTATGTTAAGAAATTTGCCAGACGGCAAGGCTCTACGGACTCCGTTTGTAGGGGAAAATGCTTACATCAGGCTGCACGGTCGAAATGCGGATGCTTGGTATGCTCATGATTCATGCCACAACGGAAGTTCACGCTACAACTACGACTATTCGGATCAAGAACTGAAAGAATTTGTGCCAGTAGTAAAAGAGGCACTGGAAGAAGAAAAGCAGGTGCAGATGTTTTTTAACAATCACCCCAACGGCAGCGGGGCAAGGAATGCAAAGAGATTTAGGGAGATGGTATAGAGATTTTTTCCTTCTATAGCACAGTATTTTTTAGAATTAAACACTGTGTTTTGCTGTGGGAATCTGAAGGTTTTCGGGGGCAAAACCAAGAAATAAGATGTATAGCCTTAGAAAAAAAACTTAATCTATACTTAAATTAAAATACAACAAAAACAGGTGCAAAAGAAATAGCGTTGTGATATAATAATATGAATTTATACTTGGGGGTATTTTATCTTGCGTGCAATTGACTTCTTCTGCGGTGGTGGCGGAATGACAAACGGACTCAAACAGGCAGAAATTGATGTCATTGCAGGTGCAGCTTTAGGCTTGAAAGCAAAGGAACGAAAGAGATGATAAAGTATTTAGATCTCTTTGCTGGTGCAGGAGGACTTTCAGAAGGGTTTATACACGAGGGATTTACCCCAGTTGCTCATATAGAAATGAGTGAGGCTGCTTGTTTTACGCTAAAAACAAGGGCTGCCTTTCATTATTTGCAGTCTCAGAGTAATTTAGAACCTTACAAATTATATACTTCAGGAAAAACTTCTAGGAATGAGTTTTATTCTTCAATACCGACAGAAATATTGGATTCCGTTATTTGCAAAGAAATAAGTGATGAAACAATCAATGAACTATTTCAGCAAATTGATAAAAGACTAAAGAAAGACTCCATTGATTTAATAATTGGGGGGCCACCCTGTCAAGCATATTCCCTAGTTGGAAGAGCCAGAGATCCAAATCGTATGGAAAATGACAGAAGAAATTATCTCTTCAAGTACTATACTCGTTTTCTCGAAAAATATAAGCCAACTTTTTTTGTTTTTGAAAACGTTATGGGATTGCTGAGTGCGAAAGATAGGAATGGTGAGAAATACTTTGATATTATGCGGAAGGAATTTGAAAACTGTGGCTACAAATTGAAATATGAAATACTCTCTGCAAATGAATTTGGCATTCCTCAGCATAGGAAACGTATTATCTTAGTAGGGAAAAAAACAAACTCGGATTTTAATTTTCCGTTGCCAGAAAAATGGAATCCCCAAATAACTATAAATGATGTCTTTTCAGATTTACCGTCACTAAAATCTGGAGAAGGAAAAATATATCAATGTACTTTGAAAAAATCGCATACAAAATGGCTGGATGATGCTGAAATTAGAAATATAGATCTGCCAGTTACATTTCATATATCAAGACCGAATTCAAAACAAGATTTGGAGATTTATCGAAGAGCTGTTGACTTATGGGATAAAAAACAAAAGAGATTAAGTTATCTTGATTTGCCGCAAAAATTGCAGACCCACAAGAATACAAAATCTTTTCTCGACAGATTTAAAGTTGTTGCAGGAGACGAAAGCGCATCTCAAACTGTTGTGGCTCACATTGCAAAAGATGGGCATTATTATATTCATCCTGATATTACCCAGAATCGTTCTATTACGCCAAGGGAAGCTGCCAGATTACAAACATTCCCCGATGATTATTATTTTGAAAGCATCTCAGGGAAACCTAGTCGAACAGAGGCGTATAAGCAGATAGGAAATGCTGTTCCTGTTTTGCTGGCACAAAAAATTGCGACAAAACTGAAGGAGATTTGGGATGAGTGATTCTGATGTTTTTAAAATTCGCCCAGCAGGAAGACATATTCTCACAATAGGAAGAGATTTAATTCAAGATCCTTATGCAGCAGTCGTTGAACTTGTAAAAAATGCTTATGATGCTGATGCAACGAAAGTTACTATATCTTTCCTTAAGTATGTTACTTCAAGAGAAACTTTGCTTGATGGAAGTGAAGAAATTCACCATGGAATAAAAATCATCATAGACGATGATGGACACGGAATGACTCGTTCTGTAGTTACTGATAAATGGATGGTTCCATCAACAGATGATAAACAAATTAGAAAAATGAGTCCTAATGGCAGAATTATGCAAGGTCGAAAAGGTATCGGACGCTATGCTTCTGCAATATTGGGCAATGACTTGCTTTTAAAAACTATCTCTGCCGAAGATAATAATCGAACTGAACTTTTAGTTAGATGGTCTGATTTTGAAACAGCAACATATTTGTCTGATGTAGATATTTTGATAGAAACATCAGCAACATCTGAAGATGCTGGAACAAATCTTTTAATGACTGGCGATGAATCTTTTTTACAGGAATGGAATGATACTCAATTTAAGCAATTAAAAAAAGAATTGAAGAAATTGATGACTCCTGTAAAAGATACAAAAATTTCCCAAGATTCATCGTTCGATATTTATCTGACAATAAAAGGTTTTGATTCTGTTGATTTAGAAAATGAAAAGATAGAGCCATTCCCGCTTTTTAATTTATATGATTACAGGATTTCTGGAAAGATAAATGAAGATGGAAAAGGTTTGTTGGTATATGAAATGCAGAAGGCTCGAAATTCTTTGCCAGTAAATATAGAATTTAATTATGGTAAGCCAACAAAATGTGGAGCAGTCGATTTTGATATAAGAGTTTTTGATAGGGAAAAAGAAGCTATAGATGACCTCATAAACAGGGGGTTAAAAGACGACTCTGGCAATTATATTGGGAAATTGGAAGCTCGTCGCTTATTAAATGAGAATAACGGAATTGGTGTTTATAGAAATGGTTTCAGAATAAGACCTTTGGGGGATCCGGATTTTGATTGGCTCGAATTAAATAGAGATAGGGTTCAGAATCCATCTAAAAAATTAGGTTCTGATCAGGTTATTGGTATTGTAAGTGTTGAAAATGAAGAGAAATCTGGGTTAATAGAAAAAAGTGCGCGTGATGGCTTAAAAGAAAATGTTTCTTATGAATCCTTAAAGGAGCTTACAAAAGAAATCATTTCAAAAATAGAAGAAAGACGCTTTATCTATAGAAGTAAGGCTGGTATAAGTCGAAAAACATTAAAAGTTGAAAAAGAATTTGAAAGATTGTTTTCTTTCGATAATTTGAAAAAAAATGTGCAATCCTCATTGATTCGTGGTAGAGTTGATAAAACAACATCTTCTGAAATTATGGGGGCTATTGATGCTCAGGAAAAAGTGCAGAACGCTGCTGCTGAAGCCTTAAGAGAAACTGTTGCTATTTATCAAGGTCAAGCAACGCTTGGAAAAATAGTAAATGTAATAATTCATGAAGGTCGTAAACCGCTGGATTTCTTTAAGAATCAAATTCCAATTTTTAAGAAATATTATGAACAATATGAAAAAGGTAAAATTGAAGTATTATCAACATTATATGATAAAGTTTTAAAAATAGCTGATAATTCTCAAGTTCTAACAAATTTGTTCAAAAAAATAGATCCTTTAGCAGCAGGGAAAAGAGGAAAAAAGAAACCCGAATTTATAAAGGCTGAAATTGAAAATGATTTTTCAGTTTTTGATTCTGAACTTACGAATATAGAATGGTCAGTTAAAATATCAGAAAATAAAGATGTTACTGTAGAATGTTGGAAACAAGATGTTTATTCTGTTTTTACAAATCTTATAGAAAACAGTATATTTTGGATGACAAAAATGAACGTACCTAAAAAAAAGATTTTTGTGGATATTCATGTGATAAATGATTCTGTTGATTATATTGATTATAGAGATACAGGTCCAGGAATTGAAAAACATTTGATAGAAAGCGGCGTTATTTTTGATCCTGAGTTTACTACCAAAACAGAATGTGGGACCGGTTTGGGGCTAAGTATAGCAGGTGAAGCTGCCCGACGTTTTGGTTATGATTTGAAGGCACTCTATTCAGAATCAGGGGCTTATTTTAGATTAGAAAGATTGGAGGATATTTAAATGACAATTTTGCTCGTAGAAGATGATGTTCAATCTGTGGACTCTTGCAAAGAATCTGCTACTTTGTATGAGAAAGAAATTGTAATTAAAGTTGCAAAAAACTTAGTTGAAGCAAAATCATTATTTAATGATGAAATAGATACCGCCATTGTTGATATTAAGCTTGGAAATGTTGCAGATGCAGGTAATTCTGTAATCGAAGAGATTGAAAAATTAAGTCTTAGGATTCCAACCGTAATACATACAGGTACACCAGATAGTGTTCAAGCTAATGCCTTAAAAGTATTTGTTCGAGGTGAAAACACTTACGATGAAATTTTTGATTATTTGTTCGATGTTTATAATACTGGTATAAATGAAATCTTAGGAAGAAAAGGTTTGTTGGAACAGCAAATAAACAAATTCTATAATTCGGTTTTTATAAAAACACAAGATTCATGGATTGAAAACGGAAAGAATTATTCTACAGATGTAGTAAAAAAAGCCTTGTTAAGAAACGCAATTTACCATCTAGAGAATTTATTGGACGATGAAAATGAAAGGATGTTTTTGGAAGAGTTTTACTTGTATGATTCGGATAAAAATCTTCATACTGGTTCAATAATAAAAAACAGAATGAGTGATAAGTATTATGTCCTCATTTCTCCTTCTTGTGATTTGGTCATACGAAAGAATGGAAATCGCAATGTTGATGTTTTTACATTATGTGAAATAGATTCTATTGAAAATCATGGACTTACATTACGATTAGAAAATGAACCTTCTTTAGGAAAAGAAAAAAGAAAAAATATTTCCACTATTTTATCGAATTCTAAAAATAGATATCACTGGATACCAGGAATAAAAGATTTCAAGGGAGGAATTCTTGACTTTACAAAAACAATCTCTAGCGATGAATCTAATTTTGTGGAGAAATATACAATTCTTGAATATCGTATATCACCTCCATATATGAAAAATATATTATCCAGATTTTCTTCATATTATGCTCGACAAGGTCAGCCTGACTTAGATGTTGATAGTTACTTAGATAAATTAAAGCTCATTTCAGATGGTGATAAAAAATGATTTTTCGTTTAGGTGAACTTTTCTGTGGCCCTGGTGGAATTGCAAAAGGTGCTACAAGTGCAGATATAAATAATCCCGAATGGGGAATTACTCATCAGTGGGCAAATGATTATGATGCCGATACATGCAAAACATACACTCGCAACATTTGTCCTGACAGACCAGGGTCTGTTGTTTGTGGTGATATTCGCAAATTGGATTTAAAAAAGCTATATAAGATTGGTGATATCGATGCACTCGCATTTGGTTTTCCATGTAATGACTTTAGTGTCGTTGGTGAACAGAAAGGATTTGATGGCGAATTCGGTCCACTATATTCTTACGGTGTGAAAGTTTTAAAAGCCAAACATCCACAATGGTTTTTAGCTGAAAATGTTGGTGGATTAAAGAGTGCTAATGAAGGTAGGGCAATACAAACGATTTTTGATGCAATGCGAACCGCAGGTTATCGACTCTACCCAAACCTCTATAAATTTGAAGAATACGGCATTCCTCAGGCAAGACATCGAATTATTATTGTTGGCATTCGTAATGATTTTCCATTTGATTTCCAAATTCCATCAACTGCACCATATGCAAATCTCGATGTTTCATGTCGAAATGCAATAGAGAATCCTCCAATTCCAGAAAATGCTGCGAATAATGAGAGAACTGCACAGTCAAGTTTAGTTGTTGAAAGACTTAATCATATTTTGCCAGGTCAGAATGCTTTTAATGCTGATTTACCGGAGCATTTAAGGTTAAATGTAAAAGGTGCAAAAATGAGCCAGATTTATAAGAGACTTGACCCGACTTTGCCGTCTTATACGATTACCGGTTCTGGTGGCGGCGGTACTCATGTGTATCATTGGTCAGAACCTCGTGCATTGACAAATCGTGAAAGAGCAAGACTTCAAACATTTCCAGATAATTATATATTTGAGGGAAGCAAAGAATCTGTAAGAAAACAGATAGGAATGGCGGTTCCGTGCAATGGGGCTAGAATTATTTTTGAAGCAATTCTTAAAACATTTGCAGGAATTGAATATGAATCGATGAATGCAAATATAGAGGAGTAATAATCATGTATACAGAAAATTTGGGAAATGAAATTCTTCTAAATCCTGTTCAAGCATTTGGATGTACTTCACTAAAAATTATTACCGGTTATACGGATATTGAATGCATTTATAGACATTTAATTGCTTTGTCAGATATGGGGAAAACAAATTCCTTTTCTGTTGATATGATTTTAGGCATGACTAATAGTAATGGATTGTCAGAAAAAAAACATAAAGATATCAACCGCCTTATAGCAAATGTAAATAGTAATTCAAAAATGCCTGCTTTTATTTGTAGATATAAAGTAAGCGGTGCTGATATTCATTCAAAAGTCTATGTTTGGTTCAAAGAGGATGAACCTGTGTTAGCTTTCTGCGGTTCAGCAAATTATTCAACAAACGCATTTACAAAACGCAGAGAATGTATGACTAATTGCGAGTCAATAGAGGCAAATAAATACTTTAATTCTCTAGTTCCCGATACAATCCTTGCAACGGATCCAAGTGTGAAAAATAAAATAAACTTTACAAAAAAGAAAGTCACAGATGTGGAAATTGATGCATATAATCTTGAAAATCTTTCATGGGATATGTTCAAGGATAAAGTTCCTCTTGATACTTGTAAGGTTTCACTTCTCACTGCTGATGGAAAAGAGACGGGTTTTGGTTCTGGATTAAACTGGGGAATAAGACAAAACGGAACAAAGCGAGATCGGGATCAGGCTTATATTCCTTATAATGCTCAAGATAAAAAAGAGGGCTTTTTTCCTCTAAAACAAAATTCTGAAATAAAGCATAATCCTTTGTTTAAGGTTGTAACAAAAGATTTTCCTCCATTTTTTATGAGAATTGCACAAGCTGGAAATAAAGGAATTCATACGGCTGAAAGTAATGCTTTGTTGGGACAATTCTTTAGGCAGAAATTAGGAGTCCCAACCGGAACTTTTATAACAAAAGAAATGCTTGAAAACTATGGGAAAACATATGTTGTTTTTAAGAAATACGATAATGATATATATTTGATGGATTTTTAGAATCGGGAGGTTTTTATTATGTCTTTTATTGATACAAAAAACAGTTTTGAACAAAAAGATGGGGAGATAAGAAAGCATGAGATAAAACCTTCTACTTATTCTATTGGAGAAGATCTTCTTCAGATAAATACATGGAATACTCCAACTCATTCTGACCAAGTTATTCAATTTGATATGCAAGGATTAAAGGATTTAATCAAAATCATAAAAACTTGGTATCCTTCTGTGCTAAAAAAAGATGTATTGACTTTTGATGTTCCCTTATTCGATGAAAATGGAAAATTGCAATATTGCTTTCGATGGGGTTTTGCCGCTGATGGAATAACGCCTAGAGATGCTTCGAGAACTGGAAATGAAGCATATATTGCTTTGCCACAAGAAATTTATAATTCAGACTTTTATCCTAAGAATGGAATCGAATTCAATATAAAAACAGATGATGATAGAACATTATGTTTTGTCCGTGCTCAATCAAAGACCGAAGGAGATGACAATGGTCATTCTCTCGAAACAACTAAAGCTAATGGACAGGACGGAAATAAGGAACTAGGAAAATATTTGCGATACAGACTTGGAATAGATTCCGGAATCCCAATTACAAAGGATGCTGTAAGTAAATATGGAAATGATAAAATAACATTTTCAAAAGATTCAGATGGTAATTATTTTCTTAGCTTTAAACCAGGTATAAAGTTTGAAAAACTGCCTCTCATCCTCTACGGCCCACCAGGAACAGGTAAAACTTACAAAATGCAGCACGAATACATCGACAAGTTCGCTAAAGAAGACCGTTTTATCACAACCTTCCATCAGTCTTTCAGTTACGAAGAATTTGTTGAAGGGCTAAAACCTGTTCTTGAAGACCCCATCAAGGAAAAGGAATCTTCTGACACAGGTGAACCTTGCCCTGTACCTTCGGATGTAAAATACAAAATTGAAAAAGGCATTTTCTACAAGGCCTGCGAGCGGGCAGCTGAAATTGCAGGATATAAATTAAATAAAGACGAATCGGGAACTCCATTGAAAAAGTGTTTGGAAGATGCAGAGCGTTCCACAAAAATGGACGATGCAATTAAAAATAAAAAAATCGTTCTTCTCTGCATTGACGAAATAAACCGTGCCAATGTGTCGGCAGTGTTCGGTGATTTGATTTCTCTGATTGAGCCGAGCAAAAGAATCGGAGCAAAAAACGAAATGGTTGTGCAATTGCCTTATTCAAAAGAAGCTTTCGCTGTTCCTGCAAATCTTATGATTGTAGGAACAATGAACACAGCCGACCGTTCAATTCAGATTCTTGATTCTGCTTTGCGCCGTCGTTTCCGTTTTGAAGAGCTTTTGCCAAATTACGTTGTAATTCAGAATGAAACTGCAAAATCAATTCTTAAGGCTATAAATGCACGCATTCGTTGTCTGCTCGATAAAGACCATCAGATTGGTCATTCATATTTTATAGATGCAAAAAGCGAGTTGGATATCTTTAATGCAATAAAAGATTGTGTAATTCCTTTGCTTGAAGAATATTTCTATAACGATGCTCAGAAAATCAGACAGATTTTGAATGAGAATGATGATTCTGCAACAAATTTCTATGTAAGGGATGCAGAAGCTCAAGATGCATTAGAAAAGATGCAGAATGATTATGATGACGAAAAAGAATTCTATATGCTCAATTCCAAGCTTGAAACTGTAAATGATGATTCATTGGCACAAGGTTTTCTTTCTCATATAATCAACGGCTAGGGCTAACTGATGTCAAAGAAAACGCCTGTCTTTATTCATGAATTTGGTATTCTCAGCGACAAAAATCAGAAGCGAGTTTGTGCTGATGAAGAAAAGCAGCTTTCACACGAGACTTTTCAGAATCTCTGGAATTTCATTCTTGAAAACAGAGGCGGGCAAGATGCAGATGAAGTAATGTCCGTTCATTCAAGAGGTGGCCGTCAATACATAAAGACTGGCCGATATGTCGGAACTATTCAGACCAAAGACGGGCAGATAATTGAGATACTTCCAAAGATTTATAAAAGCGGTGATAAAACCGAAAGTGATGAAAAGCTTTGCCGACGTTTTTTCTTGCGGATGCTGTATTCTTTTCAACATTCAGAGGCAAAGTCTTTTCAAGAGGCAAGCTTAAACACTGTTGAAAATTTTCCTATTCTTGAAGTTTATATCAGCCGTTATCTTTCTGAAGTAGAGCAACTTTTAACAAGCGGAATCAAAAAGAACTACATAATAATAGAAGAAAATCAAAGATTTCTGAAAGGCAAACTGTTAATCAGCAAGCAAATTTCAAAAAATTGCGTGGATAAGACTAAGTTTGCAGTGCGTTATTCTAAGTACATTGAAAACATTCCGCAGAATAGAATTATCGTTTCAACTTTGCAGAAGCTTTCAAAGATAACGCAAAATTCTGTAAATGCTGCACGGTGCTATAATTTGCAATCGTTTTTTTCTGACATTCCTGCAAGTGTAAACATAAATTCAGATTTGCAGTTGTCAATGCGTTCAAACAGGCTGTTTGCAACATATCAGAATCTTATGCAATGGAGCAGTCAGTTTCTATTGAACAAAGGATTCACAACGTTCAGCGGCAATCATGTAAATCAGTCATTGCTGTTTAGTGCAGAAAAATTGTTTGAAAGCTTTATAGCGCACCTTTTTAAAAAATATGCAGGTGAGTATGTAGTTTCAAATCAGCATTCAAAATATTTTCTTGTAGATAAATATGGTGATACAGAACATGGGAAATTCCGCTTACGTCCGGATATTGTAGTTGAGTCAAAAGATAGCGGAAACTTTTCTAATTATGACACAATCATAATTGATACAAAATGGAAAAATCTGGATTCAAACGCACCTGACAAAAACTATCTGATTGATATAAAAGACATGTATCAGTTGTATGCTTATGGTCAGAAGTATCATCTTGGGGACAGCTATTTTCTTGATATAATTCCGAAACTTGTTCTCGTATATCCGTATACAGAAAAGTTTCAGGCAGAATTAAAGCCTTTTGTTTATGAAGAGATAAAAGCAAAATATGGTCTAAAGCTTGTTGTTTATCCGTTTAATCTTGCTGATGAAGGAAATCATGGAGAAGGTTATAAACGGCAGATTGGCGAGATAATGCAACTTGCTGCCAATCCAGATAAATTACCAGCTTCTAATCCAACGAAACCGATGCAGGTATTCGAAAATGAAAGTGAGATTCTTACAGAAGATTACAAAATTAATTCTGATGATAGATATATGTTGCTTGGATATTATAGAAATGAAGCACATCTTAATTGGATTTTGCAGAATAAACTTTATAATGTCCGACTTGGTGACAGACATGGTGCATTGCGGGGAATTGATTTAAGTATTACTCCGTCAAGAATTGTTTTGTATACAAATGGAAAGAATGAAGAACCTGTTGGAATAAAAATCTTTACTGTCAATCAATCCGAAGTTCTCGTCGCAGATAAACAGAAAATGGAAGAACTTAAATATCCTGCAGGAAGTAAAGGTATTGGCGAATCATACAAATTATTTTCTCTAGGAACTGAAATTAAAAATCATAAGAAACTTGATATAAGGAAGATAAAAACAGATAGTGGCAGAAGCGAGAAAAGTTATCGGCCGCTTTTTGTGAAGTATTAGGAGGTACAGCCAATGAACAAACCGTATCAAATACCAGAACTTCCGTTAGCTTTCAATTTTGAATCTGTCACAATTTACAAGCAGCTTACTCTTGCATCCCGTGCGCTTGCCGAGTTAAAAGGTGTCGCAAAAACAATACCGAATGAAACTATTTTGCTCAATACACTTGTTTTACAAGAAGCCAAAGATAGTTCCGAAGTCGAAAATATCGTTACTACGCAAGATGAACTCTACAAGGCAGATTTGGATTTAAAAGAAACTGTGACGAAGGCCGCTCAAAAGGAAGTTATCCGTTACAGGCAGGCCATGCACACAGGGTTTGATTTGGTACGAAAAAATAAACTTTTAACAAATGCTGTAATAAAACAGATTCAGCAGGAACTTGAAGAAAATACTGCCGGATTTCGTGCTGTGCCGGGAACGACATTGAAAAATAATCAGAATGAAACTGTTTACACTCCACCGCAGACAAAAGATGAGATTGTTCGGTTGATGACAAATCTTGAACGCTTTATAAATGACAGTTCGGTATGTGATCTAGACCCGCTTGTAAAACTTCCGATTATTCATCATCAGTTTGAAAGCATTCATCCTTTTTATGACGGAAACGGCAGAACCGGCCGCATAATCAATATTTTGTATCTTGTTGCAAATGACTTGCTTGATTTGCCGATTCTCTATCTTAGCCGTTATATAAATCATAATAAAGCTGAATACTATCAATTGATTCAGAAAATACGCGACAATGCCCCTGATAACGAAAACGATTGGGAAAATTGGATTGTATTTATGCTGAAAGGTGTTGAACTGACGGCAAAGGAAACAGTCGTTTTGATTAACGAGATAAAGAATCTTATGCAGGATTATAAAATGAAGCTAAGACCTTTGTTCGGCTCAAAATATAATCATGAGCTTTTGAACAACCTTTTCCGTCACCCATATACTAAGATTGAATACATTATGCGGGATTTGGAAGTAACTAGACTGACGGCAACTAAATATCTTGATGAACTGGTTTCTGCCAATCTTGTCATTAAGATAAAAGTTGGAACTAGCAATTATTATATAAATCAGCAATTAGTAGATTTGTTCATAAATCAAGCAAATTTATATAATTTAAATGTATAAAAAATCAAAATTTTTATACATTTAAGCTGCCTAATGTATAGAAATTTCAAATTTTTATACATTACAATAGGAGAATGTTAAAAAAACATAAATTTTTTAACATTAGATTTCAGAATTATCGTAGCAGTGATGCGGCTAACTATCGCGGGCGTTGCGGGCGGCGTTTGAGCCCGCAGAAGGGGTAGCGGAAGACACCGCAGCGGAGCGAGGAGGCTGGAGCGAGGGGAAGGCATTCCCCTCCTTTGTGCAAAAATCCGCAAAATTTACGCTTTTCCCCACGAAAAAATGTATAAAACATACACTTTTTCGTTGGAATAATTGTTTTTTTGCGCGCTTATCCTATACTATTCATATATGAAAAAGAACAGCAAGCTGCCATATTCTTCTTATGCGGTGTCTCTTTTCCCGGATGACGGGGTTGCGGAAAGGATTCGCAGGATATGCGGGGGGCTTTCACGGGCTACGGGGAACGGTTTTATGGTTCAGAATGACGTGCCGCCACATCTTACGCTGGGGATTTTTCATGCGGCGGATGAAGAGCTTGCACAGATGGAAGTCTGTTTCCGCGAGTTTGCACTTAAGGCAAGGGACTGCATCTCTAATCTTTGCCTGGACTTTTGCGGGGTGGATTCATTTTTGGACAAGGTGATTTTCTTGAGGCTGCAGAAGGACGAGCCCCTTTGTTTTTTGAACAGGATTTTGCATGAGTCTTTTCTTTTGCATTTTGAAAGCGGCGACAACAGGAACTATCTTCCGCAAAACTGGTGCCCCCATATTGCGCTTGGGGTAAAGCTTTCGCACGACCAGTTTGAAAAGGGTATGGAATTTTTAAAGGGCGTTCCCCTGCCCGAAAAGGCTGCGGTGGCCCACATTGGGCTTGCACTTTGCAAACCCTTTATTCCAATTTGTGAGTTGTGAATTGTATTTTACAAGGCACCAAGGCTCTGCATTTGGGCAGCGGCAATTTTGTCGGCAGGGTCTATTTCCAGAACGGTCCTAAAATATTTGGCGGCTTCTTCTTTTTGGCCAAGTTTTAGGAACAGGCAGCCCAGGTTGCTGATTATCTTTGTGTTTTCGGGGTCCATTGAAAGGGCATCGTTGAGCGAGTCCTGGGCACCGTCTATGTCGCCGGTTTCCATCTGGCAGATTGCAAGTTCGTTGAGTGTGTCGGCGCTTTCGTCCCCACCCTCACATTCGCGTGCTTTTTCAAAGGCCTTGAGTGCGTCTTCAAAGCGTTCCAGACGGCGCAAACCCCAGCCCAAGAGGAACCATGCATTCCAGACGGCGGGATTGTCCTGCAGGAACATGCGTACTTCTTCCAAACCTTCTTCTTCCTTGCCACCGGCAATAAGTTCGTAGGCATGATGGAAGCGGTCGCTGGAAAGGTTGCGGCTGTCTATTTTGTTGATGATTTCCTGGGCACGCTCCTTTTTGTAAAGGCCGTTTTCGCCCAAGTCTTCGTCTTTTGTGTCGGAGGTTAGCGCAAGGAAGCTTTCAAAGGCACCCTTTGCCTCGCCATAATTGCGCTGCTTTAGGTAGAAGAATCCTGCGTTAAAGAAGGCATCCGGTATTTCCGGGTCGCTGTCCATTGCCTCTTTGTAGTAGCCCAGTGCGGAAGAGTCGTAGGCGTCGGCATCTTCGTTCATGCCGTTTTTGCGGTAGGAGTCGGCCCTTTGGTCAAAGAAGATGGCCATGTTAAGGATTATAGCCTTGTCTGCGGGATCAAGTCCGTGCAGGGCAGACCAAATTTCTTCTGCCAAGTCCCAGTCTTCGTTGCGGGTCTTTAGGATTGCGGCTTCCCCAAGTTCTTTCTTGATGTTGGGGCGGGCTTCGGTGATTATCTTGCGGTAATAGTCAAGGTGCTCGTTTGTCTTGTCATAGGCAAGGACCGTAAGTATGCCGGAAAGTATCTGCTCTTGGGTAAGCTCCTTCATGTCAAAGCTTCCAGAATCATCGGCATCTTTTTTCTGCACCGGAAGCAGTATCTCCGGGTCTACTTTTATTGCGTGGTCCGAAAGGGCAAAATCAGAAGGCAACTTTATAAAATAAACTGAGTCTAAGGGATTTACGGGATTCATTTTTCTTCCTTAAAAAGCGTGAAAATATGGCTGCTTGCGATAATTCTGTTAACAGATGCCCCTGTGGAACCGGGCATAAACCCGGAACCAAGGCATTTTTTACTGAGATGAACCGCTTGAGGAACCCTGAGAGTCTGACTGGCTCTGCATTTCCTTGGCAGAAGCGTCCAATTCATTCTTTCTTACAGAAGTAAGGTAATTGTTGATGTGAATCTTGTAGGAAAGCGTAACGGATTCTTCCGAGAACTGGATGTTTGCGGCAACAATGTCCTTTCTGCCTTCAACTTCGCTGGTAGAAACAATGTGGCCCCTAAGGTTGATTATTTCATGCGGCTCGTCAAATTCAAGGTTAAGCAAAACTTCCTTGTCTTTAAGGAACTGAGGAAGGCCCAAAAGCAGGACTTTTGCACCACCAAAGGAAAGGTCGCGCAAAATGCAGTGGCGGGGAACATTCTGAATAGTAATAATACTTTCTTCTTTTGGAATTCCAAGCTTTCTGCAGGACTCCTGGGTAAGAATTATGCGGTCTTCCTTTCTTTTTATTGCGTTTGCGTTTGCATCAATCAGGTGGCCAATTTTTTCTATAAAGTCATCCGGCGGCTTTTGCGTGTAAATAACTTCAAGCACGGCAAGGTCGCGGCTGTTCATATAAGAAGAAATGGTGCCAATCTTTCCGCTGATAAGGAAAGTCATCATCTGACCGTCATTCTGGTAAAAACAATAACGCAAGTTTACTGCCGGGGCATCCCTGCGGGCAAGCTGCTGGAAGGCACCGCCTTTTGTACCGATTATAATCTTTGCCTTTGTAAACGACGTTGAGTTGATTATACACGGCCACTGGTTGCCAGTACACTTAATGTAAATTTGGCGTGGATCCAAAGACAGAGTATGCATAATGTCTTTTGTAAACGCTATTTCCGTATCACGGTATTCTTCGTAATAGCGTCCAATTTGTTGATTGGTTAAGACTGCCATATCCTATATAATAATGAATAATTCCCTACTTGTAAAGATTTAAATTGAATTTTGTAATTTTCTGGACCGCACTTTGTTTGCAGAAGAAAAGCTTCATTTGCAAAGTGCAGCCTCCCAAAACTAGTAAATTTTCTGGATTTCCTCGTGCTGTTTCTCCAAAAGCTCCATTACATGGTCTATCATTTTCTGTTTTGGGTCAGCCTCGTCTTCCGGCAAAGAAGCAAGATATTCCTTGCGTAAAGGCTTGCACTCTATTACGGGGCTTGCCGTAAAAATCATCTTTGCAGGGGCAACAAGGTCGTCCAGCATGTCTTCGTTCTGAATTTCAAGGATGCTGCCGTTAATGCTGACCAAAATTACAATGTCAAACATGCGCAGGTAGCTGTCTATCTCGCGCAAACCACGCTTTGTTTCCGGATGGCCGGGCCTGTAGCGGGTTCCAGAGGGGAAAACAAGGATTACCTGTCCCCTTCTCTTGCAGTCATCCATGGCATGCATGGCGGCCAGGTTGATTTTTCTTGCCTTCTGTTCCTCTGCCTTGGCCTCCTCTTCCGTAGCGGCATTCTTTTCGTTTGTGTCCAGGCTGCGGGTAGGATAAATTACAACGCGGGTAAAACTTTCCGCAAAGGCGCGCACGATGGGGCTTGCCTCGTTAAGCTTCATTCCTGCAATGGCAACGATTCTCTTGGAAAGGTCAGAAAGCTTTTCCTTGCCCGAATGCTCAAGCATGTAGCAAAAGGCGGGAAGGTCTGTATTGGAATAGTGCTCCATAAGGATAAGGCCACGCTTACCTGCGCAAACCTCATCATAGAACTTTTCAAAATTTTCCGTACCCTCAAGGTGGCTCTCCGGCAAAGTATTGTCTTCCACGAGCGCATCCATAATCTTACGGGTCGTGGGATTCTCTTCCTGGTAAACATTGGTGCTGTCAATCTTAGCAGCCGCAACAGAAAGACTTGCAAGCTTCTTAAACGATTCACCGTAGCGCTCTTTAAGCGACATCTTTCTGACAGACTCTTTTTCCATAAACATGAACTCCGTTGTGTGTAATAGGGCATCTCTCGTGAATTCCTATTTTAAGTCGAAAAGGGCACAAAGGTCAATCAGTGGGCAGAGCGCATGTAGAATGCAAATACAAATGTTAACACGAAAGCACTTGCATCCCACATCCATTGTGGCAAGGGATAAATATATATGGTGAAAAACAAAAAAGGCAGCATAAAAAAGCACGGCAGGCAGCTAAAGGAATGGCTGTCCCAAAAGCAAGTGCCGCAAAAAAATTCAGAAGGCTAATTACTAACACTACCCTAAACAAGTTCACTTGGAAATCAATTTTGTGTGCAGCGGAAGGCAAATCTGGCTGAAGCCCGCATTGGAGCGGAACGTACCCGGCAGCGTAGCTTCAAGCCGCACAGCGAGTTTAATTTCCTATTCCACGACACCGCGGGGTTCAGACGGATTTGACTGGGAGCGGAACACAAAATTGATTTCCAAGGTGACTCCGATTAACGCATTGAACAGCAGCGCGTAATTTGTTATAGTATTATAATATGGCAGAATTATTGGCACCCGCCGGAAATGTAGAAGCTCTTGACGCCGCTATCGGGGAAGGCGCAGACGCAGTTTATTTGGGACTCAAAAGCTTTAACGCGAGAATGCGTTCCTCCAACTTTGCTTGGAGGGAATTTGAAGGCACGGTTCAAAGCCTTCATTCGCGCGGAAAAAAAGTTTACGTTACCGTGAACACCGTTTGCGAGGAAAACGAAACAGAACGCCTCTACCGCTTTTTGGCCTACCTGAACGACGTTGGGCCGGACGGTCTAATTGTGCAGGATTTTGGGGTTGCCCGCATGTGCCAGGAATTTTTTCCCAAGCTGGAACTTCACGCATCCACCCAGATGAACGTGGAAAGCGCAGCCGCGGCTAACGTCTTGCAGAAGCAGGGCTTTAAGCGCGTTGTTGTAGCAAGGGAACTTGGCCTTGACGAAATTAAGTCAATCAAGCAGAACACCACTGCAGAAATAGAAATGTTCGTACACGGAGCCTTGTGCGTAAGCGAAAGCGGTCTCTGCCTCTTTTCCAGCTTCCTTGGCGGAAAGTCTGCAAACCGCGGCCAATGTGCACAGGCATGCCGCCGCATCTACACAGCGGAACTTACCAGCGGAGACAACAAGGGCTACTACTTCTCCCCCTGCGACCTTCAGCTTTTGGAGCACATCCCCGACCTTATGGAACTTGGCGTAGACAGCTTTAAAATAGAAGGAAGAATGAAGAGCGCCGAATACGTAGGTGCCGTTACAGCCGCCTACCGCTACGTAATGGACCACTGGAAGGAAGACAAAAAGGGTTCCATTGCAGAAGGAAAGCGCATTTTAAGCACAGACTTTGCCCGCAGCAAAACCGACTACTGGTACGGCTTTTCTTCGGAAAAAGACGGAATCGAAAATGCCGGGCAAAAGATTCTTAACCCTTCACAGGCCGGAGGAACTGGCATTTACCTTGGAAGAATTCAGGAAATACGCCCGGTTACCAAAGAAGAGCTTGAAAAGGCACAGGAAAACCTTGCCGCAGGAACGGAAGCAAAGAGAATACAGATGGCCTTTTTGGGAGGGGGAAGCTACGACCCGGACGCAGGAGACAGCATACGCTTGCACCGCAGGGACGACACTGGCCGCGAGTCACACAAGGTTCGCGTTGTTACCATTGACGAAAAAGGCCGCCGCTGGATAGACATTCCTTCTGACTTTAAGAGGCAGGATAACGTTTACCTCTTGCAGACAAAATCCATGTCCAAAAGGTACAAGCGCGTACTGCCCCAGGATTTGTCCAAGTTCAAAAAGCAGCCCGGCGGGGAAACACTTCCCGTTATGGATTTAACGCCAGCCGCAAAAAATGAGCTTGACTGGTTCCCGGAAGGACTTTATGTGGGCGTTTCTTCGGTTCAAGACGCATTTGTGGTACAGGCCCTGCATCCTGTCCGCCTCCTGCTTGAGCTGAATTCGGAAACATCATACGACCTTATCAAAAAGGACAACGGCACTACACCGCTTCTCCCCTTCAGCAAAAAGATGGTCTTCATATCGCTTGACCCTTACGCACCGGAAGCTTCATACGCAGACCTTGAGCAAAAGATAGACGTGCTCATACAAAAGGGCTACCTGAATTACGTGGTAAACAACCTTGCCCACCTTGCAATCCTTAAAAAGCGGGTAAAAAAAGACGGACTTCACCTTATGGCAGGCCCCTACCTCTACACCTTCAACCGCTGGGCAGTTAGCTTCTTGGAAAACCAGGGGCTTATGGCTTTACAGATGCCCTATGAAAATTCAGAGGCAAACCTTTCACAAACATTCCTTTCTGCAAAGGAAAGAAGCCGCGTACTTGTGCCGGTCTTTGCCTACCCTTCACTTTTCCGCATGAGGTTCAAGCTGCCATCTGACTATGAATTCACCTACTTCTCGGACAAGCAGGAAATGGAATTCAAGGTGAACTCCACCGATGACGGTTCATTCGTAATGCCGGAATTCCCCTTTAGCATACTGGACAAAATTCCCGCCCTCAATTCAAACGGCTGGAACCGCATGCTGATTGACTTCTTTAAGACCCGCGTTCTTAAAAGCAACATGCGCGACCTAATTTCCATGATGCGCAACAGCACAACCGTACAGGATTCAAGCAGATTCAACTGGAAGGACGGCTTCTACAACGAAGACAAAATGGAAGCCTACAAGGCAGTTGCAGAACGCGAAAAGGCAGAAAAAGAGGCCGCTGCAAAGGCAAGGCGCTTTTACGGACCAAAGACTACGGCAAAAAAGGAAAGGTCTCGCGCAGACAACAAAAGCTCCAACCGAAGCTTTACAAAAAGGGCAGAACGCAAGGGCTTCAACAAATAGCAATCTGGCAGAAAGTCTTTAGGACGGGAGTCCTTCATGCTCTACCATTTTACCTTTTGGCTAACTCGACCAACATGCCTCTGCGCCACCGCCCTTCCAGGCTTCGCTAACGCTCATCCCCGCGCAAGCGCGTGGACTAAAGGCCTTCCACGGCGGCGTAGGTTGCTGGGCTTTCGCTTTGCAAACAAAAAAGCTAAAGTTCCCTAGTTTCTATTGCCACACTAGGATTCAGATTCTTAACCGCAATCTGAAAGTCATCTTCGTAGATAATCTCGCCCGGCACTTCGCTGCATTTGGAAATATAGAGCTTTAGGCCGTATTTTTTTGCCATGGCACGGTAAAAGTCCATCTGAGCGTAAATGTCGTTTCCCTGGGGATTATCCTTGAACCAGGTGGTGGCATGGTCTGGATTTCCCTGTTCATAAAAGGGCGGAACCGGCAAAACCTTTTCAAAATACTCTCGGTTTTTCCAGTATTCAGCGGTCTCTTCCTGGGTAAGAGTCTTTGCCTCCACCAGCTTTCCAATTGCAGTAAACAAGCCCCTTGGCTGCTGGGTAATGTAGGCAATGTCTTTTGTGTGCACCCTAAAATATGTCATAGTTCCTCGCTTTAATTTTCCAAATACTTTGTCAGCAGGCTTATTATATAGGGAGCACTTTCTTTTTCCAAGCGGGCCTTCATTGCAGCTACAATTTCTTTGTTGCCTGCTTGAACACAGTCCATATTGTTCATATAAACTTCAAATGTAGACAAACCATCTTCTCTTATTGCCCTTGCAAAATATTCGGTAAGGTCAATTTTATTTTTGTAAGCGGTCTTTATTATGTAATCCAAAGTTTCCTCATAAAAAAGGAAATGGTATTCACTGGAATTTAGCAAAGCCGTTTTTAATCCTTCAAGCGCAAATTCTTTGTCTGTTAAAAGAAAATAATCAATTATTTCTTCGTCCACCAAATTGTACTTTGTCCAAAGGATTTTTAGGTAATCATCATAAAAACCATCATGACTGTCTTTTATTGCATAATAAATATCTTTCAAGTGGTATTCACGGATATTATAAGTAACCTTGTCAAAAAAAGCCATGTCAAATATTTTTTTAGTAAAGTCATCGTGGTAATCCGCAAGCAGCTTGTAAAATGATACCCACTCATTATAAAAATGTTCTTTTGGCATTATGGAGCGCATGTATTCTTCAAGGAAGGGTTTGAGCGATTCCCTTGTGTTATATTGGCAGGCCTTAAAAAACAAATCAATGTCCTTGTCTTTTAGGCTGTCGATTAACTGCAAGTCTTCATCTTTTTTGTATTTTGCCAGAGAAAAAATTGCATTTGCATTTCCCCTTAAAGCCCATTCCCTTGTTGCAGCATACAGCTCGTCGGACATGTCCTGGCTTAGCAATATGGAATTTGCAAAATTAAGCTTTGACTGATTTTTTATAAGTTCCAGCTTTAGTTTATTTTGCTCGCTCTCAGTCAGTTTTTTACTGAACAAAGAATTGAGGACAAAATCTCCTGCGTAACATTCAGAGATAATGCAGAAAGAGAAGTCTTGAACGCCAGTATAATCTTCTGCTTGCTTAAGTAAAATATTGTACCAGTCAGCCTCTATATTTCTGTCTTGAATAAATTTTGCGGCGTAGCATTTTACCACAGGGCATTTGTCGTTAAGCAGCATGAGTATTTCACTGTCGCTGCAAAGGCTCATTAATTCTTCTGCGTCTTCATACAGTTCTGATTTCTGGGCGAATCCTCCAATCAATGAGCCTTCATATCGGTTGGCACTTCGCAATTTTTGCAAAATGTCTTCTTTTTTCTTGCTGGAAACATTTGTGCAAGAAATAAATAAAAATGCAAGGAAAAACGCCTTTTTCATAACTTCTCCGGTGTTAAACTTTTTTTCTAGCATAGGCAGAAGCTTTTTGCAAAAAATTTTCAACAGATTCATCCTGAGTAAAATATTCTTTATGCCACTTTGTATAATCGAAGCGTTCCCTCAGAATTGCAGCAATAAAACTTTCTGCTTCTACAATGCCCATGTGCTTTACAAGACATTCCATTCCGCGGGACATAAGTTCAACGGTTGAAGTCGGACTATATGTTATATCTGCCATTACAAGCCCTCCTCAGAAAGCATCTGAATAAATTGAATGGGATTAAGGATTTTTACCTTATCCGATTTATATTTCAACACACGGTCGTCTGTTGTAAGAAAATAATCGCAATTTGCAAATTCCGCACAAGCTACATGGCAGGAATCCACAGCCTTTACACCAGTTGCATGTATCTTCTTTGCAATTGAAAGTATCGTATCATTATATTCGGCACCAACATAATCAACTGCATTATTAAAGAAATCTGCAATGCGTTCTCTTCTTGAAGCATGAGGATTTTTGCTATTCTCATAATCAAGGATATATGATGTTACCAAATCAAGCACCCCCTCTCGAATTAGCCGCTGAACAAGCAATTTTGCCTGGGATTCAAGCGAAATTCTTAGATAGCTTTGGTCATCATAAGGCCTGTTGTAACAACAGTTGTCAAGGTACACTCTCATATTCTACCACACTTTTAGTTTTTTGTATAACAAATGCAATCCTAAGTGGCATTTTGCAAAAAAAACAGTGGCTTTTACCGGATTAGAGGAATTTTATGACCCCCGCAGGCTCAACAGGCGAATGTGGGCATACGGGAATGGAGGCCCGGTAAAAACCACTGGAAATTCAGATTTGGTTAATTAGAATACAGGAATGTCATTGGCCTCCTGTTCATGCTGGGCTGCTGCTGCGGCTTCTGCAAGCATGGCAAGCTTTTTCTTTTTGCTTGTGGGAGTAGTTTCCAGGTCCGCGCTTTTGGGCGAGTCGTCCTTGCCGTTCTGCTGGGCAATGCTTCCGTCGGGATTCTTCTTTAGGAAGGGCTTAAATTCAATGTGTTCGGCAATAATTTTTACCCTGCTGTGGCTTTTTCCGGCATCATCCTTCCAGCGGTTCTGCTTAAGGCGGCCGACAACCCTTATTCCCCTTCCTTTGGGGCACCACTTTACGCACACTTCGGCAAGCCCCCCAAAAGTGTCAACGTCAAAATAGGACACATCTTCCTCATAGCTGCCGTCTCCAGTCTTGTACTTGCGGTTGACTGCGATGGGCAGGGTGCAGGATGCCGCTCCGCTAGGCAATGACTTAAGCTCAGGTTCACGGACAATGTTTCCTTCCACGATAATCTGATTCAAACAATTCATATTTTTCCCTCCGCACAAAAGCGTGCGTCTTTTTTCTGGTTTACCCATAGGTTGCCGCGGGCCCTGCGTTTGCTACAGGCTTATACCCTTACATTCATCAGCAAAAGTCAAAAAGTGACGCTTTTAAGGGAAAATTTCCGTAAATTTACTAAAATTTATACTTAAATATAAAAAAAGTTGCAAAAAAATAGCTTGCGAACCATAGAACTTGCTTCAAATAAAAGGAATAAATTATCATTATACGCGCAAAAGGTGTTGTTTTGGAAGAAAAAATACGATATATTGAATAGTATGGCTACAACACCAATTATTTTACAGTTATTAAAATTTTATACTGAAAAAATCAGGTCCCCACAAGTAGACTATTCGGAATTTGCTGATTATGTTAACCGCTATGCCCAGCATCACATAGACGAAAGCCCGGAACTTATACCTTATACCGGGGGCGGGACTTCTACTTTGCAGGCCGAGCTTGAAAACTTTGCGGCAGAAAAGCAGATTGCCATTGTAAGCCAGGGACAGGGAAAAAAGACACTTTACGTTCTTGCATACTTCATTGACCGCTTTACGGAATCGTACACAAACCTTTCCAAGAATTTTTCTACTTCCTTCCCAAGCATCAATGACATTCCTCACAATGTTCCAACGGACATTCTTAGCAAGCAGAACGCTTCTGACCTGCTCTACAAGCTTATGGAAAACCAGGAGTACGACAGCCGCACCCTTTATGCAGTTCTTTTTGGAAACAACGTGCCTGCCCTCCTGCTTCCTTCTACGGTATCCGTGTCCACTCTTATAGACATCTCCCTTAAGAAGCTTCAGGATTTCTTGCGCAAGGGAGAAAGCCACGAGTACTTCCTTAAAAAGCTTACCAATTCAAACCCGGGAAAAGAGCTTGCCATAAAGAACTTCTTTAAACAGTTCGTTGCAAAGCCGGAAGAAGCCCTGGACAGCCTTCGCCACAGTGCAGACACTTTCTATTACTGGAGCCAGATGTTCTACTTTATCAAGCAGGACTACAACAAGGTTAAGGACTTTACTACGGAAGACGTAAATGTTCTTCAGTCCATTGGTGTAATAGAAGTTGCAGCAGCCTACTACAAGGCAAAAGCAGGAGAAAGGCAGCAGAAAGACGTTGCATTCAAGCAGCTTGAAGAAATGATGCACATGCCGCCTTACTACTTTACAATGGAACAAGTTTCCAAGATGAAGGACAACCACGGCCAGTATCTTCTTGGCAAATATTCTGAAAAAGACCTTAAGGTTCACCTTGAAGCCCTTACAAGCGAAACAATCGGGGCAAATCTTCCAGAAGTGCTTATTTTCCGCACAGAAGATGGTACCGGCTACTTTATCTTTAAAGAAAAGGTTATGCCGCTTATCGTACGCCTCTGCAACGACGCGCGTGTTGTAATAAGCGAAAGCCTTACCAAAGACTGGTACAACTGCCTTTCCAAGTTTGAAACCCTGCCCGAAATGAAGGAACAGCAGGCCTTTGAAAACTGCCTTGAAAGGGAACTCCGCGTAATAGCACCAATTCTTTACGGAATCTTGCACTCATCATTCCTTCCTGTACTGGCATTTGACGACCAGACACCTGGAAAGATTACCCTTTACCGCGACGACATGCTTATTCCATACAGCGAGCTTCTCTTGCTCAACAGGCAGGAAATCTACTCTGATGCAAAGATAAAGCTGCCTTTCTGGCATTCAATACCGATTCTTTCATGGATTATGTCTTTCATCGTAAAGAAATCCAAGGCAAGACGCGACAAGGATGCAAAAAAGACTTCTTCCCAGAAGATGATTCAGGAAGAAAAGGAAAATGCAGACAAGAAGAAGCAGGAGCTTGACTCCAAGGATTTGGGTGATCCGCAGAAGAACCGCAAGCGTGTTGTACGCCAGCAGGCATCCGATGTAGAGCAGGTTCTTGTTCCTGCAAACAGCACCCTCAACCGCGAGCTTGACTCTTACCTGCACGAATGGAACGACCGCCTTGGTCAGAAGAGCCACGACAACCTTACGGAAGACGTAAACACCCTTATCCGCGACTACACAAGAAAGATTCTCCGCACCTTCAAGAGCGAGAATTTCACCATTGAACGCGTAGACAGCCTTGCACAGTCACTCGTAGACAGCCCGGCACTCATGAAGGTAAAGAACCACCCGGCACTAAAGCACTACATAGAGCTGTACATGACAAAGTTGCTAAAGAACCTCCCGTAACCCAAGGCTTTTCTCAGTTTACAAACAAAGCAAGGACCTGTTCAGAAAACTCACTTCGGAACAGGTTCTTTTTTTATGTAAAGCAAGTATAAATCATATTCATTTCAAAGAACTCAGTTTTGTGTGCAGCTGGAAGCACACAACGGTAGCAAGTGCGGGCAAAAAAACATTTGTACCGAGCCCAAACGCCTATCACCAAGTCCATGCTTTTGTCACTTTGTTTTCCGTAAAATTATTTGTACGTTCAGCGGAACACAAAACTGAGTTCTTTGGTTCATTTCTACTTGCACTTGATTTTTTTCCCTTTTTCTGCTATAACTACAAAAAGTTTGTTAAACTTCAACATTCCAACAATTCGGAGGCGAACAATGGATAGCGGCAGTAGTTCCGGTTATCATCAACGCGGCTCATTCGAGCAAACAGGCCTCCGGTTAATAAAAGCACAAAACATCATCTGATTTTTTCTGCCAACCGCGCCTGAACCAAAGAAAAGAGGCAGGCTGAATATGATAAAATACTGGCAGCAGGAAGACGGCAAACTTGTAGAAAAAGAAGAAAGCGAGCTCAACCGACACTCAAAAATTTGGGTGGACGCACGCTCCGTTACCCGTGACGACATTGCGGAACTTGAAGAAAAATACAAAATCGACCCGGAAAACATGCTGGACGCACTGGACCCGGACGAACTTTCCCGCATTGACTACAACGAAGACTTTGATTATACCTTTGCAATCGTAAGGCTTCCGGTATTCTCCCCAGGGGATGACATAAGCTACTTCTGCACACCGCTTGGAATCATCATAAAAGGAAACCTCTTCATAACAATCTGCTGGACAGACTGCGAAGTTTTGCGCGACTTTTCCGCAAACAGAATCAAGGACCTTTCCTTTAACGACTTTCCGGCCGTAACAATCCGCTTTATGGCCCGTGCAGACATAATGTTCCTGCGCTACCTAAAGGAACTCAACCGCCGCGCAACAACCATTCAGAACGAAATGCTGCAGTCGGTTCAAAACCACGAGCTGATTCAGCTTTTAAACATACAAAAGTCTCTTGTTTACTTTGCAACATCACTCAAAAGCAACCAGATGCTTTTGGAGAAGCTGCGCAAAACCAAGCTTTTGAAGCTGGACGAAGAGGACCAGGACTGGCTGGACGATGTGGAAATAGACAACAGGCAGGCTATGGAAATGGTAGACACCTACACCAACATCATGGCCGGCATGAACGATGCATTCTCCACGGTTTTGGGCAACAACCTGAACATCGTTATGAAGACAATGACTGGCTGGAACCTGGTACTCGTGCTTCCTACCCTTATAACAAGCTACTTTGGAATCAACGTGCCGCTCCCATGGCAAAAGTCTCCATGGATGGGTGCCGTAATAGTGCTTTCCATGTGCTTGTTTGCAGGAGTATTGGCCTACCTCTTCTTTATGAAGCGCCGCCTTACCCCGGAAATCCGCAAAAGAGTGACCCGGTCGCAAAAGCGGCAAATCCGCATACAAAAGCGCACAATCGCCAAGATGGACAAGCAGGCCGCAAAGAAAAAATAAGTCTCTATGCTAAAAGGCACTTTCTAGAGGGAACAAAGCTCAGCATTCTTTACCTGCCAAGCACCGCCCTCTTTGCAAACTTCAAGCCAGCCGTATCTTCCTTCCATAAGGGCACCGGGGTTCATGACAGTTGTATTCCCAATTTTGCACACAGCCACGCTCTCGTGGATATGACCGGTAACAACGGCAAGCGGTTTGTACTGTTCAATAAAAGCCCTCAATGATTCGCTTCCAACATGAATGCCGGCGCTAATCTTGTCGCAGTCAGTGTCCTTTGGCGGATTGTGCATAATGGCAACAAGGTTGTCCCATTCGCAAGACCCCTGCTCGGTAAGGATATTAAAGTCGGTGGCAAGTTCAGCATCCTCGCGCTCATTGGCAGCCCCACCGAAAGGCAAGCCGCCACCGCTACCCGCAATGCAAAGCCCCTCAAACTGAACAAGGCTCTTCTGCACGCTAATGTCCTTAGCCTCTATGTTGCCAATAAAATCAGGCTCATCACAGTTTCCAATCACGGAAAAAATCGTGTTGTGCATGGAGCAAAGCTTTTCCAGCACAGGTTCAGCCGTCTCAGGTTCACCAAATTTTGCAAAGTCACCCGCAAACAAAACAGCGTCCGCCTTTTTAAACTCGCCCTCCAACTTTCCAAGATGTTCCAAATCACCGTGAATATCGCTTAAAACCAAAAATTTCATACTGCCTCCCGAGAATGCCTTTCCCTACAAATTGCCCATTATCTTTTTTAGGGCATTCATCTGTTCTTCAGTGCCAATCGTTATTCTTACAAAGTCTTCTATTCCCTTTGTGCTAAAGTGGCGGATAAGGATCCCCTCTTTTTTTACAGCCTGGTAAATTGCATCACCTGTAAGTCCGTCCTTTTTTGCAAAGACAAAATTTGTCTTGCTATCTATTACAAAAAATCCCTTGTCCCGCAAAAACTTTGTAAAGCTTTCCCTCTGCTGAACAATCTTGCGTGAATTTTCTGCATAGTAGTAGGCAGCCTTGCAGGAAGCAATACCGGCAGTCTGCGCCATAAAGTCAACCGGAAAGTGGTTGAATGAATTCTTTACCATAAAGATGGACTTTACAAGCTCCGGGGATGCCACAACGTAGCCAAGCCTCATGCCTGCAAAAGAAAGGCTCTTGCTAAAGGTGCGAACAATCACAAGGTTCTTGAATTCCGCAAGAAGGGGAATGCAGCTTTCCCCACCAAAGTCGCAGTAGGCTTCGTCCACAATAAAAACCTTGTCCTTTGGTGCCTTTTCAATCATCTTTCTAACCTCATCGCGCGGAATAGAAATACCAGTTGGCGCATTGGGGTTTGCAAAAATAATTGCGCTGTCCGTCTTGTTTGCCTGCAAAAGCATTGCCTCTGTGTCCAGCTGCCAGTCAGTCTTTAGTGGAACCGTGCACATGGGAATGCCGTAGTAACCGCAGTAAACAGGATAGAAGCTGTATGTAAACTCCGGCATAACAAGCGGCCTGTCTCCGTCAAAGAATGTATAGAAGACAAAGCTCAAAACTTCGTCGCTTCCGTTGCCACAGAAAATCATGTCCGGGGTAACTTCAAATGGAATCTTGTCCTTGGAAGAAGGAGTGCATTTTTGACCGCTAACATCCGAAGTGCAAAAGACACCGCCTGTGCTGTTCAGCATATCTGCTATGGCAGAGCGCAGTTCATTTGAATCAGGATCGGGATAAAGGCCAATTCTTGCCGTACTTGTAAGTGCCGCCTTGGAAAGTGCCTCTGCAACGCTTTTGTGGGGCGGATAGGGGTTTTCGTTTGCGTTAAGTTTAATGTATTCCCTGTCCTTAGGCTGCTCGCCCGGAACATAGGGATGAAGGTTTTGAATTCTTTTTGCTAACATAAAATCATTTTAGTCAAAAAGCGCACTTGGTTCAATAGCGCAATTCTATAATGATTTTTATTCTGGAGCAGATGCCATCTCTTTACTGTGCCCGCCACTCCGTGTTCGGGCAAACTCCATGCAGTTCCCGCTTTGCAGGGTTCCGGCTTTCGCCTACATTGCTACTGGTTCCGGCCCTTCGACTTTGCTCAGGGACCAGCCCCAGCAGCAACGGCTGCGCCGCCCTTCCAATCGGGGCTAGGCGGAATATCAAGTACCCTCCACCAGCAGGGAGGAGCTTTGGTACTTGGGCAAGAATTTTTTGCTGCCACCGGTTTCAAAATTTACGGTAACTACATATTCACCTTCATCGGTAAGGTCTGCGTGGACAATTTGGCCATGGCCCCAGTCGTCGTGGTAAACCATGGCACCCTTGCAGTATTTTTTTGCTATTGGGTCAGAATATGCGGCAGAGGAAGATGCACCCTCTATTGCGCCCGCTCCAGCAGCTCTTCCGTTTGCAAAGTTGAATCCAAATGGGGCTTCTCCAAGAATGCGGAAGTTTCCTTTTCCAAGCTCATTCAAGAAAGGACTTGGCTGCATATAGTTGCTGCGGCCGTACAGTCTCCGCATGGCACAACTTGTAAAATAAAGCTCATTTTGGGCACGGGTAATCCCAACGTAAAAGAGGCGGCGCTCTTCTTCCAAATCGTCACCGGCCTTGTCTTCGCGCGGAAAGACACCGTACTCCATTCCGGTAATTATGACGCGCTTATATTCAAGGCCCTTGGTGTTGTGCAAGGTAATAAGAGTTACCTTGTCCTGAGAGGCGGCATCTTCTTCTGCTCCCTGCGTTGAACGGTCAAGGCTTATGCTGTCCAAAAAGTCCAAAAGCCCCTTTCTGCTAAGCGGGTATTGCACCGCACTGTTTGCAAGTTCCTCCAGGTTGGAAATCTTTTGAGTACCCGCAATTTCATCCTGCATCTGGTGGAATTCCTTAAGGCCTGTCTTTTCGCCAACTTCCTTTACAAAATCAGCAAGGCTTGTACCTGCCGGAACACTATCCTCATCATCAGCCAGCATTGCACTAAGCTCATCAAAAATCCTGCAAAAATCTTCAATTCCTTCCGACGCTTTTTTTGCAAGCTTTATTTTCTTTGCGGCTCCAGTCAAATCCTCGCCAAGCCCTGCATCAACAATTTTGTCCTGACTGGAAGGGCCTATACCCCTAACAGGTTTATTCACTATGCGCCTAAAGGCAACTTCATCCTTTGGGTTAGCAATAAAAGAAATCCATGCAAGCGCGTCTTTTATTTCCTCACGGTCATAAAACTTTAACGTACCAACAATTCCATAAGGAATTTTTGAATGAAGGAAAGTCGTTTCAAAACCAAGCGACTGTGCGTTCATTCTGTAAAGAATTGCCCAGTCAGAATAAGGAACGCCCTTATCGTGCTGCTGCTCAATCAGGTTTGCGCAAAACAATGTCTCATCATCCTGAGTGGGAAGAAAAACAAGGGTCGGCTTCTTTCCCTTTCCACGGGCTGCCACAAGTGTCTTGCCCAGCCTGCCTTCATTATTGGAGACAACGCAATCCGCACACTGGAGGATTTCCTGAGTTGAACGGTAGTTCTTTACAAGGCGTATAAGATCTGTTCCCGGAAACTGATTTTTGAATTCAAGGATGTTACGGACCTCCGCACCACGGAAGCGGTAAATGCTCTGGTCATCATCACCAACAACGCAGACATAAGTTCCCGCATTTTCGTTAACACCGCTAAGCTCCTGAAGCAAGAGTGACTGGGCTATGTTGGAATCTTGATATTCATCCACCATAATAACCCGGTAGCGAAAGTGAATGTCCCTTCTTAAAGCCTCATTGTTCTTTAGCGTAAGGTAAGGAAGAAGAATCAAGTCGCCAAAGTCCACGTTGCCGGTTGACCTAAGCCGCTCCTGGTAAAGGGCATACTGCCCAGCAAAAACGCCGTCTCCCCCAACAAGCTCCAAATTTTTTGAAGCAGGGGTAAGGCCGTAATCCTTTGCAAGTGAAATTTTCCTTACAATCTGCGAGACTTCTTTTTTGGGAAGCGAAGGAATGGCCTTGGAAACAAGGGTTGCCATGTCGTCTTCGTCATATACCGTAAAATTCTTGTCAACGCCAGCCTCGTCTGCATAGCGTCGCAAGAAATAGGCTCCCCAGGAATGGAAGGTTCTTATTTGCGACCATTGGGCTTTTGGCTCAAGTTTAACCGCCCGCTCCTTCATCTCATTGGCAGCTTTTTTTGTAAAGGTAACAGCAAGAATGGAATATGGGTCAACGTGCTTGTGCTGAATAAGCCATGCTATTTTTGTAGTTACAACGCGCGTCTTTCCGGAACCCGCACCCGCAAGAATCAAAAGGCTTTTCCCCTCGTGAGTTACTGCGGCAAGCTGTTCCTCGTTAAGCACGTCAAGATACTGCGGAGAAAAGTCTGTCATAGGACAAGTTCCGAATCAATGTCCACACCGCTAACAGCAATAGCCCTTGCGTTAACGATTGCCCCCGGCACTACGGCTTTTACGGCATCCTTATTCTGTGCATCGTAGCGGACAACAAAGTTTCCGTCAACTTCCGGTGCCTGGAACCACGAGCGGCCAATAGCCAAGCCCTCGTCTTCCGAAGCATCCTCCCCTGCCTGAACAATTTCTTCTATTAAGACCGGGTAATTTTTTCCTATGCGGTTTACAAGACGTTCCTGTGTAATTTTTTCCTGCAAGTCCTGAAGCTTCTTTTCGCGGGCCAGGGCTTTCTTTTTGGGGACCTGACCCTTTAGGCTTGCGGCTGGCGTGTCGTCCTCACGGCTGTAGGCAAAGCAACCCGACCAGTCCGGCTGAATTTTCTGCATAAATTCAAGCGTCCGTTCTGCCTGACTGTCGCTTTCACCGGGAAATCCTGTCAGGAAAGTAGTGCGTATTGAACATTCGCCCAATTCCATGCGTATCTTTTCTACAAGAGAAGCATAGCTTTCAAAGGTTCCCTTTCTGTTCATGGCGCGGATAATCGCATCATCACCAGACTGGAAGGGTATGTCAAAGTAAGGAAGGAAGCGCTTGTCCTTTTTTAAAAGCGCAAGAATGTCAGTGTTAAAGTGGTCGGGATGAATGTAAAGCAGGCGAATCCAGAAGTCTCCTTTTAGCTCGGCTATCTTTTCCAGAAGGCACAAAAGCTTTGACTTTTCAGAAGAAACCTCACCGCTTTCATTGGCGTCAAAAACAAAGTCGTCCTTGCCACAGCCAAAAGCAGCCAAATCTTGCCCTATAAGATTGAATTCTTTTACGCCCCTTTTCAACAGTTCTTTTATTTCGCCAACAATTTCCGAAATTTTTCGCGAGCGGAGTTGGCCGCGAATAATGGGTATTGCACAGAAGGAACAGCAGTTGTTGCAGCCTTCGGTAATCTTTACGTAGGCACTTCCCTTGTAATTCAAAAGAAGGCTACGGTTTCCACAGCAAACACCTTTTTGGGCAGGTTTAACTACAGGCCTTTCTCCTGCAAAAAGGGAATCCACGGTTGAATCAATCTGGGACAAGTCGCCGTTACCAAAAACAGCGTCCGCTTCTGGCAGCTCCGTCTTAAAAAGCTCAGCGTAACGTTCTGCAAGGCACCCTGCCAGAATGATTTTTGCATGGGGATATTCCTGCCTTGCTTCCATTAGGGAATTAAGGCTTTCTTCTTTTGCGCTCTGAATGAAGCCGCAGCTGTTAACGATTATTAGGTCGGCATCCTGAGCATCAAAAGTCTGCTCAAGACCCTTGTTCAGCAGGCGGGTAACCAAAATTTCCCCGTCCACCTGATTCTTTGCGCATCCGTGCTGGTCTAAAAAAAACTTTTTCACGGCTTTATCAGTCAACATCCTGAATAACGATTCTGAATTTACCGTCGCGTCCCTGTACCCACTTAATGTCTTCTACGGCAACCTGACCGGCCTTGCCAACTTCCAAATCGTAGGCATCCATTCCGGCGCGAACCTTCATCTTTACGTTGTAGGCGTTGCTCATCCAAAGGCGTACACCCTTGTAGCGGGATGTTACGGTAAGAGATTCACCTGTGCGGAAGTTGCGTTCAACCTTGGAATTGCTGTCTATCTTGTAGCGGAAATAGCATGGACCGCGGAAAGAGAAGTCTATTGTAAACGGATATGAGCGTGAATCCTCGTGAATAACCTTCATGGTAGCAGTATTCAAAGAAGTGTTGGCAACGCTTTCCGTACCAATGGAAGGCTTTGCAACAAGCTCAACGTTTTCGGTAGCGGCAGGATTAGAAGCAATCATCTGAGAGCCACCCAAAGAAACGCGAACCTGGGCACCGTTCTTTTCAGAAACATTGCTTATGTCGCTAAGGTATACAATCAGCTCAGAAATGCCGTCGCCGTTAATGTCAAGAACGCGCTCCTCGCTAAGGTCAAAGACCTGTGTGCCAACAGGAGTTTCTATGGCAAGCCTGCTCAAAGTGCTGGAAATAGTAAGCGGAGTATGGCCTTCTCCTTCCTCAAAAGGAACAAGCAGCTGGTCACCCTTGTAAAGGCGAAGCTCCTGGGGCTGGTCTGTAACAAGGTACTGGTTGGACTTCTTTGCGGTAGCATTCTTCAAAGCCCTTTCCTGCAACTTCTGGGGAACCTTAAAGACGCCAAAGTAAAGGTAAGCAAGGATTCCACCAAGCAGCACTACAGAACCTACTACAATCAGCGGAACAAGGAATTTCGGCTTAGTTTTTCTAAGAAGAGCTTCCGGGGTTGGAGACTCCTGAATCTTTTTCGCATGGTACAGGCGTATCAAATCTTCACTGGAAACACCAAGGTAGTCGGCATAATTCTTTAGAAAACCGACCATATAGGCACCGGCGGGGAACACGTCATCCTTTTCATTTTCCAAGCCAGTAATATACTGGTAGGAAATAGAAGTGTCCTTTACAACCTGTTCAACAGAAAGGCCCTTTTCTTCCCTTTTTTCCTTTAGTATTGCACCATAGCTCTGCATATCGACTTACTCCGATAACAAGAAATTGTTGTAGCTGTTAATATCCGGCGGCATCTCAAATTCAAAGCGGCGTAAGGGAACCCCGGCATTGATGGACCAGCCAGTAAAGTTAAAGACATAAGTTCCATTGTTCTGGGTATGAGCAACAATGCGGCGGATAAGCTTTGACTCAGGCAAGATGGAAATTGTCATAGTAGTAAATTCTTCCGCGGCAGAACGGCGGGTAAGCAAAAGCTTTATTACCTTTGTAGAACTTCCCTCTTCCAGCGGAACTGGATCCTGGCCAGATTCATAAGTAATTGTATAGTAGCGACGCAAAAGAGAAAGGCCCTTTGCAGGAACCGCCTGTTCAGCATTCAAAACCTTCTGCTCCAAGACAGTAGCCTGTGAAGGAAGGTAAATAAAAAGCTCGTCACCGTCGTAAACAAAAGTCTGTCCGCCCGGATAAGAGAAGTTTATGCGCAAAAACTGGGGGCGGTGCCACATTGCGGTACCAGCCATCTTTTTTCCGTTGGCATCTATGTTAAGGGTAACTACATAATCCCTCATCTCTGCATAGTAATCGCTTACTGACTTAAAAAATTCACCGGCAGTCTTAACCTGCGCAAAGGAAATTACAGCCGAGCAAAAAAGCGCAGCGGCTAAAGCAATAAGTTTCTTCATATTATATACTCCTATTTGAGACACCCATCAGTTCTGCGTACTTCTTTGCAAGACGCTTTGACTTAACTGCGGCAAGTCCCCTGTAGCGGGCAGGATCTTCAAAGAAATTAGAGGGATTTTCCACGCCGAGTTTTTCAAGCTGGGCAGTAATCTTGGCATAGGCATCCGTGTGGGTCTTAAGCACCTCAAAGAATGTCTTGCCGGAAGTTTCCGCTTCCAGGGTGATTTTTCTGATAACTTCGTGACCGTCGTTAACGCCAGCCTCACCAAGAAGAATGTATGCGGGTTCAGCAAGAACTCCACCCTTAACCTTTCCACCGGCACCAGCCAAGTTGCGGGCCATAGACTCGCGGTCTGCCTGAAGCCCCGAAACAACAGCCTTCATTCTGGCAACAGCCATTGTAAAGCCTGCAACGTAGTCGGAAATAAACCTCTGGCTTGCAGAGTTTGTAAGGTCACGCTGGTGTTCAGAAATCTGATCCATGTAGAAGGTCATAACGCGTGGGCACATAGCCTTCCACAAAGACTTTACGTGTTCGCTGTTCCAAGGGTTGCGCTTCTGAGGCATTGTTGAAGAACCAACCTGGGTAGAAGCAAAATATTCAAAGACTTCGCCAATTTCGCTCCTCTGAAGGTTGCGGAGGTCATCGGCAAGGTTTGCAATAATGCCAAAGGCAACGTTCATCTCAAGCAAAAGGCGCAAAAGGTATTCCGGCTCTACAAGCTGGTTTGAATATTCGCTTGGCTCAAGGCCCAGGAAGTGCACGTAGGTAAGTTCAAGCTCCTCTGGATCCTTTACAATCATGCTGGGACCATTGTAGGAACCAACAGGACCTGCAAGCTTGCCCTTAAGCTGGTTTGAAAGCTCTTCTATGCGAAGGATTGACTTTCCAAGGCGGGAAACAAATTCTGCAATTGACCAACCAAAGGTTATAGGAACTGCATGCTGGCCGTGAGTGCGTCCAACCTGGGGTGTCTCAGCCTCGCGGTCTGCTATTGCGCAAAGGTGGCGCTCAAGCTCCTTAAGCTCTGGAAGCACTACGTTCTGCGTAACATCCCTCATGCGGCAGGAAAGCCCTGTGTCCAAGATGTCCACGCTGGTGGCTCCAAGATGGACAAGCGGTGCCACTTCGGACGGAACCTTTGTCTTAAAAACGTTAACAAGGGCACGTATGTTGTGCTTTGTCTTTTCTTCTTCTTTGTATACTTCTTCTGGATCAATTTCCTCTGCGACCTTGTCCAGAGTTGCTTCCATGGCAGGGGTAAGCTGGCCGCGGAGCTTCAAGTGGGCCTTTACAAGAGCAGCCTCACACTTTGCGTTGCTGCGGACAGACGCTTCTTCTGAAATATATTTAGATAGCCCTTCAAAAGCGGCGGCTTCTGAGAGCGAATACCTATGGTCAATACAAGAAAGGTTTTCAAAAATATTACGAGTTTCCATAAATTACAGTATGCCCGAAAATCTAAAAATGTTCAACAGGTAGGCAAAATCATCCCTCGGCGGCCTAGGTTGCTTGGCAAAAAAGAAAAAATTGCGCTCACAGAAAAATGGGTATATAATGGAAGAAAATAAAAACAGGAGGTCTTTATGGGACTGTTTGAAAAGAAATACTGCGACTTTTGTGGAGAAAAAATAGGTCTCCTTGGCAACAGAAAGCTGGAAGACGGCAACATGTGCAAGAACTGTGCGGCAAAGCTTTCTCCGTGGTTCAGCGACAGGCGGAGAAGCACAAAGAGCGACATCCAGGCTCAGCTTGATTACAGGGAACAAAACAAGGGACGTGTGGCATCCTTTAATGCCACAAAAACAATAGGAAAGCACACAAAACTAATGATAGACGAAGGGGCAAAGACCTTTATGGTAACAAGCGCGCGCGACCTTACATCTGCAAACCCGGACGTTCTTGACTTCTCCCAGCTAATCGGCTGCAACCTGGAGATAAACGAAGACCGCAACGAGCTAAAGCAAAAGGATGCAAGCGGAAACTACGTAAGCTATACACCTCCCCGCTACGAATATTCATACGACTTTGGCGTAAAAATCCAAGTGAACAACCCTTATTTTAACGAGATGAGCTTTGACATTTCAGACGGCTCCGTAAGCACAGGTGAAAAGAAAATGAACATGAACGAAGTGCCCTCTGCAGGCGGCGGATGGACCGTACACTCATCAGACAGTTCTTCCGACCTGGGCGAGTACTACGAATGCATCTCCATCGGAAACGAAATAAAGGCCTCTGTAGAACAGATGAAGGCCCAGGCACAGGGTGGCTCACAGCCACTCCCTCAGGAGCAGGCAGCCCCACAGCCAAAGCCAGCCGTTACCTGTCCAAGCTGCGGTGCCACAACCGTCCCCGACGCAAACGGCTGCTGCGAATACTGCGGCGCAAAGCTCTAGCCTAATTTGCCATCCAAAGGGAGAAAAACATGTGCGCAATAAGTAAAATAAAGAAAACTCTTGCCACCATATTACTGCTTTTTCTTGCAAGCAAAGCCTTTTCGCAAGGAACAGCAATTAGCCCCGGCGGATGGCAGTCAGGATATTTTACCAGCAGTTGGAAAGACTACTACATGGACATGAATGCCTCACTCTGCGAAACTGGAGACAACACAATCACCTTCTCCTACCGCAGCGGCAAAAACAAGTTCTGCATCAAGGACGTAACAATCTACCTGGACGGCAAGGCAATCCTTACGGACAGCAGTGAAAAGACAATTGACTCATCCTCAAAGAAAATCACCTACACCTTTCCCTACACATTTGAACCGCGCTTCCGCACCTTAAGGCTTACCGCCAAAATACGCACCGTAGGGGGAAGCGACATAAGCGGACTCATAGACTTGGGTCCTGCCCCAAAAGTAACCGTAATCAAGGTGGATTCTGCCGCAGAAGCAAAAAAACGCGCCGCTTCAAAAGACAGCATTAAAAACGGCATACTTACCATAGCCCCTGGCACAACCAAAATAGAAACAAGCGCCTACGAAAACAACGCAAGCATTACAGAAATCCGCATCCCCAACACCGTAACGGAAATTGGCGGAGCCGCATTCAAAAACGCAAAGGGGCTAAAAAAAGTCGTTATCCCCGGAAGCGTAAAAATCGTAAACATGTACGCATTTGCAAACTGCCTAAATCTGGAGGAAGTCATCTTTGAAGACGGAATTCAGGACATACGCACAACAGCTTTTTCCGACTGCCCAAAGCTAATATCCGTAACCATCCCGGAATCAGCAAGTAAAATAGGAGAAATAGGCCTTTACTGGCAGAACAAGGAAACCCGCGTCTTTCACTGTTATGCGGGAAGCGAGGCTTACAGGCTGGCCCAAAAAAACGGCTACAAAAAAATAGACGTAATTGGAAGCGGCAAGAAAAATGCGGCAGACCTTGCAGAAATAGACTTTTCCGGCAACGAAAAAATTGACCCCCTTCCAGCTGGCTACAAAAACCTTAAGAGGGTAAACCTTGGAACAAACGTAAAAAAGATTTCGGCAGAAGCATTCCGAAAGTACGACCTTGAAAGAATAGACCTGGGTCCTTCCATAAGCGAAATAGGAAAAAACGCATTCAGCGAAAAGACAATCCTTCGCACAAGGCGTGGCTCTTATGCAGAAAAATGGGCAAAATCAAACGGCTACTACCTTTGCGGCGTTCTTGCCGACCTGAACTTCTATTCAAGGAACAAGTCAAAGCAAATAAACGAAGACTTTACACGCATTCTCTGCGACGATGACCTTTATTCAAACTGGAGCACCTACAAATTCAAAGTGTCTGAACCGCTCCTTATTGAAAATGTTTACGGAGAAATCGTACTAACCTCTTTCATGCTTACCCCCTGCCAAAACGTTACCGTAACAAAAAACGGAAAGACCCTGCTAAGCAAAAAGACCATTCAGCCGCTAACACGCACCCTGCTGGAAAAGGCAAGCGGCACAAATGCCCCGGAAGGCTACAAAATCACAAGCACGGACCCGCTCTACAAAAAACTTTCATCCCTTTCCTCCGTAATAGACTGGACTGTTACCTTTAACGGAGACGAGCTAAGAAGATCCGACCCGGTATACACAGCCCAGTACAAGGACGGCCACAAGGAAGGCTATTACAACATGCCCACATACCCCGTCCACTGCCGCAGCTGGATACAGATTATATCCAACGCAGCCTACACAATTGCAAGCAAGGAATACGAAAACCTCTGCTACAAAAACGTAAGCGAAAAAGCCCTTTACAAAGATTCCGCAAAAACAAAATTCCTTACAAAAAAAGAAATGGATGAGCTTCTAAAAAAAGAGCGCAAGCACGCATTCAAGTTGGGGCGAATAGACGGTGCAGGACACACGGCAGGACTTGGCGACACGGAAGGAAACACAATCCTGTGGGGCAAGGACTGGCTTTACCTCTTCCGCATTTGGTTCAGCAACGAAAGCCTGGAATTCCAAAACTTTAAGGAGTCAGGCCAAACCTTCTTCCACGAATTCTCTCACAACATGGGCTGGAGGCACACAGACGGAAACATGTGCCCATCTGCCAGCAACACAACAGGATTCCCCGGAATAGGAAGTTCTGTTTTTTCCGCATTCCTTGAATCCACCTCGCTTCCCTACCCTAACGGCTATCTTTTAAATCCTGCTACATTCTCCCAAAATGAACTAAAGGCCCAGACACCAGAAAAGGACTTTGTAAAAAACGGAGTGCTTTACTTTGCAGACGGAGACCCCTTCATAGAAATAAAGGAAGATTTCCCCCACTTTACAAAAACCGTAATTCCCTCCTCGGCATCCGTCATCAAAAGGAACACCTTCTACCAAACGGAACTTGAAGAAGTTTATATACCGGGAACAATTAAAATCATAGAGGAAGACGCATTCTGGAGCAGTGGCAAACTAACAAAAGTCACAATCGAAGAAGGGGTAAAAGAAATCGGTGCCAGTGCCTTCCTTGGAACCGGCATCAAAAAGCTTAAAGTCCCCGAAAGCGTCGTAAAATTTGGCGAAAACATAACAGACAAAAAAGTTGTCTGGAGCGTAAAAAAAGGAAGTACGGCCCACGAGTATGCAGTAAAAAACAAATACACTGTGGAGTTCTTCTAACTTTCTGTGTCTTACTCGCCAAACCTGCGGATAAGTTCTTCGTGGCCATTGCAGCCGGTTTTTGAGTAGATGCGCGAGAGATAGTTTTCTAGAGAACGGCTTACTATGTTCAGTTCGTCTGCAATCTGTGACTTACTCTTGCGCTCCAGAATCAGCTTAAAGATGTTCTGCTCCTGCTTTGTAAAACTGTCCAGCATGGTTCTGTAGGTAAAAAGTGAGGGAACAAGATTCTGCTGCACATAACTTTCGCCGTCAAGAACAATTTTTATTGCGTTCAGAAGTTCGGGTTCAGGGGCAGATTTTGAGACAAAACCCTTAGCTCCGTTTTCCAGGGCAATAGAGACAATTCCGGGTTTGGCAAACATTGAATAGACCAGTATTTTTATAGAAGGAAATTTTTTGCAAACTTCGCGCATAATGTCTATTCCGCTTTCTTCACCCAAGAATAAATCCAGTATGAGGATTTGAGGAAGCTTATTTGTTTCTGAAAGTTCCGAAAGCTTTTGCATAGCCTCGTCCGTTTTAAAAGCAAAGCCCATGCATTCAAAACCGCTTTGCTCCATAAGGAGCTGTCTTATTCCCAAGTTGGTAAGGCTGTGGTCTTCTATAACAAAGAATGATACCATTTACCTCCCCCCTCTACTTACATTATGTATAGCACTATTCTTTTTCATAATGCTTATTTGAGTTCCGTCACCCTTTGCAGAGTTTATGGTTATTTTTGCACCTATTAATGCAGCCCGCCTTTCCATTCCCGAAAGACCAAAATGCTTCTGCCCTGTTGCAAGGAGGATGTTGCTTTTTGGTTCAAAGCCTTTTCCGTCGTCCGTAATAAAAATGTAAAGTCCGTCTTCTTCATTTCCGCTTCCGTTCCTAAGCATTACGGTAGCTTCACTTGCTTCCGCATGCTTAAGAATGTTGGCAAGAGCTTCCTGCACAATTCTGTAAAGGTTAAGCCCTTCGTCCGCAGTTAGAAAAGAAGTGTCCGTTCCGTCTATAAGCGTAAAGCGGAATTCTATCCCGCTCTTTTCTGCACACTCAGCGCAAAGGCTCATAAGGTTTGCGGCAAGGTCGTTCTGTGTTATGTCCGGCGGAACCAGATTGTAGCTCATTGCCCTTACCTGCTGAATTGTCGCTCCCAGTATGGATGAAATTTGGGGCAGCAGTTCACTGGCATTCTTCTTTTCGGAAAGGCTTTTGCAGTAACGCAAGTCCTGAGCCACAGTGTCGTGAAGTTCCCGGGCAATACGGCTTCTTTCTTCCTCCTGACCCCGAATCGTATACGATATGTATTCGTTCGAGGCATGAAGGTTCTTTTTGTCCTTGATGAATTTGATGAGGAAAATCACGGCGCAAAAAAGCAACGCGAAAAACAGCACATCAATCACGAGGAAGAAAACTGTGTAATTGTGCAGAATGCTTTCTAGTTCTGCAATTTCCTGTGTTTTATCCATCATATTAAATCACTGCAACCCAAAGCAAGTTTATCACAACCGCAGAAAATTTGCCACCGCAGAAAATGACGGGTTACTCAAGGATAGCAGGATGATAAAATTATAACAGAAGCAAAAAAACTTGTAGTGAGTAGGAACGCACAAAAACTTGTGAAAATTTACATAAAAAACTGTGAAAAATTCACAGTGTCCGCTTCATAATCTTGTATATGCCCCAACCCGCGATGGTTGCAATAAGCCTGTCCGCAAAAGAGACCGGAACTTGGGCGAGTATGCAGGAAAGAAAGAGGCTGAACCTTTGCCGCAAAAAGGCATCGGTAAATTTCTTGATGGGGTTCATCATGTCGGGGATATTACGGCATTTTATGTGGAAGTAGTCGATTATGCCACCCGCAAGTACAGAACATGCGGAAGAAATCATCGCTATAAGGACTAGATAGAGCAGCGTAACAAAGGGGCTAATTTCAAATTCTTCCTTGTGCCTGGCAACAATCCAGCTTGAAACTACAATCAGAATTCCGCAGATTGTATACATCATCATAAAGACGTCAAAAGAACCGGTTTTGAACATCCATATAAGCGAATTTATGATGTTGTATGAAATCTGAACAAAAAGCGCCGGTAAAAGACCTGCATAAAACAGCACCGCCAGCGTAAAGATTGTGTCCATAAAAAGCGGAAGCCTAAGCGTTTCATAAAAAACAAAGACGGAGAGGAAGTTAAGCGCAAGTGCCAGAAAGCAGATGACGGTAAGCTTTATTGCACGCATGGCAGGACTACTGAATTTGCTATCTTCCATACTTATACTATAGTATGGTTTTGATTAAAAGTCCATAGCAAATTACAGACAGATTAAAGGATAAGAAAGATAAAGCCAGCCCCCACCGTAACGCGGATAAAGCAGTAAAGCTTTTTGGACTGGCTTTTGCAAAAGGATTAGCGGGCAGCTGGTTCTTTGCAGCAGGAAATATCGTCCTGGTACTTGGAACTTGCGTAATAAACGTTTTTGTAGCCGGAAGCGTTTATCTTCTTTCTGAGCGCAATCGTCATTGTACCCCAATTATTGCATCCTGCAAAGGAATTCCAACCGTATGCAACTGCACCATCGCGGCTTGCAATGGAAACGTCTTTGAGCGGATTGTATGCGAATGCCTTATTACCTGTACTCTTAAGAGTTGAAGGAATGTTGAAAGAAGAAATGTTGCAGGTAGAAAAGGCTTCTGCCCCAATTGATGTAACGCCTTCCGGAATTTCTACGGTAGAAAGCCTTGTGTTGTAAAAGCAGCCTTCGGGAATGGAAGTAATACCATTAGGCAGCGTTACTTTGGAAAGCGCAGAACCTGCAAACTGATACGTGCCAACGAATTTTTCAAAGCCGGACGGAATTGTAATTTCCTTTACCTTTGATTTTTGGAAAGCCTGGCCTGCTATAGTCTTTAGACCGCTGCTCAAAGAAATTTCCGAAGCATAACAGCCATAAAAAGCACTTGCTTCTATTGATGTTACAGAAGACGGCAAAACCACGGACGCAATGTTCTTGATGTCGTTAAAAGCATCTTTACCAATGGTTTTTACCTTAAGCCCTTCTATTTCTTCCGGGATGACTACGTTGCCGCGCGAACCAATGTACCTCTGGATTACAACACCTGTACCGTCAACCGTTGTCTCGTAGATAAAGTCTGTTGCTGCATTTGGATCTTTTGTATCCACAATGTTAACTTCTACAACTTCCTCCGCCTCCTCTCCTCCGGCAGATTCCGCAGCAGCCTTTGCTTCCTTTTTGTCCTGCTTCTTGCCTTTTCCTCCGCAAGAGAACAAAACCACACCCGATGCCAAAACTGCAAGAACTATTGCAGCCCTTCTAAGACCTGTAAGTTTCATAAAATACCCCGCGCTTAAAGTCCGCCGACTGTTTAATCTTAAGCCTATTTTAGATTAGATTTCGTTTTCTGTAGTGAGTATTTACGCACAAAAACTTGTGAATTTTTACATAAAAAACTGTGAAAAATTCACAGCTTTTAAGTATGGCAATTACGCCAATGTCAGTAATCTAAAGGACTTTCATTCCGAACTGCTATGAATGTGGATTCGGAATATCTTAGGCAAACAAGATACAGATGCTGAATCAAGTTCAGCATGACTGCAAGTTAATGACACTGGCAATTAAGCGGAGTATGTGTAATAATGTATTTTGGACAAGATATCTGGGACGAGCCTTTGACAGAAGAAAGAAGGGCATAAATACATGCGCACCTGCATGCCTTTGCATATAAAAGCACGGCAGGCACTGGAGGGGCGTGCGAAGCACGTTGCCGACAGGCAATGGAGCCGAAAGGCGGAACCCCGCAAGCGCCACACACAATGAGCCTTTGTTAGCAAAAAAAGCGGCAGTCACAAAAGCAAGTGCCGCAAAAAATTCTGACCTTACTGCAAAACCATTTTGTCGCTGGTGATGGAAGTTTTTCGGATTGCCTTAAAGCGGTTGTTCAGGTCTTCCATGGAGAGGCTTTGCTTTTCCTCGCCGCTTATGTCCAGGATTATTTCTCCTGCGTCCATCATAAGGAGACGGTTGCCGTAATTGAGTGCCTGCTGCATGTTGTGGGTTACCATCATTACGGTAAGATTGTACTTGTCCGCAAATTCTTTGGTAAGCTTCATTATGATGTCGGCATTGGTCGGGTCAAGGGCCGCCGTGTGTTCGTCCAAGAGGAGAATCTGAGGCTTTGACATTACCGCCATCAGCAGGGTGAGTGCCTGTCTTTGGCCGCCGGAAAACTGGTCAACGTTGTCATTTAGGCGGTCCTCCAGTCCCATGTTCAGCTTTTTTAGTTCTTCCCTAAAATATGCCTGCTTCTTTTTGTTCAGGCTGATTCTAAGGCCCTTCCAGCCCTTTTTGCTGCAAATCATCATGTTGTCCTGGAGAGACATTTTTCCTGCCGTTCCCAAAAGCGGGTTCTGGAAAATGCGGCCTATGAATTTTGCGCGCTTGTATTCAGGCTCGTTGGTTATGTCCTTTGAGTCCAAGGTAATTGTTCCGTGGGAAGGATGCATGTTGCCGGAGATGATGTTGTAAAGGGTTGACTTTCCCGCCCCGTTTGAGCCGATTACAGTGATAAAGTCTCCCTCGTTGATTGTGAGGTTTATGTTTTTAAGAGCCTCGTTCTGGTCGGGAGTTCCAGCGTTAAATGTGATTCCTATGTTCTTTAGTTCTAGCATTTTTTGCTCCCCTTCTTGGAAATGATAAGGCAGATGATGATTAAGAGACCCGTGATAAGCTTTAGGTCATTACTTGTAAGTCCAATCACAAAGCCGTAGCTGCGTCCAAAGTACATGATTCCGCGGTAGATGACAGAACCAATCAATACGCGCAGGGTCTGCATTCCGATTTTGTTGGAGCGGATTATGAATTCACCAAGCATTAAGGATGCAAGGCCGCTTACGATAACACCGGTTCCGCTTCCTACATCTGCAAAGCCGTTGTACATTGCGGCAAAGGCACCGGAAAGGGCAGCAAGTCCGTCGCCCACGCAAACGCCTATGCCGCGCACAACCTGCGGATTAACGCCCTGGGAAATTATCATCTGCTCGTTGGCACCGAGTGCTCCCATTGTAAGGCCCAGGTCCGTGTGGTAAAAGATGTCCATAACCCACTTTAGCGCAATTACAAAGACAACAAGGAAAATGCAGACTCCAACTTCTGCAGGAAGGGAAGGGAAATGGCTTTCGCAGAAGGATGTTATTTTGGAAAAAGGCGTTGCAATCTTAAGGAAAGAGACATTGGCCGTATTTTTCATTATGCGGAGGTTGACGGAATAGAGCATTGTCATCATAAGGATTCCCGCAAGCAAATCCGGAATCTTGAGCTTTGTGTAGATTACGGTTGTGCAAAGTCCCGCAAGGACTCCTCCAAGGAAGGCAAGACAGAGGGCAAGGAAGGGATTCACTCCAAGCAAGAGGCATGCAGCAAGAATACAGCCGCCCATGGGGAAAGCACCGTCAACCGTCATGTCGCAGAAGTTTGTGACGCGGTAGGACATAAAAACGCCCAGTACCATGATTCCGTAAATTAAACCTTCAATAATAATACTACAAAACATATCCAGTTCCTAAAACAAAAAGGCTGTCCGAAGAGTTTTGTCAAAGCCCATTCAGACAGCCCATTATAGTAATTTACAAATTATTTTTCTATCAGTTTTCCGTTTTCAAATATCATGTTTGCAGAATTCTTCAGGTCTTCCGGAATGGTGATTCCGCATGCATTTGCAACGTCAAGGTCGATAAGCAAGTCTGAATCTGCCGGGTCTGTCATAAAACGTACCGGGATTTCAGAAGGCTTTGTTCCTTTCAGGATTTTTACTACGATTTCGCCTGTTGCGCGGCCTGCCTTGTAATAGTTGAATCCGCTTGCCATAAAGATTCCGCCGTCCTTTGCAGCCGTAACATCGCCGGAGAAGATTGGCTTCTTTGCCCTGCCGAATACGTCCACCAAAGAAGAGATTGCGCTGAATACGGTGTTGTCCGTTGTAAGATAGATTCCGTCAACGCGGGTAATGATTGCTTCCGCAGCCTGCTTTACTTCGCTTGACTGGGAGATTGCCTGCGTTACAAGTTCCAAGCCGGCCTCATTGCAGCCCTGCTTTACAAGCTCAAGGGCAGACACAGAGTTTGCCTCGTTGCTTGTGTAGATGTAGCCGAGTGTTTTGATTCCCGTGATTTTTGCAAAGAGCTTTATGTGCTCAACCGTAGGAATTGCGTCGCTCATACCGGTAACGTTGTTCTTGCCGTGTTCAACGGTGTCAACAAGGCCAGCCCCAACAGGATCCGTAACGGTACCAAAAACAACCGGCGTGTCCTTGAGTGTAGTGGAAAGCGCGATTGCTACCGGAGTTGCAATGCCTACCGCAACGTTTACTTTTTTTACCTTGAACTGGGAGGCAATCTGAGCCGCAGTGTTTACGTCTCCGTTTGCGTTCTGAAGGTCAAATTCCGCCTTGATTCCGTTTTCGTTAATAACATCGATAATGCCCTGTTCGGCAGCATCAAGAGCCGGATGCTGAACGATTTTTGCTATGCCGATTTTTACTTGTGACGGATCACCCTTTTTTGTACAAGATGCAAGGACAAGTGATGCAATCATGATTAAAGGAATAATTTTTTTCATAAAGAACCTCTATATTATTTTTGCAAGTTTCTATTAGTAGTAACACCGAGATATAATATATGCTTTTTGAACATTATTGTCAACAGTCAATGATTTGTGTATTTGTATTCCGTAAACATAGCAATTTTATCCAATTATTTTCTGTGCCCTTGCTGTAAAGTGGAAGCATCAAAACGCAAGGAGTTGCAAATGGAAAAATCTGTTTTTGAAAGTTTTAACGAAGGTAAGCTTAGGCTTAAGGGAAGCGAAAAGGACTTTGCAGAAATTGCATGGTCAAAGCATCCGGTTTTTGAAGGAGTTGAACTGAAGCACATCATCACTTCAAAAGACACGGGCGGAGCGTTCAGCTATCATCTTGTGCGCATTGCTCCCAACAAAAGCATAGGGAATCACATTCACGAAACCCAGCTTGAAACCCACGAAGTGATTGCCGGCAAGGGTGTGTGCATTAACGACGGCGCGAGCATTGCCTATGAAAGCGGAGTAATTTCCATTATGGGCGCAAAGGTTCCCCACGAAGTTAACGCGGGAAGCGAAGGCCTTTACCTGTTCGCAAAGTTTTTCCCGGCACTGTGCTAGGACTGCAAAGATTATTCTTTGTCTGTCTTAAGCGATGCCCTGTATTCCTTTGGGGTAAGACCCACCACTTTCTGAAAGCATCTGTCCAGGTGGCTTTGGTCGCAGAAGCCTGCATCATAGGTTACCTGGCAGACGCTTTTTTCTTCTTCAAGAAGTTTCTGTGCCTTGCGCACCTTGCACTGAATCTGGAACTGGTGGGGTGTAAGTCCAAATGCCTTTTTGAATTTACGGATAAGATGAAAGGGGCTGGTGTTTGAGTCTGCCGCCATTTCTTCTATTAAATACATGTTTTCCGGCTTGTCCAGAATGCTTGACTTTAGCTCCACAAGCTTAACGTCGCCAGGAAAATTTTCTGGACTTGCCGCAGAACTTGTTGCAGGAAAGAGGATACAGGTTACCGCCATTGAATAGGGCTTTCCGTCCACGGTCCTAATTTCGTGAAGCACATCAGGCAGAATCTTGAACTGCTCCCCTGCCCCATAGACTTTTTCCTTTCCGTTCATGATGATGCAAACTTCTCCCTCTTCCACATAGCCCAAGACCAAGTGTCCCGTGTGCGTATGAGGCGCGTAGCACTTGGTTGAATTTTTGTAGTGCACGCACTCAATCTCGTCATTTTTCTTGTGGTAGGAAATTTCGTTTGCCATAACCAGATACGAGTCTCCTATTCCTTACCTGCCTCATTCTTTGCCGCAAGGTTCACGAGCCACTTTTCCTTTTTAAGCCACCATGTTGCTATGGCAATCTTTGGAAATTCCACTGCCTTGATGATTGTGTACATTATAACAGGGCCAATGCTTGTAAGCTTTGCCATAAGGAAGATTCCAGGAATTACTACAAAGACGTTGGAAATTCCGTCAACAAGCATTCCCATCATTGTGTCACCGCCAGCCCTGCTTACGCTGAACTGGCCGTTTATGTACACCCAGGCCGGCATGTAGAGTGCCATTACAAAGACCATGCTCTTGCAGATGGACTGAGACTGCGGACTCAGATGCCTAAATACAATTGGCACAAGCAAAATGGTAACAAGCCCAACTCCCGTCATCATAAGGCCAAAAACGTTGGCACCGTTCAAAAGCCAAACTTTCTGCTTTCTTGCAAGCTCCAAATCTCCCCGCCCCAGGCTTTTTCCAATGATTACGCCTGTTGAAGTTATGATTCCGCTAAAGGCCACAAAGAAAAGGTTTGCAATTGCAAAACTTGCGCTCATACCGGAAACAACTTCAGAACCACCGCGTCCGTTGTACAAAGCGGCAGAAACTGTTTCTGCAACAGCCCAAAGCATTTCTGAGCAAGATGACATTGCGGCCCTTGAGCAAATTTCTTTGTAGAGCTTAAAGTTCACGTGGAACATATCGTACACCCGAATCAGGAAGGGTGGCTTTCTTGCAAGGATGTAGATGATAAATACAAGCATTTCTACCGCGCGGGCAATGACCGTAGCTATGGCGGCACCCCTAACCTCCAGGCGAGGTGCACCCAAGTTTCCGTAGATGAAGACCCAGTTAAAGAAAGTGTTCACCAAAGTTGCAAAGATAGAAATAACGAGCGGAGCGTTTACCCTGCCGATTTCCCTTAGCGAAGAAGCGATTACGGTTGAGACAACAATCGGTATTCCCGTAAAGGCAATAATCCAAAGGTACTGCTGCCCCTGATCCAAGATATCCCCAGCCTGAGTGTTTCCCCTTACCATAAAAGACAGGACCATGCGCGGGAAAAAGAGGCTGGCAGACATAAACAAAGCCGCAATAAAAAGCCCAACCCAAAGCTTAAAGCAGAAGGACTGCCTCATTCCGTTCTTGTCTTCCGCACCGGAAAACTGCGTCATGAAAATTCCTGCGGCAGTACAAACGGTTGTCAAAAAGACAATGAAGAGGAAAATGATTTGTCCAGAAATGTTAACGCCAGACATCTTTACGTCTCCAAGACCGGAAACCATAAAGTTGTCTATGAGCGAAACAAGGTTTTGCACCAAAAGCTGTGCCATTACTGGAAGCGCAATTTTTAATGCCGACGAATAGAATGCGGCACTTCCAAACCTATTTATTTTTTTATCCAACAATTTTTTCTCCAAACTCGTTCCCTGAGTGTAGTCAAAGGGTTTGCAACTCAGGCATTCGCTATTAGCCGAGCAATTCCTCTGCCAACTTTTCAAGCGCGGCAATATCCGCATCTTTCATAGAAACTTTTATTGAAACCTTTGTCTCTGCAAATTTAATGTCTGCGCAAGGCTCAAGAAGCGAAGCCATTGTCTTTGCGGCAGCCGGATTCCAGCTGGAATTTTCAATAAAAGCAACGGTCCTCTTTTGATAGTTGCGTTCCGTCAAGTGCTGAATGAATTCACGCATGGCAGGGAATACGCCTCCGCAGTAAGTGGTAGAAGCAAGCACCAGCTTTCCGTACCTAAAGGCATCCTCAACGCACTCGTAAATATCTTCGCGGGCAAGGTCAAAGATTGCAACTTTTGGGCAACCCTTGTACTTTAGGATTTGCGCCAACTTTTCCGCAGCTTGCTTTGTGTGCCCATAAACGGAAGTATAGGCAAGGGCAACACCTTGGCTTTCAACCCCATAGCTTGACCAAGTGTCGTACTGGCCAATGTAATGGGCCAAGTCCTTGTCCAAAACAGGACCGTGCAGTGGACAGATAACCTTAATGTCCAGGGCAGAAACTTTTTTTAGCAAGGCTTGAACAGCAGAACCAAACTTTCCCACAATGCCAAAGTAGTAGCGGCGTGCCTCGCAGTCCCAGCCCTCTGGATCATCATAGTCAAGCGCACCAAACTTTCCAAAGGCATCGGCAGAAAAAAGAATCTTGTCTTCCTCTTCATAAGTCATTACAACTTCCGGCCAATGAACGTTGGGTGCAGAAACAAATCTTAGCTTTCGCGTGCCAAGGTCAAGAAGGCTTCCCTCCGCAACAACAAGCTGCCTCTCTGGAAAGTCTGTCTGGAACATATTCTTCATTATTGAAAATGCAACTTTTGATGCAACAATCTTTGCCGCAGGATATTTCTGAGCAAAACGCATCACGTTGGCCGAATGATCCATTTCCATGTGCTGAACAACAAGGTAATCCGGCTTTCTTTCTCCAAGAACTGCCTCTATGTTTGAAAGCCACTGGTCGCCAAAATTAGCATCAACGCTATCCATTACGCAAACTTTATCATCCAAAATCACATAGGAGTTGTAAGCCATTCCGCCGGGCACTTCAAACTGCCCCTCAAACAAATCAATCTCATGATCGTCAACCCCAACATATTTTACCGCGTCACAAATATCCATGGCATTCCTCCAGAAATAAAATCGCTTTATTCTAGCGCGAAAAGTAAAAACTTTCAAATGCCAGCCAAAAGACGCTCTTCCACTTTCAAGCCTATTCTTTTTCTTCTTTGGAGCCGCTTTTATTGTTAAACTGTGTCCGCCACTCCGTGCCGGCCAAACTTCCACGCATTCCCCGCTTTCCAGGGTCGCTTGAAACTTCGTTGCGAGAACCGGCTTCCGCCTCCATTGCCTGCCGGCAACCGCTCCGCGGCCCTTCCAATCGGGGCTAAGTTTGGTTTCAAGCACCCCTAATTTTCAGCGAGTAGGTGTCTCCG
>JAFXWC010000007.1 GCA_017534445.1 Treponema sp.
AAGACCTGGAATTAAATCTGTAAAAAGACCAGATGCAACAATTGCCCAAAGTGAAAGAAGGGTAAATCGCTTCCCCACATAACGGAAACAGATGAGGGCTGGCACAAGATTCAGACCCCAATAAAAAAGTACGAATGGAATTTTTATATTCAGGTATTTTGCAAAAACTTCTTGAATTAACAAAGTAATTCCTGTAAAACCACCTGGCAAAAGTCCCGCTGCATGCACAAAAGTATTAAGATTTACAGCCATCACCAAAGCTCCAGCTGTAACCAGAAGAAATCGTAAAAAAAGTCGTACCTTATCTTTCATGCAAACAGTTTAACACAATTTAATAAAAAGGTACATTTTCATTCGAGCATTTTTCTTCAATAAAGATTTGCTCTTATTCTTTCCACTCAAGCCGCATTTTTATAAAGTCCTTCATGTCTTTGTAAAAATCCATTGGTGGCGGAGTTATATTGATTTGTTTAAGAGCTTCCTGAACCAGAGGATTTTTGTAGCAGCAGACCGCATTTGATGAAGCATAAAAAAGCACATCCAGCTGAATTTTGTAAGCAACGTCCTGCGTAGTGCCAAGCATCTGAGCAAGTCTATCGCGGAAGACATAGGCCAGTTCATAATATTTCTTTTTGAAAATGGCAAGTCGTTCAACGGTAACATTTGTTTCTATCACCGGGTTAAGATAAGAAACATAGCGCATGTAATCTTGATTTGCGTTGACGATTCCAGCCCAAACTTCTGCAATCACGTCCGGCGTAAAATTGGTGCCTTCTGGAAAAGCAGCAACAAGTGAACCATAATAGTTCGACATTTTTTCTGCAGAGATTTCCAGAAAGATTTCTTCTTTGGTTGTAACGTATTTATAAAGATTGGCACGAGACCAGCCCAGTTTTTCGGCAATCGTGGTAAGGGTAATTTCTGAGTAGGGACATTTTGCAAAAAGTTCTGCAGTTGCCTCTTTTATTTGAGAAAGGCGCTCTTCTTTGTGTTCGTCGCTTCTTGCGCGGATAAAATCAGACATGGGGATAGTTTAGCACAGTGTAGTAAAGCTGGCAATAAGCGACGGTGTGTTATTTATTTATTATTTCTGCTATAATACCCTTATGCAATACAAGCACATTCACAAAGCAATTTTTCTCGACCGACCTAACCGCTTCATAGCCCATGTCATGCTGGATGGCAAAAACGAGACCGTGCATGTAAAGAACACCGGCCGCTGTAAGGAACTGCTTGTGCCGGGTGCAGCAGTCTATTTGGAAGAAGGCGAAAATCCCGCACGAAAAACAAAATATGATTTGATTGCGGTGGAAAAAGTCGTGACGGATGAAAACACGGCCTCACAAAAAACAATCCTCATCAACATGGACAGTCAGGCTCCCAACAAAGTTGCCGCAGAATGGATTCGCGAGACCAAAACATATTTTCCAAAGCTCACGCTCTTAAAGCCGGAATACACTCTAGGAGACTCCCGCTTTGACTTTTATGCCGAATATGAAGACCACACTGCCTGCCCCCACAAAAGTCTTATCGAAGTAAAAGGCTGCACTCTAGAAAAAAACGGAATCGCACTCTTTCCTGACGCGCCCACCCTCCGTGGTCTAAAGCATGTCCGGGAACTTTCCGCATTCAGTAAAAGCGGCGAATATGAGTGCATGATTTTGATAATCGTCCAGATGAAAGGATGCAAATTTTTTACGCCAAACCGCGAGACCCACGCAGACTTTGCCGACGCCCTCAAGGAAGCCAAAGCCGCCGGAGTAAAAATCATTGCCGTGGAATGTGAAGTTACCCTCGACACCCTTTTGGCTAAAGACGAAATTGAGGTCAGAGTGTAAAATTAAATGGATTTTCGGGTCAAACCCGAAAATGACACTTTTTGAACTTATTGGTCATCCCCATTGGAGAAAAAATGGCAGAATCTTTTAAAACAGAAATCTTTAAACTTGACGGAAAAAGCATCAGCATTACGACTCCCACCAAAGAAGGCCTTCCCCTCGTCCTCGTGAACACATTCGCAGGCGAAGCCGATTCCCTTTGGAAAGAATGCGCCGCCCTGAACTGCCCGTCATTCACCCTCGCCTGCATTTCCGGCATGGACTGGAACGCCGACCTTTCTCCCTGGGAGATTCCGCCCCTCCGCAAAAACGAGCCGCCATTTTCTGGCAAAGCAGATTCCTACCTTGACTTCATTGTCTGCCAAGCACTTCCCGTGATTTTACAAAAACTTTCGCCGCCGCCATACATCGCCCTCGCAGGATATTCCCTTGCAGGTCTCTTTGCCCTCTACGCCGCCCACAAAACAAAAGCCTTTTCCCGATTTGTAGCCGCCTCTCCCTCCGCATGGTTTCCCCGCTTTGTGGATTTTGTCAAGACCACGCCCTTTGCCACCAAGCCCGACAGCATCTATCTTTCCCTTGGCGACAAAGAATCAAAAACAAAAAATCCCCTGCTGGCCACCGTCCAAAACAATGGGGAAAGCCTCGCCGACTTTTACAAAACTCAGGGAATCAAAACAATTTTTGAACTGAACAAAGGGAACCACTTTGCAGACAACCAAGCGCGACTGGCAAAGGGGATTAGGTGGATTCTGGGGGAGTGATTACTTCCCCCGTCCATACACGCTTAGTCCCACAAGCAAACATCCCTGAATATAAGGAAGAGCCTATTTTACCTCAACGGCGCGGATGTCTTTGCTCAAATCCTGGGCAAGACCAGCGTTCTGGAAAGCATCGTCTTCAGGCAGAATCATCTTGAAAGATGTGGTCTTGTCAATTTGCGCTGAAAGACTTTTTGCCTTTACTTCAAGAAGATGACCGCCCATTTTTCTGTCGGCGGTGATAAAGTGGAAGTGCCAGCCTGGAGTGTTCAGCTTGTCCATATAGTCCGGGCAGTAAAGACCAACAATCGTACCAGAAACATTTGCTAGGTCAAAGAAAGTCTGGTCAGTTTCCATTGCTTTTGCCAGAGGCTTGTAGGGTTTTTCCTGCGCATATTCGCTTCTGAAATTCGTCGTCTCAAAATCACCGTCAATGCGGACAAAATAGAAAAGGTTTCTTCCGTTCTTTTCTACAACTTCATTCAATTGTTTTTTCAGCGTCTCTAAAGAATCAATGTTTTCGAGCCGCGCGGAAATGTTGCTCTTAAAAAGAGTTGCATTCGCAAAGGGAATCTTTGTCGCGTCATCGGGAGTCTTAATGCTTCCGTCATAAATCGCCTGATAAACAGTTCCGTCAAGCATAATCAATTCGCCGTTTACGCCTTCAAAACAGCCGATGCCAATGCTTCCGTTCCGCCTCAATTCACCGACATTTGAAACGCCGTCATAATAACCAAGCATAAGAGACTGCAAGGTGGCCACCTGAAAGAGTGTGTCCTTTTCCGCGGGCTTAACAGAAGCGCAAGAAACAAAAACGCAAAGCGCGGCTGACATTAAAATAAAATTAAATTTCTTCATAGCGCAACTATATTAAAAAAGAAGAAAAAAAACTAGACTTCAGCAGAATTGGCTTTATTTTCTATAAATGTATAGAAAGGTAAGAATTTTGATATATTATAAAGCTTTGTAATAAGCAACTTTTTGTCACTAAAAATGCATTTTAGTATTGACAAGTCACCGATTATGCCATACACTTTAGATAAGTGACATAACGTTACTAAATATGCGTTAGGGATTGTAGCCACGCCGCTTTGCAACGAGCACGAATGTGCGAAGTTTCAAGCAAGGCGGCCACTGGACCGAGCGAAAGCGAGGGAAGCGGCTGGAGCGACAGCGGAATGGCGAAAAGCCCGCCCTCCACGAAGTGGAGGGAACGCCCAATCACACAGGAGGAAAAGATGAATCCAAATCTTGCAAAAATAGACAGAACAAACGAGCATTACACTTTTGAATTAGCCCAGGGAGTAAAACGAACAACCGTAACCTTCCGTAATCATTTTGGAATTGAACTTGCAGCAGACCTTTACGCACCAGAAAATGCCGCCGAAAAAGAAAATCCGGCCCTCGCAATCTCTGGGCCTTTTGGCGCAGTAAAGGAACAGTCTTCCGGTTTTTATGCAAACCAAATGGCTTCCCGCGGTTACATAGCCCTGGCCTTTGATCCAAGCTACACAGGAGAATCTGGCGGCGAGCCACGCTATATGAACAGTCCCGACATCAACACCGAAGATTTTATGGCGGCAGTAGATTTTCTTTCAACCCGCGACAGCATTGACCCAGAAAAAATCGGAATCATAGGAATCTGTGGCTGGGGCGGAATGGCTCTTAACACAGCGGCAATCGATACGCGAATTAAGGCAACCGTTGCCAGCACAATGTACGATATGAGTCGTGTTACAGCCAACGGATATTTTGACAGCGCAAATAATGCAGAAGCCAGACACGAGGCCCGCAAGGCGCTTATGGCACAGCGCATCGAAGATTTTAAAGCAGTTCAGGCTGGCGGTACTTATAAGCTTGGTGGCGGTGTTGTAGATCCTCTTCCCGAAGACGCTCCGTGTTTTGTAAAGGATTATTACGACTACTACAAAACTCCCCGCGGCTATCACGAGCGAAGTCTTAATTCGAATGGCGGCTGGAATGTTACTGCTGCAACTTCTCTTTTGAATACAAAGCTTCTCGCCTATGCAGAAGAAATCCAAAGTGCCGTTATGGTTCTTCATGGCGAAAAGGCCCACTCCCGCTATTTTGGCGAAGATGCCTTTAAGCGGCTCACAGGCAACAACAAGGAGCTTGTAATTATTCCCGGCGCAAGTCACACCGATTTGTACGACGGCGGAAAAAACAATGCAATTCCTTTTGATAAGCTTGCAGATTTTTTTGTAAAGTATTTGAAGTAAGGAGGGCGGAGCCCCGCCCAACCGCCCCCCATCGTTGCGTCCTACCCCACCCAGCGGGGGACACCCCCGCAACGCCCCCAAGGAGTTATAATGAGAAAATTAATTTCATATATACTAACAATACTTCTTCTGTCCACAACTGCCTGCGCTAATGGCAGCAAGGAGACAAAATCATCAGACAAAGGAGAACTTTCTGATATGAAGATTTCAATTCAAATTACAAGCGACAGTGGTAATCATAATCTTACCGCTACCCTAGCCGACAATTCTTCTGCTGTTGCCTTTTACGAACTTTTGAAAAAAGGTCCGCTTACTGTCAAACTCAATGAATACGGCGGCTTTGAAAAGGTCGGCTCGCTTGGAACTTCACTCCCGAGAAACGACAGACAGGTAAAAACCAGCGCAGGAGACATTATGCTCTATCAGGGAAATCAAATCACTATTTTTTATAATGGCAACAGCTGGAGCTACACGCCACTTGGAAAAGTGGACGGAGTGACACAAGCCGAGCTCAAAAAGATTCTGGGCAAAGGCAACGTGACGGCTGTCTTTTCTGTAATGGAATAGAAGGAAATGCTTACGATTCAAGTTTCCGGGCACGGTGTAGAACGGGGGAAAAATCAATGAAGAAAGGAAACAGGGGAAAGCAAAAGATTTTGGTCGTGTGCTACTCGTTCTCGAACGGCAACACTCGGAAAATCGCGCGGCAGTTGCAGTCGGCACTTGGCGCGGACTATGCGGAAATCCAGACCGTCATTCCCTACGAGCCATACGGCGGCTACCACTGCGCCATGGTTCAGCAGGGGCTGAAAGAGGTGGAGCAAGGCTTCAAGCCCGAAATCAAGCCGCTTCCCTTCGACACGGCGGACTATGACATCATCGCGGTCGGCACGCCCACATGGTGGTACGCGACGGCTCCCGCCGTGCTGACCTTCCTCACCTCGTGCGACTGGAGCGGAAAGCGCGTGATTCCGTTCATGACACACGGCGGCTGGAAGGGGCATGTCATCAAGGACATAAAAACGCACTGCGCGGGCGCGGACTTCGCCCCCTCAATGGAAGTGCAGTTCGACTCGCAGGGCGGCGCGAATATGCAGACCTCACAGGCGCAGATTGACGAATGGATTACCCGCGTGAAAGCGTGGGTGTGAAAAAAAACGGAGAAATTACCATGAAACTGAAATCACTTTTGGCACTGTCGGCGGTCGCACTGCTCACCGCCTACGGAAGCACCGCGCAAGGCACGAAGGGCGCGGAAACGGCGGAAAAAACGCTCGTCGTCTACTACTCGTGGTCGGAGAACACAAAGACCATCGCGACACATCTTGCCGCACGGCTCGGCGCGGACATCTACGAAATCAAGACCGAAAAAGCGTACCCCAAAGACGGCTGGGAAACCTCCGAAATCTCGCAGAAAGAGCGGCGCGAAAACCGACTGCCCGCCCTCAAAGGCACGCTTCCCGACCTCTCGCGCTACGACACTGTCTTCATCGGCGCGCCCGTTTGGAACGCCTATGTTCCCACGCCCGCCGAAAAATTCCTCGCCCTTGCAGACCTTTCGGGAAAGACCGTCGTTCCGTTCAGCACGAGCCAGGGAAGCGGACAGTCGGGCTACCTTTCCGACTTCAAGAGCCGTGCCAAAAATCCCGCCCGCCTCGGCGAGTACAAGGACTTCCGCTTCCCGAACAACTACCGCCCCGACGCATACACCGCCGCGCAGATTGACAAAATGCTCGACGAGTGGAGCGAAGTGAAAGCGAGAATCAGGAAATAAAGGACACCGCAATGGAAGAAATCAGACTTGACACGAAAAATCCCGAAAACCTAGAACCAGAAGAGGGGGCTAGGTGCGCCAGGCTCGTCCACGAGATAAACCAGACCTTTCCGCTCGACCCCAAACTTCCCGAGCTCCTTTCCGAACTGTTCGGCTCGAACGCGGGCGAAAACCTGCGCCTAAATCCGCCGCTTTTCGGCGCAGCGTTCAACCATGTCAGAATCGGGCGCGATGTGTTCATCAACTCGAACTGCCTCCTCATGGCTCGTGGAGGGATTACGATTGAGGACGGCGTGATGATTGCCGCGAACGCCCAGATAATCTCGAACAACCACGACCCCTACGACCTCTCCGTCCTCACATTGAAGCCCGTCGTCATCAAGAAAGGTTCGTGGGTCGGAGCGGGCGCGACGATTCTTCCCGGCGTTACGATCGGCAAGCACGCCGTCATCGGCGCGGCAAGCGTGGTCACGCACGATGTCCCCGACTACGCCGTAGCGGTGGGGAATCCCGCGCGGGTGGTGAAGTTTTTGGAAAAGGAGAAGTTTAAGGACTGACTATGAAAAAACTTTTGTTCTCAATTCTTACCTTCGCCGTCCTCGCGCTTTCGTGCAGTTCGGCTGAAACACACAAAGGAGATACCGCAATGACCGCAACGAATACGACCGCGTCGCGCACAGTAAAACTAAACTCCGGATATGAAATGTCTACTCTCGGTTTGGGCACATGGACGCTCACAGGCGAGACTTGTGAAAACGCCGTTTATGCCGCGCTCAAATCTGGCTACCGCTTAATTGATACTGCAAAATATTATGGCAACGAGAGAGAAGTTGGAAATGCAATTCGTCGTGCTATAAAAGACGGAATCTGTAAGCGGGAAGAAATCTTTGTAACTACAAAACTTGTTCCCTGGTCAAACAATCCGGATCGTGATATTGACGATTCGCTTAAACAGCTTGGTCTTTCTTATATTGATCTTTGCCTGCTTCATCAGCACGGCTCGGCTTCGGGTGATGATGCAGTTTACAAAGCTATGATTCGTGCAGTTAAAGCCGGAAAAATCCGTTCAATCGGAATCTCAAATTTTTACACCGAAAAAACTGTTTCGCATTTCATAAATGATTTTGAAATTCCTCCTGCTGTCATACAAAACGAAAATCACTTGAAGTATCAGAACAACTCTTTAAGAGACTGGGCTGCAAAAAAAGGAATCTATATAGAAAGCTATTATCCATTCGGCGGTCGCGGCCACACAAAAGAGCACCTGCAAAATGAGACCGTGCTGGAAATCGCTCGTGCCCGCGGCAAGTCAGCTGCACAAATCATCGTCCGCTGGCACTTGCAGTCGGGATATATCACAATTCCCGGAAGTTCAAACCCTGCTCACATTGCAGAAAACTTTGATGTCTGGGATTTTGAACTTACTGTAAACGAAATGAAAAAATTAAATGCGCTCGATACAGGGCGACGTTATGAAAGCTGGTAAATTCAGGAGGAAAAAACTGTGAAAGTTTTAATTGTAAATGCATCTCCACATCGCAATGGTAATACTTCTATAGCACTTGAAGAGATGATTAAGGTTTTTAGAAATGAAGGCGTTGAAACTGAACTTTTAAACATCGGAACTCAATGCATAAGAGGGTGCATAGCATGCGGTTCTTGTGCAACAACCGGAAAGTGTGTATTTGATGATGCGGTCAATAAGGCTGCCCCTTTGTTTGAAGAAGCTGCCGGACTTGTGGTTGCAAGTCCTGTCTATTATGCGTCTGCAAATGCAACTCTTATAGCATTTTTAGACAGGCTTTTTTACAGCACATCTTTTGACAAAACCATGAAAGTTGGAGCTGCGGTTGTAGTGGCGCGTCGTGGCGGACTTTCTGCAACTTTTGATGAGCTCAACAAGTATTTTACAATATCTGGCATGCCTGTTGCTTCAAGCGAGTATTGGAACAGCGTACATGGCATGATGCCTGGCGAGGCAGCATTTGATGCTGAAGGACTTTACAATATGCGTGTTCTTGCCCAGAACATGACATTTCTTATGAAAAGCATTGCATTAGGTAAGTCTCAATATGGTATGCCAGAAAAAGAAAAGCACCAATGGACTCATTTTGTGCGTGAGGATCTTAAAACGAAATGAAAAAATTAAACGCGCTCGATACAGGGCGACGTTATGAAAACTGGTAATAAATTTTAGGAGAAAATGCATGAAGAAAATACCATCACTTTTTATAGCAGCAATTTTGCTTTTTTTTACAGCTAACACAGTATTTGCAAAGGACAATCCAAAAGCTGCAAGCTACAAAACTCACGAAGCCCCTGCTAACGACAAATCCGTTCCAGTAGTTTACTTTATCCGGGACATCACACCCGAAGCGCTTGTAAAAGTCTACAAGGCAACTGGTTACAAAATCAAAGGCAAAACAGGCGTAAAGGTGAGCACCGGTGAAAGCGAAAATTCAAATTACCTCCGTCCTACCCTCATCAAAAATCTTGTAAAGGATGAATTGAATGCGACCATTGTAGAATGCAACACTGCTTATGGCGGAAACAGAAGCAACAACATCGACCACATGAAAATCGCAAAGGACCACGGTTTTCTGGATGTAGCGAACGGCTTTGACCTGCAGGATGCAGAGGGCTACATGACAATCCCTGTAAAAGGTGGTGTACGTCTCAAGGAAAATTATGTGGGAACGCATTTTAAAAACTACGACACCTATCTGATTCTTTCTCACTTCAAAGGTCACGCAATGGGTGGCTTTGGTGGAGCAATCAAAAATCTTTCAATTGGATTTGCTTCAG
>JAFXWC010000039.1 GCA_017534445.1 Treponema sp.
CATTGCCGTGGAATACGTGCGCTCGCAAGACATTGTAATCAGCTTTAAGTCCTGCTTTATTGCATTCGTCTTTTCTGTCTTCGTGGGAGTTTTCTTTGGCCTAAGCCCTGCTTCCCGTGCCGCAAAGCTTGACCCTGTTGTGGCTCTTAGCGGAGAGTGACGGAGCTTTAGATAAGGAATTTATTTTCCGCTTTTAAACTTGCCCTGGGCAATAAAATCCATGCGGCTTTTCTGCTTTGCGGAAAGTCGTGGGGCAAGCTGCTTTTCTTCCTGTTTTTTTGCGAAGGCCTTTTCCCTTTTCTGAATTTCCTGATTGTAGGGGTTCTTTGAAGACCAGACAGGTGCCTGGGGATTGGGGTCACCTCTTTTTACGTATTCTGCCCATTCATCATCTTCTGGAACTTCAAACTTCATGTGCTCGCCTGTAAGTGGGTGGTCAAATTCCAGCGTGCGGGCATGAAGGGCAAGGCGGTTAAAAGGGTCTGTCTTTGCGCGGTAGTTTTCGTCCCCTGCCAAAGGATAGCCCTTGCTTGCCAAGTGGGCGCGTATCTGATTTTTCTTGCCGGTATCAAGGGAAAGCTCAAAAAGAAAATGGGTTTTTCCACGCAAAAGAATTTTATAGTGGGTGCGGGCGGCAACAGTTTTTGCCTTGTCATCCTTGTCATGTGGAACGTAGCCTACGTGGTGGGCGTTTTGTGCCAAAGGGTCGTCTATAAGCCCAGAGTCTTCGAGCGGCACTGCTTTTCGCGAAACTTCTGCAACGGCATGGTAAAGCCTTTCTGTTACCATGGTGTGCCAGCTGTCCATGATTTTTTTCTGCATCTTTTCGTTAAGGGCAAACATCATAACGCCGCTTGTGTCCCTGTCCAGCCGGTGAACGGTAAAAGGCCTGTGTCCTGCAGAAAAAGTACCCCGCGAGCGCATGATTTTTTCCAGAAGGTCAAGTGCGGTTCTTGCCTTGCTTCCGGGGTATGGAACGGAAAGCAGACCCGTGGGCTTGTTTATGACAACAATGTCCTTGTCTTCGTAAAGAATTTCTATCTGCTCGCGGCCATAGTCTGCCTTGTGTTCGCGCTTAAACTGGGTGCTTGCCTTTACGTGGTGCAGCGTCTTGCGTGGCGGAGGATTCATTTCTTTTTGTTCCCCATCATTTGGATAAAGACAAAGAAGATGCCAATCAGAATAATCAGATAGGCAAGTGCCATAACCTGAATGGCCTGTTTTGAAAGCTCATTCCTTAGCGTGATGAATAAAATTCCCGTGGCAAAAGTAAGGGAACCAATCAGGTAAAAGATAAAGCTGCTTGGCTTAAAGAGAGGGGTCTTTTTTACGGCTTCCGGTCTGCCCATAAAAAAAGCGGCGGTGCAAAAGATTAGGGCGACCGTTAGGAAAATGATTCCTAATACCAATGGTGAACTAATCATAGCTTTGTCGCAGGTGTTGAATTGTACCAGTCAGGCTCGTTAAGGTGAAGCCTTGCGTTGGGTTTTCTTGTTATGCTGAATGCATAGGCTGTGGCCTCGTGCTTGATGGCAACTTTTGTTGGCTGCGAGTCAAAATAGGTGCAGTTCATGGAAGACAGCTTGTTCTGTGCACGTACGGTTATGTATGTGCTGCCGGCTGGGGCGCAAGAAAGTCTGCACGCGTATACGACGGGGCTGCCTACTACTGTGTATTCGGTTTCTACACCCGCCTTGTAAACTGAACCGCAGTCTATTCCCGCACCAAGACCAGTTATCCTGCGGTCAATGTTAAAATTGTCCTGGTATTTGTTGAATATGGAATTGAAAACTGCCTTGCATTCGTCCGCACATTCAAGGGCATAAATTAGAGCGTCTTTGCCGGAATAAAAGTCGGGGAAGAAGGCAAGAAGACCGTCACCGGTAAATTTGTCGTAGATGCCGAAATTTTCCTTTACAACGTCAATAAGCATGGTGTTAAGCTCGTTGATGAATTCCGCATAGAACTGAGGAGACTTTGCACGGAGCATAAGCTCTGTTGAACGGCGGATGTCTACGGAAAGGATTACTGCGTCAAATTCCTCAAGCTCGGCAAAAGGCTTTGCAAATTCCTTGTCTTCCAGCATTTTTTGAGCGGCCTTGTCCTGAACGCGGGTCATGTACTTCATAAGGCGGAGCTGCTGCTTGTTGTTGTAGCGTTCCGTAAGAGCCTTGGCCAAGGGGTTGTCCCTAAAAAGCTGAAAGACCGGATGCTCGGAAGATCTTTGCCTGATGCGGATTAGTTTTTCTGCAAGGTCCGGCGGCAGGTTGGATTCCTGCTTGGCAAACAGCTTTTCCTGATTGTCCATAAGTTCAATCATGGTGTTGTACATTTGGTTGCGGAAATCCGGCGCATTCTTTAGCGTATTATAGATACTGTTAAAATTTGCTTTGGAAGTGTCAATCATTCTTACGAGTATATAATAGAAACAAATTTTATGCTATAGAGTAAATTATAGGTAAAAATGCCACTTTTTTTACAAATTCCGCATACCGTTTTGCGTCAAAGTGACACAGTTTTTATTCATGTGATGAAAAAGAATGGGGTTCTTAGGGCGACAGCCCTAAGCCGTGCCCGAGGAAAAGGGGAGGTTTGGAGGGGAGAAACCAGCGGGCTTCGGACTCTGAGCGGGTTTCTCCCCTCCAAGTTTGGGGTCCAAGGGTCTCCTTTGAAAAATACAAAACTTGGCACGGAATCTGCTTCATGTTAAGTGTACAAAGAAAGAAAAGCTCCTTCTGCGTACAAAAAACTTAATTCATATTTGGAGGCATAGATTATGAACGAACTTGCTTTGTTTAATTCACTTTTTGAAGACGGATTTGGATTCCCTGAATTGCGCAAGACGCATTTTGGAATGCCAAAGGTTGACGTAAAGCAGAATGGCGACACCTATGTTTTGGACATGGACTTGCCCGGCCTCACGGAAAAGGATGTTGACCTTAGCCTAAAGGACAATGTTCTTACAATTTCTTCCACCCAGGAAGAAAAGAAAGAAAACAAAAAGAACAGCGAATGGATTGTCCACGAGCGCACGTCTTCTTCCTTTAGCCGCAGCTTTACCCTGCCGGACGACGTTGAAGGCTCAAAGATTTCCGCTTCATTCAAGAACGGAGTCCTCACCATCACAATGCCGCGCAACAAGGCCCTAACCGAAAGCAAAAAAATTGCCATAACAGCCGCATAACCGCCACATCCTCTTACGCGCAAACAAAGGTCTCCTTCCCGGGAGGCCTTTTTTATTGAATCTAGAATTTTTCCCAAAGATAGTATATACTTCACTTATGAAAGCAGTGCCCAATTACACAGTAATTTACTTCGACAACGACATTGTGGTCCTGAATAAGCGCTCAGGGCTTTTGGTTGCGCAAGACCGTTACGATGCGGAAGCACTCCGTCTTGACACGGAGGCGGAAAAGGAATTCGGAAAGCTTTTTGCCGTTCACCGCATAGACAAGGACACAAGCGGCCTTGTAATCTACGCGCGCAATGCAGATGCCCACAGAAGCCTTAGCATGCAGTTTGAAGAGCGCGGGGTAAAAAAGACCTATCACTGTCTGGTAAACGGTCATCCCCTCTGGAACGAAAAGACCGTGGACCTAAAGCTTGAGCCGGATGGAGACGCAAGGCACCGTACTATTGTAAATCCACGCGGAGGAAAAATTTCCATAACGGACTTCCGCCTAATAGGTAACTGTGGCCCCTATAGCTGGATAGAGGCATGCCCAAGAACAGGACGCACCCACCAGATTCGCGTACACCTTTCCTCTCTGGGACTTAGCATTGTGTGCGATCCGCTTTATTCTGGTAACCAGAAGCCTGTTCGCCTTAGCGACGTAAAACGCAAGTGGAACGGAGACGTGGAATCGGAAAAGCCGCTGCTTTCAAGGCTTGCCCTTCACGCATACAGCCTAAAAATTGAACATCCAAGCCATGCCCATGAAATGTCTTTTACGGCTCCCTATCCTCGCGACATGGAAGCAGTGCGTAAGCAGTTTGCAAAGATATTCAAGGTAGACCCTTTTGCGGAGGCCTCTTTGCAATCAGATCAGGCAGAAGGTCCTTCTTTGGCAGAAGAAAGGGATGCTGATTAAGGGGAAGTTTATGGTAAAAAGCTCAATAAAAACCTTTCTATTAGTATTGCTTTCTGTTTGTATGCTGCCGGCACAAGTGCTTTATGCAGAAGCCTCTGACTTTCATTTTGCCGTGGAAGCTGATGCGACAGTACGCTTTGCGGAACAGGGCGAATATGTTTTTATGACCATAGGTTCTGGTGTTAGGCGTACGCTTAGCTACCTTGAGTGGGAGCAGAAACCGTTTTTTGTGCCTAAGGCTAAAGTAACGGCCGGGTGGAAAAACCTGTACTTATCTGCAAGCGCAAGGGCTGCCCTTCCCACAAGATGCGGCTCCGTCTTTGACTCTGACTGGATGAACGTAACCAGATTTCCCAACTGTGCGGACGAATATGCCCACATAAAGACAAACTACACAGAGAGCGACTGCAAGACAAACTACTACTACGAATTTGGCGGCGAACTTTCCTACAAATTCAAGGTAACGGACAAATTTGCATTTTCACCAACAGCAGAAATTTCCTACGTGCATTCTTATTTTTCTGCAATAGGCGGTTCTGGTTCCTATTACAACTCAAATCAGTACGAGCCAAATGGCTACTACGGTTACTATAATGATGAAGAAAACAGCCATGATGTGGAAATTAGCGGAGAGGCCCTTTCGCTTGAGCGCGTAATCTTTACGGCATGGCTGGGCGGCCGCTTTGACATGGGAATTACCCCAAAGGTGAGCATGGGCTTTTCCTTTGCGGTAAACCTGTGGACTTTTGCCCAGTCACTGGATTCCCACCTTCTTACCGGGGCCTATTACCTTGATGAATTTGATGACTATTTTGGTGGTCTAAAGGCAGGCGTGGACTTTTCCTATAATGCCACAAAAAAAGATACCCTTATTTTTGCAGCCCAATGGCTTGGCTTAAAAACTCTGGAAGGCACGACAAAATCCACCACCATTGAAAATGCTTCCTATGACGACTACATGGACTGTTCTTATTGGGAAAACGGCACCTTCCACAAATGCACAAGCGGTTTTGATGTTAATTCCATAGAATTTACCATTGGCTACCGGCATACCTTTAATTAAGCGGCCAGTAATAACTGCGCCCTTTTTTTCCGATAATAAATGTTGCGGAAGACCTTCCCCCCTTTGGGAATTCTGGCAATTCGGCTATTTTAATGTAGACTGAATTAGATTTTCATAGTATAATTAAGAAGAATTTTAGATTCCATATATTGGATGCTTAGGAGTTTTTATGGCGATAAAAGAATTGAATCGCTTTGATACAAACGCAAAGCGCAACGTTCAGATTGCAACAAAACTTACTGCCGTTATTGGTGCGGTTGCGCTTGTTTGCTGCCTTGGAATTGCATTTATTTCCATTTATATTTTTAACAGAAACCTCCGCACAGATACTACGGATACTCTAAAAGACACAGCCGACGGTGTGGAATTCATCCTTGAAGACTGGATGAAGACCCTTTACGGAGCCGCGCTTTCCCTGTCACAGTCTTATGATGTTATAGAATGCTTGGAAGAGCATGATTCGGCCAGGCTGCAAAAAATACTGCAGGGCATGGTTCCCGGTTTTGAGATAGAACGTGTTGCGGTAACGGATGCAAAGGGTAAGATTGTTCCCGGTGGAGCCGTTGGTATGAGCGAAAGCTTTGACCTTATGCAAGGTTCAACGCTAAAGCCAGCCCTTGCAGGTAATGTCGTAAAGTCCTACGGTTGGGCTGCTGACGATGACTTTGTAATGGTTTGTGCGGCTCCTATACGCAAGGACGGAAAGATTCTAGGTTCGGTTATTGTTGCCTACGACTTGGTTGGCGGTTCTTTGCTTCCGTCTGTTAACAAGATATTCAATATGGACTGTACTATTTTCCGCGAAAATGTCCGCGTAAACACTACGCTTACGGATATGAACGGAAAGAAGCTGACTGGTACCAAGCAGGAAGACAAGCACGTTCTTGACAACGTATTCAACAAGGGTGTCCGCTTTAACGGTGAGCTTATAATTGGCGGAAAGGACTACTTCTGTGTCTATATTCCGCTTAAGAATCATGAAGGCAAGGTTGTCGGTATGTTCTTTGTTGCAAAGAGCCTTGCTGTTATTGGACAGGTAAAGAATGCTACCCTTAAGGTTGTTATTCCGATTTCTTTGGCTGTATTCCTTATTGCCATATTCTTTGGTGGCCGCTTCGTAAGATGGCTTATGTGGCGTCTTAACAACATTACCAAAGTTCTTGTTGAACTTGAATCCGAGGATGCAAACCTTAGCCGCCGCGTAAAACTTCTTATGCGTGATGAAATTGGAGACCTTATTATCCACTTTGACGCCTTCTGTGACAAGCTGCAGAAAATCGTTAAGGAAATTAAGGAAACCAATGTTGAGCTTAACACCACGGGTATTGACCTTTCAAATTCAACCCATGACACTGCAAGCGCAATTACCCAGATTATTGCCAACATAGAAAGCGTTCACAAGCAGATTTCTTCCCAGAACGATACAGTTACTCATACAGTAGACGCTGTTCAGGGCGTTTCTGCTACAATTTCCCAGGTAAGCGGCCTTATCGATAGCCAGGCAACCGGTGTTACGGAAGCTTCTGCCGCTGTAGAAGAGATGATCAGCAACATTGCATCTGTAAACCAGTCTGTAGATAAGATGGCTGACCAGTTTACAACCCTTAATGCTGATGCACAGGTTGGTTTCTCAAAGCAGCAGGACGTTAACGAAAGAATCCGCCAGATAGAAACCCAGTCTGAAATGCTTCAGGAAGCAAACCTTGCAATTTCTAGCATTGCAGAACAAACAAACCTTCTTGCTATGAACGCCGCTATCGAAGCTGCCCACGCTGGTGAGGCTGGTAAGGGCTTCTCTGTTGTTGCAGACGAAATTCGTAAGCTTTCCGAAACTTCTTCTTCACAGTCAAAGACAATCGGTGAACAGCTTAACAACATCAAGGATTCAATTACATCCGTTGCATCTGCTTCTAACGACGCAAGCGAAGCCTTTACTTCTGTTACCAACAAGATTAAGCAGACAGATGAGCTTGTTATGCAGATTAAGGCCGCTATGGAAGAGCAGAATTCCGGTAGCCGCCAGATTAGCGAGGCCCTTAAGAACATGAACGACAGTACCGCTCAGGTTCACACGGCATCTCAGGAAATGGCAGACAAGAGTTTCCGCATTGTACAGGAAATGAACACCCTGCGCGATGCTACAGACGGAATGATGCAGAGTATGAACGAAATGGCATCCGGTGCCCGCAAGATTAACGAAACTGGTATGGCACTGAACGACATTTCCCAGAACGTACAGAATTCAATCAACAAAATCGGTAACCAGATTGACCTCTTTAAGGTTTAAGTTGCCCTAAGCTGATTTTTAACAAAAGACCGCCCCTTCGACAAGCTCAGGGAGCGGTCTTTTTATAAG
>JAFXWC010000008.1 GCA_017534445.1 Treponema sp.
TAAAGCATGAAATAAAAGATGTCAAAAAAAGGAGAAAGAAAAAGAGAAGGAAAAAGAAAAAGAGGAAAGTGAAGCAGAGTCTTCTGGAATTGGCTCAAAGCTAAAAATGAACATAGACTTGAACCTGCTTATTGGCCAGAAGGTAAATTTCCTTATAAATCCGCTTATCCGTGGCCTTGTGGCACCAGACACCCCAATCCACTTTACCATGGACACATCATCCAACTAGTGGGCTGTAGAAGGCAACGTTGCATTGCGGGGCGGAGAAGTCTTCTACTTCAGCAGGAACTTCTACCTTAAGGAAGGTCGAATCACGCTGAACGAAACCCAGACAAAATTCGACCCAGTCCTTACCGTACGCGCAGAAACCCGTGAACGCGACGAAAACGGCAACTCCGTAACGATTACCCTTGCTGCCCAGAACCAGCCGCTTTCCCAGTTCAACCCGACTTTTACGGCAAGCCCTGCAAAGTCAGAAAAGGAAATTATGGAAATGTTGGGCCAGATTCTTACCGGAGACAGCAATTCCATGGGCTCTTTTGCGCTTACTGCAGGTGATTTTGTTACCCAGACACTTATTCTAAGAAAAGTCGAAAAAGGATTGCGCGACTTGCTTAATTTTGATATATTCTCAATACGCACATCGCTTTTGCAAAACGCCATAACGCAAAGCATGTCTTCATCCCAGTCAAAAAATACCACTTTTGGTAACTATTTTGACAATACGACTGTTTATATTGGAAAGTACTTCGGCAATTCAGTTTATGTGGACAGCCTTTTGCGGTGGACTTATGACGAAAACGACGTGCTTTTCAATGACTCGGAGAACGGGGGTCTTGTGTTCCAACCTGAATTTGGTCTTGAACTTATGGCTCCGTTTGCAAACATCCGCTGGCAGTTTGCCCCGGAAATGGGTCAGCTCCAACAGTCATGGGTGCCTGCTACGTCAGTTACCCTTTCATGGAGATTTAGTTTTTAAAAAAAGAGGAATTGTATGCATATCCTGCATTCTGCTAAACGTAATTTTGTTTTGCTTGCACTTTTTGCCGTTTCGGTATTTTTCCGTGTTTCGCCGCTTTTTGCCCAGAGCGACTGGTATTACGGCAAGCCTATCAAAAAGATTGTCTTTGAGGGCCTTGACAATATAAAGCAGAGCGATTTGACAGGTGTTACAAGTAGTTTCATTGGTGAGGAATTTTCTGATGATGTATTTTCCGACCTCTTGAACCGCATATTCGCCCTCAACTACTTTGACGAGGTAAATCCACAGGCTGTCGGTGATGCAAGCCATTCCTACGTTATAATCAAGCTTTCCGTAGTGGAATTTCCTATAGTTTCCAAGATAAGGTTTGTAGGAAACAATAAGGTTCGCGTCTCTGAACTCAAGAATAATATTTCTTCAAAAGAAAAGGATATTTACAGCGAGGAAAAGCGCATTAGTGACGAAAAGGTACTTCTTGACCTGTACGCGTCAAAGGGCTTTTCTGAGATAAAAGTTTCTTCCAAGGCTGAAAAAACGGAAAAGGGTTTTCAGATTACCTTTAGAATTACTGAAGGTCAGCAGACTGTCGTAAACAGCATTCAGTTTGCCGGTAATAACGTTGTTTCTTCCCGCAACCTTAAAAGCAAAATTTCCCTTAAGGAAGTTGGTCTTGTTACCAAGGGCTCTTACCAGGAAGCAATGCTTGAGCAGGATAAGAAGGCCATAGTCGCTTATTATATGGAAAAAGGCTATGTAGACGCTCAGGTTGTTAGCGTTACAGTAACTCCTTCATTCAACGAGAAAAAAGGACGCAGGGAGCTTGCCATCCGCTTTAATATCAAGGAAGGTTCCGAATACAAATTTACTGGCCTTAAATTTGACGGCAACAAGGTTTTTACAACAGAAGAGCTTAATGCGCTTGTTACCATTAAGACTGGTTCCACATACAACGAGACAGCTTTCCAAGAGTCAGTGCTTGCAGTTCAGACAAAGTACTACGAAAACGGCTATACATCAAACCAGTTTGCTATAGATCAGAAAAAGGATCCCGATCAGCATACTGTTTCCTATATAATGCACATTCAGGAAAATGCAAGAAGCCACGTTGAGGAAATCATAATAAAGGGCAATGTAAAGACTAAGGAAGAGGTTATCCGCCGTGAAATTCCAATCGAAAGCGGTGACATTTTCTCCTATGCAAAGGTAAACTCTGCAATGAGAAACCTTTACAACCTTCAGTATTTCTCCCATGTAGCTCCTCAGGTTAACCCTGGTTCCGAGAACAACCTGGTAGACCTTGTATTTACTGTGGAAGAGCAGTCTACAACCTCTCTTGACTTTGGTCTTACCTTCAGCGGTGTTTCGGATCCCGACGAATTCCCTGTAGCCCTCTTTACAAAGATTCAGGATAGAAACCTCTTTGGCGAAGGAAAGTCCATTTCCGCAGGACTTACTCTTTCTACGGACGAGCAGTCGCTTTCATTCTCTTATGGCCAGAACTGGCTCTTTGACCGCCCTATAAGCAACACCGTTTCCTTGAGCTTCTCTCACTCAAAGGAATACGATGCGCGTAATGTTTACATGCCGGACGGAAGTTTGAATTCCAAGTATTATTATCTTCAGTATGAGCAGAATGCAATCACCCTTTCTGACACAGTCGGCAGAAGGTGGAGCCACGACTTTGCCCTCCTTACATGGACCGGCGGTATTAGCGGAAGCTTGCTCAACAACAAGTACGATGAAGATGCCTATATCTCAACGGATACAACCGTTTCCGACTACAACGGAAACTTGCGCCCAAGGACAAGCATCTTTACCCAGGTTTCTCTTGATGCCCGCGACATTGCATGGGATGCCACCAAGGGATGGTTCCTTAGCCAGCGCTTTACATGGTACGGACTTCTTCCAAAGGGCATATTGCCATTCAACGATGACTGGGGTGAAACAGAATTCTTCCTGCGTACAGACACAAAGGCAGAAAAATACTTTACCCTTGTTGACTGGCCTGTTACCGATACTTGGGACTTCAAGCTTATCCTTATGGGATATTCTGGACTTTCCTTCCAGTTGCCGGCTTTCAACAGTTCTATCAAGCGTTCAAACCAGCTCTACATAGACGGTATGTTCAACGGTCGCGGATGGACAATTTACAATTCAGGCTTTGGTCGCGGAAGGGCCTTGTGGAACAATTCCGTGGAACTCCGCATGCCTGTTATCCCCAACCTTATTGCTCTTGACCTCTTTGCAGATGCGTCATGTCTTAAGACTGAACCGAACGACATGTTCACCGACTTGACCAACCTTGATGACTGGTATTTCAGCTTTGGACCAAGCATCAGGTGTTGTATGCAGCAGTTGCCGCTGCGCCTTCTTTTCGTAAGCCAGTTCAAGATGGAAGACGGAAAGTTCACTTGGCGTGATGATGATGCAGACATTGTTGACACCTTCAGAGAAAGTCTGCACTTTGTCCTTTCATTCACATTGGTAAACAGGTAATCCTAATATATAGGTGGTTCCTTAATTCATATTATACAGGAGTGTAATTAACATGAAGAAACTGGTTTTGCTTTTGGCTTTTATGGTATGCGGTTTGGCAAGCAACATTTTTGCCGAACAGATTACTAAATTTGCGGTTGTGGACACTGACCGTGTTTACAAAGTATTTTTCAAGAATTCTCAGACAATGCGCAACTACGAGTCAAAGAAGTCTTCTTTCCAGGCAGAGATAACCCGCCTTACGAATGAGCTTCAGACTTTAAAGACCCGCAAGAGTGAATTGGCTGTCGCAGGAAAAAAGGATGAGGCAGAAAAGCTTCAGGAAGAGATTAACACAAAGGCTCAGAACCTCCGCGATTATACTGCAAACAAGAATGCAGAGTTAAAGCGCATCAAGGACAGCATGGAATCTGGCGATGCATTCTACAAGAGACTTTATAGAATCATTGGTAGTGTTGCAGAGCAGGAAGGTTACTGCATGGTGCTTAGCCCCCAGCAGAACAATGCAATCCTTTGGTACAGCGACTCCGTAGATATTACCGACAAAGTAATTGCCCAGCTTAGAAAGTAGTCCGTTATGGCGGAAGAAAAAGATACTCCTCTTTTTATACAATACCAGACCTTAAAGGACAGCTACAGGAATGAAGTCCTGTTCTTTAGGGTCGGTGATTTTTATGAAATGTTTGACAGCGATGCCGATGAGGTGTCGCGACTTTTAAATCTTACGCTCACCCACCGTGGGGACCGCCACATGTGCGGTATTCCATACCATGCTAGTAAAATTTATATAGCACGTCTTTTGCGCCTTGGAAAAAAAATAGCGATTGCCGAGCAGATTGGAGAGGTTGCAAAACCTGGGCAGGGGCTTACCGAGCGCAAGGTTATAGAAGTGATTACTCCTGGTACCGCGCTGGAAAGCGAATACCTGGAGGGGGGGATCAACAACTTCCTTTCATCATTCTTTGTTAGCGGAAAGACAGCCGCTTTTGCCTGCATAGACGTTACTACCGGTGAATTCAGGGCAACAAGTTTTTCCGCAGACACGCTTGAAGAGAATTTTCCCAAGGAACTTTTGCGCTGCCGTGCAAGGGAAATCCTCCTTCCCAACAGCCTTAAGAACAACCGCACGGTTCTTGCCGTATTGGACTTGTATCCAAACCTTTCAGTCTCATGGTATCCTGACTGGAACTTTAATCCTGAACTCAGCTACAAAAGGCTTTTAAAGCAGTTTAAAACTGCAAACCTGCGTTCTTTTTCCCTAACGGAATCATCACCAGAAATTCCTGCCGCGGGTTTCCTTCTTGACTATCTTGAAAAAACAACAAACACGCTTTCCCCCCACGTTCGTTCCATAAACATTTACAGGGACAGCGACTATGTTATTATAGACGACTCTTCTTTCCGAAACCTGGAGGTGAGTGCAAACCTAAGGGACGGCTCATCCCAGTTCAGCTTGCTTGAGTGCGTTGACTTTACACGCACCGCAATGGGAAGCCGCATGCTCCGCGAATGGCTCATGTTCCCGCTTACGGATTTAAAGCGCATAATTTCAAGGCAGGAACACGTGGAGCTTTTTTGTGCAGACCGTTCACTGCTAAAAAAATTCCGCATGCAGATAGAGGGCATCCTTGACATAGAGAGGCTTGCCGGAAGAATTGCAATGGACAAGGCCCATGCAAAAGACCTTCAGGCCCTGCGCCACAGTCTTGAGCTTTGGCTTTTGGCCCAGCAGACCCTTGGAAGCTTTAACTTTGCATCATTGGACACCGAGCCCGCAAAAAAAATTGTAAGCCTTATAGCTTCATCCATCTTGGACGATCCATCCACAATACTTACGGAAGGAAGAATCATTAAGGAAGGGTGGAACAAGGAGCTTGACCACTGGCGCTTTGTCCAGACGGACTTTACCCGCATCCTTGATGAGTACATAGAAGAAGAGCGGCAGAACACAGGCATTCAAAACCTTAGGATCAAAAAGACCAATAATGCCGGCTACTGCATAGAAGTAACAAAGGGAAAGCTTTCTATGGTTCCCTCGCATTTTATCATAAGAAGGGCCATGGTTAATGCAGACCGATATACAACTGCAAAACTCCAGGAGCTTGAGTCAAACCTGAACGAATCCGGTACACGGGTTCTGGAGCTTGAAAGGGATTTGTTCCTGGAAGTTAGGAATTCGCTAAAGGAGTATATTCCCTACCTTCAGCAGATGGCCTCTGAAATTGCCTATGCAGATGTGTGTGCTTCATTCTCACAGGCAGCCTGCACTCACGATTGGGTGCGCCCAACCGTAGATGAAAGCCTTGCCTTTGAGGTAAAGGGAGGCCGTCATCCGGTAGTGGAGCAGCACCTTCCTTCCGGTGAATTTGTTCCCAATGATCTTTGTCTGTCTGGGGAAGAAGTTCCCTGCACCTTCGCACTTATAACGGGCCCCAACATGGCTGGTAAGAGTACCTTCCTAAGGCAGAACGCGCTAATAGCCCTGCTTGCCCAAACAGGAAGCTTTGTCCCCTGCCAAAGTGCAAGAATCGGAATCGTAGACAGAATCTTTTGCCGCGTAGGAGCCAGCGACAACCTTGCCCGCGGAGAGTCAACTTTCCTTGTAGAAATGACCGAAACCGCCCACATACTCCGTTCCGCAACAGAGCGTTCCCTTGTTATTATGGACGAAGTAGGGCGGGGCACAAGTACGGAAGACGGCCTTTCCATAGCATGGGCAGTAAGCGAATACCTTTTAAACAGAATACGCTGCAAGACCCTCTTTGCAACCCACTACCACGAGCTTACCCGCATGGAGCATCCCCAGCTTTTAAAGCTATGCATGGCGGTGGACGAAGAAGGCCCGGAGATAGTATTCCTCCGCAAAGTAATAGAAGGCAACAGCCGCAACAGCTACGGAATACACGTTGCATCCCTGGCGGGAGTTCCAGAGCCTGTCATACAAAGGGCAAAGTCAATTTTGGAACGCATACAGAACGAGGCTTCTGACCAGCCCATAGTAAGCCAAAGTCATGCCGATAATGCTTATACAGAAGAGACAATCGTAAGGAAGCCACCGGAAGATGCCTGTCAGAATAGTGGCGGTGAAAGGCAAGGTTCTTCTGCATCGAAAAGCGGATCTTCTAAAGCTTCGGCCCCTTTGCCGCAGTCGCTTACAGGCGCACTTTTTAGCGACGAGGAGCTTATCCTTGACGAAATCCTTTCGCTGGACGTGGACAACCTTACCCCGATTGCCGCACTGCAAAACCTTGCAAGATGGAAAAAGACCCTTTCTGGCCGCTAGAATATTTTACTCTTTTTATTTAGTTTGATATTTCTGATATCAAAGTGTCCTTGTACTTTGTTCCAGGGTAGACGGAAAGAATTTGAACTGCAATAAAAGTGCCTGACTCCCTTAGCTCATAGGGGCTGAGTTTTTTGTATTCGCAATCAATTTCCTTGTATTCATCAAGGTTTAGTTTTTGCCAGCCGTTGGTGTCTTTTAGCGTAAGTTTTTTTTCTCCGATTACTTTCATTTTATAGTTGGGGCCGTTTACAGACTCCCCGACTTTTTCACCTTGTATTATAAAAACTTTTACATCTTTTGGACGGTTGTTTGCTTCCCAGCTTTTCTGACTTTTTCCAAAGCCCGTCCAGATTCTTACGGGCCTTTTTACATCAACCCAGGCAATGACTACTTCGCCTATACCGTCGCCATCCACGCCTTCGCACCAGGCGGTATCTGTCTTTCCGTCAAAGCATTTGCCCGGTCCGTACATTTCTGTCCAAGAATCGTAGCGGTAGCTGTTTGCCCAGTCAATCTCGTATTCATCCCAAGAATCTCCGTTTTCATCTTTTTCGTTGGGTTCCAGTTTTTTGGGAGGATTTCCTTCGGCGGCAAGCCAGGAAGTTGCAAGAACTGCATCGTTTTCACCTCCAAAGCAAGTGACGTATTCCTTTTCAAGAGTATCCCCGACCTTCATTTTTTTAAGGGAAAGATTCCAGTCTGACTGCTTTAAGGCTCCCTTTGGCCAAAGCTGCGCAAAAATCAAACTGTTGAATAAGGCCAAGCTAAAAATACAAATAAACAATCTCTTCATTTTTTTTCTCCATCGCCCCCTACAGGTTCTCATGTATAATACCATAATTGATAAAATTTTCAAGAATCCTATGCTTGTGAATTTTCTTCTTTTAATTTTCATGCTTTGGTGCTATAATAATAATTAAGGCTTTTTTAGGGGACTGTTAAATGACTGACTTTACAAGGATTATCAGCATTGCGTCGCTTGCTTTTATATCTTTCTTTTGCTTCCAGGTCGGGTTTTTTTTGTGGTCAGGGCATAAGATAAGGCAAAACGGCAGACGGACTCTTATTCTTATTGAATTTTTCACTGGATTTTTGCTCCTTTTTGATGCCCTTGCCTACTTTTACCGGGGAGATGCCAGTGCAACAGGCTACTACATGGTGCGCGTCTGCAATTTCTTTGTTTATGCCTGCAATTTTTCAATATCATTTTTCTTTTGCTTCTATGTTTGCGAATTCATAAAGCAGTCCCGCTTGAGTTTTTCCCTTTTGTTGCATCCTATAGCAGCCGTAAAAGACGGAATTCCCATCCAGCTTTTCATAGTCTTTTTCCTTTGCTTTGTTGGTGTTGCCTTTACGGTTTTTAGCCAGTTTACTAATTTCTTCTATTATTTTGATGAAAAGAATCTTTACCACAGAAGCAGTTTTTATTCTTTAAGCGTGCTCTTGGGACTTTTGCCCGGGCTTATCCTGCTGACAATGCTTCTGCAAAACAGGAAAAAGCTTGCGAAAAACGTCTTTGTTTCTCTTTTTCTTTATTTTATCCTGCCGTTAATAGGCATTGTTTTGATTCTTGTTTTTTACGGATTTCCCTGGGTAAACATTTCCCTTGGCTTTGGCGCATTGCACCTTTTCTATTCTTCCATCAAATTGATGGAGCTTGAATTTTATTCTGGGGAACGCGCGGCTAAAATTTTAAGCCCAATCTACAAGACTGAGGTTGTTTCAACTGAAACACGGAAAAGGGTTGTAAGGAATCATTTTTGGCAGGCCTTTTCCGTAACCATGGGAGGAATTCTTTCGGTTCTTATAATAGTTTCAATCACGGGAGTAATCCTTCCTGAAAAAACTTTGACAATCGAAGAGCCTTATTCAGAAAATGATCCTTCAAATCCGGTTTGCGTAACTTTTGTCCGCCATGCAGAGAAGCACTGGGTAGAAGACGGAGATCCCTCCAGAACCGGTGCCCAGTACGACGGTATGATTTTCAACAACATGAGCAGCACTATAATTACGGACTGGGACTTTTCAATTTTTGTTCCCCTAGACTCCTCTGTGGATCCTGGCCATGGAACGGAAACTTTACCCTTTCCGGCGACATGCTGAATGTCAAAAAACCCCATGAAGGTGACAAGGAAAATATTCACGGCGAAGACTTTTACAGGGTTTCACCTTTAAAGACCTTTGGATTTGGTTGCATCATGTATACGACGAATGGCTATCAGCCACTTTCAAAAAAAATTGTCTTCAAATATTCAAGCATTTTAAAGCCTCTTACAAATATTTTCTTTGACATTTTCCTTGCCTTTGTTTTTGCCCTTTTTATTGTTGCAACGACAATAATGATTCTTGAAGGAAAGCTCATCCGTGTGGAAGAAGAAAACAGAAAGCTTGAAAGCACGGTAAATGAGCGCACGAAAGAACTTGAGGCGGAAAAGAACCGTTCGGAAAGCCTTCTCCTGAACATTCTTCCGAAAGAAATTGCAAGGGAACTTACGGCCCATCCTGACCGCACTTTGGCTAAGCAATATCCGAATGTTACGGTTCTTTTTACGGACATTGTTGGCTTTACAAAGATAAGCGGGGAGATGACCGCAGAAGAAGTTGTTACCATGCTGAACAAAATGTTTTCTATGTTTGACGAGCGTGCCCAGCGTGAAGGAATCGAGAAAATCAAGACGATTGGAGACGCTTACATGGCGGCGGCGGGGCTTACCCAGGAGCGTGACAACGACGGTGCTGCCAGGATGATTCGTTTTTCCTATGGTCTTGTGGATGATGTCCGTGCCTTTAACGAGAAGTCAGACATTAAGCTTCAGATAAGGCTTGGCCTAAACTCTGGCCCTCTGGTTGCTGGTGTAATCGGGAAAACAAAATTCATCTACGACATTTGGGGCGACACTGTTAATGTTGCAAGCAGAATGGAAAGCACCGGCCTTCCAATGAAAATCCATGTTACGGAATCTACAAAGGCGCAGACCGCAAGCCTTTTCCAATACAACGAAAACACCGAAATCGATGTAAAAGGAAAGGGCATGATGAAGACCTACTTCTTGTAGTGCTGGTCAATAGGACCGGTCAAAAGACTGGTCATTAGACCGGTCACTTTGCAGTTTTTGTTTCATCCGGGTATTCCCAGAATTTGCCCTTGTGAAAATTCTTGTTGCCAAGGGGTTTTGCTGTCAGCTTGAATATTACGCATCCGTCCGGGCAGACAAGCGTTTTTGTATATTTGCTGTCACCGCCAAGGTTTTCTAAATCACCACCGCTTCTGATTGATTCCATTAAAGGGTAGAGCATCATCATGGTTTTTGAGCAGATGCCGTATCCATCCTGATTTACAGGGCAGCCGTATGTGCACTTATACTTGTCTCCAATTTCTTCGCCGTTGCGGCAATACCGTTCGGTGTGATCGCCATGCAGGAAACCGGTAACTTCAACTGTGAATTCATACTCTTCGTCATACCATTTTTTCATGTTTTAATTTAAATACCTCCCCAATGTAAATTAAGAAATTTTAGTATTCTTTTCCTATTCCAAGTACAAAAATAAATTTTTCATTTACTGTTTTTATTGTGTTGATTAATTTTGTTATTTTTTCAGAATTGTAATCTTCTGGAAGATATAATCTTGCCTTGCTTTCTTTATTTTTATTCAAGTATAGAACATACCATCGTAAACGAAGGTTTTTCCCTGAGCCTTGCCAAGTCCGGTAGATTTGTGTAATTTTATCAAGGGCAATTTTCTTTCTATGGAAAAAAGCCCAGATAAAAAGATTGGTTGAAGTATATGCAGTATGTGCTGTAATTAAATTGATACAGGTTCCAAATCCAATAGCAAAAAGAAGAAACAGCATAATAGAAGCAGCATCAAAAGAAAGTTCCAATTTAAAAATTGTGAGCCAGAAAAATATTAATATGGAAATTCCCATCAAACCGAGAATTATTCGTTCTTTAGAAAAAATTCTTTCCATTCTTCCTCCAAAGGGCCCAAGTGGCGGGTGTCCACATAGCAAGAATTATATTGTTCCGGGGTAGGTTTGTAAACGGCGAATGGTGCTGTGCTCCGAATTTAGAGAAAAATTGCGTTTTTGCGTCAGAATTTGACTTTTTGGGGTATATATATATTGTGTATGGATTTTATTGAAAAGATTAAGGGCTTTTTCTTTAGGCTGCGGCTTTTTGCCGTGGAAGGGTGCCATGCCGCCTTTTGTGCGTCTTTGGCTTTTGAAAACTGTGCTTGCTGCGGTAAAAGGACTGTCAGAATGCCTGTCTGTAAGGGCTGTGCCGAGAAGTTCTTGCTTTCTTTTGTGCCTCCTGGTTCAGGGCGCTGCCTTTTGTGCGGGAAGATTCTTTTGTCGGGCAAGGGCTTGTGCTCTTCTTGCAGGGAAAAGAGGGTTTTGTGGCATGCGGATTCCGTTTTTCCCCTTTGGCAGTACCGGCTTTGGTTCAAGGGGCTCCTTTTTGAGTGGAAGATGAATGCAAACCGCTCGCTTTCGCCTCTTTTTGCGCTTTGCGTGGACATGGCGATTGACTTTTTGTTCCCAGGCAGGCCAAGGGGCAGTGTTGTCCTTGTTCCTGTTCCCCCACGTCCAGGCAAGATAAGGGAGAAGGGCTGGGACCAGATTGATGATCTTTGCAAGATCCTGCATTTTTGCTACGGACGGTCTGTTTGCCGCCTTATACGGAGGCTTTCTTCCGTTCAGCAGAAGAAGCAGGACAGGGAGCACCGTCTTTTGCTGGGGGCTTCTTCTTACAAAGCGGACGGAAAGGCGGTTAAAAGGCTTGCAAAAAGCGCTTCTTTGCCGCAAGAGGCTGTTCTTTTGGACGATGTTATGACTACGGGGGCTACTGTTGATGCCTGTTCTGCTGTTCTAAAGGGGGAAGGAATAAGAAAAGTTCAAGTTATTACGCTATTAATAGTAGACTAGAGCGCGTTCTTGGTGTAAAATAGTATAATAAAGGGCAGAAAATACCCTTGAATACCCTTAAAAGGAGTTAGGCATGGCCGAAGAAAATACACAGTTTCAGCTCGTAACTTTTCAGCTTGGTGACGAACTGTATGGCGTAGACATTATGGATGTTAAGGAAATCGTAAAAATTCAAAGCGTACGCCCCATTCCGAATGCGCCATACTATGTAGAAGGCATAATCAACCTTCGCGGAGAAATCATTCCTATTATCAACCTTCACAAGAGGTTCCACATCAAGGAAATGACTAGGGATTCCGAATTTGACGAGTTTGAAGAGGATGACGGCGGATTCATAATCCTTGATATTGAGGGAAACAAAATCGGTATTATCATAGACCGCATCAACCGCGTTATTTCCGTGGACAAGGGAGAAATTAAGCCTCCGCCACAGATGCTCAGCGGTATTGGTACGGAATACATCCACGGTGTCGTGCGCCAGGATCAGTCCTATCTTATCATTCTTGACACAAGAAGACTGTTCAACGCAAACGAGCTCCAGAAGATTGTTCCCGAAATTCGCTAGCTTTCTGCCTTTGCCCGTCTTGCGGTGAGTTCTTGCCGCTAAAAGTGAATTACCGCATTTGTAGGGTTTTCCCCTTTCCCTCTGCTTTTGGGGGGAAATTGGGGGCATTTCAATAAAAGGATTTTAAAAATGATACAGACATACAGTCCGACCATAAGACGAAAAGAGATGGAAGCCGTACTTACATGTATGGTGGACGAAAAGATTGGTCCCGGTGACCAGACAGCTCGCCTTGTTCAGGCGGTTAAAGAATATACTGGATGCGACGGTGCCGTTGCGCTAAGAAGCTCTTCCGTTGCGCTTGAATATGCGCTTAAGGCTTTGGATTTGCCAAAGGAAAGCCTTGTTATGCTTAGTGCCCTTGCCCCTGCCTGGCAGATTGTCACTGTGGAGAGGCTGGGGTACAAGCCCCTGGTTCTTGATGTTGTTGAGGAAACCGGTCTTGTAACCCCGGAAATTGTTGAGGAAGGCATAAAGAACGGGGGAAGACTGCTCGTTCTTGCCGAGTCAATGGGTGTTCTTCCCGACATAGGTTCAATTCTTGCGCTTGGCATTCCTGTTATAGAAGATATTTCCCAGTCCGCGCTTTCTTTCTATCCTGCCGAAAAGGATGCAGAAGAGGGTGAGGGCAAGGCCTCTGCGGGAAATGCCCAGGATGACGGTCAAAAGGAAGAGCCTTTGGGAAGGCGTGCCGGAATGTACGGTGTCTACACGATTTTTGGAATGGAGGACAGGGACATTATAACTGCCGGTGGGGGTGCCGTTCTTATGGCTCCTTCAAGGCGGGAATGGATTGTCCTTAAGAAGCTTGCAGAAGAGGCTCCGTCTACGGACATTATGCCGGATATGAATGCGGCCCTTGCTTTTGTTGAGATTAAGGAATTTGAGAGGAACGAAAAGACCCGTCTTGAGCTGTTCGGTATGTACAGCAAGGCAATAGCCAGTGGCAGGCACAAGACCTTTGTGCGCGCCAACGACAGGGGCTCTACGGTTTACTCTTTTCCACTTGTGCTGAATTCCGGCTTTAAGGATGTTAAGGCCTATGCTCAGAAAAAGGGCATAGAGATAAGGCAGGCTTATGAGAATTCAATTGTTGCCCTGCGTCAGGAAGAAATAGCACCTTCATGCCTTTGCGCAAACTCACTCCTTTTGCGCTGCGCAATGTTCCCGCTTTATCCGCGCCTTGGACACAAGGACGTTTCCCTGATGGTAAAGGTCTTGTCTTCCCTGCCGTGATGGAAATCCTATGAAAAAGTGCCTTGTCATCGTCAACAGATTCAAGAAGAATGCCTCTGAGCTGGGGGAAGAGATTTGTTCCTTCCTAAAGGAAAATTCGGTTGGCTCAGACATATATTCCTATGACAGTTCCTCCTTGGCCTGCGCTAAGTCGTCTCCTAATTTTTGTGGCTATGATTTTACAATAACGCTTGGCGGTGACGGAACCGTTCTTTCCGCATGCAGGGGGTGCGCTCCCTTAGGAATACCGGTTTTTCCCATAAACCTTGGGGAATTCGGCTTTCTTGCGGTGGTTTCTCCTTTGGACTGGAAAAGGGACCTCTTGGACTACATTCAGGGGCGTGCTTTTACGGGGACGCGCTCTCTTGTCAGAAGCGAAGTCATTAGGGACGGAAAGACAGTCTTTGACGTTTGCGGAATGAATGACGCTGTAATTTCAAGCCCAGGCTCATCAAGGCTTGTTAACCTTGACGTGGCCTACAACCATGCGCTGCTTGGGCCTTTCAAGGCTAATGGAATAATTGTTTCCACTCCAACAGGCTCAACCGCTTATTCTGCTGCGGCAGGCGGGCCCATACTTGACCCATCTCTTGACGGGCTTGTGCTTACACCCGTAAGTTCCTTCAGCCTGTCTGCAAGGCCCCTGGTCTTTAGCGCAAAGGGGGAGATTGCCATTACTGTTAAGCCTTCCCGCGTGGAGGTGGGGCTTAGCATAGACGGACAGATGAATTTTACCCTTCAGGAAAACGATGTTATAATTTTGGGCATACCGGAATACAAAGCTTCTATAATTTGTTCCACCCAGGAAAAATTCTATGCGGCTTTGCAGAGCAAGCTCAACTGGTCAGGAGGACCCCGTGCTTGAGGAACTTGACATAAAGAATTTCGCACTGATTGATTCCGCTCACGTTGAATTTTCAAAGGGCTTTACTGTCTTGAGCGGGGAAACCGGTGCGGGTAAGTCTATTTTGATAGGAAGCCTTGCCTTCTTGCTGGGGGGTAAGGCAGGCGTGGAGCAGATTCGCACGGGCACACAGGAAGCATTGGTTTCTGGAACCTTCCTACTTGAGTCACAGGAGGCCCGCGATTGGCTTGACGAGCACGGTATTGAGGATGAAGACGGAAGGATTCTTTTGCGCCGGGTCATAAGGAATACAGGAAAATCATCCTGCTGGATTGGCGGTGTTAGCGTTACAAGGGCCGATTTGCTTGCTTTCTCAGCCTTTCTTGTGGACATCCATGGTCAGCACGAGCAGCAGTCACTTTTTAAGGTTGCCGAGCACAGACGCTATCTTGACATTTATGCCGGCATTACGGAACAAGTCGCCTCTTTTACCGCACTTTATTCCGACCTTGTGGAAAAACGCCGCCTTTTGCAAAGCCTGAACACTGACGATTCCAAGCGGGCAGAGCGCATAGAGATGCTCAACTTTGCGGTGGAAGAGATAAATTCAGCCAACCTAAGGGAGAACGAGGATTCGGAGCTGGAGGATGAGGAGGCCCGTCTTGCATCCTACGAAAAGCTCTATGGCGAGATAGAAGAAATCAATTCTCTTTTGGAAGGAGAGGGCGGGGGAATTCTGAGCCTTTTAAAGAAACTTTCATCATCTTCTTCAAGGGCTGCATCTTTGGACAAGAGTCTTGGCGCGCTTGAAGGCCGCATTCAGTCTTCATACTACGAGATAGAGGATATTTCCGCAGAATTCCGCCGCTATGAGCAAGGGCTTGTATTTGACCCGGAGAGGCTTGAGCAGGTTCAGGACCGCCTTGAGCTTATATACAAGCTAAAGAAAAAGTATGCGTCAGGAAAGACTTCCCCAATTTCCCAGGTTCTTGAATACGCTCAGAAGGCACAGGCCGAGCTTGAGCAGATTTCAGGCATTGAGCAGAACCGGGAGGAGCTTGAGAATGAAGTTCTGGAGGCTGGCAAGAAAGTCTATACTGCCGCAAAGGAAATCAGCATAAAGAGAAAGGCCGCTTCCGACAAGATGTCTTTGGCCGTGGAGGAAATCCTTTCTAGACTGGGCATGGGCGGTACAAAATTCAAGGTGAATTTGCAGGAAAAGGCTGGTGACGACGTTACCCAGAAGTGCGGACCCTACGGAATGGACGACATTGAATTCCTTATAAGCGCAAACCCGGGCTCCCCAATGCTTCCGCTTGCCAGAATTGCTTCCGGCGGTGAGCTTAGCCGCGTAATGCTTGCCATTAAGACCATACTTTCTGCTGCGGACACGGCAGGAACCCTTGTCTTTGACGAGATAGACACTGGTATTGGAGGCGAAGTTGCGGTTGCCGTGGGCGATCACCTAAAAAAACTTGCTTCGGCAAGGCAGATATTGTGCATTACACATCTAGCGAGCATTGCGGTTTATGCCGATAATCAGCTAAAGATAGAAAAAGGAGCAGCCGGAGATATGACAAGCACAGCCGTTTTCCCTGTGGCCGGAGACAGTCGGGTTCAGGAAATTGCACGTATGCTTTCCGGGGATTCATCTTCAGAAGAGTCTTTGGAACACGCGTCTTCCATGCTGCAAAAATATGGAGGCAGATGATGGCAAACATAACAACAGAGTCCAGGGCTGAATTTTCGGCAAAATCAAAGGAAGTAAAGGCTCAGGTGGATGCCTTGCTTAAGCAGGAAAAGGAAGCTGTTTTTAAGATGCGCCAGTCAAGGGACGGTGTTGAATACAAAAAGATTGAGCTTGCCGAGATGATGCTCAAGATTGCATCCCTTTACATGTCCATAAACACCTATTCTCTCAAGATTTTTGACACAAAGAACAATGATGCCCTGAACGATGCCCGCAAGATAATCTACAAGGCCATTATTTATATGGAGGAAGTCGTTACCAATGCTGTTGACTGCCCCTTCCGCGACCTTGAGCCTACTCTTGACAAGATTCAGGCCACACCTATAGAAAAGCGCTTCTACCTTGTGCGCAAATTCGGACTTGCCATAGACCTTATTGTTGACGCATTCGGAAAAAATTCCAAGTGGGAAGTTTCTTTCGTAGAGCTTAGGGCAAGATTTGCCGCCATAGCAAAGAATTTCATAGACATGAAGCAGGCCGCCAAGGACTATTTTGACCCATCTTCTAAGGATTACGACAATTCAGTTCTTTACGTGCGCCTTATAAGAAAGCTTTTGAACAAAAGTGCAGACGAATACCGCGCAAAGTACGAAGGCCCCTCCCGCCGCATAGACGACATGAGGCAGGCAATAAACTTCCTGATTGCGGCAAGGCGCGTTGCAATGGTGCTTAACGACAGCGAAAACAGCGAAGAAATCCGCAAGAAGGCCCTTGTCTGGAAGCAGAAGATGGAGGCGGACCAGAAGGACGGTTCTAGCAAATAGCTTTAGCCGCCAACAGGCTCCTTTTTACGATGGATAAGAATTTTGCACTTAAGATATTCGAGGGATTTTCAATTGAGCGCTGGAACGACTTGATCCGTCCCTTCAGCGTAGTGGAAATGGACAAGTCTGCCGAAAAAATGGTGGTCGCATACATCATAGGCAAATTTGAAGAGAACCGCGGCCAGAAGATAGACTGGGAGTGGATGATTTACGCCTCCCTCTTTGACCTTCTGCGAAAGATTGCCCTCTGCGACATAAAAAGCCCCGTTGAACGCCTTTTAAAAAGCCAGTACCCGGAAGAATACATAAAGCTCAATGAATGGGTTCTTGACCAGTACCGCACCTTCATCTCCGACCGGGACCTTTTTTCCCGCTTTACCCTCTACATAGGCAGGACATCCGGCTCCATCCCCTTTGAAAAAGGCCAGGAACTTACAGCCCGTGTCTTCCGTGCTGCCCACAAGTATTCGACCCTGCGCGAACTGGAAATGATAAGCCCGGTAAACGAGGCCATACGCCTTGAGCAGATAAAGAAAGAAGTCTATGCAGACATCCAGTCTTTCCTGGACCTGCGCGGACTCCAGCTTTTGTACACAAGGCAGCGTCCCTTTGATTTCCTTACCAAAATAGAGCAGCTCCGTTTCCAGACAAGATGGAACCAGACCCCACGTGTGCCAAAGACAAGCGTTCTTGGCCACTGCTTCTTTGTTGCAATCCTAACCCTTCTTTTGCAGCGTGAAAACGGCGTAAAGCTTTGCCCAAAGCGCCTTTTCAACAACTTCTTCTGCGGACTCTTTCACGATTTGCCGGAAGCGGTAACAAGGGACATCATTTCTCCTGTAAAGCAGGCAACCCACGGCCTTCCGTCTGTAATCAAGGAAATAGAAGAAATCATCGTAAACAAAGAGCTTTTGCCCCACATGGAAGACTTCTACAGGAAAGAGATAATCTATTTTACGGACGATGAATTCTGCAACCGCGTACTTGTAGACGGAAAGACTCTTCATGTTGAATTTGACCAGCTGAATGAAAAATACAATTCAGATGAATTTTCTCCTGTGGACGGACGCATAGTGCGGCTTTCAGACCATTATGCGGCCCTGCTGGAAGCGGATTCATCAATAAGGCACGGAATTACCAGCAAGCACCTTAGGGACGGCAAGGTGAATCTTTTAAAGTCCTATCCCGAGGGAACCATTATAAACGGAATAGATGCGGGGCGTTTGTTTGCCCCGTTTTCGGCAAGCTAGAAGGGGTTGCAATGATAAAAGACGGAAAAATTTGGATTGCCAGCAGTGAAAATGGGGAAGAATCCTTCATCCTGCCAAAGATGGCTAACAGGCACGGTCTTGTTTCCGGGGCAACCGGCACAGGTAAGACCGTAACGCTAAAGGTTCTTTCCGAAGCATTCAGCGACATGGGAGTTCCTGTCTTTATTGCAGACGTTAAGGGTGACGTTTCTGGCCTTTTGCAGCCAGGCACTTCTTCACCGGACATGGAAGAACGCATAAAGAAATTTGGCCTTGACTCCTGTGGCAACAATCCGTCTGACCCCCAGGCTAAGGACCAAGCCTTTTCTTTTAAAAGCTATCCCGTAGCACTCTGGGACCTTTCCGGTAAAAAGGGAATAAGGCTACGCACCACCGTAAGCGAGATGGGCCCCCTTCTTCTTTCCCGCATAATGAAGTTGAACGAGCTCCAGTCAGACCTGCTTGCCATTTGCTTTAAGATTGCAGACGACAACGACCTTCTTATGGTAGACACAAAAGACCTAAAGGCAGTCCTAAATTTCATGAACGAAAACTCCAAGGAACTTGCCGCCGAATACGGCAACATATCCTCACAGTCAATAGCCGCCATAGTAAGGGCAATCGTAGCACTTGAAATTGCAGGCGGAAAGACCTTCTTTGGGGAACCTTCGCTAAAAATAGAAGACTGGTTTGCAAACGACAGCCAGGGGCGGGGAGTTATAAACATCCTTGACAGCTCAAGCCTAATAAACGACACCCGCTTGTATTCAACCTTCCTGCTATGGATGCTGAGCGAACTTTTTGAAAACCTGCCGGAAGTCGGAGATGCCCAAAAGCCCAAGATGGTATTCTTCTTTGACGAAGCCCACCTTCTCTTTAACGATGCACCAAAGGCACTGCTTGAAAAAATCGAGCAGGTGGTAAAGCTTGTCCGCAGCAAGGGCATTGGTGTCTATTTCTGCACCCAGAACCCAAGGGACATACCGGACGGTGTTCTTTCCCAGCTTGGCAACAAGATACAGCACGGCTTGCACGCATACACTCCAGCAGACCAGAAGGCCCTAAAGGCAGCGGCCCAGTCTTTCAGAAGCAACCCGGAATTCAACACTGAAGAAGCCATACAAAATCTTGGAATAGGGGAGGCAATAGTTTCTTTCCTGGACGAAAAGGGCATTCCTTCCGTTTGCCAAAAGGTGGGCATCCTTCCGCCACAAAGCAAAATTGGTCCCGCTGACATTGCAAAGCGGGAAATGTGCATGCGGTCAAATTCCCTCTATGAAAAATACGAAAAGGACGTGGATCCCCTTTCCGCATACGAAACCCTTTCCCAGGCAAAGTTCCGGCAGGAAGCAGAAGAAAAAGACCTTTCGCCCGCAAAAAAATCCAGTGCATCAAAATCTCAGGCAAGCAAAAGCGTAAGGCGGGCAACTTCATCCGTGGGAACAACACTTGGCCGCGAAGTAGGCAAGGCTTTGGGTTCAAACTTTGGTTCCTTGGGAAAAAAGGTCGGCGGCAACTTGGGCGCGTCATTTGGCAGGGGACTTTTGAGCACCCTCTTTAAAAATTAGATTTTTCTCTTATTACTTATCTGGACGGCATGCCCTGTCTTACTGTGCCCGGTCCTCCGGTACCGGTCAGACTCTCCATACAATTCCCCGCTTTCCAGGGTTCCGGCTTTCGCCTCCATTGCTAACGCAACGGCTTCGCCGCCCTTCCAATCGGGCGTAGGTTTTGTGATTTTAGCTTGTAAAGATTTTAATGGAAATGAATATGATTTTTAGGAAAGTGTAGAAGTTATAGTCGGTACGGGAATCGAACCCCTGCGCTCGTGCACATCCGTGTGCACTTACTCCGGGGCGGCTTCGTTCGCTGCCGGGCACATCCGTGTGCCCTTTTCGCCTGGTGGCGCGCTCACTTCGCGGTTCGATTTCTTGGTGCAAAGTTTCTTTCTTGTTTTTTAAGGATTTGGTTTTATAGACTAAGTATTCGGGTAGGGTTTAGTCGGTACGGGAATCGAACCCGTGTTTAGAGATTGAGAATCTCTCGTCCTAACCGTTAGACGAACCAACCGTTAAAAAAAAGCCGGCTTTACAGTCGGCTTAGTAAGTTCCCCAAGGAGGATTCGAACCCCCACAATCAGAACCAGAATCTGAGGTGCTACCATTACACAATCGGGGAATGAATGGATAGTGATATTTATATACCAAGCAGATAAAAATGTCAATATGAAATCAAAGAATTTTTCAAAAAAAATCATAAAAAAAAATCAGTAAAAATGCAAAAAGTCTGCTATAATATATGCCGATAGATTAAGAGAGATATTTTTTTAATTGCCGGATTAATGCCGGTGATTGTGGCAATATAAATAAGGAAGAGTAATGGCAAAAAAAGCGAATTCAAATTCAACGTTTGACAATCTCGTTGTAGGAATAAGCAATTCGGAACGCGAGCAGATGCTGAACAAAATGAAGAAGGGACGCTCCGTTGGTTCCGGCCAGCTGAATGGACCAGATCAGGCTGCTGGTGACGGCGATTCGGAAAGCGACCTGAATTCTCAGTTTAAGAAACAGTCTTTCTTTAGGCAGATTTTCCTTTGGCTGCTTGCAACGATTACAAATTCTTCAATAGATGACGTCTTTAACAAATTCCTTGTGAATCAGATTGCAAAGGGCATAGAAAAGGAGTATCCGGGCCTTATTGACCACAAGCGCAAGGCTCTTGTCCAGGGCTTCTACGACAAGCTTGTTCAGCTAAAGAAAAGCGCGGACTTCTTCCTTCCGGCGGTGCAGGCCTACGAGGAAGATCCAGATTCATTCTATATTCTTCTTGGCTACATCATCATGCCGAATATTGGCGCAAACATAGAAAAGGCTTCTGATCCATACCAGTACTCATTCCAGAAAATCATCACCAAGGAAATGCGTGCATCCCTTATTGCAAAGATGGAAGGCATTCTTGATGAAATTCCTATGCAGAAGAAGAACGAGGTTTATGCCTGCGTGCGCTGCGTGGAATGGCTTAAGCAGTTCGTTAAGATTCCATTTGGAAAGATGATTTCCCGCTTCTACAAGTCGGAAAACAACACAAAGGAAACCCTATATTCCCAGATAAAGTCCGACTTCCCCGAGTTTGCACGTGTTATGTGCAATTACGTTCCCATTACAGACGAGCTTATACAGACTCTTTATATGTTCAACGAGCACCGTGGCCTTGTTTCCGGCTTTGAATCCCTTGACCAGGTTGCACAGTCGGGTACGGACTTTGTGAACAGCGCGGCAGGTGAATTCTCCGCAATAAAGATGTTTTCCCAGACTGTTCCAATGTACAATCTTGCAAAGGTTGTCTTTGAAAATTCCCTCTACTTCCCAGAAGCATACGGTGGCGGTGAAGACTGGCTAATCAGGTACAGGGCAAAGTGGAAGTCCCTTTTTGACCAGAGGTGGGAGCAGTGGAACCGGGACTACAAAAAGGAAAAGATTAAGGAAAAGATTAAGGGCTATTTTGAGATGGCAGATTTCCCCATGTTCCCCTTTAGGCCTTGGGTAAATTTTGCAGGATTGTCCGTTGCCTTCCATTATGATTTGACTATTGGCTTTATAAACGGCTTTATGAAGAACGTATACAAGCTTTACCTTCCTCCGCTGGATACGGCCGCTGTAGAAGGTGAGTTTGCCCTTAGGCAGAACCGCCTTGAGTATACGGACACCTTTAACCTCTTCTCTACGGTAATAGACAAACTTGATGTTTTTGCAAACCAGCTTTCTGCAGGCGGGGAATTTGGCCTTCGCTTTGGTGCTTACGACGGACTTGAGCACTATGGAAAGATAGAGCTTCAGGAGCTTGCTTCGCTTATGGAAAGCGTTGAAGATTCTGCCCGCGAGATTGTGAACGGTTTTGGAAAGGCTTGCCGCAGCATGGTAGACTTGATAGGCGGAATGCTTGGCGAAAAGGTTACCCCTTATTATGGTCCCCTTACAAACCTTGCAAAGATTGCAGGTCACGACAACAAGAAATTCCGTGAGCGCTTGGGACAGGCACGCAACGGTATTCAGCATGCCTATGAGGTTGTTCAGGAAATAGAACCGCTTGATTCTGCTTCGATGTAGGAAATGTAAATTGAAAGATGAATTTCTTGCATTGAATTTTTGCCGGGGAGGAAAGGTAGTGCCGGATTCCCCGGTGGCAGGCATGACGCTTTTAAAAACTGGATCCATGCGCTTTAGGTGGAACGAGGAAAACCCCAACCGCTCGTCTTTTTTGGAAGGGCTTTCCTTACCCGACAAAAAAATTGCCGCAGTAGAACTTATCCATTCCCATACGGTTTATGCAATTGACGATGCCTCCCAGGTTCAGGGCTTGCAGGGAGACGGAATCATTACCCTTAACAAAAAAATTATCCCGGTTATTACAGCTGCAGACTGTATGCCTATCCTTATCTATGATCCTGTTACCAAAGTCTTTGGTGCCCTGCATTCAGGCTGGAAGGGTACAGGAATTGCCTGTGATGCCATTTCCCTTGCCGCAAAGAAATACGGTGCAAATGCAAAGGACTTCTGCGTAATAATGGCACCCCACATCCACGACTGCTGCTATTTTATAGAAGAAGACAGAGCTTCCTTTTTTGCCCAAAATTTTACCCCCGACTGCGTAAGCCCCATCCGTCAAGGTGAGAATGCCGGAAAGTATGCACTATCCATGGCTAAGGCAAACCTTGAGGCCCTAAAAAAAATAGGAGTTCCCCAGGAAAACATAGTCATAAGCTCTGATTGCACCTGCTGCAAAAAAAATCCCGACGGCAACTATAAATTTGGTTCCTTCCGCCGACAGACATCATCCCTTCCGCAAAGCCTCTCCCTGGAAGAAAGGCAGAAGCTCTTTACCGTTCAGGCTGCTTGGGTAAAATGGTAGAATTGTATCTTTCTATTGGCAAATAATCGGATTTTACAGTAAAAAATATAAAAATATTTGTGGAAACGTTTCCGTTATGTTATTCTATAATCGTGTTGCAAACAAAAGCGCGGCAGGGGGTAAAGGAACCAGCCGCAGTCTGGTTGCCAGGTGGGCTTTGACCCAGATAGAGATAAATATGCAAAGTACTTGTATATTTATGAAATAAACTGTATAACGGATGTATAAACTTACATTTACAGAGGTCAACTATGGCAAAAGACAAAGTTGTTTTGGCTTATTCAGGCGGACTTGATACTACGGTTATCATTCCTTGGTTAAAAGAAAATTATGACTACGACGTAATTGCCGTCTGCATCGACTTGGGTCAGGGCGATGACTGGGCAGCAATCAAGAGCCGTGCGCTCAAGACCGGTGCTTCGGCCTGCTACGTTGTTGACGCAAGAAAGGAATATATTGAAGAATACTGCTGGGCAGCCCTTAAGGCAAACGCAGTTTACGAAGACGAGTATCTTTTGGGTACTTCTACAGCACGTCCTCTTATTGGAAAGATTTTGGTTGAATATGCCCGCCAGGAAAAGGCTGTTGCAATCTGCCACGGCGCTACAGGAAAGGGCAACGACCAGGTTCGCTTTGAGCTTGCAATCAAGGCATTTGCTCCAGACATCAAGGTTATTGCCGCTTGGCGTGACCCAAAATGGGATATGGACAGCCGCGAGGCAGAGATTGCCTACCTTGAAAAGCGCGGTCTTGAAGTTCCAATGAAGCACGACCAGTCATACAGCCGTGACGAAAACATTTGGCACCTTAGTCACGAAGGTCTTGAGCTTGAAAAGACAGAGAACGAACCTAACTACAAGCACATGCTTAAGAACACAGCTGTTCCTGAAGAAGCTCCAGATGCAGGCGAATACGTTCAGATTGACTTTGAAAAGGGTATTCCAGTTGCACTTAACGGAAAGAAGATGGACGGCCTTGAGCTTGTTACAGAGCTTAACAAGATTGGCGGAAGGAACGGAATTGGCCTTGTAGACATCTGCGAAAACCGCTGCGTTGGCATGAAGAGCCGCGGTGTTTACGAGACACCAGGTGGAGCAATCCTTTACTTTGCTCACCGCATGATGGAGCACATCTGCCTTGACCGCGACACATACCACTTTAAGCAGCACCTTTCAATTAAGGCGGCAGAGCTTATCTACGACGGAAAGTGGTTCACTACTTTGTTTGATTCCATCATGGCCTTTGTGGACAAGACGGAAGAGACTGTTACAGGTTGGGCAAAGGTTCACCTTTACAAGGGTGCAATCCGCGGTGCAGGTTCTGCTTCCAAGTACAGCCTCTACAACGAGAGCATCGCCTCATTTAAGACTGGCGACCTCTATGACCACAAGGATGCTCAGGGCTTTATCACATTGTTCGGCCTTCCTCTTAAGGTACGCGCAATGATGGAGCAGAGCGTTGGTGAAGGTCAGGCAATTATTGAAAGCAAGTCTTTTAAGAAGCGCCCGACAGAATAAATAAAATTGCCGGGTGAAGATTTAATTAGGAGAAATATATGAACAAAAGAAAAAGCGGTATTCTGCTTCACGTTACTTCTTTACCCGGCACTCCAGGGATAGGAACCCTTGGTGAAAGTGCATACAAGTTTGCCGACTGGCTAAAAAATGCAAACCAGTCCTACTGGCAGGTTTTGCCGCTTGGACCTACCGGATACGGGGACAGCCCCTACCAGAGTTTTTCAACTTTTGCGGGAAATCCCCTTCTTATTGATTTTGACGACCTTGTTAAGCGCGGATGGGCAAGCAAGGACGACGTTCTTCCGCCAGACTACATAAAGAGCCAGGGCAAGGTTGACTTTGGTTCCGTCGTATGGTGGAAGATGCCGGTTCTTTCAAAGTGCGCCGCATACTTTTTAAAGAAGTGTAGTGAAGAAGACCGCGTAAAATACGAGGCATTTAAAAACGACCAGTCTTCTTGGCTCAACAATTACGCAGACTACACCAGTATCAAGAACTTTTATGACGCAAAGGCAAAGAATGAAGGCGTAGAAGGCGTTGCCTCCATGTGGAACCGCTGGTGGCCCCGCGAGCTTGCAGAACACGATGCCTCAGCAGTAAGCCGCTGGGATGCAGAGCACACGGACGACGTAGAACAAATAAAGGTTATCCAGTTCTTCTTTGACCAGCAGTGGTCTTCCCTAAAAAAATACGTTAACTCTCTTGGAATAAAAATCATTGGCGACATTCCCATTTTTGTTGCGGGTGACTCTGCCGACGTTTGGGCAAACCAGAAATTCTTCCAGATGGATTCAGAGACTCTCCTGCAAAAGACATGCGCCGGAGTTCCCCCGGATTACTTTAGCGCAACAGGCCAGCTCTGGGGAAATCCGCTCTACGACTGGGATGCCATGAAAAAAGATAACTACAGCTGGTGGGTTGACCGCATAAAGAACATGCTCCGCCTTGTAGACGTTATCCGCATTGACCATTTCCGCGGCTTTGAAGCATATTGGCAGATTCCCTACGGTGCGCCAAACGCAATCAAGGGTGAATGGATAAAAGGCCCCGGCAAAGACTTGTTTGACGAGATAAAAAAGCGCCTTGGAACCCTTCCAATTATTGCAGAAGACCTTGGCGTAATTACACCGGAAGTGGAAGAGCTGCGTGACGGCTGCGGCTTCCCCGGAATGAAAATCCTCCAGTTTGCATTTAACGACCAGCCTTGGACGGAAGAAAGCGAAGAAAACAAGGACCTTCCCGGAAACTACAAAACTTCAAACGTCATAGTCTATACGGGAACGCACGACAACGACACTACTGCCGGTTTTTTTGCCTCTGCATCCGAACAGCTTAAGGAAAACGTAGCCACCTATTTTGAACTGGACAAAGACCTTTCTGCCAAGGAGCTTACGCAAATTCTTATTGAAAAGGCATTCTCCAGCAAAGCCGACACAGCCGTTATTCCTTTGCAGGATGTCTTTGCTCTTGGAAGCGAAGCCCGCATGAACACACCAAGTACCACCGGAAGCAACTGGACTTGGCGCATGGAAAAAGAAATGCTCTCCGACACAAAAGGTGCATCTTGCCTAAAGGAACTTTCAAAGCGCTTTAATAGAAACTCGTAATTCTTTTGCGGCATTTACAAGACAGTTTTTTTGTTCCTCAAATAGCGATTTGCAGGCACACGAACATGTATCTACGGCCACCAAAAATGGTGTCACCGTAGACTACTTGCATTCGTGCTGCTTTCGCATGTCCTACTTTTCTATTGCCTTTGAGAACTGTGTATTGTAAAGCTCCGTGTAGATTCCTCCAGCCTTAACAAGATCCTTGTGCTGGCCACGTTCCACAACCTTTCCGTCCTTTATAACAAGAATCTCGTCTGCCGTAAGAATCGTGGAAAGACGGTGGGCAATCAGTATGCTGGTCCTTTCGTCTACAAGCGGGTCAATCGCCTCCTGAATCTTCTGCTCGCTTATGGAGTCAAGCGCCGAAGTAGCCTCGTCAAAGATTATAAGTGCCGGGTCTTTTAAAAGGACACGTGCAATAGAGATGCGCTGCTTTTCTCCGCCAGAAAGCTTAAGCCCCCTGTTGCCAACTTCCGTGTCAAAGCCTTTATCCTGCTTCTGTATAAAGTCGTAGATGTTTGCCTTGCTGCATGCCTCAATAAGCTCTTCTTCCGTAGCGTCAGGCTTCGCGTAAAGAAGGTTTTCCCTTATGGTCCCGTTAAAGAGGTAGGTGTCCTGGGTAACAATTCCAATGTTCTTCCTTAGCCACTCAAGGTCAAGGGTGCGCACATCGTTTCCTGAAAATTTTACCGAACCGGAATTTGCATCGTAAAGGCGGGGAATCAAATTTATAAGCGTGCTCTTTCCAGAACCGGAAGGGCCCACTATTGCAATGCAGTCCCCCTTGTTAAGCTTAAAGCTAACGTCGTGCAGAATCTGCTTTTCCGGATTGTATGAAAAATTCACGTTCTCAAATTCAACGCTACCGTCACACTCATTCGGTTCAAGAGGATTCTCTGGATTTGCAACTTCTATCTTCATGTCAAAGTATTCAAAAATTCTTGTGAACAAGGCCATGGACCTAATCCAGTCAACCTGAATGTTCAAAAGCTCGTTCACCGGCATGTACATTCTTCCAAGAAGGGTAACAAGAACTGTTATGTCTCCAACAGTAATGCTTGAGTCATATTTCATTATAAGGATTCCGCCAACAAGGTAGAGCAGCATTGGCCCAACAGAAGAAACCGTAGAAATTATCACGCGGAACCAGCGTCCAGCCATGCCTTCCTTAATGTTAAGCGAAATCATTTTTCGGTTTTCTTCTTCGTACCGCTTGTATTCACTTTTCTCCTGTCCAAAAAGTTTTACAAGCATTTGTCCGCTTACGGAAAGTGTCTCGTTAAGAATGCCGTTTATCTTGTCGTTGCATTCCTGCGATTCGCGCGTAAGGGACCACCTTGTCTTTCCAGCCTTGCGAGTGGGAATTGCAAATAGAGGAACAATCACAAGGCCAATCGTAGCAAGAAGCCAGTTCTTCTGGTACATTGCCGCAAGAGCAACAATCAGTGTAATAACGTTGGAAAGAATGTTGGAGAATGTGTTGGTAATCGTCATCTTTACACCGTCAATGTCGCTTGTCATCCTGGTAACAATGTCGCCCTGATTGTTGGAAGTAAAAAATCTCTGGGACATTTTTTGCAGGTGCAGGTACATTTTGTTTCGCATGTCAAAAGTAATGTGCTGGGCAATCCACGTCTGAAGGTAAGCCTCAAGAACGCCTATAAGGTTTCCGGTAAAAGTGACCCCAAGCGAAATAATTATCAGCTTTACGAGCAGCTCAAAATTTTTTCCTATAAGACCGTCGTCTATAATTTTACCCGTTAAAATAGAAGGCAAAAGTTTTAGCGTAGAAGAAATTGCAATGCATAAAAGCACAAAGACAAACTGTTTCCAGTAGGGAAGCAGCCATGAAAAAATTCTTTTCACAAGAGAAGCTGTAACCTTTGGGGTATTCTTTATCTCCTCGTCCGTTAAAAAATGGCCTCCGTGCGGGCCGCCTGGTCCTGGCATATCCTTCTCCTGTTTATAGTATTAAATGAATTTTACCACACATGCAAATTGCGTTCAAGTAATTTTTTTTTGAATTCTTTCTTGGAGCACGCTCTATCTTTTACTGTGTCCGGCACTCCGTGTCCGGCCAAGGTCAACTTTTATCCCGCTTTCCAGGGTTCCGCTTGCGCTCCATTGCCTTTGGCAACGGCTACGCCGCCCTTCCAATCGGGGCTAGGTTTGGTTTTATTTCTTCCCGGGAACCAATACAATAAGTAAAAGAGACATAATGTATGGAAGGGCAAGCAGAATTCCAGACGGTATGCCAATAAACTGTAGCCTTGTGCTTGCATATTCTGCTATTGCAAAGACAGCAACCGCAAGCGGTACAAGTGCCCCGTTCTTCCGGCTCAAGAAAACAGCCGCCAGTGCAGTCCAGCCGCGCCCTCCGCTCATCCCCGGAACAAAAGACGAAATCCTCACGGCAAGGGTGCAGCCGCATACGGCTCCAGAGGCCGCCGCTATAAGCCAAGATGCGCACTTGTATTTTTGCGAGCTTATTCCCCTTGCTTCAAGAACGTCCTCGTCACTGCCTGTTATCCTAAGAATCATTCCGCTCCTTGTGCAAATCAAAAAGAAAAGCAGGCCTGCGCTAAGACCGTAGCACAATATGCTTGTTGCAAAGCGAGCTACAGCTGCGTCAAATTTAAATGCCTCGTTTGTAAGTACGCCCCTCGTTCCAAAAAAGACGGAAGAAAAGAATGTTGTTCCCGCCGCAAAGAGAAGGTTCATTGCAAGGGATGCAAGGAACATGTTTGCCCCAAATTTGGAAGAGAGCCTTTCCATAAGAAATACCATGATGGTGCAAACAAAAATGCTTAGCGCAATTCCCAAAAAAACATTTCCAGTCCATACTGTAAATGCAAAGCAGAAAAATCCGCTTAGGTTTATTATGCATTCCATAAACATGGCAAGCCTTCCGCCATATTCGCTGGAAAGTGCACCAAGCGTTAAAAGCAGAAGAGGGGCTGCCGTGTTCAAAAGGGAAAAGACTGCCTTCATTTTGCTTCTCCTTTGCGTATGAATGAAAATGCCGCAGCAAAAAGTACGCACCCTTGCACAATTCCGCTTATGTCAAATGCAAAACCCTGCGTTAGGTTTACCCTGTCTGCCGAGGAATAAAGCCATGCCAACAGCAGCGAAGACGGAATAAGAAGTGCCGGTTCTGCATGAACTATAAGAGCCGCACTCAATGCGTTCCAGCCCATGTTCATGTAAAAGCCCTTGTGACAGGTGTAGTAGGTTCCCGTAACCGCAAAAAATCCAGTCAGCGAATGAAGTGCTCCGCTTGCCGCTAAGCAAAGGGAAGAATACCTTTCGCAGGGAAAGCCTGCATACTTTGCAAATTCAGGTGCAGTCCCCATTATGCAGATTCTTTTTCCCTGGGTATTTCTTAAAAGAAAGTAGGAGAGAAGCAGGCACAGTGCAAGAGCTATAAAAAAAGAAAAGGTAAGCGGAGAAGGCTTTAGTATTTGTCCCCATTTGAATGAGTCCTGAATGAAGGGCAGTGACAAAAGGTTTTGCTCGCTTGAACTCTTTGAGGAAGTTATGAGGGAATCAATCAGGGGAATAAGCCCCGCGCTTATCAAAAAGCTTGTAAGCAGAACCTGTGCATTCCTTTCCCACTTTAAAAATGCACTTGCCAAAGCCATTGCCGCTCCAGATGCCAAGCAGAGAAGAAGAGCCAAGACTTGTGTAAGGAAAGAAAATCCTTGCTGCAAGAAAATGGGTGTGGTAAGAATAAGGGCTGTAACGTAGCCACCTGCGTAGACTTGCCCTTCGCCTCCTAGGTTCATGGAGCCACTCTTTATTGCAAGGCAGGCACCGCAACCCGCTGTCATAAGAAAAGCCGCGCTGTTCAGCATTCCTCCAAAATAATATGGAGATGTAAAAGTTCCTGTAAAAAATGAAGAGAGCGCCTGCAAAGGTTTTTTTGCAAAAATCAGAATTATGGCCATACAGACCAAAAGCCCTGCCAGAAGTGACAGCGCTGATTTTAGAAGGCCAATGTTTTTTTTCATAGCAAGCCGTCCTTGGAAAAAGAAAGGGATATCCTTCCGTTTTGTAGTGAATATACTTTTGAACAAAGGGTCATTGGAAAGTCATGCGATCCTATTAGCAAAACCGCAGCCCCTTCTTTTGCAATTGATTCTATCCGCTTGCAAAGAGCTGCCTGTGCGCTTACATCAAGCCCCTGCATTGGATTGCAAAGAATTACAAGGTCTGGGTTAATGGAAAGTTCCCGTTCAAGAATAAGCCGCTGCAGCATTCCTCCGCTAAGGCTTGAACATTTTTCTTCTTTTGTAATAGAAACACCGGCTTTTTTTATAAGTACATCAGGATTGCCGCCAAAAATGCTTAGCATCTGTTCTACAGAAAGATCCGGGTTTGAAGCGCGGAATGTCTTGTTGGAAGAAACAATCGCAACCTTGTTTTTGCGAAGGAAAGTGGTGCTGTATTTTTTTGCGCTGAATTCTTTTTCTGCAAACTCCACTCTGCCGCCACATTTTGCCTTTGACATTCCAGTAATAAAATTTTCAAATGTTACAAAGGAAGCTTCGTTGGAAGATGACACGGCTGTAATTTCTCCGTAGTTTGCGCATAGCGTTATGTCCCTTACCGCAGGCTGCCTTGCAGGAATGCAGGATGCGTTTGTAAAGCGTATGCAGGGCTTGCTTTCTTTGGAAGAGCCATCAGAATTTATTCTTTTGCTGCCAGCGTCTGGAAGTGGTGACGGTTTACTTGTATAGAGCTTGGGGTTGGGAAAGAATCCTGCAAGTTTTCCCTTTTGCAAAAGGGTTATGGTGTCGGAATAGTTTAGAGCTTCCGTCTTGCTGTGGGTAATGAGTATTATGGTTTTTCCGCACTGGGCTTCTTCGCGGAGGTGCAAAAACAGAGACTTTCTTTCTTCTGGAGTCAAAAAAGATGAAGGTTCGTCAAGGATAAGGCAGTTGAAGTCTTGCATTAGTGCGCACAAAAGCCCCGTGTAAAAATGCACTGCACCTCCTGTGTCTTTTATCTTTTGGTCAAGGCTAAGCTTGGGTGCCCATTTTTCCTTTAGTTCAAGAAGACGCGTGTTGAAGAGTCTGCTTCCATAGGAAGAAAAACTTTTGCAAGAAAGAAGAATGTTCTGCCTTGCGGTAAGAGAAAACGAAAGCAGTGGCCTTTGCTGAACTTCCGCTATGCCTTTTTTTAGCGCATCCTTTGGAGAAGAAAAATAACTTTCCAAGCCGTCAAGAAAGAGCTTTCCCTCCGACATTTTTATCCTGCCGGAGATTATTTTTGCAAGAGTTGACTTTCCCGCCCCATTTTCGCCAAGAAGGGCATGAATCTTTCCCGCTGCGAATGTTACGCTTACTTTGCATAGTGCAGTCTTAAAGGGATAGACCTTGCTTACGCTTTCTAACCGTATTTCCATGATTAAATCTGGGGCATTTCAACTTCGTCTGCGCTTTCTCCCAAATCAAGTGCGCCTGACTTTAGGAGTTCTACAAGGATATCCATCTTGGCCCGGATTTTTCCGTCAACAGCCTTTATGTATTCGGGGTCGTCGTGGAAGTATTGCACGTAGCCGTCAGCCATGCCGACTGTCTTTGTTGTTCCCCAGGGAATGTCTCCTGTTAAGAAAAGCTTTGTAACTTCGCTTGCAGCCTTTGCCTGGTCTGTCATGCAGCAAGAGATTATTGTTCCCGGTGCCTTTTTGAATCCATTTTCATCAAACCAGACAATGTGCATGTTTTTTTCTTTTGCCGCAGAAATTACCCCCTGGGAAGCACCTCCGCAAATTGGAAGTACAACGTCTACACCCTTGTCGCTGAGTGCCTGGCAAAGCTCCGCTCCCTTTGATGCATCGTACCAGTTGCCCACTATGCTAAAGAAGGATTCCGTCTTTGGGTTTGCATCCTGTGCGCCACGAGCAAAGTAGGGGTAGAGTATATTGTTCATAATGGGGTATTCCTGAGCCGCAATTAGCCCCACCTTGTTTGTGCTGCTGTAAAGACCCGCAATGTAGCCTGAGACATAAGCCTGGTCACGCTGGTTATAGCTTATGCAGTAGATTTGCTCTTCCTTGCTTCCTTCTTCAAGTGCCGCATCCAAAAAAATGAATTTTTGTTCAGGGAACTGCTTTGCTATTGGGGAAGCCAATGCCGGCATTGAAGGGTTTGACGAAATGATTACATCGTAGCATCCTTCTGCTGCAAGTGCTGTTAGCTTTGTGCTCCATTCAGCCTGGTTTGTTCCAGCTTCCATAACGTAAAGCTTTGCCCTGCCGCCATTCGCTGATTTTGAATCCCCATTATTGTAGTTAAAATTGTCTACCGCCTGCGTTACTCCTTCTGCAACGTGGGCGTATGTTGGCGAGTCTGCAATTATTCCCGGAATGAATACCGCAACCGATATTTCTTTTTTTGCACCTTCCTTTTTTGAGCAAGAGGGGAAAAGTGCCGTGGCTGCAATTACGCTTGCCATCATGAATGCATATATTGAGTTTTTTGTATTTGTTTTGAATTTCATTTTTTTACACCTCGAATACAAATATAGTTTTATGTAAAACTAAAGTCAAGAAGTGGCTTTTAGGGTGGCTTTTAGCGAATTCTCTATGTTGCCGTTCAGCCTGCAAAGAAGGGAAAGAAGCGTCTCCTTTTCCTGCTGAGAAAAGCCCTGGTAGCATACGTCAAGCAGTTCCCTGGAAATTGATGATGTAAGCGAGTTTAGCTTTTTGCCCTTTGCAGTTAGCGTTATGTATTTTATGCGCTTGTCATCAATGGAGCTTTCCTGCTTTACAAGCCCTTTGTCCAAAAGTTTTTTTATAAGCACCGTTGTGGTAGACTTGTCGCGGTTTATTATGGAGGCAATATCCTTCATGGTGAGTTTTTCTTTTTCTGCAAGTTGGAAAAGAATAAAGCCGTGGGAAGACACAAGCCCGTTTTCCTGGGGCAGGCGAGAGTTTGTAAATTCCGCGCTCTTGGTATGAATGCGTGAAATTAGCGCCAGCACAAAATCTGTAGAGTATTCCATATAGTTTATTATAAAACTAATTTTGCTTTTGGTCTACTATAGAAAAAAATGCGGTTGAAAAAATAAATGCGATAGGATAAAATAGAAGAATGTTTGGTTTTTGGTTTAAAAAAAATTTTTGTGATTTGTGGGATAACTTTTTTCATTTTTTTATTGTAAATGTAATCGATTTGGTCATTGCCTTTTTATTTGCCTTTCTTTTTCTGTTTTTTTCAAGGTCGCCTCTTGTTGCCCAAAATTACAGGCTACTTGTTGTTTTCTTTATAGCCCTTGCCGGAAGCTGCATCCTTAGCGTGCTTGTTTTTGCAGAAGGAAAAAATGCGGCTGATGTTGCAAATTTTGGCAGCGCTAAATTGGTCAAGTTTGCGGATAATATTGTTCCCAGCATAAAAATTGGCTTTCAGTTTGGTCTTTTTGCATTCCTTGTTGCGGCGGTTTCTTTTATAAGCATTCCCTTCTATTTTAATATGTGGATTCCTTCTGACGGCTCTGAAGGAACGGTTATTGGCCTTGTTCTTTTAATCGTAATTTTCTGGGCAGTGTTGGTAACGGTTCTTGCCCTGCAGTGGTTCATCCCAATCAGAAATCTTATGGACAACAATTTTTCCAAGTGCCTAAAAAAATCCTACATCCTCTTTTTTGACAACACGGCCCTTACGATTAAGATGGGGCTGGTAGGACTTTTGAATATCGTCATTTCCATTTTTTCCATCGGAATGATTTGCAGCTTTAACGGAATGATGCTCTGCAACACCAACGCGCTCCGCCTACTGCTCTACAAGTACGACTGGTACGAAGTGAACCCCGGAATGTCCCGCGAAGAACGCAAGGAAGTTCCCTGGGATGAACTTTTGCGGACGGACAAAAAGACACTGGGAACCCGGAACTTTAAGTCCTTCTTCTTTCCTTGGAAGGAGTAGAGAGGAGTAGAAAAAAGCAAATGCCAAATAACGATGCACTTATTAAAACTGTTGGAAGCAATATCCAGGAAAAAGCGGCATTAATATGGAATGTAGCTAATACGCTTGTTGGTCTTTACAAGCCGCATGAATACGGCCTTGTTATTTTGCCTATGTGCATTATTAAACGTTTTCACGACTGCCTTCTGCCAAGCCATGCAAAGGTTCTTAAAATGGCAGAAAAAGTAAAGGATTTGCAGGTAAAAGAAGGTTTCCTTACAAAAGCATCTGGCTACCAGTTTTACAATACAAGCCGTTTTACATTTGAAACTCTTCTTGCGGACAGCGCGAATATTGCAGATAACTTTGAAGATTATTTGAACGGCTTTTCTGATAATGTAAAAGATATTCTTCACCGTATGAAGTTTGAAGACCAGATAAAGACAATGAAAGAAGGAAAGGTCCTTTATCAAGTTATAAGCGATTTTAATTCCACAAAAGCCGATATGAGCCCAGAAAAAATTAGCGCCGTTGACATGGGCTACATCTTTGAAAATCTTGTTCAGCGTTTTTCAGAAAGTTATGACGAAGAAGCCGGAGCGCACTTTACCAGCCGCGATATTATCTATCTCATGTGCGACCTTCTTGTGAACAGCGACAAAAATGCCTTTGCTTCAGACGGAATCAATAAAACTGTTTATGACATGACCATGGGCACAAGCCAGATGCTTACCTGTATGGAAGAACGCTTGAAGCAATTTGATAAAGAAGCTGTTGTTACAAGTTTCGGTCAGGAATTCAATCCCTTTACATTCGGTATTGCAAAGGCTGATATGTTGATTCGTGGCGGAGACCCGAATAATATGCAGTTTGGCGATACGCTGAATGATGATAAATTCAACGGCTACAAATTTGATTACATTATCAGCAATCCGCCTTTTGGAATCGACTGGAAAAAAGAAGCTGATGACATTGAAAAAGAGAACAAAAAAGGTTCTGCAGGACGATTTGGAGTAGGACTCCCACCTAAAAGTGATGGACAGCTTTTATTCATGCTTAATGGTGTTGCTAAACTTAAAGATCCAAATGAAAATACGCATACGCGAGCAAGCGTTGCGGGCGGAAGAATGGCAATCATCCAGAACGGTTCAAGTCTCTTTTCTGGGGATGCGGGAAGCGGACAGAGTGAAATCCGCCGTTACTTAATCGAAAATGATTGGCTTGATGCAATCGTTCAGCTTCCGAATGATTCCTTTTACAACACAGGAATTGCGACATACATCTGGATTATTACAAAAGACAAAGAAGAAAAGCGAGTTGGCAAAGTTCAGCTGATAGATGCCTCGAATTGTTACGAAAGCCGCAGAAAAAACATAGGCAACAAACGGGTTGACATAACAAACGAATGCCGCAATCTTATTGTAAAAGCCTACGATGACTATGCAAAAAATAAAGTCTATAAAAAAACTTCCGAAAGCGGTGCAAAAATAATCTGCAAGTCAAAAGTTTTGGACAGTGTTGATTTGGGCTACAATAAAATCACGGTAGAAAGTCCTCTGCTTGATGAAAAGGGAAAGCCTGTTAAAGACAAGAAGGGTAAGATTCAGCCAGACAGCGACAAGCGTGATTTTGAAAATGTTCCACTTGACCAGGACATAGACAAATACTTTGAGCGTGAAGTTCTTCCATACAATAAAGACGCATGGATAGACAAATCTAAGACAAAGATTGGCTACGAGATTCCTTTTACCCGAACTTTCTACGAATACAAACAGCTTGAAAAGGCAGAAAATATTGCCACCCGTATAGAAGCGCACGAAAAGAGCCTTATGGAAAAACTTCATAATCTGTTTGGGGACAAATAGGGGGCAAAAATGAACGGCGAATTAAATAATAATGGCAGCTTAATGATATACCAGAACGAAAAAGGCGATACAAAGGTTGATGTTCTTTTTCAGGACGGCAATATCTGGATGACGCAGGCTTCTATAGCGGAGTTGTATCAAACAAAGCCACAGAACATCACCCAACATATAAAACATATCTATGAAGATGGCGAACTTGATGAAAATCGAACTTGTAAGGAATACTTACAAGTTCGAACTGAAGGAAAAAGGCAGATAAAAAGACATACAAAACATTATAGTTTTGAAATGATACTTGCCATTGGCTATAGAGTTCGCACTCATGTAGGCATTCATTTTAGGAACTGGGCAACAAGTTTAATTCATGAATATACGCAAAAAGGCTTTGTTCTGAACGATGAGCGTTTAAAAAATCCAAAGCAGTTTGGCGAAGATTATTTTGACGAACTCCTTGCGCGAATTAAAGACATTCGCGCCAGCGAACAGCGTTTTTATGAAAAAGTAAAAGCAATTTATGCCACAAGTATCGATTACGACAAAGATGATAAACAAACAAAGCTATTTTTCAAAACGGTTCAGAATAAAATGCATTATAGCGTTCATTCTCATACTGCCGCAGAAATAATAGACAGTCGCGCCGATGCAACAAAAGACAATATGGGCTTGACTAGCTGGAAGGGTGCGGTTGTTCGCAAAGGTGATGTAGACATTGCTAAAAATTATCTTTCAAAAGATGAAGTCGAAGCTTTAAACCGTATTGTTGTAATGTATCTGGATTATGCGGAAGATATGGCAAAA
>JAFXWC010000040.1 GCA_017534445.1 Treponema sp.
GGTCGTCTTGTCCAGATGCAGGCTGCCTCAAAATAATCAAATCAGGAGAATACTATGGCTGAACATATCCCGGCAGAAAAACTTGCAGAAACAGGCAAGGCTGAATATACAAAACTCGAAGGTCTGTTAAAGAACGGCCCTCTCGCAAACAAAGACCGCATGGCCATTCCCCAGCAGATAATGCCAGCTGGAGAACCAAAGGTGCGCGCCCGCCAGATGACGGAAGTTGCACTTGGCTATACCAAAGAGCAGGCTATTGTAGAGGCAAACCGCTGCCTTCAGTGCAAGAACGAGCCTTGCGTAAAGGGTTGCCCGGTTAACGTGCACATTCCACAGTTTATTGCCCAGGTTGCAAAGGGTGAATTTAAGGCCGCAGCAGACATTATTAAGGAAACAAACCTTTTGCCGGCAATCTGTGGCCGTGTTTGCCCCCAGGAAAAGCAGTGCCAGGGCCAATGTACGGTTGGCAAAGTGTACAAGAGCGCAGAAAAAGCAGTAAGCATTGGCCGCTTGGAACGCTTTGTAGCCGATTACGAGCGCAACAACAATCTTACAACAATGCCGGCTGTTGCAGCATCCACAGGAAAGAAGGTTGCAGTTATCGGTTCAGGCCCAGCAGGTCTTACAGTTGCTGCAGACTGCCGCCGCGCAGGTCACGATGTTACGGTATTTGAAGCATTCCACAAGGCTGGTGGCGTTATGGTCTACGGAATCCCGGAATTCCGCCTGCCAAAGTCCATTGTCCAGAATGAAGTTGAAAACCTTAAGAAGATGGGCGTAAAGTTTGAGATGAACTTCCTTGTTGGCCGCACATCAACCGTCCAGCAGATTTTGACAGAAAAAGGCTTTGATGCCGCATTCGTAGGAACAGGCGCTGGTCTTCCAAAATTCTTTGGCATTCCAGGCGAAAATTACATAGGTGTTTTCTCTGCAAACGAATACCTTACCCGCGCAAACCTGATGAAGGCTTACGATGCGGAAAAAGCAGACACTCCTTTCTACAGCGCAAAGACCGTCGTAGTTTGTGGCGGGGGAAACGTTGCAATGGATGCAGCCCGCATGGCATTGCGCCTCGGTGCAGAAAAAGTATATGTCGTTTACCGCCGTACAAGAACAGAAATGCCGGCCCGTGCAGAAGAAGTTGAGCATGCAGAAGAAGAGGGAGTTGAATTCCGCTTCCTTGAAAACCCGGTAGAAATTATTGGCAACGAAGAAACAGGAACAGTTACAGGACTCAAGGCTCTTAGCTATGAACTTGGCGAACCAGATGCCTCTGGACGCAGAAGCCCGGTTCCAGTTGCAGGCAGTGAACACGAAATTCCATGTGACGCGGTAATCGTAGCCCTTGGAAACAACTCAAACCCGCTCATCCCAAAGACAACGCCAGAAATCAAGACTGACCCCAAGGGCCACATTCAGGTTGATGAAAAGCAGGAAACCAGCATGACAAAGGTATGGGCAGGCGGAGACATTGTTCTTGGTGCCGCAACCGTAATTCTTGCCATGGGTGAAGGCCGCAAGGCAGCCGCAAGCATCAACGAATACTTGGCAGGCTAAAGCCCAAGCCTTAAATCAAGCAATCTCTAAAACCGTCCTTTGCATACAAACCTCCTTGTGCAGAGGGCGGTATTTTTTGTCATTTTTCCCTTGACAAATCCAAATTCACTAATTAGACTTAAAATATATAGGAGGTTCTAACTTGATTTCTTTAAAAAAAGTAATACCAGTATTCGTCATTGCAGCTCTTCTTTCTTCATGTTCATCCACCCAACAGAACAAAGCATCTTACCCCGAACAGAATTTCATTGACTGGGAAGGCCGCTCTGCAAATGGAGACGTTCCAGCTTGGGTAGAACCAGCCTTAAACAACGACTTGGACAACTTGCCCCAGCCCCTTCAGCAGAAGCTAAAGAACAAGTATTTTATCGTAATTGAATCCCGCCGCGACCGCATGGACAAAGCTTCCGACGCAGAATTGAGCGAGGCACAGAGAACCGCCCATTCCGACTACATGTCATGCATAGCGCGCAACCTTAACACCGCAATCGATGCATACAGCAAGGGCAGCCTTTCCAACAACAGCAAGACAAAAAAGATTCTCCAGGAATCAGCCGCAAAAGCAAAATTCAGCGGTTTTACCAAGGTAACGGAAAGCTGGGTTCTAACAAGGGCCTACAACTCAAAGAAAAAGTCAAACATAGACACATACAAGGTGCTTCAGGTCTACGCATGCGACAAAAACACATGGCTTAGCCAGGCACAAGGCTACATAAGCAACGTTTGCTCTCAGGACAAGGGAAATGAAAGCTTGAATGAAGTTGCAAAGCATTCAAGACAAATTACAAACATTATCCTGCCTTCAAAAGCAACTATAATCACATCTGTCAACGTAAAATAATATTTGTAAAAAACAAAAAAATCCGCCTTTGCTCGGTTAACCGATAGCCAAAAGGCGGATTTTTTATTCACAAAATGATTTTAAAGGAGTTTTTTTATGGCAAAACATGAATGTAAAGTTTGTGGCTATGTTTATGACCCGGAAGAAGGCGACAGAGAAAACGGTATCGCTCCGGGAACCGCATTTGAAGACATCCCCGAAAACTGGGAATGCCCCATCTGCGGAGCCACAAAGAATTACTTCGCTCCAAAAGAAGACTAGTCTGCCAACTTCTTATACTTGTCAAAGTCTGCAAGCATCTCTGGATCCTTGTTCTTATCAAGACAGCTAACAATAACTGCCAAGGCAAGACAAACCAGGAAGCCCGGAAGAATCTCGTAAACATCAAAGATGCCGCCGTGCAGGTTGTGCCATGCAATAACAGTTGCAGCACCGCCAACAATTCCTGCCACGGCACCCTTTGCAGTCGCATTTCTCCAGAAAAGAGCCAGAAGAACCAAAGGTCCGAATATTGAACCGAATCCAGCCCAAGCATAGCTAACCAGCTTAAAGATGGAACTTGTTTCGTCAAGCGAAATAACGAATGCAACCGCCGCAATGGCAAGAACCGTAATACGGCTAATTCTAACGGTCATGTTGGAATCAAACTTCTTGTTGAACACAGTCTGGCAGCAGTCTTCGGTAAAGGCAGAAGCCGCAACCAAAAGCTGGCTGTCCGCCGTAGACATGGCCGCCGCAAGAATAGCACAAAGGAAAATACCGCCAACGAAAGGCTGGTAAATCTTCATAATACACTTGATGATTACAGACTCAGAAGCACCTGCGGAAAGCTGGTCGGGAAGGAAAACAGTTGCAAAAGCACCGATAGCAACGGCACCAATAAAGGCTATTGTAACCCAAATCATTGCAATCCTGCGGGAAACCTTTATTTCTGAGTTGCTCCTGATGCCCATAAAGCGGACAAGAATGTGGGGCATTCCAAAGTAGCCAAGACCCCAAGCAAGGGCAGAAATAATGGACATGATGCTGAAGTTCTTGTTGCCAAGGAATTTTTCCCTAAGTTCTTCGCCCAACTGTCCGTTGATAGCCTTGTTGCTGAATTCGCTGACCTTTGCAAAAGACTCTGCCGGGCCGCCAAGAACAAGAGTAACGATAAACAATGTAATGATAAGGCTTATGAACATAAGCGTACCCTGGATAAAGTCCGTAGTACAAACAGCTCCAAAGCCACCCAAAAGTGTATAAAGCAGGATAACCACAGTACCAATAACAAGACCGCATACATAGGGCAATCCAAAGACCGTGTTCAAAAGCTTGGCACAGGCAACAAAACCCGAAGCCGTATAAATTGTAAAGAAGAAAAGTATGCACAAAGAAGAAACGGAAGAAATAAGATGTTTCTTGTCCTTAAACCTGTTGGTAAGGAATTGTGGGATTGTTATGGAATTTCCACAAGCAATCGAATACTTGCGCAAAGGCTTTGCCACAATCAGCCAGTTAAGGTAAGTGCCTATCTCAAGGCCAAGGGCTGTCCAGAAAGCTTCCTTAATACCGCCAAGATAAGCAAGGCCAGGCAAGCCCATCAAGAGCCAACCAGACATATCGCTCGCCTCTGCAGAAAGGGCTGTAGTCCAAGGGCCAAGGTTTCTACCACCAAGGAAGAAATCCTCCGAATTGTTGTTTGTGCTCATCCAGCGGATGCCCACATAAATCATAACACCCAAATAAATTACAAACGCAATTACATGTTGAATCGTTGCAGTATCCATCATTTGCTCCTATATATAATAACATTTTATATAAAAACGCATAATTATGCAAACCGTGAACAATGATTTTTAGAAAAAGTCCTTTTTTTTCCAACTTGCGCCCATACGGCCTAGGCTCTTTCTGCAAAAAGCTTTATCATCAGGCCAAGCCTAAAGTCAACTTTTTGTTGACCACTAAATTTGGTTTTATGTTATACTCTAATCCGCTCATGGAAAAAAAAGAAAACAAGGACACAAAACTGCTTAGCATGCTCAAAAAAATGGAAGAAATAGAGCTTGATGAATTTCCTGCGGAATGGCCACCCCTGATGGTTGCCGTAATCCAACAAAAAAGGGAAATAGCAAAGCTTCTTATAGAAAACGGGGCAAGCGTAAACTTTTCGGATTCAAAAGGACTTACACCCCTTATGCTGGCATCCGTCCTGAATGACGTTCAGATGATGCAGCTTTTAATCCAGCAGGGAGCAGATGTTAACGCCCGGGCAAAGAACGGTTTTTCTGCAATCATCTATGCCATATACGCAAATGCAACTGACGCCGTAAAGACGCTGTCGGAAAACAAGGCAGACATAAAAGTTTCCATAAGGCCCAAAACCTTAGAAGAAAAACACACCTTTTCTGAGACCCTGGAATTTTACATACGCACTTTTTCCCTTGATGGACTTGCGGCACCAAGCCTTATCTATAAAAAGTGCGGAATAAGCAAACAGCTCTTTTCTAAACTCAGAAGCAACCAAAAATCTACATACCACCCCCACAAAGAGACAGTTCTTCAGCTTGCGGTTGGATTACGGCTCACCCTTGCGCAGACGGAAAACCTTTTGGAAAGCGCAGGCTATATATTCGAGGAAAAAAATCCGACTGATGAAATTTTCAAGAAGCATATCAAGAACCTTGACTTTGACATAATGGCCATAAACGAAGAGATTTGGAAAAAAACAGGAAAGCCCCTTCTAAAATAGGAAAACAAAAGTCGCCCAAAAGTTGACCCCAAAGCAAGCTGCATAATATAAAATAAAATCATCTTAAACAAGAAAATCTTTGGAGGATTTTATGAAAAAGTTTTTTACACTTTTTGCAGCGTTGGTTTTGGCTTCTACATTCATTGCATGCTCTTCAGGTTCATCTGGTGGCGGAGATGATGACACACCATCTTATTCAAGCAACGGATCTTCTGGCAGTGGATCTTCAAGTTCGGGAAGCGGATCTTCCGGCTCGGGAAGCACAAGCTCTTCTTCTTCACCATTCGATTCAAGCTTGGCTGGAGGAACATATACTTGTGAGGGTGGTTCGTATACCTTTAACAGCAATCACACCGTTACCCAGACATCAAGCGGAATTTCAAGCACAAGTCAGTTGGGAAACTGGAGAATTGTAGACAATGGCACTAAAGTTGAAATTTATGCGGTAATCTCTGGCACAGTTGTTATGACCTTTAATGTTACAGATTCTTCGTTCAATGCATTGGAATATGCAGGACTAACCTTTACCAGAAGCTAGAAAGGCATATTTCTTTGTATAAAGCAGAATTTTGACCTACACCCGATTGGAGGGTCCCGCCGCAAGGCGGGTTGCCGCAGGCAATGTAGGCAAAAGAAAGTTATCTTAATTGCGGAGAATGTCCACTGTATGGGAAGAAGCACCTAAAAGTTCAGGCCGCTCGCAGGTAGACAGGTGGTATTTTAAAAAGAGGGCAAATTCCTCTTCGTCCATTGCGTTAAGGGTTTGCCGCATGTAGTCGGAAGGTCCGTCGGCAGCGATAATCTTAATGCGCTCAAAGCCAGCTTTTTTGTTAAGAGCGTCTATGTCTTCCAGGCGGAAATACGTATAGAGCTGGTCCGGGGAGCTTACCGTATGAAAGTCGGCAGTAAGCTCTCCATTTTGCACACATTCCTTTATCTTGTTCTTTTTGAAGCAGTAGGAAATTATGCTGTATTCATTCATAACATAAGCCGCAAAAATAATGCCACCCTTTTTGGTAACCCGGCGGGCCTGGGCAAAAGCCTTAAGCTGCTCTTCTTGCGTATGCAGATGGTAGAGAGGCCCAAACAGAAGCGTTATGTCAAATTTTGCGTCTGGCAGAAAGTGCAGGTCCATGGCATTTCCTGGCCAGCAGTTTACGTTTGCATGCTTTGACTCAAGGACGGCAAGGTTTCGCGGAACAAGCTCCACTGCGGTAACATTGTGGCCTTCATTTGCAAGGGCAACAGAGTAGCGTCCTGTTCCCGCACCAACGTCTAGGATATTTACATGGCATCCCTCTGGAATAAAGTCATGGATATATTTTAGCGAGGTGGTAAATTCAACAAGACCATGCCTTGTGGTAAGACGGTGGTCTTCGTTGAATTTATTGTAGTATTTTTCTAGGGCAGTCATGATTCTTTTGGAAGGTCAGAAGCTGGTGTGTCGGATGCAGAATCATCAGTCGTAGGAAGGTCGCTCTTATATTCTATTTTTTCTTCCATGTCCTGTTCACCGGCATTTTCTTCCGAATTGGCAGCATTCTTCTTTTCTTTTTCGGCAAAGAAATCTTTTATGTTCTGAACAAGGATTGCAGGCGGCTTTGTCTTTAAAAGATACGCCTCCGGGCCTGCCTGAAGCACTTCCATAACAGTCTTTTTGTCGTCCTTGGAGGTAAGGAAAATAATCGGTATCTGGGCGGTTGAAGGTTCCGAACGCAAAATCTGGAAGACTTCAAGCCCCGAAAGAACCGGCATTTCATAGTCCAGGAGAATAAGCTCAACAGTGCGTCTCTTTAAGAGAGAGACTGCATTCATTCCAGAGTTTACCGCAAACACGTTGAATTCTTTTGTGAACCACCTTTCCATTGCCTTTAGGTAGGTGCTGTCATCATCAACAAGAAGAAGGGTGTGTTTCTTGGGGTCAAGGTGCTCGGACTTTACCAGGTTTTCCGGCGTGTATTCATAGCTGTAGCCTGCAGACAAAAGCTGTATCTGCTTTATCATTTCCGTAGAGTTTACGGGCCGCTCAAAGGCAAAGGCAACAAGGTTCTTGGGAATAAATTTGTATGCCGCGCTGAATTCTATTGAATTGCCGACAAGGTACAAATGCCGCGTAATGTTCGGCTCCGAAACAAGTTTTTCAAGGCAAGAGAAAAGTGTCTCGTACTTGTCCTCATAGTCTTCTAGGTAGACGATAAAAATGGGGGGCAGATTTCCGTTGCGCTTAAGATACATAATCTCTTCCGCATTGGGATTGATTGGAACAACGTCAAAACCGCCTCCGTTCAGACTCTTGATTAAAGCCTTTAACAGAAAACTGTGGGCATCTTTTGTTATAAGCAATATCTGTCTTTTATCCATAATTACTCCCTATTCGTCAATTAAAATATTAGAAAGGCTGTCCAAACTTTCCCTATTTGCCGCCTCTTTTATTTCTGCAAAAAAATTCTTCCTGCTTTCAGGAATTTTGTAATTTTTTAGCTCTCCAATAACATTTTTTATTGAACCAAAGTCTCCCGACTGAACAAATTCCTTTAGGGCTTCTATAACACCCTTGTAGGTCTCTTCGTCAAATTCCATGGTTGGCTCTATTGGCTCCGGCGGAATTTCCTTCTGGGACGCAGAATTTACCTCTTGCTTTTCTTTTTCCTGATACTCCAGGTCTGCATCTCCTGCCATGTCTGCAACGAGCTTTAAATTCAATTTATAGCTACGGTAGAGTTTTAGCAAGGAGGGTGTCTTGTTTTCTATCTCTGTAACCAGCTTTTTGTCACCGCACTGCTCAAGGAAAGCCGCAAGACGAGAAAGTTCCGTTGCACCTATAAGGCGGGAAGAGCTCTTTAGCGCATGAACCTGAATCGTGTAATTTTTCCAGTCATGGTTGTTCTTGTATTGTTCTATAAGGTTGGATTTTTCTTCTATTGTCCTGTAGTACTCGGCAATGGCTGTCTTTAGCACGTCTACGTCACCACAGTTTGCAATTGCGGCGCGGGCATCCATACCGGCGGTCTTACAGCAGTTTGCAAAGAAAATCCTGTCGGCAACAGAAGCCTTGTCTACAAGCGAATATTCCTGGGTAGAAGATGTTTCTTCCTGTTTTTCTGCTTCCTGGGACTGAGTTTCTTCAACACGCTGGATTTTTGACTTGTCAATATAGGAAACCAAAAGTGCCTCAAGCTTTGCATAGTCAACAGGCTTTGAAAGATAGTCTACAAAGCCTTCCTGCAGGTACAATTCCTTGGCACCGGCAATGGCATTTGCAGTAAGCGCAATGCAGGGAGCGTTCCAAGAGACGTTGTGCGGCAGTTTTTGCATTGCATGGAGGGTTTCAATTCCGTCCATAACAGGCATACGGTGGTCTATGAAAATTACGTCGTAGACATTCTTCTTTACCTTTTCCAGAGCCTCTTCTCCGCTAAGAACACAGTCTATCTTCATCTGAGTCTTTTTAAGAAGGCCCTGTATTACGTTAAGGTTGATTTTCATGTCATCAATAACAAGGATGTGTGCGTTAGGTGCGTGGAAAGATTCCTTGTACTTTGACTGGGGCTCGTTAAGGGTTGCAATGCGCGCCTGGAAGTTTCCGATTGGAATGGGAGAGGTAATTTCCTGCTGAAGGTTGAACCAGAAGCGTGAGCCTTTTCCGTATTCACTCTTAACATACAGCGTGGAGCCCATTTTTTCCAGCAGCCCCATGACTATGGACATTCCAAGCCCTGTTCCTTCCACGGTACGGTGCTGGGGCTCGTCTATGCGCCTGAATGCGGTAAAGAGCTTTGGAATATCTTCTTGCTTTATGCCAATACCGGTATCCGAAACTTCTATTTTAAGCAGGATGCTCTTTTCGCTGATAGAATCCCAACCAACCTTAAAGGTAACGGAACCTTCGTTCGTATACTTAATGCCATTGGTAAGCATGTTCATGATACACTGCTTGATTCTAATCTCATCTCCGTAAAGGGAATTTGGAATCGTAGGGTCAACAATCAGGTTAAGCTCAAGATTCTTTGCCCTGGCGCGGGGAGTAAGCATGTTCATAAGATCGTTTATCATGGCATCCAAACCGTACACGCCGTTTATAATGTCCATACGGTTTGCTTCTATCTTTGAAAAATCAAGTATGTCGTTGACCAAGGAAAGAAGGGTTTTTCCAGAAACCTTAACGTCTTCTGCGTAATGGAGAACGTTCTTTTCCGTAGACTCGCGCAGAATCATTTCGTTAAGGCCCAGCATGGCATTTATAGGAGTGCGTATCTCATGCGACATGTTTGCAAGGAAGGTTGACTTTGCCTCGTTCTTGGCCTTCATTACCTCCAAATCCTTGTCCATCTTGTGAGACTTCATGTCCATGTAGCGTAACTGGGAATTCCGCGTGGTATTGCCTATGATTGTTCCGATTACAAAGGCAATAGTCGTGTTCATCAAGTCAATCAGGAAGAAATACTTGGTCTTAAAAACAAAGGAAAGTGCCAGTGCAAAAATCCACGAAAACAAGTTCACAATGGTAAGGTTCCGCCGCCGCTCTATAAAAATAACAGGGACAATCACCAGATAGCAAAGGAACATTGTATAGGGGCTGTCATGCAGGCTTAAAAGGTTAAAGATAATGTCAAAAGTATAAAGCACAAAAACAAAGATGTATACAAAGGGCTTTGAATTGTTGATTATCAGATTCTCTTTAAAGCGGCAAAGCAGATAAATTACGGAAAAATTAAAGAGGTAGGCGCAAAAAAGAATTCTATAGATGGACCTTGTGTATAAGTTTGAAAACAGGGAGACAATCAGCAGGCAAAACAATATTATGCTGTAGATAAGCGTAAAACTTTTGAGGGTATTGTAGTTGTATTTTCTTACAACATCTTTATTTAAGTCAAGAAGTTTTTGTCCGTCCTGCACCGGGGGGCGGAAAAATCGCTTAAAAAAGTCCATATATATATTATAGATAAGAAAATCAAATTTCTCAACTCTTTTATTTAATTTTAAATATTTATTTAATATTGCGGCACTTTATTTTGCAAATAAAAAAGGCCCTGCACCATGATTTCCACGGTACAAGGCCTAATTTTAATTTGAAAAGCTAAAATTATTGCTTTTTAGCAAAGAAATCCTTGGAAAGCTTGGCAATAACGCCAACCAGGGCAATAAGACAAATACAGTTTGGAATTGCCATAAGCGCGTTAAATATGTCTGCAATTGTCCAAACCTGGCTTATGGTCATGTAGGGGCCAATAAATACTGCAAGGATGTAGAGCCAGCGGTAAACTTTTACAACGCCCATCTTGCCGCCTGAAAGGTATTCAATACAGCGCTCGCTGTAGTAGTCCCAGCCCAAGATGGTTGTAAAGCCAAAGAGTACCAGGCTTACCATAAGGACAAAACCAGTAAAGGTATTTCCAAAGGGAAGAAGGGCCTTGAATGCAGCATCTGTTACAGCGTAACCCTTAAGTCCAATGTCGTATGAACCAGCTATAACGATTGCAAGACCTGTAATCGTACAGATGATAATTGTGTCAAAGAAAGTTCCAGTCATGGAAATAACGGCCTGCTGAACCGGATCCTTTACCTGAGCCGCAGAAGCCGCAATTGGAGCAGAACCAAGACCTGCCTCGTTGGAGAAAATACCGCGGGCAATACCCTTCTGCATTGCAATAAGCATAAAGCCAAAGGCACCGCCTGCAACCTGGTCAAGACCGAATGCTCCGCGGAAAATCTTTACGAATGCACCCGGAATTGCTGTGGCATTTGTTACAAGGATAATAACTCCAAAGATAAAGTAGAGGATGGCCATAAACGGAACTATGTAAGTTGCAACCTTGGAGATGCGCTTAAGACCGCCAATGATGATAAGGGCAACAAAGATTGCCACCACCAAAGAAGAAATTACCGTTGCATAGGTGTAGTTTATTCCAAACAAGGTAAAGGCAATGTTCTTTCCCTCGCTGTCAAAGAAGGTGTTTATTGCGCTGGAAATGCTGTTCACCTGACTGAATGTTCCAATTCCAAAAAGGCCTACCAGAGTACCAAAAAGGGCAAAGAGGATAGCAAGCCACTTCCAGTTCTTGCCCATACCCTTTTCTATGGCATAGAAGGCACCGCCCAAAATGTGGCCGTCACTCTTCTGCTCGCGGTAATGGATTGCAACAAGACATTCGGCATATTTTGTTGCCATACCAAGCAGGGCTGCAACCCACATCCAGAACAAGGCTCCAGGACCGCCAGCAACCAAAGCCGTTGCAACGCCTACGATATTACCTGTACCGATTGTTGCGGAAAGAGCCGTACACAAAGCGCCAAAAGAAGAAACTTCACCCTTTTCTCCGTCCGGCTTACGGAACATAGTCCTGAGCGCGTAGCCCAGCTTCCTGAACTGCAACCCCTTTAGGCTTATTGTAAGCAAGAGGCCAGTTCCCAAGATGATGACCATAGTTGGGATTCCCCAGACACCCCATGTGCTGTTGTCCAGAAAATCAAGAACCTGATTAAACATTTTATTCTCCTATTTTATTTTTGTTTATTAAATTTTCTTTTCCAATGGATTTCCGCCGTTAATCAAAAGGCTAACAGATTCCTTTGTTGCGGGCTTTAGAATATAGCTGTCCATTCCTGCAACGGCACACTGCTCAAGAATGTCTTCGCTGTCGTCTACCGTAAGGGCAGATATGTTAACAAATTTGGCATCCCTGCGCGGCATGTTGCGGATAAGCTTTGATGCCGCCAAACCGTCTGTGCCGGGCATGTGCAAGTCCATAAAAATCAATCCGTAAGTTCCGTCTTCGCTTTCCGAGAACTTTTTAAGGCATTCTTCCCCGCCAGAAGCAGTATCTACCTGGTAGCCCAGTTCCTTCAGCAAGCCGGCCATTACTTCCATGTTGATTTTGTTGTCGTCCACAACCAAAATGCGCTTGCCGCTCAAATTTATTGCCGGAGCCAAAACCGGGCCTTCGTCTTTATTTTCCATTATATCCTCCATCAGCTCTAGCTGTTATGATTATACTACGATATACAACTTTTTTTCAACTTCATTCAGCGGCACATATCCGCCGGGCAACATAGACACCGCTTGCCGAAGCATGGGAAAGTGAGTGCGTTACGCCAGAACCGTCGCCTATTATGTAAAGCCCCCGGTATTTTGTCTCAAGGTGCTCATCAAGTTCCACTTCCATGTTGTAGAATTTAACTTCCACACCGTAAAGCAAAGTGTCGTCACCGGCAGTTCCAGGAGCAATCTTGTCCAGTGCATAAATCATCTCTATTATTCCGTCCAGAATGCGCTTGGGAAGAACAAGGCTTAGGTCGCCAGGGCTGGCCTTTAGGGTTGGCGTTACCATGCTTTCCTTCATGCGCTCAGCATTGCTTCTTCTTCCGCGGGCAAGGTCACCAAAACGCTGCAGGATTACCCCTCCTCCCAGCATATTGCTCAAGCGGGCTATGCTTTCTCCGTATTCATTTGAATTTTTGAATGGTTCGGTAAAATTTTGGGAAACAAGAAGGGCAAAATTCGTGTTTTCGGTCTTTTTGGAAGGGTCTTCAAAGCTGTGGCCGTTTACGGTTATGATTCCGTTAGTGTTTTCGTTTACAACCATGCCGTTGGGGTTCATGCAGAAAGTGCGCACCCTGTCTTCAAATTTTGACGTTCTGTAGACAATCTTGCTTTCGTAAAGTTCATCGGTCAGGTGGGAAAATACAAGGGCTGGAAGTTCAACCCTAACGCCAATATCCACACGGTTGGACTTTGTTGGAAGGTTAAGCTCTTCGCAGACTTTGCCAAGCCACTTGCTGCCGCTCCTTCCAACAGACACAATGCAGTCGGAGCAGGTAGCGCTTCCCTTGTCCCAGCTTACGGTAAGCCCATAGTCCTCGTTGTGCTCTATTTTGCGCACCGGGGTGTAAAAATGGAATTCAACCTTGTCCTTTAGTTCATCATAAAGATTTTCAAGAACTATATAGTTTATGTCCGTTCCCAGATGGCGCACGGAGGCATCCAAAAGCTTTAGGCCGTTCTGCAGGCATATTTTTTTGAATTTTGTGGCTCCAGTTGAATACATCTTTGTGTTCTGGCCGCCATGGCTTACATTTATGCTGTCAACATAATTCATAAGGTCCAGGGCCTTCTGCCGGCCAATGTGCTCGTAAAGGGTACCGCCAAAGTCGTTAGTTATGTTGTACTTGCCGTCTGAAAAGGCACCAGCACCGCCAAAACCGCTCATTATTGAACAGGTCTTGCACTTTATGCATGACTTTACCTTGTCGCCGTCAATTGGACAGTGACGGTTTTTTAGAGGCCCGCCTTCTTCAAACACGGCAATTTTTAGCCTAGGGTTGTTTTTGACAAGTTCATAGGCAGAAAAAATTCCGCCAGGGCCAGCGCCAACAATAATTACGTTGTAGTCAACATTCGCATTCATTATGAATATTATAAACCCCTTTGTTCAAAATCTTCAACAAAAACTAGACTTTTAGCACTTTTTATTATATCATTTTAAACAAGCGCAGCAAACAAACAGGTCCAACACCTTACAAAATATGAAAAAGCTGAATTTTGCAAGCATTACAAAGTATATCATTTTATTCCTCATAGCATTGCTGCTGACCGTAACGGCAATTGTATTTCTGGAAGGAAGAAAATCAAAAAACATATCGCTTTGGATAACCCCCGCATCTTATTTTAATGAAGGATGGTACTATTTTGACTCGAATTCCAGACGGCAGGAAATAGATTCGCTTCCGGCACGAATTCCCACAGACAAATTTGGCACGGCAAGGATTTACCACAAGATAGTCCGAAGCAGCCACCACTGCATGTACATTGACTATTATGCCCACCATCAGGCAGTAAAAGCATTTTTTAATGACGAGCTAATATTTGAATACAAGGCACCCACCAAACCTGAATGGCTTAAAAGCTACCGCTCCTTCCACAACCTTATAGCCATTCCCCACAACCGGGACGGAATCTTATGCATAGAGACAAAAGCAAGCATTTCTTCTACCGCAGGGGAATTTGGCCAGATTCGGATAGGTACAAGGGATGAGCTTCTTAACAGGCTTGTAACGGATCGCCTGCCGCAGTTTTTGCTGGGAGCAGTCCTAATCGTATTTGGATTCATATTGTTCATCATAACGGCATTTTACCTTCGCGTAGCCTTTGACAGGACAATACTTTACTTTACGCTCCTCCTGATTTTTCTTGGCGTTTGGCAGACGGAAGAATCCAGGCTTTTGCAGTTTTTTATTGGTTTTCAGGCATTGCACTGGTTCTTTGAATACATGATGCAGCCCTTCATCCTAATTCTTTCATTTTTATTCATAAAAGAACTCTTCATCAACAAAAAGCACCCTTCCCTTATAACTCTGTTCATCTGTATAGTGCTTTCCATACTTTCCCAGCTGCTTCTACAGGTTACCGGCATTGCCCAGATGACAAGCACGCTCTTTATGATAAACGCAATGTTCATCATTGTCTTTGCCTACATTCTCGTGCTTATAAACCTTAATTTTGAATTTGCAAGAAAAAGCGTAAAGATTATCTTTAGCATATCCATAGCACTTTGCATAGTATCTTTCCTGGTTTCTTCCGTCATAAAGCACCACAAGAACTTTACGGACACCATTCTGTACCTTGGAATAGTATTCCTCTTTATTTCCATTTCCATCTTTGTGATTCAAAAGACGCAAAAGCAGTTCAATGCGGTTCGTTCGGCTGAAATTTACAAGAAACTGGCCTTCCTTGACATTGCAACAGGGGTTTCAAACCAGACTGCCTGGTACACCCTAATAGAAAATTTTTCTGCTGATGAAATAAAACTGGACAAATACTGCCTTTTTATGTTCGATATGAACAACCTAAAGATTATCAACGACCAGTACGGGCATCTTGAAGGCGACAAGGCCATACACTCCTTCTGCGAATGCCTAAAGCGCGCAGTAGGAAAGTCAGGGGACATTTACCGGGTGGGAGGAGATGAATTTATCTGCCTTTGCAAGGACATTGACTATACAAGGGCAACACAAATCACCAACATGTTTGAGTACTACGCAAAAAATCAGACCGAAACAAAAATTCACTTTACCGCCGCACACGGCTACGCATTCTTTTCACCGGTAAGCAAAGCAGATTTTCTTAAGGCCCAGTCCGAAGCGGATAAGGCCATGTATGAAAATAAAAACCTTAGTAAACAGGGGAGAAACTAAAATGAAAAAAACGTTGTTAGCAGTTATCTTTGCCTTTACGGCAATCTTTTTCTCATGCGCAAAAAAAGAGGCTTTCAAGGCGTCCGGTGCAATGCATCAGGAGGTAAAATCAGCAGATGCCATGATGGACACGTCATTTTCTGGAACCGGCTACAATCCAGAAGAATCAGCCGAAGCCTCGGAAAACAAGTCTTCCCAACCTGCAAACCGCAAGATTATCTTTACAGGCTCCATTAGCCTTGAAGTTGAATCCTTGGAAGAAACACAGTCAGCGGTTCAAAAATGGGTGGATGACTTTGGCGGATACATTTCCGACTCATCCATGGGGGCAAGAAGCGCAAACTTTACCGCAAGGATTCCTTCTGCCTCGTTTGAAAGGGCCATGGAACAGGCAAGCTCTTTTGGAACAATTCTCCGCAAGGACATAGAAAGTTCCGACGTTACCGATGAATTCTACGACCTTAAGACAAGGATTGAAACAAAGAAGATTCTTGTTGAACGCCTGGAATCCTATCTTAAAAACGCCTCCGCAATAAAAGACATGATGGAAATTGAAACAAAAATCAATGACGTTACAAGCGACCTTGAGCGCATGCAGGGGCAGATGAACCGGCTTTCAAGCAAGATTGACTTTGCAACGGTAAAGATTTCCGCAAAACTTCCTGCCAACCAGACAGAAGAGGGATTTGCTCTTCCCGATGCAAGCGAAAAAGCAAAGAACCTGTTTGGAGGACTTCTAAGCTTCATTATCAACCTCTTCTTTATACTGCTTTACATAGTCTTCTACGGAGCACCGATTGTTCTTGTAGTCGCACTGTTCTACTGGCTCTGCTTTGGAAAGATAGGACTCTTGCGAAAGCTTTTCTACAAAGTGTCAAACCACAAGACTAAGAATAAAGAGTAGGAAAAAAGAGATGGCGACTTTTATCTCATGGAACATAGACTCTATTAATGCTGCCCTTACCTCCACTTCTGCAAGGGCAGCCCTGTCTCAGGACGTACTTAGAAAGCTTGGAACTTATGATGCCGACATAATTGCAATTCAGGAAACAAAGCTTCCCTCAGAAGGCCCCTCGCAAAAACACATGGAGCTTTTGGCAGATTATTTTCCAGGCTACAAAATCGAATGGCTTTCTTCTGCTCCTCCTGCAAAAAAAGGATATGCGGGAACCATGATTTTGTACAAAGAAAGCCTGACTGCCCAGCGTCTGAACAAAAAGCTTGGCGCACCAGAAACCATGGATGATGAAGGCCGTCTCTTAACCCTAGAATTTGACAACTTCTATTTTGTGAATGTCTATACACCAAACTCGGGCGATGGACTTAAGCGGCTTGAACAGAGGCAGCAGTGGGATGCCCTGTATGCCGACTATCTTTCAGAATTGGACAAGAAAAAGCCTGTAATTGCATGCGGAGACTTTAATGTTGCCCACAAGGAAATTGACCTTGCAAACCCAGCGTCAAATCATTTTTCAGCAGGATTTACGGACCAAGAGCGGCAAGGCTTTACAAACCTTTTGGCAAAAGGCTTTACGGACAGCTTCCGTTTTGTTCACGGGGATGTAAAAAGCATTTACTCCTGGTGGGGACAAAGAATCAAAAGCAGCAAGATAAACAATTCGGGCTGGCGTATCGATTATTTTCTTGTTAGCGACCGCATAAAAGAAAAAATCAAAAAGTCGGAAATGATAGACTCTGGCCCACGGCAAGACCACACGCCTATCCTTCTGGAAATTCAGCTTTAAGATTTACCCAAATTTTTCATTTTTTCTCGATAAATTTTACATTAAATTTCTATTTAAATTTTGACAAAGCGGTAAGTTCAGTTATAATTAAATTAAGAAATCTTGATATTATGGAGAAAAAGTATGAATCTGTTCCAATTGTATATGCTTTTGTTCGGAATAAGTACAATCATTGGCGTTCCATTGCTTTCTTCATTACAAGTGACGCAAATCAAGGGTGGAAAATGGAGCGAATGGGTTGGAAGCTTGGGTGTAACAATAGGCCCCGCAACTGGTATTTCTATAATCATTTCTATTGTCGCCTATATAGTGATGAAACCTCTACTACAGCTAATAAAAAAAGCAGAGTCAGAGGATATTTCCCAGGAGGAAAAAGCAGGAATAGAAACAATCCTGAACAAAATTAAAATCATAACAACCATTGCCCTTATGATAGGCTATCCTATTGGCAACGGCACAACTATCATCATCAAAACGATTGAGGGTAAGGCAAACTACAATACTACGGACTTAATCATAATAATGGTTTTGATTGTCTGTTACGGTTTGGTTGCAGTCCAGTATTCAGTCAGATGCTACTTGACGCTTTCCAGCAAGGAACTGCTCAAGCTTAAGCTCATTTCTTGCAAGAACTTTAAGCGGGCTACCGTTTCCATGTCACTTGGCAGAAGCATAACAATAGTTATTGGAACAGTTGCATGGCACGTTTTCTGTTCGGGCTACAGTGCAGTCAGGCACGGATGGACAACAGACAAATTCTTAAGCAAGGCAGCCTTTTCCCTTTTCCAGGGCACATTCATCTGCATGCCCCTTATCATAATGATTCTGTTCCAGCTAAGGCAGCGTTTCGGAATGACAATAGAACAGATCGTAAAGCTTAGGACCGATGGTGACTTAAGGAGCCGCATCTATATTGGTGTGTTCGACGACTTTGGCATATTGATGTCGGAGATGAACCTTTTGATGGATTCCCTAAGGTCGTCGCTTTTAAAGTTGAAGAACGAAACTGATTCGGTAGACTACAGTGCAGAGGAACTTCTGACGCTAACGGAAAGTTCATCAAAGGACATTTCCCAGATTGCAGAAAGTTTCCATGCAATGACATCCGAAAGTTTCAACCAGACGCAGCTTTTGGAATCAGTAAACACAGGCGTAGAAAAGTTAAGCTCCGATGCTCTTAAGGTAAGCGGCTTTACCGAAAACCAATCCAAGTCCGAAAAGGAAAATGCGGTCTCAATGAATGAGATGGTTGACAACTTCAAGTCTATTACGAACCTTATCACAAGGGCACAGGCTCTTTCTAAGGAATTAACAGATGAATCCATTTCGGGAAGCGCAGAGGTAAAGAAGACCCAGGAAATCATCAACGGAATTTCAGACATGTCCAACAAGATGATTGCAGTCATCAAGATGATTCAGTCTGTTGCGTCACAAACAAACCTTCTTGCAATGAACGCGGCAATTGAAGCAGCCCACGCAGGAGAGTCGGGAAAGGGATTCTCCGTAGTTGCAGATGAAATTCGAAAACTGTCAGAATCAACGCAAAGGTCTGCAAAGGACATTGGCAACTTAATCAACGAAATTGCAAAGTCAATGGCAGACGGTTCTTCAAACATGGAACTTACCAGCAATGCCTTCAATAAGATTCAGAACGACATAGGCGAGCAGAGTCAGGTTGTTCAAGAAATTTCCAGAACTGTTTCCCAGCAGTCGGTTGATGCAGGTTCCATACTAAGCACAACCAACGTAATCGTAAGGCAGATTGAAGACGTGAACAGTCTTGCAAGAAACCAGGCCAACTATACCGAAGAAATCATGCACAACCTGAATGAAGTAGTTTCGCTTGCAGGACAGGTCAACGAATCAGTTGTGGAGTCAGAAAACGTTGTAAAGAACTTCTCTGATTCGTTTTCAACTGTCCGCGAAAAAGCCGAGGCAAACAAGAAATCTGTTCTTAACATTACCTCGGAACTGGACAAGTTCAAGCTTTAACTATTTGTAGGTTCTTACAATGCGGAAACCAAAAAGCCCTGCCTTTTCAAAGGGATAGTTGCTGTTGCTTGAATAGCAGGGTTCGTAGCTGCTTCTGGAACTAACGGTATAGTCTACGGTGTCCACGCTGTCCAAGACAGAGCCGCCCCTTCTTACGCGAGATTTTCCGGTAGAAGGTCCGTGCGGGTCGGTCTGGGCTTCCTGGGTATAATTGCTGCTCCAGTCCCAGCACCATTCCCATGCGCTTCCACTCATATCGTAAATTCCAAGGGCATTTGCTTTCTTTTGGGCTGCAACCGGTGCAAATTTATGCTTCCAGTTTCCGTTGTGAATTGCAACTTCGTTCAGCTTGTCACTGCCGCTGTATTTTGTCTTGCTGTTATTTACTCCGCCACGTGCTGCAAATTCCCATTCAGCTTCTGTAGGCAAGCGGTAACCGTCTGCCGTAAAGTCGCAGGTTACGCTGTCCCACATGCTAACGTTTCCAATTACGCTCATGTAACTGGCAGCTTCCTGGTCGCCGTAGGTTGTACTTTCAATCTTTGTGTAGGGAACTTCTCCCCACTTTGCAGGGTCACTTTCGCCGTTAATCTTGTAGCAGGGAACCCTTCCTTCCAAGAGGCTAAGCTTGTTGCAAAAATAAATTGCATCGTACCAGCTTGCATCCTGAACAGGAGTATCCTCTCCGTCTATAAACTCCCCGGGTTTTCTTCCAATTACGTCCTTGTACAATTTGTAGGTTACTTCCGTAGCCCCCATTTCAAAGTCGCTAAGGGTAACCTGGTGCACAGGCTTTTCATTTCCGTTTTCTCCGTCATTGCCCATCTGGAAAGTTCCACCGGTAACAGTAACCATTCTTTCCAGGGGGGCAAATTTTTCACGGTTGGCCGCAAAAATCTTCTGGTCATGCTCATGCTTTATAGAGACAACATCTTTTCCGTATTCAGCAGCAGAACGACAGACCCTAAAGCTAATGCTGTCTGACTTTGTTTCTGGAACGGCATGGCTTCTTGCGGTAACAAAACCGTCTTTTCCGCGGCAGATGCGCTCGCTTCCGCTTTCAAAGCCAGACGGATTTATCTGTTCACCGGCAGAATACATTCCGTTGTAGTCGTAGCACCATTCCGCAATTCCGTTGTTGATGTTGTCGAAGCGCTCTGCATCGGAAGCCACAAGTTCCTTTTCCTGCCTTGCAACATATTCCCATTCCGCTTCCGTTGGCAGCCTGAATCCGTTTGCGGAAAAATCGCAGGCAACATTGCTTCCGTCCACTTTGTAGCAGGGCTTATAACCGGCCTTTTTGCTAAGCCTGTTGCAGAATTCAATTGCATCAAACCAAGAAACATTTACAAGCGGATCTTCCTGCAAGGGATTTTCCTTGATTTTCATAATTTTTTTGTAAAGTTCCACTGATATTTCGTTTTTGCTCATCTCAAAGCCGCTGAGAATTACCGTATGAACCGGGACCTCGTTCTCTTCACCGGAATCATTTCCCATATAAAGGACACCGCCTGGCACGCTTACCATAAAAAGATGAATGCCCTGTTCGTCAAGAGACCTCTTTGCACATGAGCTAAAGCAAAAAAATATTACTGCACACGCAGCCAAAGCAGCTGCAAACCTGATAGTCTTCATCAAATTCCTCTCTAGAGCAAATATTATATTATTTGCACAATCCGTACAAGTTGTATTTTTTGCAAAAAGTGCATATTATATTGCCATGCAAAAGATGATGACAATTCTTTACCCTGTAAAAACAGGGCTTTACGTAAACCTTACAAACCGCTGCCCCTGCGCCTGTACTTTTTGCATCAGGAACAATGCCGACAAGGTTTATGATGAACCAGATTCCCTTTGGCTTGAACACGAGCCTTCTTTTGAAGAAGTAAAGGCCGCCTTTGCCAAAGAGGATATGACGCGCTACACGGAAGTTGTATTCTGTGGCTTTGGAGAACCAACCGAAGCTTTGGAAACCCTTTTACAAACAGCCCACTTTGTAAAGGAAACTTACGCCCTGCCAACCCGCCTTAACACAAACGGCCTTGGCTCACTGATAAACAAAAAAGACATTGCCCCTCTTTTTAAGGGCTTGTTCGATGCAGTTTCAATCAGTCTGAATTCCAGCAGCGAAGAAATTTATCTTGAACGAATCCGCCCAATCTTTAAGGAAAAGGCCTATCCGGCAATGCTGGAATTTGCAAGGGAATGTAAAAAATATGTTCCAGACGTTACCATGACAACCGTCCACACTACAATCACCGAGCAGGATGAAGAGCAATGCGCACGTATTTGCAAGGAACTGGGTGTTAACTACAGAATCAGGGAATTTGTCCCGCCAGCAAAATAAAATGAAAAGCCAGCTTACAACCCTTTGTTATATAGAAGAAAACGATAGCTACCTTATGCTGCACCGCACCGTAAAGGCCAATGACGAAAACCATGACAAGTGGATAGGAGTTGGCGGCCACTTTGAAGGAAATGAGTCTCCAGAAGAATGTCTTCTTCGCGAAGTAAAAGAGGAAACAGGCCTTACGCTAAATGACTGGAGCTTCCGCGGAATAGTTACTTTTGTTTCTGATGACCATCCTGCTGAATACATGCACCTTTTTACAAGCTCAAATTTTACCGGCAAGCTTTGCCCCTGCGATGAAGGGGATCTTGAATGGGTAAAAAAATCAGAAATTTCCTCGCTGAACCTTTGGGAAGGGGACAAAATCTTTTTAAGGCTTTTGGCAGAGGGAGCACCGTTTTTTTCGCTAAAGCTGGTCTACAAAGACGGAGTTCTTGTTAGCAAAATCCTTGACGGAAAAGAACTTCCTGACTTAATACAATAAAATATTCTGATGATAAAAATTACCGCTAGAAAGGATCCCTTAGCATAAAAAAGCGCGGCAGGCACTGGAGGGGCGAGTTGCTTGCAACTCGTTGCGCTAGCAATGGAGCGGGAAGGGACCCGCGGAACCCCGCAAGCGCCACACACTAAAAGCGTCTGGCAGCTTGGGGATGTTCCGGTTTTAAAAGAAAGTGCCGCAAAATTTTATTTTTTCTTTAACAGAGCTGCAAAAGGATTGTATGTTTCGCCGTCGTCGCTGCTATGCTTTGAAAGATATTCGTTGGCATTGTCCTGCTCTTCGTTGCTAACAACAGGCGTAAGGGAAATCCTCTTTTCTTCAACGTCAACCTTTTCCACAATAACGGGCATCTTGTCGCCACTCTTGTAAACCTTGCGCAAATTGGTGTTGCGCTCAACCGGAAGCTTGGAAATGTGAACAAGGCCATCAATTCCAGGTGCAACTTTTACAAAAAGGCCAAAGTCTGCAACGCGGCTAACCTCTCCGTCAAGCTTTGTGCCTGCGGGAAGCTGCTTGTCCAAACCGTCCCAAGGATCTGCTTCCAGTTCCTTTGTGCTAAGGGACATTTTTTCGTGTGCCCAGTCAGCCTTTATAATCTTTGCGGTAACTTCCTGGCCAACCGTAAGCTTGTCGTGAATGTCGTTTACGCGCTCACGGCTAATTTCGCTGATTGGAAGCAAGGCCTGGAATCCGTTAACGTCAACAAAGGCACCGTAGCTTTCCAGAGACTTTACTGTACCAGTAACTGTCATGCCAACCTTAAGCTCTGATGCAAGTTTGTTCAGCTGTTCATTAGCCTGCTGTTCAAGAATCATGCGGTTGGAAACAACAACGTTCTTTCCGTCATTCTTGTATTCCTGAATCTTGAATGTAAGATGCTGACCAACGTATTCGGCAGGCTCTTTGCGGGTGCGGTAGCCCATCTGTGAATAAGGACAGAATGCGCGTGTTGAACCAATCATTACCTCAAAGCCGCCCTTAATTTCTTTTGTAACATGGCCTTCCACCGGAATTGAATTCTTATAGGCATTTTCAAGGACTTCTTTTCCTGCATCCTTTCCGCTAAGCTTGGTTGTAAAAGTAAGCTCTTCGTTTTTTCCGCTAAGGAAATACACTTTTATTGAATCGCCCTCTTTTACTGAGCAATTTCCATTTTCATCAGTAAGCTCGGCCTTGTTAAGAATACCTTCGCTCTTAAGTCCAAGGTCAAGAAAAATCGTGTCGTCTGTTATTGCAACAATTTTTGTCTCTATCTGCTGACCAACTTCGTATAATGGTTTCATTCACCACTCCCAAAATAATTTTTTACAATAGTAATGTTTTTTTTCCATATAAACAAGGGCTTTATCAAGGAGGGGGAAGTTTCCCCCTGCGGTCGCACTTCGTTGCGCCCTACCCCCTCTGCGGGCTCAAACGCCGCCCGCAACGCCTGCTCCCCACCCCACTCGTCATGCTGAACTTGATTCAGCATCTATTTATGTTAGACTACCAGAACTTTTTCATCAAAGAATTGTATTCTTTTATTAAGGATGCAACTTCTTTTGAAGAATAACTGTCCTGGGTGTTTCCGCAAACGGAAGCTTTTGCCTTTAAGATTCGCAAGACAGATTCTTCCAAGCGTGGGCGGGACAAACCTTTTACAAAGGCATCGCATATTTGGCCAGCTCCGTCTGAATACACGGAAATGCAAACCATGTCTGCCCCGGCATTTATTGCAGAAAGAGCTCCGTTTACAATGCCAAAATTTTTTCTTATGGCAGCCATCTCCAAGTCATCGGTTATGATTATTCCGTCAAAGCCCAAATCCTGTCTAAGGATTCCCGTCAAAATCTTGTGGGACATGGTTGCAGGATATTTTGAATCAATCTTGGGGAACATAATGTGAGCGGTCATAACGACCGGAACTTTTGCCTCTACCGCAGCCTTAAAGGGCACAAGCTCAAACTGCTTTAGCTGCCCATAAGACTTGTTTACGGAAGGAAGTGCCAAGTGGGAGTCCGTATCTGTGTCTCCGTGGCCGGGAAAATGCTTTACCGCACAAATAACGCCGCCCTGCCTTAAGCCGGATGCCATCTGCAAACCGTATTCAACAACGGTATTGGCCTTGCTGCCATAAGAGCGCTCACCGATTATTGGATTCTTGGGATTGGAATTAATGTCCATAACAGGCGCAAAGTCTACGTTTATTCCGCAAAGACGCAGCTGTTTTGCAGTAAGCTCGCCAACCTTAAAGACTTCTGTCGGAGTTTTGTTATTTGAATAATAAGAAGCCCCTTTTAGCGAAAGGAGTTCCTGTGGCAAGCGCACAATCTTACCGCCCTCCTGGTCTGTGCAGATAAAGGCTTCAAAACCGGTGTTCTCTTTTACAATCGCCTGAATTTCCCTACAGACACGCCTTGTCTGCTCAACGCTTCGCATATTGTCGGAAAACAAAATAACGTTGGAAACACAATATTTTTTTAGAAAGGCCTTAAACTCTGGGGAAAGCTCCGTGCCTGTAAAACCGCAGACAATCATTTGCCCCGCAAGCTGGCGCGTAGACATTTCCTTAACGGACGCCTTGAGTGTTTTTTCATCAGTTTTTTTTGGAGGAAGCTTTGGCTCTGGAGCAGAAACGCATGACACAATAAAAAATGCTGCTCCTGCCAACAAAGGCAAAAGTAATGGAAGAATTCTTCGCTTTTTCATCACAAACAAGTATAGCACGATTAAAAATATTTGCCCACTGATAAAAGGGGAATTATTGAGGATTAGTCATTCTTGTGCTATAATAACATCACCTTTAAAATTAAAACAGGATGTAGAAAAATGAAAAGAATTGTATCAAAATTATTTGGAGCAACACTTGCTTTGGTACTTGCAAGCAGCATGTTTACCTCATGCACAAAAAAAGAAGGTACTGCTTCCAGTGATCCTCTTTCTTGCCTTTCGCAAAAGGGAAAACTAATTCTTGGACTCGATGACTCTTTCCCCCCTCTCGGATTCCGTGATGAAAACAACGAAATTGTTGGCTACGACATTGATCTTGCAAAGGAAGTTGCAAAAAGACTAGGAGTTGAACTTGTATGCCAGCCAATCGACTGGAGCGCAAAGGAACAGGAGCTTGCCACAAAAAAGATTGACTGCATCTGGAACGGCTTTACAATGACACCCGAACGCAAAGAGGCAATGGCATTTACAAAACCCTATCTTGACAATGCCCAGGTGGCGGTTGTGCGCACCGACGGAAAAACACCATTCCTTACAGCCCTTGCCGGCAAAACCGTTGGCATACAAGCTGGTTCTTCTGCACAGGACGCTGTAGACGCAATGCCAGAATTCAAGGAGTCTCTTGGACAGATTGTTGAACTTAAGGAAAACATTACAGCCCTTAACGACCTAACACTAGGCAACCTTGACGCCGTAATCATGGATCAGGTTGTTGCAGGATACAACATAGCAACTTCTGGAAAACCGCTTAAGATTCTTTCCGAACCTCTCGCCCACGAGGAATACGGTGTTGCATTCCGCAAGCAAGACACAGCCCTCCGCGACAAGGTTCAGGCCATTCTTGAAGAAATGCAGAAAGACGGAACCGTAACCGCCATCTCAACAAAATGGTTCGGAACAGATTTGTCCGTCATAGGAAAATAAGAAAAATAAAGCGATTGAGGATGCCCTGCAATTTTGCTATAATAAGGGCATGGCCTCATTGATTGCTTACTTTGACAAAATAAAACTCGGCAAACTCCTGGTTATAATGCTAAAAAGCTCAGGAGTTAGCCTTGAAGTGTTCTTTTTGACCCTCATTTTTTCCATACCGCTTGCCCTTCTGATATGCATGGGAAGAATGTCCCGCGTAAAATTTATTTCCAAGATTACGAATATCTTCCTGCTGATAATAAGGGGAACTCCGCTTATGCTGCAGCTGATTTTCGTTTATTTTGCACCGGCAGTTATTTTTCACAAGGGGCTTGGACGGTTTACGGCGGCAGTTGTTGCAATGGTCATAAACTATGCCTGCTACTTTGCAGAAATTTACCGCGGCGGAATTCAGTCTATTCCCCAGGGACAGTACGAAGCCTCCAAGGTTTTGGGTTTTACAAAAACACAGACTTTCCTGCGCGTGGTTCTTCCTCAAGTAGTAAAGAAAATAATTCCGCCTCTTGGCAACGAAGTTATCACACTCGTAAAAGACACGGCTCTTGTTCAGGTCCTTGGCGTTGCAGAACTTTTCCACGTAGCCAACACCCAGAGCGGACGTCTTGTAAGCGTTGTGCCTCTTTTTATAGCGGGAGCCTTTTACTTTGTTATGAACTGGGGTGTTTCCAAACTCTTTGACTTTGCGGAGAAAAAACTTGACTACTACAAATGAGATTTTAAAGGTTCAGAACTTGAGCAAAAGCTTTGGTTCTCTTAACGTACTAAAGGATATTTCTTTTACAGTAAACAAAGGCGACGTACTTGGAATCATTGGCCCCAGCGGAAGCGGAAAATCCACCCTGCTTAGGACAGTATGCCAGCTTGAATCTGTTACCGGCGGCAGCATTACTGTTTGCGGACAACCACTTGTTAAGGACGGCATTTATTCAGACAAAGCGGCCCTTAGAAAGATAGCTCTTAACGTGGGTCTTGTCTTCCAGAACTTTAACCTTTTCCCACACTTTTCCGTTCTGCGCAACATTACTGAGGCACAGCGGGTTGTCCTTGGCAAAAGCAAGGAAGAGGCAAAGTCTGTAGCCATGGATCTTCTTGCAAAGATGGGGCTTGAAACAAAGGCAAACGCCTACCCTTGCCAGCTGAGCGGTGGACAACAGCAGCGTGTTAGCATTGCCCGTGCCCTGGCCTTAAAACCGCAAGTCCTCTTTTTTGACGAGCCAACCAGTGCCCTTGACCCGGAACTTACCGGAGAAATTCTTTCCGTAATAAGGGAGCTTGCAAAGGAAAACATGACAATGGTTGTAGTAACGCACGAAATGGCATTTGCACGCGACACCAGCGACCACATCATCTTTATGGACGGTGGCATGATTGTTGAGCAGGGCATTCCCAGCGAAGTAATAAACAATCCAAAGGAAGAAAGAACAAAGGCTTTCCTTAAGCGGTTCAACGGCTAAGGAATTCCATAAAAAAAGCGCGGCCTGAAAAATCAAACCGCGCGTATTATTAAATGCTTATTTTTAACTTTTTTAATTAAGAATGTTTTTCAACATCCATTAAAATACGGTAACAACATCTCCGTTGGGATAGTTTTCCTTTACCCAGTCACGAACTTTTGGGGTCTGAAGGGCCTTTACGAGAGCCTTAAGTGCATCCTCATTCTCGCGACCTGCCTTTGTAACGACAATGTTTACATAAGGAGAATCCTTTCCTTCTACAACGAGACCGTCTTTTGTTGAGTTGAGTCCAACTGCAAGGGCATAGTTTCCGTTGATGGCAGCTGCGTCAACATCAGGAAGAACGCGTGGAAGGGAAGCAGCCTCTACTTCCGTAAACTTAAGGTTCTTTGGGTTTGATTCAATAGAAACTGGTGTAGCCTCAAGACCTGCATCTGCCTTTAAAGTAATAAGATTTGCAGACTGAAGCAAGAGCAAGGCACGACCTTCGTTTGTTGGATCGTTCGGAATTGCAATTGTTGCACCTTCAGGGATTTCCTCAAGCTTGGTGTACTTCTTTGAATAAAGGGCAAATGGCTCAATATGGATTCCACCAATGTCCACCAAGTGTGTTCCGTGCTCACCATTGAAAGAATCAAGGTAAGGCTTGTGCTGGAAGAAGTTGGCATCCAAATCACCAGATTCAACTGCTGAGTTAGGCGTTACATAGTCATTGAATTCTATGATGTCCAATTTGATTCCAGATGCGGCAAGGTCATCTTTTACAAGGTTCAGCAAAGCTTCGTGAGGAACAGGTGTTGCTCCTACTTTTATAGTCACTGAAGAATCCTTCTTTTTGCAAGCGGAAATCAATGAAATTGCTGCCAAGGCAAGTGCCAGTCCAAATACATTTTTTTTCATATAAAACTCCTTTCGGGTAATTTCCTATAAAATTGCTAGTGAATATATAACATAAACGAACATTTGTCAAGATTTTCAAACAAACAGCAAAGACAAGTATCAAAATGTATGTTTTTCTTATTCTGATACCTGAACATAAGGCTCATCTATGACAATGTCCTTGTAGATTTCCTTCTGCCCATAAGACAGATGGGGGTGTTTCTTTCCATTATAATCCTGCCCAACTTCTATTCGGCGTATGACAAAATAATTCCAAGACACAGGCGGCAGTTTTGCAAAGGGATCCTTTACGTTTGCAAAATTGTAGGCTGCTTTTACGCAACGCTCAAAATATTCCCTGGTGCCTTTTCCGTACAAAAGATTTGGGCATCCATATGTTATAAGAAGGACTTTTCTTCCACTGTCAGGATTAGCCTCGTCTGTCCTTGTACGAAAGTTAAATTCCTCCGCTGCAAGATGGGCAATGGCTCCTCCCATGCTCCAGCCAACAAAGACAATTTCATAGTCGGGATTCTTTTCAACTTGCTCAAAGAATTCTTTCATCACCTGTTCGCTTCCAGACTTCCACACTTTTACAAAACCACCGTGAGCCACAACCTTGTTTGGCCCCTGCACATAGCTTTTTGTTACAAAGGCTATGTCGTGTATAACATCTGCAAAACTGTGCGTGTCCTCGAATATCAGGTAAAGAATTTTCTCGTCATCATCCGTCGTTATGTAGTAGTTAAGCGATTTGCCTATTTCTATGAAAAGCTTTCGGGATATGCGGCACCTGTCCGAATATACATCCCACGCTTTTAGCTTCTTACGGCCAAGCCAAGCTGTATCCTGCTCATTGTTCTGCAATGATGAAGGTGGCACTGTAGCACAAGAAGCAAGCAGGGCAAATGTTGAAAGAACAATTAGAAGTATGGCCGCAAGGATGAAATTTTTCATGGTTAACGCCGGGACTTTATTCTTCCGCTGATGAAGGAACCCAATGCCTGTATAAGTTCAACCATGAGTATGATTACGATTACGGCTGCCGCAAGAACGCGGGTCTCAAAGCGCTGGTAACCGTAGCTGTTTGCAAGCTGGCCCAAACCACCGCCGCCAACAACACCAGCCATGGCTGAGTAACCAATCAGGTTTATTACGGTAAGGGTGATTCCGTCCACAAGCGAAGGCAATGCTTCGGGTATCATGACCTTAAAAATTATCTGCCTGTTTGTAGAACCCATGCTTCTTGCGGCTTGTATTACGCCAACATCCACTTCTTTTAGCGACGACTCTATTACGCGGGCAACAAAAGGGGCGGCGGCAATGCTTAGCGGAACAATCGTTGCTTTTGTTCCTATTGTAGTGTGCACGATAAGGCGTGAAAGCGGGAACAAAAGAATAATCAGGATTATGAATGGAAAAGAGCGCACAATGTTTACAATGCGGCTAAGTACCTGGTTTAGTGCAGGCTTTGGAGCTATTCCGTTGAGAGGCTCACTTGTGCACAAAAGAATTCCAAGCGGGAATCCTAAAAGCACGGAAAATATTGTGGAAAACAAAACCATAAGAGCGGTCTGCCCCGTTGCAATTCCCACAAGTCCCATTATATCAGCCCAAGATAACTTCATTTACCTTCCTCCGCATCTTCTACAATAATTCCCCTTTCCTTTAAGAACGCAAGCGCTTTCTGAACATTTTCCTTGGAACCTGTAATGTCTGTAATCATAGTGCCTATTTTTTTATCTGGAAGAGTCTGTATTCCTCCGGCACGGATGTTCAAATCAACGTCCACATTCTTGCACAAATCGCTAAGAACTGGCCTGTCCGTATCGCTGCCAACAAAATGCAGGATGTATTTACCGCCGTCTTCTGACCAGCGCAAAATCTGTGGCTGAGCCTGAGTAATGCGGGAAATAAAATCTTTTGTAACGAAAGACTTGGGACATGTAAAAACATCGGATACAGTCCCCTGTTCTACAACGCGTCCGTCGTCAACAACAGCAACCAGGCTGCATGCGTCACGCACAACTTCCATCTGGTGGGTAATCATAACCACCGTAAGGTTCATCTTTGCCTGAATCTGGCGGATAAGGTCAAGAATCGACTGTGTTGTCTGGGGATCAAGTGCGCTTGTGGCTTCGTCGCAAAAGAGAATGTCCGGTTCTGTGGCAAGTGCGCGGGCAATTGCAATACGCTGCTTCTGTCCGCCGGAAAGCGTGCTTACCGGAGCATCTGCCCTGTCTGCAAGACCTACAAGGTTAAGCATTTCCTTTACACGGGATTCTATTTTGTCTTTCGGTGTATTGCAAATTTCAAGCGGATAGGCAATGTTTTTTGCCGCAGTTCTGGAAGAAAACAAATTGAAATTCTGGAAAATCATTCCGATTCTTCTGCGTTGGGCTATAAGTTCATTTTTGCCAAGGCTGTCCACCTGTTTGTCGCCATAAAAAATGCTTCCTGAATCAGGCTTTTCCAAGAGGCTTATAAGGCGGACCAAAGTAGATTTTCCGGCACCGCTTTTTCCAATTATCCCAAAAATGGTATTGTCTGGAATTTCCAGCGAAATTCCGTTAACCGCATTCACAACGCCGTCTTTTGTGGAATAGGATTTTTTTAAATCATTTAGCTTTATCTGCATAAGACCCGTACTTCCCTTAATTATAACTTTATGATAATTTTTTTTTAGTGCTTGTACAAGAGCCCATATTTTTACAAGGATTCAAGGATGAAACTAAGTCGCGAAAGTTACAGAAAAATGAACAAAGGCTACAATGCAATTTTTGATGGCCTTCAGGAAATAGAAGACATTACCCCGGAAGTAAGCATGGCTATGAACCAGGCCCTTAACATTCTGGATGCCTGCCTTGACGAAGTAAAAAAATGCATCGCTGACGACGATCCACCCAAGCCGGAGGTTAACACGTCTGGATTTTCAGTTATTGGCGGTTAAGAAACTTTTGCAAAAGAAAGCGCGGCAGGCACTGGAGGGGCCCGCCGAAGGCGGGTTGCGATAGCAATGGAGGGGGTTGGGGCCCCCGGAACCCCGCAAGCGCCACAGTATGGGCATGACTGGCAGCGGAGAAATTGGACGCTTGAAAAAGCAAGTGCCGCAAAAAATTAAAAAATTGATTTTTCCATCGGTTGCGGCAAAGGGGCTTTTTAACTATAATTAAAATATGCCTAATATAGATTTAGAGAACAAAACAATTCTCATAACAGGTGCGGCTGGATTCATCGGCTCGTTTTTGTGCAAGAAGCTGCTTACCTCATTTAAGAATATAAAAATCATCGGAGTTGACTGCATAAGCGACTATTACGATACTTCGCTAAAAGAAGAGCGGCTTAAAATGCTAAAGGAATTTGGCAGCCAGTTCATTTTTGAAAAAAAGGACATCGCGGACAAGGCAGAACTCGAGCGAATCTTTACCCACTACCAACCTGCTGTCGTTGTGAACCTTGCGGCCCAAGCAGGTGTACGATATTCGATTGACCACCCGGACAGCTACATTCATTCAAATATTATTGGCTTTTACAATATCCTTGAATCTTGCAGAAATCACCCGGTTGAGCATCTGGTCTTTGCCTCAAGTTCCAGTGTCTACGGCAGCAACAAGAAGGTTCCTTATTCAACGGAAGACAAGGTGGACAATCCTGTTTCGCTCTATGCCGCAACAAAAAAATCCAACGAACTTTTTGCACATGCATATTCAAAGCTATACGGCATTCCTTGCACGGGCCTGCGCTTTTTTACGGTTTACGGACCAATGGGAAGACCAGACATGGCATACTTCAAGTTTACCAACAAGCTTGTAAAGGGTGAGCCGATTCAGATTTACAACATGGGCGATATGTACCGCGACTTTACCTATGTGGACGACATTGTTACCGGAATTACAAACATAATGCAAAAAACGCCTTGCCTTACGGAGGACGGGGCTGCCTACAAGGTATACAATATTGGCAACAGCAAGCCTTCCAGCCTGATGAAATTCGTAGAGATTCTTGAAAACTGCCTGATGCGCGAAGGAATAATTTCTGAACCGGGAAAGAAGGAACTTTTGCCCATGCAGAGCGGTGATGTTTACCAGACCTATGCGGACGTAAGCGACCTTGAAAAAGACTTTGGCTTTAGGCCTTCAACCACGCTTGAAGAGGGACTTGCCAACTTTGCAAAATGGTATAAGGGTTATTATAAAAAATGAAATACGTTTACGTTTTGGTTTCTTCGCAAAGTGATTTTTACTATGAGCAGTGCCTCATGTCCCTAACGTCGCTCAGGCTTTACATGAAAGACGCGGAAGTTTTTGTTCTTTGTGACCAGGGGACTGCCCAGACATTCAGCGGGAAAAGAGCAGCCATCAAAGAACTTGCAAAAATAATAAGCGTACCGTTTGAAGATACAGTTGGAAACACTGAACGCTCCAGGCTTATTAAAACTGCAATTCCAGACTACGTGCAGGGAGATTTTTTGTACATTGACTGCGACACAATAATCTGCTCTGACCTTAGTGCAATAGAAGAATTCCCTTATGAAATAGCAGGCGTACTTGATGCCCACGTCTATCTTGACGAGCACTTGCACAAACAGACTTTTGTAAAGCGCGACAAAAAGCTAGGCTTTCACGGAACGGCAGCTCTTAACGGTAACATAAACGGAGGCCTTGTGCTTGCACGAGATACTCCTTATGCAAAGGAATTCTTTAAGGCATGGAACGAAGCATGGAAATATTCCGCCTACAAAAAGAATGACATGCATGACCAGAGTGCCCTAAACGAGGCAAATTACCGCACGCAGATGAAGGCACAGCTGCTCCCCGGTGAATGGAACTGCCAACCCTGCCACGGAGGACTTGCCTTTTTAAAAGATGCAAAAATCATCCATTATTATTCATCAGAAATGACTGGAAAAAATTACCAGCCCTACTACAAGCTTGCAGACAAAAACATTCAGCAACGCATAAAAGATGAAGGGAAAATTCCGCAAGACATTCTGGAAATGATAAGGGAACCAAAATTCCAGTTCAACAAAGTGCACATGCTCTCGGACAAAAGGATAATCAGCGTAATGCAGTCGCCACTTTTGTTTACCATGGCAGACCTAAAAGCGCACATACCCCTTTTGTTCAAATTTTTTGAAGCACAGGCATCCCTTGTCCGCAGCATAGGAAAAAAAATCAAGGGTAAAAAATGAGCATAAAAAGATATTCCCCGTTGTTTCCACTTTTTATTTTCCTTGCAATGGTCATAATGGCTGTTATGGCCATGCTTTCTTTTAGTGCACATATTACCCCGCAAAAATGTGAGGAAAGCGGCACACCAGTTTTATACATAGACACCGAGGGCGGGAAAAAAATAAAGACAAAGGAAAAATATGTCAAGGCAACATATTCCATTAATTATGGCGGGAAAAATCTTTCTGGCAGCTGCAAAATCCGGGGCAGGGGCAACACCACATGGAAAACTAGGGAACTTTACAAAAAGCCCTACCTGTTAAAACTGGACAAAGCGGCGTCTCTTTTGGGGCTTCCGGAAGCAGAAAAATGGATTTTAATGGCGAACACTGCGGACAAAACATCCCTGCGCAACGCCTATGCCTATTACTTGGCCAAGAATGTTTGGAAGAGCGGGCTCTGGACACCGGATGCTAAATTCCTGTCTCTATTTGTAAACGGACGCTACGAAGGACTTTATGCGCTTACGGAAAAAATAGAAATTCGACAGAACAGACTTCCGCTTAATACAAAAGAAGGTTCTTTTCTTTTTGAAGTGCGCTCTCAAAAAAACAAGGCTTGGAATTTTAAAAGCAAACAAGACGTTGCCTTTAGCATAAGACAGCCAGAAAATTCCAGCAAGGAAAAATTTGAAAACCAGCAGAATTTTATTCAGCAGGCGGAAGACGCTATTTTTTCTGAAAACTTTACAGACAAAGAAAATGGATGGCAAAAATATCTTGACCTGCAAAGCTTTGCCGACTGGTATTTGATAAATGAATTTACAAAAAATCATGACGCAAGGTTCCAGGCATCATGCTACCTTTACTATGATTCGGACACAAAAAAAATCTACATGGGACCAATCTGGGACTTTGACATTTCATGCGGAAACATAAATTATGACGGCTGCGAAAATCCAGAAGGCTTTTGGGTAAAAGAAGAAAGCCAATGGTTCAAGCGGCTTTTTGAAGATCCCTATTTTGCAGACTTTGTAAAAGAAAGATGGAATTCAAAAAAAGAGCTCATAAAAAAATCACCAGAATGGATTCACAGCGCAGCGGAAGAGATTGAAGGCCCCATAATGATAAACGACCAGCTCTGGAAAAACATAGGACACCGCCAGTGGCCCCACGCACCAGGTTGGAAAAAGCGCAAGACCTTTGCCGCAGAAGTGAATTATTTTTCGGATTGGGTAGAAAAGCGTTTTGAATGGATGGACAAAGCCATAAATACAAGTGGGGTTCAAAAATGAAATTGGCCATAGACTGCCGCATGAGCGGTAAGAGCGGAATAGGAACCTTTTTGGATAGCATAATACCCTTTTTTATTCTGAGCGGAACATCCATTTTGTTTTTGGGACTGCCGCAAAAAAAGCAGGAAGAAATAGAGCAAGGCATTTCTTCAGATGGCAAGTCGGAAGGAAAGAATCTTAAATTCATTCCATGTGGCATAAAAAACTTTTCGCTAAAGGAGATGCTTGCATTCCCCAGGGAAGTGCTGGATGAAATAAATTCCTGCGACGCATATTTTTCCCCATACTGCAACGTCCCTGGACGCATTTTTTCCAGAGGAATAAAAATCCCGGTCTACACCACAATTCATGATGTAATTTTCCTGGACATGCCGGAGATTGCAGGAAAAGCAGGAACTTTTATACGCAAGCAAATCTACAAACGCGCTATCCGCCTTAGCAAAGGAATCTTTACCGTATCTGAATTCAGCAGGGAACGCATAATAAAAAAGCTGGGCTGCAAAAAAAAGCTTACGGTAGTCTACAACGGAGTTCCCCTGTATAACGAGAAAGAAAACTCAGCAAAAGAAACGGAAAAAAGCAACACAATCCTTTTTGTAGGTAATATAAAAAAACACAAGGGCTTGGCAACGCTAATACCGGCATTCATAAAATTCCGCAGCAACCTGTCCCTTGCCGAAGAAGAAAAACCTCAGCTTCTTATTGTTGGCTCAAAGGAAAATTTTAGGACAGCAGATCTTGAACTTCAGGAATTGATTTCTTCCGCAGAAAAAAACAATATTGTCTTTACAGGATTCCTTCCAGACGAAGAATTAAAGCAGCTTCTTGCATCCGCAAAGATTCTTGTTCAGCCTTCACTGTACGAAGGTTTTGGCATTCCCCCATTGCAGGCTCTTTATTCGGGAACAAAAGCAATAATTTCCGACATTCCGGTTTTTAAAGAAATTTATGCTGACCTTCCTGTTTGCTTTTTCAAGGCCGGAAACGTAGACGATTTGGCACAAAAGCTGGCCTCGGTTTATTTTGATGATACCCCGCTTCCAAATTTCAAAAAAACATATTCATATAAAAACACGGCAAATAAAATTCTTAATTCAATTTTAGAGGACATCAGAGGATAATCTTATGAAAGTTGCAATTGTACACGATTGGCTTGTAAATTACGGCGGTGCAGAAGATGTTGTCGCAGCGATTCTTGAATTGTACCCGGAAGCAGATATTTTTACCCTTGTCTACGACAAAAAAAAGATGGGCAGCCACTTTTCAAAAAATAAAATCTACACATCGCGCCTCCAGAAAATTCCATTTGCAACACGCATTTATACAAAGCTATTGAATTTTATGCCCAAGGCTTTTGAAGAATTTGATTTTTCGGATTACGACTTGGTAATCTGTTCTTCTTCATCATGTGCAAAGGGGGTAATAACTCCGCCAACAGTTCCCCACATAGCATACGTTCACACTCCAATGCGCTATGCCTGGGATTTGTTTTATGACTACAAAAAACGCAGCGGAAAACTAACAAGGCATTTTATGAACAAATGGATGCCTGCAATCCGCCAGTGGGATTTTATTTCTTCGCAGAGGATTGATTCAATCTGCGCAAATTCAAATTACATTTCCCGCAGAATAAAAAAATTCTGGAACAGGGAATCAACCGTAATTTATCCGCCTGTAAACACAGATTTCTATTCATACAATCCCAATGTTAAGCGCGAAGATTTTTACGTCTTCTTTTCAAGGCTCGTTCCCTACAAAAGAGCAGACATTGCCATTCAGGCCTGCATAAAGTCGGGTAAAAAACTCATCGTAATAGGCGGCGGTTCCCAGCTAAAGGAATTAAAAAAACTTGCGGCAAAAAATCCCCTTGTTGAATTCACAGGAAGAATCAGCGATGAAAAAGTAAGGGATTATTTGCAGCGCTGCAAGGCTTTGCTTTTCTGCGCAGAGGAAGACTTTGGCATTATTCCGGTACAGGCACAATCTTGCGGCTGCCCGGTAATTGCTTATGGCAAAGGAGGCGCAAGAGAGACTGTTATAGAAAACAAGACGGGTCTTTTCTTTGACGAACAGAATGTGGAAAGCCTGGTAAAAGCAATGGAGCATTTTGAGGAACTCAATTCCGCAGGAACTTTTGATCCGGCAGTAATAGCTGAGCATGCACAAAAATTCAGCAGAAGCCGCTTTTCTAAAGAATTCAAGGATTTCTGTGAAAAGTCAATCAAGACCATTCAGCAGTAATTATTATTTGTTCACATCCTTAACAATCTCGTAAAGGCGCTTTGCTGTATTTTCCAAAGTAAAGCGTTCCAAAAGACCAGACGGATTTTCCACAGGCTGTTCAAGAAGCTTGTCAAGATTTATGTCTGGATTGTCTGGGTCAATGTAGTAGGCGCAGTCTTTGTAAATTTCAGGAAGGGATGTTCTGTTGGAAATAATGATTTTTGAACCGCAGCTCAATGCTTCAAGCGGTGGCAGGCCAAATCCTTCAAAATAAGAAGGCAGCACAAAAGCCTTGCATCTGGAAATGAGCGACTTTACCTCGCCATCATTCAAGTAGCCCGTCATTATAACATTCTTTAGCGAATTCAATTTTTTAAGCTCTGGCGCAACTACGGACGGAATAGGCTTTCCGCTTACGGCAAAAACTTCATTCGGAAAAAGTTCTGCGTGGGCCGCTATCCATTTTAAATTCTTCCTTGTGGAAAGAGAGCCAAGCGTAAAATAATATTTTCCTTCTTGCAACTGGGAAAGCCTTTCAAAAATAGAGTCATCCTTTTGAATGTCGCGGTAAGTTCCAAGGCCGTCGTAAACAACTTCTATCCTTTGACCTGGAGTTTTGTAAGTCTGGACAATAGTTTTTTTTGTGTATTCGCTTACGGCAATTATCTTTTTGGCACGGCGGGCAATTCTCTTGTACATAAGTACACTGTACAGGTGAATTAACCGGTCGCGTCTTGTTTGCTTAAAATCATCAGGATAGAGTTTTGCATAAATGTCGTGAAGGTATTCTATTCCTGGGGCAAAATATGGACATGTGTTAGAAAAGTCAAAGCTAAGGCGGCGGTTCTTTATTACGTATTTCTGAAAATGAATCTGCGTCCACTTGGGAAAGAAATGGGCTTCCGCATCAAGCTGAACGACTTTTATGTTTTTAAATTCAGCAGGACGAAGAATGTTCTTTGGAACAACAAGTTCAAATTCACCTGGGGAACAAATCTTATCAAGATAGGTAACGGTGTCCTGGGCAACACGCTCTATTCCTGTTAAGTTTTTTGCCCAAGACTCTCCGTTTATCGCAACAATCTTATTCATACAAAACCTTAATCGCGGGCGTAAATGTCGCGGGTGTAAACCTTCTGCTTAACGTCGTCAAGTTCTGGAGCAAGGCGGTTGGAAATTATTACATCGCTTTCTTTCTTAAAGTCATCAAGGTTTCTTATAACGCGGGAATTAAAGAATTCATCTTCTTTAAGCACAGGTTCGTAGACAATAACTTCTATACCTTTTGCCTTTATGCGCTTCATAACACCCTGTATTGAAGAGGCACGGAAGTTGTCGCTGTTTGCCTTCATGGTAAGACGGTAAACGCCAACGACCTTTGGTTTTTTTGCTATAATCTGGTCCGCAATAAAATCTTTGCGTGTGCGGTTTGAATCCACAATGGCGCTTATTAAATTTTCAGGTACATCTTCGTAGTTTGCGCGAAGCTGCTTTGTGTCTTTTGGCAAGCAGTATCCGCCATAACCAAAAGAAGGATTGTTATAGAAGTCTCCAATGCGGGGATCAAGGCATACACCCTCAACAATCTGCCTGGTGTTAAGGCCACGCACTTCTGCATAAGTGTCAAGCTCGTTAAAATATGCAACGCGGAGGGCAAGGTATGTGTTTGCAAAAAGCTTTATGGCTTCCGCTTCCGTTAAATGGGGATGGAGAACTTTTACGTCCTGCTTTACGGCTCCCTGCTTTAAAAGAGCGGCAAAATCTTTTGCTTTCTGCAAGAGGCTTTCATCATCATCGGGGTAGCTTACTACAATGCGGCTTGGATATAGGTTGTCGTAAAGGGCATGACCTTCGCGGAGAAATTCCGGGGAAAAGAGAATATTCTTAAAGCCAGAACTTTTGCGCAAGGATTTTGTATATCCTACCGGCACTGTTGACTTTATTACGATAGTCGTATTCGGATTTATTTTTTTTACAAGTTCCACAACTGCTTCTACGGAGGACGTGTCAAAATAGTTTTTTACCGGATCATAATTTGTCGGAGTTGAGACTATAACAAAGTCTGCACCTGCATAGGCTTTTTCTGCATCGGTTGTAGCGGTAAGATTCAATTTTTTTGAAGAAAGGAATTCTGAAATTTCCTTATCAACTATGGGAGACTTTTTGCTATTGATTAAATCAACTTTTTCCTGAACTATATCTACAGCCCAAACCTCGTTATGCTGGGAAAGCAAAACAGACAAAGACAAACCTACGTAACCCGTTCCAGCAACTGCTATCTTCATTTTTCTACCTCGCGTACATATAATAAGACAATTTTAGCACAATAAAAATATTCTTGCAAATGGACGGCATGCCAACTTTTACTGTGCCCGGCACTACGTGTCCGGTCAGGGCTTCTGCATTCCCCGCTTTCCGCGGTTCCGCTTTCGCTCCATTCCCTCCGGGAACGCTGCGCGCCGCTACAATCGGGCGTAGGATTATTGGCAAGAACTTCTGTTGACGAAAAAGCGGTTTGTTAATATAGTTTATCTAAAAGGAAAGTCTTTGGAAAAAAAATACCGCCACGAATATAAATATCTTTCTCCTGAATACATACTCTCATATCTTCAGAAACGGGTGGGTATGGTTTTGCAGCTTGACCCGCATACAGGGGACGCCAAGCAGTATTCCATCAGAAGCATTTATTTTGACGACATGTACAACACCTGCTACCGGGAAAACGAAAACGGAACAGACCCCCGCGAAAAATTCCGAATACGAATCTACAACGGTTCCACGGAGCACATAAAACTGGAGCTTAAGCAAAAGGAAAAGACAAAATGCTTCAAGTATTCAGCCCCCCTTTCCTTTGAGCAGTGCAAGACCATAATGCAGGGGAAAATTCCGCAATACGACAGCACCACCCCGTTCCTGGTAAAAAAGCTTATTGCCAGGATGAAGCTTGTCCAATTGCGCCCGGTTTGCATTGTTTCTTACGAGCGCATACCCTATATCTGGACGGCAGGAAATGTCCGCATAACCTTTGACCGCAACATACGCAGCTCTTCGGACATAAATGAATTTTTCAGCAAGGAACTTCCGGCCCGCCCGGTTCTTGAATCGGGTACAAACATGGTTGAAGTTAAATTTGACGAGCTTCTTCCAGATTTTATATATGAACTTCTCCAGTCAAGCAGGCTTGTGCAGACAGCATTTTCTAAATACTATCTGTGCCGCCGCTACAACATGACGGGAGAATCCATATAAAGCTTTACAAAAGTAAACAATAAAAACAGGAGAATACAATGACAACTTTCAAGGACATCTTTAAGAAATCGTTTTTGCAGGGATTTTCCAGATTTGACCTTACACCGCTGAACATGGTGATTGTTCTGGGACTTTCCGCACTCTTCGCAATATATATTTTTGCGGTCTACAGAATTCTTACCCGCAAAACTTTTTATTCCAAAAGCTTTAACATTTCCCTTGCTTCGGTAACAATAATCACTACGGCAATAATCATGACTATTCAGTCCAATGTGGTGATTTCTCTTGGTATGGTTGGTGCGCTTTCTATTGTCCGCTTCCGCACAGCCGTAAAAGAACCCATGGACCTTGCCTTTATGTTCTGGGCAATAAGCACTGGAATCATCTGTGGAGCAGGACTTGCAGAAATTTCCTGCATACTTGCAATAATGATGACGCTTGCGGTTGTTGTCTTAGACAGAATTCCGATTGGCCGTGCCCCGCAAATTCTTATGGTAACCCTTAACGACTACAACAGCGAAAGCACCCTTATTACAGAAGTAAAAAAGACCTGCCGCTACTTTAGCGTAAAATCCAGAAGCCTTGCAAACGGACAGGCCGACTATGTAATAGAAGTACGCGTAAGGGAAGAAAACGAAGGCGAACTAATAAAGGATGTTTCTTCTATAACAGGAGTGATTTCTTCCAGCCTTTTGCGCCACGACGGAGAGGTAACCTACTAATTTAGATGCTTAGCAATACCGCTTACTTTACCGTCATGCGGGCAAAAACACCAACGCTGTTCAACATGGCAAAATAATTGGGAAGGTCATCATAGAAAGCATACTTAAGGTAGAGCTCATCACGGAGGCCTATGCTTATCATGTCGGACAGCTGGTATTCGTAGCTTAGGTTTAGCATGTTCTGGAATTCCAGCCCACATTCATAAGTATCAAAGTCCTGATCCTGCCAGGGGAAGGCGTAGTGGGCATAAGTGCGGTTTTCCAAGGCAATCTTGTTCTTTTCAAACAGAGTCCACTTAAAGGCAAGTACATTTTCTGCGCCAAAGGTGTAGCTGTAGCTGCGGTAGAGTTCGTCAGGCTGCGGAAGCAAATCCCTTCTGTAATAGGCATAGTCGGTTGTGCCAAGAAAATTCGCACCAAGAATTTCTTTCCACTCAAAGACATTGTTTTTGCTGAATTCTTTTTTCTGCTTAATGGCTGCACCCAAACCAAGCGAACTTACCTCAAAGAAGGAATGCCACCTAAAATCATACAAAAGTGATGCCCCGACTGACGTTTCCGTGTTTTCACTGTTAAGGGAATCTGGTGTACGCGCAAACAAAAAGCCGTCGCTTGAAATATTTACGTCATACATAAAATTGCGCTCACCGTCGCTCGTACCTTCCCCAGAGCCTTTTCCAAAAGAGCCGCTCATAGAAAGTTCAAACTGGCTAAAGGGAGTGTTGGAGTCAACCTGGTAGGGATTGTCATAGACAACGTTGCAGGCAAAACCTCCGTAAACAGGGAAGGCCTCACCAAAGCTTTTGCCGTCCGCATAAGAAGCCCCCGTTGCAGAACCGAATCCCGCACAAAAATCAAGGCCATAAAGTTTAGACGCACGGGGAAGGGCTTTTTTCTGCAGAACCAAGTCCGACCACATGCGCATGGGATTTGGAATATAGCTTGCGTAATATCCCAAATTCTGCATCTCGTAGCTAAGGTTGTAGAGCATTTCCCCCATAAAGGCAGCGCCAACACTTGAATAAACCAAGTCGTTTACAGAAGGCGCATTTGTCTCGCAGAAATATTCCCAAATCAGCGAACCGGAAGCAGAAAGAAGCAAAGACTCAAAGGGCGTAAAATTGGCATTGCGTCCGCTTGTATAGTAAAGCGAGCCCTGGTAGGGATGCAACACAAAATTGGTCCAGTACCAGTCTGTGTCATATTCCCAGTCTTTTTCGTAAAAGTGCCTCCAGTCATCAAGCGTTACTTTTGTCCAGCCCTGCCTTGTTACAAATTTGTTCCAGCAGAAAATTATGGAATTTGCAACTAACATGCCGCTAATGCCTGTAATATAGTGGTGTTCGGAAGGGGCTCCAAAAAGATAGGTTCCCAAGTTAAAAGAAAGGTTTTCTTTTTCTTTATTCTTAGGCTTGTTTTTGGCTATAGTGGGCTCCTGTTCCAAAGGAGTATCTTCATCATTTACAGCAGCCGCTTCCTGGGCAAAAATCATATTGGACTGCCAAGTCAAACAAAACATCAATGCAAGAAAAAACGCTTTAATTTTCATACCGGGATTCCTAAAACTATTTCTTTAATATAAAACACTATAGTAGAATTTTCAGTCCGATTCAAGAGTGGATTTTTCTTTTTCTTCTGGACCAAGCTTCTATTGCTAACCCGCTTTCCAGGGTTCCGCGGGGCCATCAAATGATAAACAAACAGCACCATGGATGGTGCGTCATTTGTTGGCATAAAAAGCAGGTGAGTTTTCGCAGAAAACTCATGGTTAAAAATTGCATGGATGCAATTTTTAAGCAACCGCCCTTCCAATCGGTGGTAGGCTTGCTTTTGCTTACACAAACAATTCCATTTGCAAATCTTTTTCGGGAAATGTCTTCATGTAGGAAAAACATTCATTCGGGGTGCATAAAATCTTGTGCTTTTTGCATTCCTTCTGGAAAATTTGCATTAGCCTTGCATTGTTGGGGCTTTCGCACACGTAGCTTTTTCCAAAGCATTTTTCGTATTTCTCCCTCATACCGGGAAAATGCCTGTCCAGCGCAGAATAAAAATATTCCCGGTTGCCATCGCGCAGGGTAAGTCCAAAGCCAAAGCAGATTATTCCTTTTACGCCTGCCTTTGCACAGCGGTCCATTATTGAAAGCAAATTTTCTTCCGTATCGTTTATAAAAGGAAGTATGGGACTTAGCCAAACAATTGTGGGTATTTCTTTTTCGCGGAAGATATTCAGCACCTCAAAGCGGCGGCTTGTAGGACAAACGTTGGGCTCGATGATGCGGCAAAGATTGTCGTCCGCAGTGGTTACGGTCATCTGCAAAACAAATTTTGTCTTACGGTTTATTGCTTCTATTATATCCAAGTCCCTAAGCACCATGTCTGATTTTGTCTGAAGGGCAGCACCAAAACCATGCCTTTCCAGAAGCTCCAGTGTTTTTTGCGTCATGCACAAGTCTTTTTCGCAATGCATATAGGGGTCACACATGGAACCTGTTCCAACCATGCACTTCTTGCGCTTGTGGATAAGGGCATCCTCCAGCAGTTCTATGGCATTTTGCTTTACTTCTATATCCTCAAATGGAATTGGCGTATGGTAGCAGAGGCTGCGGCTGTCGCAGTAAATGCAACCGTGCGTGCATCCGCGGTAGAGGTTAATGCCGTTGGAATTTAGTATTGTCTTTGCGCTTACAAAATGCATTATTGGGAAACCTTCTGGTACATTCTTTTGATTTCTTCTTCCAGGGCAAGCTTTACGCTCTTTGGAGCAACAACTTCCAGCGAGGAACCAAAGCTTAGCAGGTAGGTCACAAGCCAAACTTCATCAGGAATTTTAAACGTAACCGTTGTTAAGCCGTCGGGCGCTTCAGCAGAAGACTGGTTTTCTTCTATTTTGTAGTCATCCATAATGCGCCAGAGCTCTTTTTTTGGAATGCGAACCGTAAGCGTAACAAGACGGTATTCCTTTTTTAGGCGCTCGCTATATTCTCTTTCCACATCTTTTGACTTTAATTTTTTTGCCTCCAGGGAATCTTCAAAAATATCCGCAGTCCGCCTGGTATTGCGGATGTTCTGAATACGGCTTAGCTTAAAATACCTGGCCTCTTCCTTTTGGTTGCACCAGCCGTACAAATACCAAGCCTGCCCGCGGAATACAATCTTCCACGGCTGAACAAAACGCCTGCCCACTTCCCCATGGCTTGAATAATAGTCAAAGCAAAGAACCTGCTTTTTTAGGATTGCGCCTTTTGCAACGTCAAAGACAGTCCTAATATATGCCCCCAGCGGATTCCACGAACCAAAGTCCACTTCCAGCCAGTCAGTCTTTTCCTTTGTAAGTGAACGGATTTTTCCTGCGGCGGCCCGGCTTGCATCATCACCAGACAAAGCAGAAACAGCATTTGCCGCAGCTGCAAGACTAACCTTCTCGTCTTCAGTTAAAACAGTTTTGTCCAGCGAGTAATTCCCGTCTATTTCTATGCCCCCGCCAAAGCCCTTTGTAGAAAAAATAGGAATCCCGGCAAGGCAAAGAGAATCTATCCAGCGGTAGATAGTGCGTGTAGAAACCCCAAAATGCTCCGACAAGTCCCTGGCAGTGGCTTTCTTTTTGTCTATCAGAATGTAAACCAGTTCAAAAAGGTTTTCCGTATTAATCATAGGAATATTTTAGCATGAAAAATATGACAGGTAAATGTCATATTTAAAAATTATAATTCATACAGTTTTTTATAATCATCTACGAAATTTTTAATATTATAGGTTTCATCGTTATAACCTAATATCAACTCATAAATTACATCCAAAGCATCTTGAACTGTTGGTTTAGCTTTATTTTTTGATTGCAATTTTTTTGAAAAATCAATAAACCATGCAGGGTCTGCGCTATATGTATTAGAAAAAATATAAGGGCTCATTTGTCCCAGCAAAATACCAAAGTTATCATATTTTTCTCTATCTGAGAAAAAGAGTTTTTCCATTTTTTTAAAAGCTTCTAAATAAAGTTCAAAAGTGGTCATAAATTTTCCTTGCTACTAAATTTCGATTTTTGCTTTTTGAATTTATGATTACCGCAGATTACTAAAATATGGTATTGTATACGTATCAATTAATTGACAGCAACAGAATGGATAAAAGTCTTTTTTTATGATTTCATCCAATTTTTGAACTTCTCCAATGCCATTCAGAAAATTAAAAAAGCCATCTGCTCATCAAAATCCAAAAATCTATTTTCTGAGGCTAGTTAAATTTTAAACCCAATTGAGTAAAAATATAAATGCTCATTCATCTTTCCTTAATTTGTTTAAGGCTTTTTGAATAATCAAAATTACTAAAACAAAAAAATAGAAAATAACCACTACAAGAACAAGGCATAAAAAGAAGTTTACAACTTCATTAGAAGTTAAGAATTTGTCAAACACAAAAAATACTAAATAGCCACTTAGAATTGAGGAGACTATTAAAAAATCGTTATAACAAATAAATTCATAATAACATCTCCTGATCGTTATTGTTTGCATATAGATTGCAACAATAATCTGCCATTTTTCTGCCGGAATCAGACCAAAAGCTGGTTGAATTCCGAGATTCCCCGACAAACCCCTATTTGGCGGAGGAAAGGCAAAATGTTGGGATATCCTCAATTTATAAAACTGCCATTTTGCGGATAAACGGCAGAGAAGAAAAAGTTTTGTTTTCCAAAAGACTTATAAGTCTACAGGCTGTTCCTGTAGGATGATTCGTTCCTTTTTCCCATGCTTCAACTGTTTTGGTAGAAACGCCCATATAATCGGCAAATAAAACCTGCGTCATTCCAACTGATGTTCTAATATGTTTAATCTGTGTATTAGTATATTTTTTTACAGGCTGTATTTCGTATACAGTTTTTCTTGTTTCTAAATTTCCGCGTTCAACCTCTACAGCTTCGTTCAAGCCTGTCATTAAATCATCAAAAAATTTACTCATTTTCCTTCCTCCAGTTTTTTGCAGTCTCTGCTTTCAAAATGCTTATAGCCTTCTTGACTTCCTTCTTTTCTGCATCTGTAAGATTCTGTTTTTCATCCTTTGAAAATACTTGAATAAGATAGTTCTTTTCAAAAGCAGCAAAATCCACATAGCATACCCTTGCACTGCCACTTTTACCACGGCCTTCAAATGCAAAGCGGATTTTTCTTAATCCACCTGTTCCTACCATTATATTTCCCGCATCAGGATTTTTGATAAGAAATTGTTGCAGTTCTGCAAGATCATCTTCCGTAAATCATAATGCGAACCATCGTTTTGTAAATGATGGAGTTTCTATAAATATTCTTTTCATAACTTATCGTTTTATTTTACCCTATTTTATAGGGTGTGTCGAATATTTTTCTCCATCGATTTACTTACCTTAGTACACTCTAGCAAAAAATATCTATGCTGATTATCAAGCCTGCTAAAACATTGACTCTTTTCATTAAATTTTGGTCAAAAACAACCCCAAAAAGGGGCTGTTTCTCCGCTTCCCCTACAAATCCCTATTTGGCGGAGGAAACAGGGGGTTTTTGGGCGGCAACAGAAACGCTATCTATAGACTAAACAAAAATAAAGTTTTTTTTCCAAACTACTGCTTCACATTCACCAACCTTCGTAAAACTTGGGATAAAAAATGAAAATCAAGACTGCTATTAACCACAATGTTTCCCACACTATAACACTGTAAATAACAAAGGGTTCATTTATGGAATGCTTATATCTTATTACCAACATTCCTCCCCAGCCTATTAAAATAGAAATTGCACCTATGAGCCAAATAAAAATATAACCGAATACCATTTCAAGAATTTCCATACACATTACTCCATATTCTTGAGTTCTTGTTGTAAGGCTTTTAATCTGTCGGAATTATCCCAAACACCCGTTACTGTCCATTTCCAATCTGAATGATAACCGACAACTCCGTCATCCATCATCTCCTGTATTTTTCCTTTTGCATAATTATACTTACTAATAAGACCTTTTTTTGAGCTTGATGTTAATTCCGAACCAACAAGCTTCCTAACAACTTGATCCAACTCGATTTTTTTTTAGTTACAGCAGGAAGCTACAGGCTAATCTTAAAGACCGCCTACGGATCCAAAACTCGCATAAAAAAAGCCGTAAGAACCGGTGTCTACAGCGAAAAAGTTATGCTTGCATAAAAAAATAGCGGCAGGGGATTTTTGCTCCTTGCCGCTTTTCACCCCAAAGAAAACTTTCTCTGGGGTTCATTCCTTAAGGCTCTTTAGCGGCCCCAAGTCATAATCATATCGTAGTTGTCTTCGCGCACTTCAAAATACTGGTTGTATTCACCGCAAGTCGGACAGTATTCAGGAGCGTTTGGACCTACAACGATGTGGCCACATTTAAGGCATTCCCAAACTTTAACTGTGCTGTTCTTAAGCTGGGAAGATGAATCTTCATCCTTTAAGAGCGAACGGTAGCGCTCTTCATGACGCTTTTCAATTTTTGCAACTGCACGGAATTTTGCGGCAAGTTCCTTAAAGCCTTCAGCTTCGGCAGTCTTTGCAAAACCTTCGTACATGTCGGTCCATTCAAAGTTTTCTCCGTCAGCGGCAGCCTTTAGGTTTGTAGTCGTATCGCTAATTCCGCTAAGCTCCGTCAGCCACATCTTTGCGTGCTGCTCTTCGTTACCGGCAGTCTTTTCAAAAATCTTTGCAATTTTTTCAAGTCCGTCTTTTTGTGCCACCTGAGAAAAATAAATATACTTGTTGCGCGCCTGTGATTCACCCGCAAACGCTGCCAGCAAATTCTTTTCTGTCTGTGTACCTGAATACTTGCTCATATTAATCTCCTTACACTATAGCCAAATGTTCTTCTATTATATTTCAGAATTCCCTTGTCTACAAGAGCAATTTTATCTTTTTAGCTTTCTTTTCAATATCGATTGCACAAGAGGTATTTTTAGCTATAATAGCAGAGGAGAGAAAAATGGCCAAACAAATCGCTACTACAGTAATGATTATCCTACTGCTCAACATTCCAATCTTTATCTTTTGGAGAAAGACAAAAGATAGCAAAGACCATGCCGTCATCATTGCCCACAGAATCATTTCCACACTAGAGAACCTTGTGCTAATCACAAGCATTTTGCTTGCCATTTGGAAAGAAAACCATTATCTTGTTCTTCTTGTTCCATGCATTGCTCTCATCATCTACCCGCTTTGGTGGGGAATAAACGCAGAGCTAACCGACGAAGAACGCTCATTCTTTGTTAGAGAACGGGGCTTTCATATCTTGAGCACAAAAGCAAAAAGTATGCTTGTTCAATTCATCACTTTCCCGCCCTACTACCTTATAGCCGCATGGAAAATGCGCATAATAAAGACAAACTCAGAAAACTAAAACTTTTACTCTACTTTACACTTTTAAAAAGACTCACATGCTTTTCCAAATTGGCAAATCCATTTTTTGTGTAGAAAGAAAAAGCCGGTTTGTCTATGTCTGTCTGAAGGAAAATTCCCGCAACTCCGCGCGTCTTTATTTCATCCTCAATCATTTTCATAAACTTTGAACCAAGCCCCTTACCCTGTGCCTTTGGCGAAACACACAATTCCTCTATATTGTAATTGGCTCCTTCCCACCAGTGGCGAATTGAACCAACAGACATAGCAAGAAGTTTTCCATCTTCCACAAGGCCAAAGTTCAACGCATTAAAGCCACCCGAAACTTCACGAACATACAAGTCAAGTTGCTTGGCATCGCTCCAATCATCATTCCAAGGCTCACCGTAAAAAGCGCTCCTAAACAATTCTTCCATCTGCGGAAGATAGCTTTCATCAAGTTCAATAAAATCCATAAGGCATAATAACTATTTTTTCACAAAATTTCAATTTTCATAACTATTTTTTTTAGCTCGTAAAAAATCGTTATAGAATTTTAGCAAAAAATCTCTTTTATTTTACAGTCCTAAGTGATATTCTTGGGACCATGACAGAACTTATTTTTGACACTGCAACAAAAGACGACATAGCAGAATTGGTTCGCCTAAGAATTGCATACATGAAAGATGATTTTGGCTCAGTTAGCGAGGAAGAAAAAAGCGGCATGGAAAAGCAGCTTCCCGACTATTTTAAAAGGAAGCTTGGCTCGGAACTTGTAGCTTTTACCGCCCGCGACCAGGGAAAAATTGTCGGCGTGGCATACCTTCACATCATAGAAATGCCTGCCAACTCAATTTTGCTGAACGGTCTTTACGGAGATGTCCTTAGCGTATACACCGAGCATGAGTACCGTGGCAAGGGAATCTGCACAAGGCTTATGAAAGAGCTTGTTGAATACGGCAAAAAAATTGGTCTTGGAAGGATTGATTTAAAGGCCACAAAAGAAGGCTATCCCGTTTACAAAAAAGTGGGATTCCATGAAGTAGAAGCACGCTATACAGAAATGAAGATAAAGTATTAAATGGAGAAAAAACGCTTATAGTCGGTCAAAAACAGCCGCCTGTATGCTTTTCCAATCTGTACAGCGGAAAAAGTTTTTGCTTGGAAAATCACAGCCTTGGTTCCACGGACGGTCATAGACAAGCACTTTTAGATTTGGCAGATGGCTAAAAAACTTAAAGGCCATTGGTGAATCTTCCACAGCGTAGTCAAAGTTCATCTTGTAGTAATCCTCTAGCTTAAGGTTGAATTTGCTGCCTTTAAGAAAAGTGTCCCTGCCATATTTGTCCAGGCAAAAAAGCTGAGCCCCATCAAGACCCCTCTCATCAAGCCAGAGCCTTGACTCTTTATAAACACTGAATGGCCTTCCTGTTATAACATAGACATTATATCCGCTTTCTATCCAGCTTTTTATAACATCACAAGCCCCCGGTGTTTCCTCGTAAGAAAGAATACTTTCAGGCTCATGTCCCTTTATCATCATTTGGTCATATTGTTCATCCGTAAGCGAAAAGGATTCTTTTAGATTAAAGAAACGGATTTTTTCATAAGGCACATTCTTTCCAAAAAGTTCCGCTGCATATTTTGAAAAAGCCCTTGCGGTTTCACAAATGCAGTCATCAAAGTCAACATAGATATTCATTTTCTTCTCCTGCGGCTAGAGCTTATTGCAAACCATACCAAGACCAGTATAAAAGAAAGCGACTGTGCAATTGCCACGCGCACTGCCATCATCTCGTCGGCACCATTTTTTGACACAACGTGCAAAATGTTAACAATCGTATTGTTCACAAAATGGTCTCCCATTCCCATGAATATGCTGCCGGTCATTTTTGTAAGCATGGCAAATTTAAAGCCCACAAGTGCAGACGTAAAGACAAGCATTGCCGAGTTTGCAATCATACCTGCCATGCTGCTTTCTCCGTCCAAAAAATTTCTTACGGGACCAACAATGTGCCAAAAGCCAAACAAAGCTGATGCTATTAACGCAGAAAGTATAAAGCTGTACTTTTGACTAAGGATTTTGTTAAATAGTCCACGGAAGACGCCTTCTTCCATTAGGACATTTATTATATTCCCCGCAATGCAAACTAGAAAAAACAAAAGGCTGGTATTGTAGCCAAGGTTTTTATCTATTGCGTATGTGCTTACATAAAGCATTAGGGAATCAAAATTTCCAAGAGAATTAATTATAAGGCATTCTACCGTATAGGCTACGGCAAAGGTGCAAAGTCCAAAGGCAAGTCCCTTACCCAAATTGGCAAGAGCCCCTTTTTTTGAAAAACCAATTTCTGCTGCGGTAAAGTGCAAGATTCCTGCAGAAATAAAAAGCACAAGAATTCCAACCAGCTTATGGACAACTGCTTCTCCAACCCAGGTTCTGTCTGTGCGCAAAACAAAATATTCAAAAATCCTGAATGCAAAGCAAATAAGATAGATACTAAGAACAAGTAAAAAGACCCTTTGATTTTTTTTATCCAACATTTATAACCCTATATCTTTTATAATTTTTGCCACTTCCAAAGGTTTGTCCCCCTGTGGAGTGTGCCCGCATCCCTTAACTTCAAAAAAGTCTTTGCGGGGTGCATTTATTTTTTCATAATATTGCCTTGCAAGTACAAGAAGCAGAAGGGCAGAACGTCTGTTTAGGTCTATGTTAAAATCTTTAAAAAGCAAAAGCAACAGGGTAACTAGAACTTCACCAATACGCTCCAGGGCAAGCAAAAATTTATTTTCTTTTAGAGATGCTTCTTCGTAGCCCAAAGGCTTTTTCTTTGTCCAAATAAAATTTGGAATAAGAAGCATACAAAGAAAAACAAGTCCAACGTAGGAAAATCCAAAATGAAACATTTGATAAGGATAGCATAAAAAGAATAAATCTTCCATACTCCCGCCTGACCGTTATTTAAGCTTTACCGAAGTTTCATTGTGCCTTGTAGGATAGATTTCTGTGTAGACAATTTTTCCGTTAACAAGGCCAACCCTTACTATCTCAGAATCCAAGGCTCCGTAAACCGCAAACTCAGACTCTCCGTTAAAGATGAAGTTTCCCAGCGAATAGACAATGAGTTTTCCCTTGTACCATTCTGTTGGCTGAATTACATGGGGGTGGCTTCCAAAAACAAGGTCTGTCCCGCAATCAACGAATTTTTCGTAAAGGTCGCGCTGCAATTGATGGGGTTTGTGTTTGTACTCAAATCCTCCGTGAACATTTACGATTACAAAATTTCCGGCAGCTTTTTCTTTTTTTATGTTCTCAAAAAGTTCCTCGTTTTGCCAAAGGATTCCTGCCCTTGTATCTGTTGCAGTGGCAGTTTTTTCTCCGTTGAACCCCGTTCTCTCTATTGGAAAAGCTCCACAACTTATAATGGCAAAGTTTGTTCCGTTTACGCTTTTGTAATAGAATTTTTTTGCCTCTTCTGCGGTGTAGCCTGCACCAGAAGTTGGTATGCCGTATTCTTTTAGAGCGGCAAGAGTGTCTTTAAAGCCTTCTTCACCGTAATCGTAACAGTGATTGTTTGTCTGCATAAAATAATTGAAGCCCGCTTTTTTTAACGCAGGAAGCACTTCCTTGTGAAACTTAAAGGTATAGGATTTATAGATTCTTTTTCTTGATTCGGTTACGGCTCCCTCCAAGTTTCCAATCATTATGTCGTTGCTCTGCAAAACAGGCAGCGTTGTTCCAAAAACTTTTTCCAAACCATTTTCGTCTTCTATTAAAGTTTTCTGTGCGCCGCCTTCTACCATTATGTCTCCAACCGCCGCAAGAAAAGTTATATTGTCTTTACAAACATTTTTGTCTTTAAAAAATTCATCAAAAAAATCAAGGACGGGCTTTTCAAAATCATGAATTACTACGGTGCATCTTGCATAAGTTTCTTTTTCCAGGGCATAGCCTTGGTCTCCTGCATATTTTGAATCCACAGGAATTGCTTTGTTTCCTTGGGGAAGATTTTCTGCATCGGTCAAGAAAATAGTAAAATTGGGCTTACTGGTATTAAGAGAAGATACTTGGTTAAAATCTGTTTCTGCCGAGGGAAAATAATATTTTGACCTTAAGCTGTAGTTTTTTGTGTGGGCATTTTCTTTTTCACCGTCAAAAAAAGCCATGCCCTCATTTTTTGTAACAAAGGCAACCGCACATGCATAGGGACCTTTTTTTGCTTCATTTCCACAGTTCAAATCAAGTGAATAAAAATCAGATAGGGAAATAAGCGAGAAAGCTTCTGGAGGATGAATATCACTAAAATATTCTTCAAAAAGACTGTCGTCAACCACGGCATAATAATTTTTTGTACAAGATAAAAGCTTTTTATGTTCAATCAAAAAGAGCAGGACAAAAGACGCAAGTGCTAAGAAGAGAATTCCTGATATGGTGGCCATAATCTTGTTAGGAATTATAGGTTTCTTCATTCTATAATTCTAGCTGAATATGCAGAAAAAACAAAGACAGAAAGCTATTTCCAAAGCAAAAAAGACTTTTCAGAAAAAATGTCTTTAAATTAGGCCGCCGAAAGCTTTTTGTATGCTGCAACTATCTGGCTTAAAGTATAACCTTTTCCGTACCAAGCCTCGCACATTCCCATACATGCCTTGTATTTACAAAGGCAGCGCCTGGCAGTTTCCACATCAGAATAAGTTTTCCAGTAGCCACAGAATTTGCAGTCGTGCCCCTTGTGGCTTTCAAATTCAATTACGTCATTAACTGGGTATCCCAAGACAAATCCAACTTCATGAGGAAAACCTCTGTTTTGGTTCATTCTGGAAAACAATTCTTTTAGGAAAGCAAAAATATCTGATTCATCATATCCTTTGTCTGCAAGATATTCTTTTACAAAAGCGTCACTTAAAATTTTACTTGCCCACGGCACGTTTACCACAAGAACCGCTGTTGAAGTTTCAGAAAGCTTATGGGAAAAAATCATCAGACCCAATTTTAGAAAATCTTTTTTCCACTCTTTAAAACTTGATTTTGAAAATATTTTATTCTGGACAAAAAAAAGATTGCCAGGTTTTATATTGCAAAAGGTTGGTGCGCAAAAATGAATCATCATCTGGTTAAAATTCATATTATCTATACCGCTAAAAAAGAGGGCTGCCCGGCAGTATGGCAAAATCCGGACAGCCCAAGTGTTTTATAAGAGCCTATTTTATAGCAGACGCAGCCCACTCCTTGCACTGTGCAATATCTGCGTCTTCGGGTGTAAGGTGAACCATAAGGGGTTCTTCTGCACACACGGCACCCGCATTTGTAAGGCGGTCATTCCAGTCGCGGAGCCACTGACCGTCTCCCCAGTCATAGGAACCAAAGATTCCGACTTTTTTACCGCTAAGGGAAGATTCTATTCCTGAGTAGAATTCTTCCATGGAATCTTCAAGAACTTCGTCACCCATTGCAGGGCTTCCAAGAAGAATTACATCGCATGCAGCAACCGCTGTCTTGTCGGCACTGTCTGCCGTGGCAAAAACCACTTCTGCCCCAGAAGCTTTTACTGCTTCTGATATTGCATTTGCCATTGCTTCTGTATTTCCAGTTGTGCTTGCATAAATTACCGCTGCTTTCATATTCACCTCGATTGATATGGGAGTGTTTTAGTTAGTCATAGCTAACAAATGTAATATAACTGGCTTTTGGAAGTTAGTCAATACTAACCACAATAAAGTTTTGCAAATTCAACCCTAGCCCCGATTGGAAGGGCGCGGAACGCGTTGCGAAGCAATGGAGGCGAAAGCCGGAACCCTGGAAAGCGGGTAGCACATGGCACAGGCTCTTGCTCCCTAAACCAACAGTAAAAATAAAAACTTGCTCCAAAAAGACTGTAAGCTATTGCTAACTATTTTACAAAATGATACTGTAGGTTGGTTAGATTAAGCTAACTAAATTTTAGGGAGTATAAAATGACAAAACTTGTACTGGTTAGACACGGCGAAAGCGAATGGAACAAACTGAACCTGTTTACGGGTTGGACAGATGTTGAGCTTTCTGAAAAGGGACGCGAAGAAGCAAAGGCTGCAGGAAAGCTTTTAAAAGATGAAGGCTACGATTTTGACATCTGCTACACTTCGTATTTAAAGCGGGCAATTCATACGCTAAATGGAATTCTTTGCGAGATGGACAGGGAATGGCTTCCTGTTATAAAAACATGGAAACTGAACGAGCGCCATTATGGAGACTTGCAGGGAAAAAATAAGGCAGAGGCAGCAGAAAAATTTGGTGAGGCTCAGGTAAAAATATGGAGACGCTCTTTTGACGTAAAACCACCGGCACTTGCAGATGATGATGAGCGTTCTGCAAAGAGGCAGGCTATGTACCGCGATGTTGACGAAAGTTTTCTTCCTCAGAATGAAAGCCTTGAAACAACAATTGCACGTGTAATCCCCTATTTTTTGGAAGAAATCAAGCCACAAATGAAGGCAGGAAAAAGAGTGATTATTGCGGCTCACGGAAACAGCCTGCGTGCTTTGGTAAAATATCTTGATTCCCTTACCCCGGAACAAATTCTTGAAGTGAACATTCCTACAGGCACACCTCTTGTTTACGAATTTGATGAAAGTTTTAAGGTAATAAGGCACTACTACCTTGGCGACCAGGAAGCCTTAAAAGCAAAAATGGAAGCCGTTGCAAATCAGGGTAAGAAAAAATAAATATAAGGAGGCTCTAGATGAGCGAGTTTTTTAAGAATATTCCTGAGATAAAATTCGAAGGAAAAGAAAGCAAGAATCCTTGGGCATTTAAATTCTACAATCCGGATTTGATGCTTATGGGTAAAAAGATGTCTGAGCATCTTCCTTTTGCAATGGCATGGTGGCACAACCTTGGCGCAAATGGAGTTGATATGTTTGGTTCAGGCACAGCGGACAAGTCTTTTGGTCAGGTTCCAGGGACAATGGAGCACGCAAAGGCTAAAGTAGATGCCGGCATTGAGTTTATGAAAAAGCTGGGAATCAAATACTACTGCTGGCATGACGTTGACCTTGTACCAGAAGACCCGAATGACATTAATGTAACAAACAAACGCCTTGATGAAATTTCTGACTACATCTTGGAAAAAACAAAGGGCACGGACATTAAGTGCCTCTGGGGAACTGCAAACATGTTTGGCAACCCGCGCTTTATGAACGGTGCAGGTTCAACAAATTCTGCCGACGTTTACTGCTTTGCTGCCGCTCAGGTAAAAAAGGCTCTTGAGATTACAGTTAAACTTGGTGGCCGCGGATATGTGTTCTGGGGTGGACGCGAAGGTTACGAAACTCTTCTTAACACAGACGTAAAGCTTGAACAGGAAAACATTGCAAACCTTATGCACATGGCGGTTGATTATGGCCGCAGCATTGGTTTTAAGGGCGACTTCTATATTGAACCTAAGCCAAAGGAGCCAATGAGCCATCAGTATGATTTTGATGCCGCAACTGCAATTGGCTTTTTGCGCCAGTACGGACTTGATAAAGATTTTAAGATGAACATTGAAGCAAACCACGCGAGCCTTGCAAACCATACCTTCCAGCATGAACTTTGCATTAGCCGCATAAACGGAATGCTTGGTTCTGTAGACGCCAACCAGGGCAATCCAATTCTTGGCTGGGACACAGACAACTTCCCGTGGAATGTTTACGATGCAACTCTTGCAATGTACGAAATTTTGAAGGCTGGTGGACTCACAGGTGGCTTTAACTTTGACTCAAAGAACCGCCGCCCTTCAAATACTTTTGAAGATATGTTCCACGCTTACATCATGGGAATGGATACTTTTGCACTTGGTCTTATTAAGGCTGCAGAAATTATTGAAGACGGTAGAATTGACGGCTTTATAAAAGAAAAGTATTCAAGCTTTGAAAGTGGAATTGGCAAAAAGATTCGCGACAGAAAGACAACTTTGGAAGAGCTTGCTAGCCGTGCCGCAGAAATGAAAAAGCCATCTGATCCAGGTTCAGGACGCGAGGAATACTTGGAAGGAGTTGTCAACAACATCCTCTTTCGCGGATAAATATCTGGATTAAAAAATAGGGAAAGGTGAACAGTTATGGATTTAGCAGAAATTGATGAAAATGGAAAAGGCTTGCAGTTTTTTGGAAAGACAAAGGTTGAACGGCTGGAAAAAATAGAAGGGCAGCCAAATGTTTATCTTTTGCAAACGACCATAGAATGTGAACGGCCAAATCAGGCAGTTCCAAAAGCAGGCCAGTTTTATTTGATTCGAAGCGCTAAATCGTCTGTTCACTATAACAGACCAATCAGCGTTTATCATTCCGAAGAGTGGATAAGCAACGAGGGCAAAAAGAAAATTCTTGTTCAGTTTATGATTCTTGAAAAAGGTCGTGGAACAGGGGAACTTTGCCACATGACTCTTTGGGATGATATTTCTGTTATTGGTCCGCTGGGAAAAGCTTGGCCTTTGGAAGAGTGCCGTGAGCTTGCAGATAAAAACCCCGGCAAGGCAAAAATCTGTATTGTGGGAGGAGGAATTGGAGTTGCGCCTGTTGCAAATCTAGCGGACAATCTTCCTGATGCTTCTTATGATTTTTATGCGGCTTTTAAATCCGGCTCATACGGGCTGGAAAGGGTTCGCGCTAATCATCTTGAAATTACTACCGATGACGGTTCCTGCGGAAGGTGCGGGATGTTGCCATGTGCGCTTACAAAAGAAGCGGTTCTTGCTGCCGGTTACGAATTGATTTTGGCCTGTGGACCAACTCCGGCCCTTGTTTATGTACAGAAGTTGGCTAGTGAACTTGGGATAAAATGCTACATCAGCATGGAACACAGAATGCTCTGCGGACTTGGAGCATGTCTTGGCTGCACAATCGAAACCACAAAGGGTCTTAAACGCTGCTGCAAAGACGGCCCTGTATTTGATGCAAGCGAAGTTATTTTTGACCCGCCTCTTCCACGCCGAAAACCTTTGGCCACAAATGAAGAGCCAGATTTGAGCGTGGACATAGCAGGTGTTCATTTTAAGAATCCAACAATTGCAAGCGGAGGAACTTTTGCATTTGGGCAGAATTTCCGCGGTGTAAGTGATGTTGCCGCATGGGGAGGAATTGTTTCCAAGGGAGTTACCCTTGAACCGCGAGAAGGAAACCACGGGGAGCGCAGCCTTGAAGTTGCCGGTGGAAATATGAATTCCATTGGCCTTCAGAACCCGGGCATTCCTTATTACATAGAAAATCTTCTTCCGGGGATGATAGGGCTGGGACCTGTTGTAATTACAAATCTTGCAGGAAGCGACATAGAATCTTATGTAGAAGGTGCAAAACTTTTGGATAAGACCAACTGCGATATGATTGAACTTAACATCAGCTGTCCCAATATTAAGGCGGCAGGTCTTGCTTGGGGAATGAGCGCAGACACGGCATTCTATTGTGTTTCCGCTGTCCGTGCAGTTACAAAAAAGCCTATCATGGTAAAGCTTTCTCCAAATGCGGCAGACAACCGTCCCATTGCCATTGCCTGTATAAAAGCCGGTGCAAATGCAATCAGCTTAATAAACATGATTCATGGCGTTGCAATTGACATTGATAAAGGAAAGCCTTTCTTTAATAATGTTCATGCAGGATATTCAGGCCCAGGCCTTAAGCCGCTTGCACTAAGAATCGTTTATGATGTTGTACAGGAAATAAACAAACTTCCGCCGGAGCAGAGAGTGCCGGTTGTCGGAATCGGAGGAATCTGTACCTGGCAGGATGCAGTTGAATTCATAATGGCAGGAGCAAGTGCCGTAGAAATTGGACAGGCCAAGTTTACAAATCCAAATGTTGCAATTGACATTCAAAATGGTTTACGTGCGTTTATGAAATCTCACGGATATCATAACCTTTCAGAAATGCGGGGAATTGCTCAAGTGGAACGCCACAACAAAGCCCACACCGACGAGAAAGGCCGCTTTGCAGACCTAAAAGCCATGATGAAGTAACTGTATTGACATTAACTCAATCTGCATCTATTTTTTAATAGTTATGCAAAATGAAGAGTCAGTTACACTTGAAAAAATTCTTGAAGTTGCACGCGCAGAATTTCTAGAAAAGGGATTTCGTGGCGCATCCCTTCGTGAAGTTGTAAAAAAAGCTGGTGTCACAACAGGAGCTTTCTACGGATATTTTAAAAGCAAAGAAGAACTATTCGATGCCCTGGTAAAAAAACATGCCGATCACATCAAGGGAATATACGATGAAATTCTATCCGAATTTGAAAAAATCCCCCTTGAACAACAGATTGCCTCTATGAGCGACTATTCCTCGCTAGGACTCAAGCGAATGTTTGAATACATTTGGAATCATAAAACAGAATTCCGCCTTATCCTAAAAAGTGCAGACGGAACAAAATACGAAAACTTTGTTTACGAAATGGCAAAAAAAGACATTGAATCAACAGACAAATTTTACGACATTCTTGAATCCAGGGGAACAAAGGTAGAGCGCATAGAGCCGCTAATTGAAGAAATTGTCATAACCGGAACTTTCTCTTCATTTTTTTCGCTAAGCCTAAGAGACATTCCTTTGTCACAAGCCGAGCATGGTCTTGAACAGATGTTCCGCTTTTACCGTGGCGGATGGAACAATCTAATGCATTTTGCAAAAAACTAAAGCTAAGAAAAATTCATTATTTCTCAGGAAATTCAAAAAAAAGTAAGAGTTAGTATTGACTAATATAACACTGTTATATATTATGCCATTATAGTTAGATACAACTAACCAAAGAGGTATAATATGTCGGATAAAAAAAAGTCCCCCGCCAAAAAAAGCCTTATAAGCTGGATTGTAGAATTTGCGGGTGAAAAAAAAGGGCAGTACATCGTAAGCGTGTTCTTTGCCCTGCTTAGTGTGGCCTGCTGTATAGCACCATATTTTATGATTGCACGGATTGTCCGCCAGCTGCTTGCCGGTGTCCGTGACTGGAACCTTTTCCTCCGTGAATGTGGAATCACGGCAGCCTTCTGGCTTGGAAATGTACTCTTCCACGCAATTTCAACAAGCATGAGCCACATTGCTACTTTCAACCTGCTTGGAAACATCAGAAAGAAAATGTGCGACAAGCTTACACGAGTTCCGCTGGGAACGGTTCTTGATATGCCGTCAGGTTCACTCAAGAGTATAATGATTGAGCGAATAGACAGTATGGAAACAACGCTTGCCCATATTGTTCCTGAATATACTTCAAACATCATTCTTTCTGTTGCCCTTCTTGTTTATCTTTTCCTAATTGACTGGCGGCTTGCCCTTGCATGCCTTGCCGTTGTTCCTGTGGGATTTGCTGCCATGTGCTTTATGTTCAAAGACGCAGCCCCCCGCTTTAAATTTGCCCTGGACAAAACAAAGGTGCTTAACGACACAGCTGTTGAATATATAAACGGTATAGAAGTTATCAAGGCCTTTGGAAAATCAAAATCTTCCTACGAGCGTTTTGTCATTGCCGCAAAAGAAGGTTCTGACTGTTATGTAGAATGGATGCGTGACTGTATCTGGCCCTTTGCATTTGCAATAATCATTACTCCGTCGCTTATTCTTTCTCTTCTTCCAATTGGCGGAATAATGTTCCTTCATGGATCTGTAGAGCCTTCTGTTTTTATCACTATGATAATCATGTCCTTGAGTGCAATTCAGCCATTGATGATTTCTTACACTTACCACGATGACATTGCTAAAGCCGGTGCAATTTTTGGTGAAGTTGGTTCAATCATGAATCTTCCTGAACTTGAACGCCCTGCCTCTGATTTGAAAAAGCCTGCTGACAATTCGATTGTACTTAAAGATGTCAAATTTTCTTATCATAAGGTGGGGGAAGACTCCCCCTCGCTCCAGCCTGCTTCGCAGTCTTACGCTACCCCCTCTGCGGGGGACACCCCCGCAACGCCCCCGCACTCTTGCGAAATATTGCACGGTATAAACATGACTCTTCCTCAAGGCTCTTACACTGCGTTCGTTGGACCAAGCGGCAGCGGAAAATCTACAATCGCACGCCTTATCGCTTCCCTTTGGGATGTTGATTCCGGTTCAATAGAAATTGGCGGAGTAAACATCAAAAATCTTTCGCTCGAAGAATATAACAGCCGTGTAGCTTATGTAAGCCAAGACAATTTTTTGTTTGACCTAAGCGTCCGTGAAAATATCCGCCTTGGCCGCCAGAATGCAACAGATAAAGAAGTGGAAGAAATTGCACGCAAAGCCGGATGCTATGATTTTATCATGTCGCTCGAAAAAGGTTTTGACACAATAGTTGGTGGAAGCGGTACCCACTTAAGCGGTGGCGAACGACAGCGAATTGCCATTGCCCGTGCAATGATGAAAAACGCACCAATCGTAATCCTTGATGAAGCAACTGCATATACAGACCCAGAAAACGAAGCGATTATTCAGAAATCTGTTGCCCAGCTTGTTAAAGACAAAACACTTATTGTAATTGCCCACCGTCTTTCAACTGTAAAAGATGCAGACAAGCTCTATGTAATCAAAGACGGTGTAATTGATTCAAGTGGCACTCATGAAGAACTGCTGGCTAAAGGCGGTTTGTACAAAAAAATGTGGGAAGCCCATATCGGTTCGCGCGACGAATAAAATCGGGAGAAAATTATGTTTGAGACTTTGCAAAAATTTTTTAAATTCTGTGATGCAGAAAACCGAAAGAAATTTTACGGTTCAATTATAGTAGGGATTTTTAATGCATTCTTTATGGCATTAAGAATCGGTGCGGTTGCAGTTATGCTTCAGGGTGTAATTGCAAGTACAATAGACGGCCTTCCCTTTGAAACAAAAACAATATGGCTTTCATTTGCAATCATGTGCGTTAGCGTTATCGGAGCAATAATTACAAGAAAAGTCACCGCAATGTGGCAGTGCGAAGGCGGTTACAGAACATGTGCAAACAAGAGAATAGAAATTGCAGAACACCTCCGCTATCTTCCAATGGGATACTTTAACAACAACAGCCTTGGCGAAATTACTTCCGTTACGACAAACACCATGGAACTTTTGGGTGACATTGCAACACGCGCTGTAATGATGGTACTCCAGGGACTTTTGGACACTTCGCTTATCATCGTAATGATTTTCTTTTTTGACTGGAGAATTGCACTTGTTGCTTTTGCAGGATTTGCATTGTTTGAAATTGTAAATCTCTTTATGCGGCTTGCGGTAAAAAATGTTTCTTCTGAAAAAATTAAGAATGATACTGCCGAAATTGGAAAAATTCTTGAATACATTCAGGGAATTGCAGAAGTAAAAGCTTACAATCTTGCTTCAAAGCATAATAAAGAATTGAGCGATGTAATTAACCGCAGAATGAAAACAATGATTAAAATGGAAATGAGATGCATTCCTGTTGCAAACATTCAGTCTCTGGTTGCAAAATTAACCGGCGTTGCAATTATGCTTGCCTCTATTTTCTTCTTCCTTAACGGCACAATGACTCTTGCTGACTGTTCTGTAATGCTTGTATGTTCATTCATGCTCTTTAATGCCCTTGAGTCAGGCGGAAATTATTCTGCACTTTTGCGTACAATTGACATCTGCGTAGACAAGGGAAATAGAATTCTTGAATTACCCACAATGGATATTGAAGGAAGAAAGGGCACCGCTAACGTAAAGGAAAAGCCCCTGGCACTCATACAGGCAGAAAATATTGGCTTTGCTTATGACACCAATTCCTTGAACCCCCGCAAAATTATAGACGGCATTTCGCTTTCAATTCCTGAACACAGCACAACTGCAATTGTCGGTCCAAGCGGCGGAGGAAAAACGACTTTCTGCCATTTGCTTTCGCGCTTCTGGGATGTAGATTCGGGCAAAGTTTTCCTTCGTGGAACAGATGTAAAAGATTACAGCATGGATGACCTTATGAAAAACTTCAGCTTTGTCTTCCAGAACGTATATCTTTTCCACGACACAATTGCAAACAACATCCGCTTTGGAGACCCCACGGCTCCAATGGAAAAAGTTATCGCCGCGGCAAAAAAAGCCTGCTGCCATGACTTTATAATGTCTCTTCCAAAGGGCTACGATAC
>JAFXWC010000041.1 GCA_017534445.1 Treponema sp.
ATCCCGCATTGCTTTGTTGTATTTTTTAAGTTCTTCTGCTGAGTATCTGTTACTGTAGCCGTCTTCTGTTACGCCGAAATGTTCAATATAGGCTTCGTTTCCATTTTGAGTGATTCTAAAATCTGGAGTGTAAGGCTTTTTTGCTCCTTCAATATTGTATTTATAGCAGGGTTCATACTCGTAATCAATGTTATTCAAATAAAGGAAGTTTGCAATCTGAACCTCTTCCTGAGAACGCAAAATTTCATTTTGTATTGTTTCATATTTTTTAATTCTAGAATTTTTGATTTCTACTTGATAGTCAACTTCTCCCAGTTCACTTTTCATTGTAGAAAGATTTGAGTTTGACAAATTGTTAAAAAACTGATTTTTATCTTTTACTTCAATTGGAGCATCAAAATATGTCGCAAAAAACTTTATTAAATCATCAACAAGTTTTTGATTTTGTAAAACTGTATCTCTAAAATAATCTTCCAAAACAAAGTATAGCTTTTCATTTTGTACAATATTCAGTTTTTCATCGTTTTCCTTATGCAAGATTGCATTTCCCGTTGAGTGGAAAGTTGTTATGGGGCAATCGATTTTCAATTGTTGATTTATTTTTTCTTTTAATTCACCAACCGCTTTGTTAGTAAAAGAAACTACAAGAATTTCCTTTGGATTGATGTTTTTCTTTTCTACAAGATACTTTACTTTTGCTGCAACCGTTGTCGTTTTTCCGGCTCCAGCCCCCGCAATTACAAGACAATAATCTTCATCTGTAAGAATGACGCGACGCTGGTCATCATCCAGCATAATATTCGGGTCAACTTCTGATAATATTGTATCGAGATATTCTTTTTCTGATTCTAGGTTATTAATAATGAATTTCTCATTGTGCTCAGCAACAAGTCTTTTTATATCTGAGCAATTTTGAATTACAGAAACAACTGATTTCTCTAAGATACTGTTTTTTTTACAAAAATCTGATAGTAAATCATCAGTTTTCAATTGTTGAAAATATGATATTACACCTTTTTTTTCATCGATTTCCTTTAAGTATTCAGATTTTGCTATATATGAATTTTTAGAAAGTAATGAATCTATGATGGATTGTAATTGTAGAATTTCTTTAACTTTGGGATTATCTGAATGAGTTATTTGACTATTCTTATCAGCAGATGCTGTTTTACTTCCAAAAATACGATTAAAGAATGCCATTATATATACCTAAAACAAATTATAGCATGAAAAGACCATTTTCTTGCCTATTTTATATATAAAACTACCAGCCCAGTGGGCTGTGAGCATAACAACAATTATACTGTTCCGGGGAAGATTTGTAAACCTGCGAAAGTCAGTGCGAAAGGCGGCGAATGTTGAAAAGGGGGTTGCATATTAAGCCTAGCCCCGATTGGAAGGGTGGCGGAGCCAAACCGCCGCAGGCGGGTCGGAGCGAGAGCGGAGCCCTGGAAAGCGGGTAAAAATTGAATCCATGCAATTTTTACCCACGAGTCTTCTTGCGAAAACTTGTCAGCCCCTTTGTAAACAAATGACGCGTCATCCTTGGTGCTTCTTGTTAGAAAAATTGCATGGAGTCTGGCCGTTTCCGAAGGACCAGACACAGTAAGACCAAAAAATACGCTCCAGATGATTATGAAAAATTATTAGACCAGTTCCTTTTTGATTGCGGCAAGGAGCTCGTCGTAGGTTTCGAAGGCGGGGATGGTTGGGTTGTCGGCTTTGATTTGGTCGGTGCTCTTGAAGAGGAAGCCTGCCTTGCTTGCCTTTATCATGCCCAGGTCGTTGTGGCTGTCGCCGGATGCGATTGTCTGGTAGCCGATTGACTGGAGGGCTTTTACGGTTGTGAGCTTTGACTGTTCGCACCTCATTTTAAAGCCGGTTATTTCTCCGGATGGGGCAACTTCCAGTGTGTTGCAGAAGATTGTTGGCATGCCGAGTTTTTTCATGAGCGGGGCTGCAAACTGAGTGAAGGTGTCGCTTATGATTATGACCTGGCAGAGTGAGCGGAGTTCGTCAAGGAATTCTTTTGCACCGGGCATTGGGTCTATTGTTGCGATTGTATCCTGGATTTCTTTGAGGCCAAGGTGGTGTTCCTTTAGGATTCCAAGGCGCCACTTCATGAGCTTGTCGTAGTCGGGTTCGTCACGGGTGGTGCGCTTGAGTTCAGGGATGCCGGATGCCTTTGAGAATGCAATCCAAATTTCTGGAACCAATACGCCTTCCAAGTCTAGGCAGGTAATGTACATGTTGTTTGCCATATCTTCCTCTTTAATTCATTTCTAATTGTTTTGTGCCGTGAGTATAGCAAATTTTCTGATTATTGGGAATCAGGGGATTTTTTTAGGTCTTCCAGCACGGCTTTTACTTCGTAGGAGAATGAATACAGATCGTTGAAGAGCATCTGGTTCTTTGAGGCACACTCGGCAAAGAGGTTCACAGTTTTTTTGTTGAGGTCGTCAAAGTGCTGTATCTGCTCTATGAGGCTGTTTATATTCTGTATGTTGGTGGAAACCTTCTGGCCAATTCTGTTTACGTTCTCGTTGTTTTCGCCGTTGATTTTCCTCATCATGTCGAAGCGTTCAAGGGTTTTGTCTGCCTGGTCGCTCAAGCCCCTTAGGTTTTTGGAATTGTTCTGGGTGTCAGAGCCAAGCAGGGAAATGGATTTTCCAAGGCGGCCTATGTTTTCGGAAATGCGTTCGGCTGCTTTTTTTGTTGAATCCGAAAGCTGCTTTACTTCGTTGGCAATGATCCTGAATCCTGCACCTGCGGCACCGGCATGGGCGGCTTCTATTGAGGCGTTGAATGACAGGAGGTTTGTCTGCTCGGAGATGTTCTGAATCTCGTCCACCTGCTTTGATATACGGTTGGTCTGTTCAACCAGGTCTGCAAACTGTTCTACGTACTTTTTATGGTCTGCCTCTATCTGCGCAACGGTATTGTGCAGGGATGAAATTGCCCCGTAAATTTCGTTCAGGCGCAGGTTGTTGTTGGAGGCACGGTCTGAAATTCCGCTGACTTCGGCTTCCACTTCTGACGATGACTGGGCAAGGGAGGTTAAGACTTCCTTTTGCTGGCTTGCGGCTACTTCCTGCTTTTCGCGGTTTGCAACATATTCTCTAAAGAATTCTGAGCCTACTGCATCTTTTGCAATGTATTCGATAAGCGACTGAATTGCATCGAGTCCGCTGTTTATAAGTTTGATACTTTCCATATTCAGTCCCCCATTACAAGTGTTACAAGTGTCTGGTTGCAGTGGATGCGTCCCAGCTGTTCCCCGTAGCAAGAAAATCCCGCGAAGGTTGGGAAGTTGGCCTTATACTTGCTGATTATTTCCCTGGAGATATTCATTCTGGCAAAGGCAAGGGTTCTTGTTATGCATGTCATCATAAGGACAAATTTTGGGTGGGGAATGGCACTGCGTATCATGCGGCAGGTTTCGTCGCATTTTTCCAAGGGGTCGCCTATCTGCATAAGTTCCAGGGTTGAGTTGGGGACTACGCGGGCAAAGAGGTTTATTTCTTTTGACGGCGTGAATCCAGCAAGGGCTGCGATACAGACCTGACCGTTCAGGAAGCGGCCAAAGGGGTGTTCGAAGGTCATGTTTGCGGCTTCTTCTTCGGAGACACCAAGTTTTTTTGCATAGACTTTTTGCGCGGCTTCTCCGTCGAACTTGATTATCTTTCTGTTTACGGTGTCTGCCTGGGAGACAAAGAAGGTCTTTCCTGACCTGTTGAAAATATCTTCCTGCCTTATGTCGAAGGGGGATGATGTTTTTACGAACATGAATGCTGCCCCGTCCTGGGTGGTCTTGCCGTTGTAGCTTACGAAGGTCTTGGGTTCGTTGCCAGTGTAGCCTGCAGTTCCGCCTGCCAGCTTAAAGTTGTCGTTCTTTATTATGGAATAAAAATTGGTAAGGATTGACTCTTCTGCATTGAAGACTCCGTTTATGAAGGCAAGGGCAAAGGCGCTTGTGTGGGAGTTGGGGTCGTTGGTCTTGATTCCGCACTGCTGCAGGGCTTTTTCTATTTCCGCCTTGCAGGCAACCGGGTACTTGCTTCCGTGCTCGACAAGTACGCCCCTGACCTTTACGCTTGAAGAGCTCATCGTGGTAAGGACGACCGTATCGTTCATAAAGCCTTCCATGGAAATTTCGCCGGCTGTGCTTGCCCCCATCACTTCTGAATTTGGGAAGTGCTTTTTTATTTCTTCCGACAGTTTTGCAAAGTCATACCTGATTGCCGCCATAAAGAACACGGCCTGATAGCTTTCCGCAGATTTCCTTAGTTTGGAAACCAGCTCCGATGCCGCAGATGCAGCGTCTGGCATTCTTGAATAAACTACTTCCTGTTCCATCAATAAGCCTCTCCTTTTTAAAGCAAGGATGTTTAGGAAAACGCTGGTCAATTCAAGCCTGATATGGTTCAGAATTGAATTGCCTTTCCTTAGAGCGACACATTTGAGCTAAACTATTTATATTGTAACATGCCTTTTACAATATTGCACATTAAAAAAACAAAAAACGTAATTTTATTTTAAAAGTTGACAGACGGAAAGCTGGCTAATAGAATTGTGGTATGAAGAAGATTATTGTGGTAACAGGTGCCTCCAGCGGAATGGGGGCTTCTTTTGCAAGGCAGCTGGCGAAAGAGAGCGCGGGCTTTTTGCAGAGGGGCAAAACGCAGGCGGCTTCGGATGAAATTTGGATTGTTGCAAGAAGGAAGGACAGGCTTGAGGCTCTAAAAAAAGAGATTGAGGGCTTGGGGGAAGGAATTCCTTTTGTGCGCGTTATAGACATGGACATTAGCGGAAGGGATGGCGCAAGGGCTTTGGGAAAGATTTTTTCTGACGAAGCTTCTGCTGAAGGCTCTTCTGAAGGCTCTGTTTTTATAAACGTTCTTGTTAACAATGCGGGTTTTGGAACCTACGGTGAATTTGCAGAGACGGACGTTGAGCGGGAGATGGAGATGGTGGACCTTGACTGCACTTCCCTAACCGGCATTACAGGATACGCCCTGCCTTTTATGGGTAAGGGCTCAAGGCTTATAAACACGGCAAGCCTTGCTTCTTTTTTGCCGCTTGGGAATTTTGCGGTTTACGGAGCGTGCAAGGCATACGTCCTAAGCCTTACGGTTGCACTTGCCGCAGAGCTGAAGCAGAAGGGAATAAGGGTGACGGCTCTTTGCCCTGGTCCCGTAAGCACGGAATTTGCAAACGTAGCTTCCAGGGGGGCAAGGAAGGAAGTTAAGCACGGCCTTAGCGCGGAAAAGACTGTTGCCCACTGCATAAAAAAAAGCCGCAGGGGTTCACTGTATGCGCTTATGGCATTCAAGTGGAAGATTGCATCCTGGGCAAGCAAGCTGGTTCCACGATATATATGCGCATGGTTTACTTACAAGTTTAACAAGCGGCCTAGTAACTAAATGCTGATTTTAGTTAAGTAGATTCCCGGGTCGTGGTTCGACAGGTCGTGGTTCGACAGGCTCACCAACCGTGGTTCGACAGCTCACCAACCGCCCGAGACATTTTTTGTTAGCTCGGCTTAGCAACTCGCAGAATTGCCATGCGATTCCAGCTTTAGCAAAAGGCACTTCTTGAAAAACAGATCAAGCCTACCCCCGATTGGAGGGGCGGGCGCAAGCCCGTTGCGGAGCAATGGAGGCGAAAGCCGGAACCCCGGAAAGCGGGTTAGCATATAAAGGCCGGTCCAGAAGAAGAAGAAAAAAATTATACAAACCATCTAGTCGTCCAGGGCGGCAGATGAAAAGTCGAAGCGGCTTTTTGTGTTTGGGCGGATGTAGTCGGATGCGGTCTCTTCCCTTTCGCAGCGGAACTTTGGGCAGGAAATGCGGAATACATATCCGTGGCTTCCGTCGTTTATTATGCGCAGGCAATAGTTGCTTTCCTTTCGGAAAATTTTTCTAAGATAGCATATATAGGAAAACAAGGTGGCCTTTTTCTGAAGGGAATACTCGTTCCACATAAAGAGGCAGAGCTTTTTTGTGTCCAGCACAAAGCCCTTGTTCTGGTAGAAATAATTGAGGAGCTTGTACTTTGCAGGCTGAACCGAATATTTTTCCCTAAAGCGCTCTATGCTAAAAAGCCTAACCTCGCGCTCTTCCCTGCCAAGAATTTTTTGCGGGGGACAAACAAGCGAAACACATGGCAGAACGTCCGGCTGAACCATTACGCTTTCCAAGTCCCTAAAAAGCGGCATGAGTTTCCGTCCTGAAAGTTCCCTTTCCCCAGTGATTTTCCTGCTCCAGTTTACGGCAAAATTTCCTGGGAAACCGTAGGGGTCATTGTAGTAGACGAAAGGAATTTTTGCGCCGGATGAAAGCAGAGACCATGCCGGATCTCCCTGCTCGCCAATACGGAAATCGAGCGCAAGCAGGTCCACTTTTTGACTTCCCAGCCGACCCACGCTTTTAAGAAGTTTCTGAAGGTTGGTAAAAACAAGGGCAAGATGGCCCTTTTCCTCAAGCCGCCCCGCCATAAGCTGGCAGATGTTTCTCTCCCTGGTAAAAAAGATAATAAGCATAAAACATTCTCTCGACAAACTTTTTGGATTAAGTTTTATTGAAATTAGCTTATTATTAAAAAATAATCAATATATTTTCGCAAAATTATGACATTTTTCATATTTTTTTAATATTTTATTCACTTTTTGCATTATTTTACTTGCATTTTTTTAAATTATATGTTTTATGTTGCAGAAATTTTTACTTTTTTCCCTGCCATTTATGAAAAAAGCAGTACATTGGAGGGGTGTCAATTGACAAGATTGCCCCGCATCCCTAATATTGCCTTATGGAAAAAACAAATCTAAAAAAAGGCATTGCATTTGCCCTGCTTTCCGGTTTCTGTTTTGCGCTCATGGGAATCTTTGTCCGGGCGGCAGGAGACATACCTTTCTTTCAAAAGACGGTTTTTAGGAATTCCATAGCCTTTATAATCTCTTTCTCGGTTCTTGCGGCAAAGGCAAAAAAGGACCCCACGGTTCTGCGCATTCCACGCGGCTCGCTCAAGTACCTGATATTCCGCGCGGTATTTGGAACCATAGGCATTTTTGGAAACTTTTATGCCCTTGGCAAAATGAACGTTAGCGATGCAAACATGCTGAACAAGATGTCTCCCTTCTTTAGCCTTTTGATGAGCTTCTTCCTGCTGGGGGAAAAACCTACAGCCCTTTCCATAATATCACTTGTTACGGCTTTTACAGGTGCGCTTCTGGTAATAAAGCCCTCTGCAAACTTTTACACAATGGCGCCTGCTCTTGCGGGCTTTGCAGGAGGCATGGGGGCTGGATTTGCATACGCAAACGTGCGCAAGTGCCACGAATTCAAGGTTGAAGGATACCTTATAATTGCCTTCTTTTCCGCATTTTCGGTTCTGGCGGCCCTTCCACCTACAATCGCTTTCTTTGAACCAATGAGCACCAAACAGCTGCTCTTGCTTATAGGGGCAGGAACTTCGGCGGCTGGCGGCCAAATGGGAATAACGGGCGCATACTTTAACGCACCATCTTACAAAATATCAATCTATGAATATTCGCAGATAATCTTTTCGGCAATACTGGGGCTTGTAATATTCTCGCAAGTTCCAGACATGCTTAGCATTGCGGGCTACGTGATAATCATTGGAACGGCCCTTGCTGTCTTTATCGTGACCAATGCAGCCAAGGCAAAAAAAATGCATGAAGCTGAAAAGGAAAACTGACTTTTGCCCAGGCAGTCACAGGCTTTAATTAAAGCGGGGTCTTGGACATTGCTATTGTCCTAAGTATGTTCTGCATGACCCTAAAGCTTTCCTGGGTAAGGGATTCTTCATTGTCATAGGCGGTGTGGAAAAGCCTCCAGGTATAGGGCATGCGCTCCTTGTAGGCATATTCCTTTTCACCGGAAGCAAGACGCTCCTTCTTGCTGGCTTCCCTGTTCATGACAGCATTCTTAAGCTCCGGGTGTTGGTTCAGCTCGCGCGCATAAAGCGATGCCTCTTTTGCTGGAAGCATTGTTATGGCAACCGCCGGAATGCCGCACGCAAGGAAAGATGCATTGTCGCTGTAGGGAACCGGCAGGCACATCCAGCGGCCCGGACTTGAGCGCCTTAAGATTTCCTGTGTACGGGAAAACAAGTCGAAAAAGCTAGAAGAAAAAGACTTTGCGGCCTTGGCGGGAATCTCCGTGTTTGCAAGGACAGGAATTTCCCCTCTTCCGCAAGAGTCAAAAACGTAAACGTCGTCGTTGGTAATGCCCAGTCTCTTAAAGACATTTGCTATGCCAAAAGCCCCCTGTTCGCTCACCCCGGTATTCCAGCCAAGCTCTTCTCCATCGGTAAAGAAAATGCGTACATTGTGAAAGCCCTGCATATTGTAAAGCTCAACCGCCCAGTTCATAATCTGCCAGTCAGCCGCACTGTTGTCGTTAGCACCGGGACTATTTTCCACCCTGTCGTAATGGGCAACCACGGTCTTTATCTTGAACTGAGGATTGTATGCCGATGGCGGAAACTGCACAAGAATATGGTTCTTGCCGTCTATAGACGCAACCACGGCCTTAACGCCATGCTGCTCAAGCCAGTCACAGATAAATTCTCTGCGGCTTGCATCCGGGGCAATAAACTGTGAAAATTCTTTGGGCAAAAAACTCATGATTTTATTATAAGCCCCAAAATGCATTTTTACAAGGAAGATTTTCCATGTTTTTTGGGATGTAAAAGATGTAAAAGGCGCCATTTGTTGGCACAAAAAAAGCGGCCCCCAAAGGAACCGCTCCTGTTTTTTCAAGAATTAGTAAGAATTGTCGTTTGCTGGCGGAAATCCACCCTCTCTTGGGCCACGGCGGAAGTCTCCGCGGAAACCGCCACGGTTAAAATTGCGGGGGCCACGGTTCTGGCGTTCTTCCGCTACGTTTACACGAACACGGCGACCGTCAATCTCCCTGCCGTTAAGCTCGGCAATGGCCTTGTCTGCCGCAGAATCGTCAGCAAGCTCCACAAAACCGAAGCCCTTTGACTGCTGCGTGTCGCGATCCTTAATGACTACCGCAGAAACAATTTCTCCATAAGAAGCGAATACGTTTTTCAGCGTGTCCTCTGTTGTGGCATAGTTCAAGTTGCCAACATAAAGTTTTTTGGACATAAAAAAAATCCTTTACCGAATACGGTAATTTTAAATTACTGATAAGCCCAGCTGCTATCTTTGCTCTTCTGAAAAACATACCCAAAAGGTTAAATTAATCTGGAGAATCAAGATAATTCAATATTATTCAATGTTTTGGCAGTTGTCAAGGAAAATACATGTGTTTTTAAACTTTCTCATGTAATGCACGCTATTTGCCGATAATTCAACGTAGGAAACTGGATTTTTTTACGCGGCTACTATGGTCTCCGGTTTTATAATCAGAATAAAGCGTTATTTTTATGCGTAATGCTTTTATTTTGAATTTTATTGTGCTATAATGGGTTTATATGGACAAAAGGGATTTTTACAGCTTGCTTAAGGCAGTTCCAAAGGCAGAAATTCACCTGCACCAGGAAGCTGTTCCTGAAAGGAAGATCATTAATAAACTATACAAAAAATGCAGTGGCCGTGAAATGACCACCGGAGAACTCAACAATTTGTTTTCCTACAACGATTTGGAAGGCTTTCTCCAGGCATTTATGTCCGTACAGCGCATGTTTACGGAGGAAAAAGACCTCCGCTTTATCATAGATGCGCTTGATTCCTATGTCCATGCAAACAACATAGTCTATGCGGAAACCTTCTTCGCACCGACATCCCTTCTTAAAAAAGGCTTTGACTTTACATACAGCATAAACATCCTTACCAAGGGCTTTAAGCAAATAAAGGAAAAGCGCGGCTGCACAATAAAGACAATCGTTGACGTAAGCCGTTCTTTTGGAGTGGAAAACGCCCAGCACAACCTTGACCTTGTCCTTCACGAAAAGAACCCCGAGATTATCGGAATTGGTCTTGGCGGCAGCGAAACTTTCGGTCCCGCAAAAGACTTTGCTTCTGTATTTGACAACGCAAAAAAGGCAGGGCTTCATACCGTAGTACACGCAGGCGAGACAGAAGACAGCTGGTCCATGAAAGACGCCATAAACCTTCTGCATGCGGAAAGAATCGGACACGGAACAAGTGCCGCTTACGACGAGGAATTCATCAAGGAACTTGCAAGCAGGCAGCTTCCGCTTGAAGTGTGCCCAACCAGCAACCTCTTTACAAAGAAATACGTAAAGGAACTCAAGGACCACCCTGTCAAGCAGCTTTTTGACAAGGGCGTGTTCATCACAATAAATACGGACGACCCTTCTTTCTTTAAGGTTTCGCTCATAGACGAATACTGGAACATCTACAAGGTGCTTGGCTTTACCCTGGAAAATATCAAGAAAATCATCAAGAACGGCTTCAGGGCATCTTTCATAAGCCAGGAAGAAAAAGACAACTACTGCGCGCAAGTTGATGAAGCCTGGGAAAAATGGTTCCAAGACCACCCCAAGGCAGCCCGCGAATAGAAAGCAGGCTTGCCCCCAAGGCTCAATAACTAAAACTCAACCATTAAAGCTCTGATACGCATTTTCTTGCAATCTTAAATTCAACACGCGCTTCCCTGCCAAGCCAATCCGTAATCACAAGGGCCGCATCCTTGGCCTCACAAGGGGCAAGTCCTTTATCAGAAAGGCAAGTCCTAACATAAGTTCCGGCCATTCCTCCCTTAAGAGAAAGAGCGCAAGGACCAATAAGCTCAACAGGCCCCTCCGTCCTAAGCAAAATGGCTTCCTGGCAGTAGGGCCTAACGTTTCCGGCCTGGTCGCAGGCAAAGAAATTCACAGAGGCAATATCATAGCTTTCATCTTCAACAAGAAGGGTACGCCTTGCCACAGCCTTAACAAACACGTCAGAAGAAGAAGCCTTTGTGCACGAAGAAACCACTTGGCCATCCCTAACAGCCTCAAACTTGCAGTCAACAGACGAAGAGCCCCAGTTCTTGATATAGCTTCCGTAAAGATCATCAATAAGGATTGGCGGGTGCAAGAGATGCTTAAATGGAGAGTCCTTCTTGGCAAAATATTCTTTTACAAAAGTCCCATTCACGGAAACACGCACGCTGTCCGCATTCGTAAAAGCCCAGACAGAGCCTATGTTTCCTGCAGGATAGTCACCTATGTCCATGGAGCTTGAAATTTCAAGCACGTTACCGACAAGATCCGCATCCCCCTGACTCTTGTAAAGGTAAGCCGCCGTCTTTGGATTCCTGAACATGTCCATAACACCATGGTAGCAAATGTAATCCCCCGAACCAAAATCCTTGTGGGTGTTGTAGTCAAAGGCACACCAACCACTGGAACCAGAATGCTCATCCGAAGCCGCAACTGCATCAAGAACAACCGCATGCCTTCTCGCCTGCTCGGTGCGAAGCCTTTCCGTGTCAAAGCTCTTGACAGGATACATGTGCCCGTTGTACTCCGTAACCATAAAGCCCTTCTTGGTGTCCGTAATCTTTTTCTTGCGCTCAACGCCAAGTCCTTCTCCCGCAAAAGAAAAATCGTTGTAGGTGTAAACATCCTCAAGAAGATGGGATTTTTTTATGCAGCGCACCCCTCCTCTAGGACGGCTGGGATCAAGACTCTTGCAAAGGGCATTTGTCTTTTCGTAAAGTTCATCATCATCCTGACTTTCGTTAATCCTTACTCCCCACATAAAGACAGAAGGATTGTTGCGGTACTGCAAGACCATGTCCCTTACGTTGCCAAGGGCCTGCTCCCTCCACTCAGGGCTTTTTCCTATATGCTGCCATCCAGGAATTTCCGTAAAAACAAGAAGCCCTATCTCGTCACACCGCTCAACAAAGTGACGGCTCTGGGGATAGTGGCTAGTGCGAACCTCGTTAAGGGCAAGCTCGTATTTTAAAATATCAGCGTCTTCCCTCTGCATATTCTTTGGCATTGCATAGCCAACATAGGGCCAGCTCTGGTGCCTGTTCAAACCGCGGATTTTTAACTTTATCCCATTTAGATAAAAACCGCTTGCGTCAAAGCGTATTTCCCTAAAGCCAAAACGCACTGTCTTTGAGTCAACCTCATTGCCTTCAGAATCCAAAAGAGACGTGCGAAGGCAATAAAGCGCAGGGCTTTCCAAATTCCACTGCCTAACTCCCGCTGCAGATGCAGAAGTCAGAGTCGTCTTTCCCCTAAGACCGCAAGTAACAGATGCAAGGATTTTTTCTTCCCCGCATTCATCGCTCCACTCAAAAAGCTCCTGCTGAATCAAATAAGAAGAACCGCTTTCCTTGTTCAGCGTAACGCGCGAAGTAAATTCATTCTTTTTTGTAGTAACAAAAACATCTTCAATAAAAACAGGATTCCTTACCTCAAGATAAACATCCCGGTATATTCCGCCATAAGTCATGTAGTCAATCACAAAACCAAAGGGCGGCTGGTCAAGGCACTCGCGGCTGTCTACCCTTATGCAAAGAACATTCTCCCCTCCCGCAGGAGAAAGAGCGTCTGTAATATCCACGGAAAAAGAAGTGTAACCACAGCAATGGGAAGCAAGAAGCTTGCCGTTAAGAAAGACATCACTCTTGTGGGCTGCGGCTCCCACAGTAAGAATTATTTTTTTACCGGCCCAAGTTTCCTGGCTTGCAAAAGTTTTCCTGTAGGCGCTAACCTTCTCGTAAACCTTGGAAGAAAAAGAATTAAAGGGAGTAACCGCCACCGTATGAGGAAGGCAAACCTCTTCCATTTCCCCTTCATAATTTTTTTCCGTCATTGCCATGCTGAATTCCGAAGAAAAAAGCCAGCCCCTGTTCATAAAAATTTTGCACGTGTCTTCCATTCGTCCATTCTACGAAAAAAACATTTATTAAACAAGAAGTAGAGCTGATTTAAATTCTTAGCTCAAGATGCAATTGCGCTCAAAAAGGTATTCTGATGCAAACTGTATTTTTGTTGCGTTGAATCCGTCTTCCAAGGGAAAAAGAAAATAGGTGCATGTCGCCGTACTAAGGGTAACGCACTGCCCCTGACCCCTGTAGTCGTATTCGGTGTGAACAGACGGTGTGGCCCGGCTTGCAAAGAAAAGGGTCTTTGGTTTTTCATGCAGGTATTCAGTAAAGGTAAGGTAAAACCCTTCCTCCTTGTGAACAAGGAAGCCTTTTCCAAGCGCAATAAAATTCTGTGCATTGGGAAGAGCTTCCACCCGAACCCTCTGGGCAAAAGAATATCTTCCTTCTTGAATCTGGGCCTTAACGCATTCCCTTTCCCACTCATAGTATTCAGGAATGGTCATAGTCTTTGGAGCCTTCTCGCAAGGCAAGGAATCCTTTTTGCATGAAGAAAGCATTCCGTATTCATCCATAGTAAAAAGGGCACCGCATTTTTTGCAGAAGAGTTTTTCTCCCTTTGAGTCCATACAGAATTCTTCACCGCATTCCCTGCACTGGTAAAGCGGCATGTGAAGTCCCTTTGCACGGTCTTTGTAGCTTATAGCAATTTTCCTTTGGCGCTGATAGGCATAATCATCATAGGTAAGCTCCTTTTGAATTACATCAAGAACCTGTGCGCTCGTCATCTTCCTCATCTGTTCTGGCAACAGAAGGCACTTTAGCTTTGCGGAAAGCCGGGCCTGCTTTCTTGGAGTAAGATTCCATATCGGTGACTGAATGTGGTTTCCATTCATTACAAGAGTCACAAGCGGCACATTCAAAAGCTTTGCAAGCTTGGCAACAGAAACCGTAAGCTTTGAATTTGTTCCCACATTTGAATAGCGGGCCTCTGGATAGATTACGATTATGTCACCGCGCGAAACAACCTTTTGTATGTTACGGACAAGGGCAAAGTCGCTTATGAATTTTCTTGTCCCAAGACAGCCTGCCTGGCGGTAAATCCACTCGCCGTAACATTCAAACCCTTCAAGCTCGGAAATGTAATTTGCCCTGTGGGGAAAAAGCGCAAGGGGCGTTACAAAAAAATCCATGAATGAATGATGGGAACCCAACACAAGAAATGGAGGCTTAATTCCGTCCATACCTTCCTTTGTAATTTTCAGCCGGTATTTTCTTGTCTGGAAAAAGCAGGCAAGCCAGATGAGCGGCAAAAGAAAAATGTTCTGTCTTGGCGGAATCCTTAGGCTGTCAAAAGGAGTCGCATCTATCTTTTTTCTTTTTCTACTGCTAAGAGTGCTTTGGTAGTTTCTATTCATGCCCATTCCCCATCATGTATTTCTTTACGGCAGGAACAAAAGAAATGCCTGTATAAAAAATCATCGTTGCAAGGAAAGATGCGCCGGTGGGAGTAAGGTAAAAAAGAAATGGTATGTGTACGCTGCATGTTACAGGATTGTAGATTGCAAGCGAAACCGCAACCCCAAGAATAATGGCCGCCATTCCAACAAGGTTCACGCCCTTTGTAAAATGGTAGACCTTCTCGTGTCCCTTCATTCCGTATGCGCCGCGCAAGTCTATCTTCTGCTTGCGGACAAAAAAGAAGTCTGCAAACAAGACAGCCGCAAGGGGTGCATAAATACAAGCACTTACCGTAAGGAAAGCGCCAAAGTAGTCAACAACCTTTCCCCAGATGCAAAGGAGTATTCCGTAGGCCGCAAGAACAATGATATGGGTGTTGTAGCTAACCTTTCTGAATGCAGAGCGCAGCATAACACCGTAAATGTAAGCGCCCACAGCCTGAGTCCCAATGTTGGCAAAGGCAACAAGAAGAAGTGAGCAAAGGGCAAGGACAGGAGAAGCAAGGGTTGCAAGCATAAGGGTGGGATCGTCTATCATCTTGCCGCACGTGTACTGCATGGCAATAGCCATAACCGCTCCAACCACCACAAAGAAGGAACCGGAAAGTCCCTGTCCAAGAACGCCGGCCCAGTAGCCGCCACGCTCAGTCTTTGCAACGCGGGGAATTTCTGCCATTCCTCCAACAAGGGTTATTACGAATGCAAAATTGGCTTCCACGGACATTATGTATGGAATCACATTGTTCTTTAAAGGAGTCTCCGGCTTGTAGCTCATGATGTAGTCAAAGGGAACAGAAGAAAAACCAACTACTACGACCACGGCTCCAACAAGCAAAAGAAGGGGAACAAGAATGCGTGTTGTCCAAGTTATTGCGGAAAGCCCCTTGTAAGCAACAAAAGTTCCAAGCGCAACACAAAAAATTCCAAGAAGCACGTGTGACACAGGAGGCAGGTCTACTCCTGCAAGATGCGAAAGATTTGCCATGCTGGAAGCAAACAAATCCGCACACACCGCATACCATGGATAGTTAATCACAATGATTGCAACCGTCATCACAAGAACGCCAACCGGCCCAAGCGCAGAACGCAGCCATACCCATATATCAATTCCAAAGCGTACGGAAAGAATAACAGGCAGCTGGTAAATCACAAGCATAAGGATTGCACCCAAAAAGGCACCAATCAAAAGCTGCTTAAAGCCCACAAGAGTCGCAAGATAAGAGCCCTGGGTGTAACTCCAGGTTGCAATGCAGTAGCCAGAAAGAACAAGAAAGGCATCCATAAAACCGTAGAGCCTTTCCTTTTTCTTAACAGGAAGAACCCCGAACATGGCTTCCCTTTCAACAGCAGTATTTTCCCTTGAATTATTTTTAACATTTTTCACAGGAACACTCCTCCCGCAACAAGAGCTGCCGCGCAAACAAGAGCAACAAGGGCGGCCACAAGATAGTCCCCTTTTGAAAACCTCTTCGGGAAAGAATAACTGTCATCTTCCATAAGGGCAATGCGCCCTTCAAGTTCTTTTTCAAATTCATCCATAATAAAAATAATACTGAATTTCAAAATCATCATCAAGTTTAATAATTTTTTTCTATACCGTTTCATAATGATTTTGTATTGGGCAAAGTTTTTTCATTCTGCTATATTAGCGGCAATGGTGGTGTAAGGAATGAATGAAAAAGCTCTGTCAACATTCGCTCTGTCTCTTAAAAACATAATCAGAAGGCCGTTCAGAAGTCTTGGCCTTGTCTGTGCCGTCTCAATAGTTTCCTTCATAATTTTCTCTGGCGGAATTTTTCTCTTTAGCCTAAGGAACGGACTTGTCAGCATGAAGTCAAGGCTTGGTGCAGACCTGATGATTGTTCCGCTTGGCTACGACAAAGGGCTTGAAGGAATTTTGCTAAGGGGAGAACCTTCATATTTTTACCTTGACAAAGAAATTGAAACTCAAATCAAAGGCATTCCGGGAGTAGAAAAAGTTTCCGCCCAGTTTTTCCTTGTGTCGCTTAACCAGGACTGCTGCGCCATACCGGTTCAGTTCATAGGCTTTAACCCAGACACAGACTTTTCCGTCCAGCCATGGATTTCCGAATCTTACATTGGACAAATAAAAGATGGAGAGCTTGTGGTGGGAAACGACATTACAATCGGAGAAGACAAAAAGCTCAAGGTCTTTAACCGCTACTACACCATTGCGGCAAAACTTGAAAAAACAGGAAGCGGCTTGGACCAGGCTGTTTATGCAAACATGACCACCCTTGCACGAATATTCGATTCCGCTAAGGCAAGTGGCCTAACTTTCACAAAAGACATCAATCCCAAAAACTCGGTCTCTTCAATACTCGTAAAAATAAAGGAAGGCTATACACAGGAAGAAGTGACCCACAACATACGCGCAAAACTGAACGGATTGCAGGTTATAAAAACAAAGGGCATGATAAGCGGAATAGCAAAAACACTTGGAACCTTCAAGAATTTTCTCTTTACATTTACGGCAGCTTTTTTTGTGGCAGTCATGATTCTTCTTGCGACAATCTTTTCCATAACCGCAAACGAACGCAAGAAAGAATTTGCAATACTGCGCTCACTTGGTGCATCTGGAAAAAAGCTCTCTTCAATAGTTCTAACGGAAGCTTTTTTAATCAGCGCAGCAGCATCAGCCATAGGAACAATTCTTTCCGTAATAATCACCTTGCCCTATGCAGCAAGCATCGGAAGGGAGCTGCACTTGCCAAGCCTTAGGCCAAACATTTTCTTTACCCTGCTGATTGCAGCCATAAGCTTTGCCCTTTCACTTCTTACAGGCCCCCTAGCCTCTCTGCACACGGCAATACGAATAAGCAAAAGGGAAACATACCTTACCTTTAGGGAGGGCGAATAATGTCACAGGTTGAATTGGCAAACGTAAGCAGAAAATTCAAAAGGGAGGAAAAAAAGTTTTACGCAGTTAAAAACATAAATTTAAAAATAGAAAGGGGAGATTTTGTCAGCATTGCAGGCCCGTCTGGAAGCGGAAAAAGCACCCTGCTGAATTTAATGGCAGGGCTTCTTCTTCCAGACGAAGGGGAAATTTTTGTGGAAGGAAAAAATATTTCTTCTGCAAATGACAAGGATTCATCCCTCTTGCGCAACAAGCTCATAGGCTACATTCCGCAGGGGAACGGACTTCTTTCAAACCTTACGGTACTGGACAACGTAAGGCTCCCTTTTTACCTGGGTAAAAACAAGGGAAAAGCAGGCAAGGAGGCATACAAACTTTTGGAGAAGCTTGGGCTGGAAAAACTTTCAGGACTTTACCCTGCAAGCCTTTCCGGTGGAGAGACAAAAAGAGTCGCCATAGCGCGGTCGCTCATAAACAAACCGGCTCTTCTTCTTGCAGATGAGCCAACAAGCGGACTTGATGCAGAGAACAGCGAGCAGATTGTCCAACTATTTAAGCAGATAGCGCAAAGAGGAACTACGGTCATCATGGTAACGCACGATTCTGCCGCAGCAAAAAGCACGCCGGTACAATACACAATGAAAGATGGAATCTTAAGTATAAAAACTATATAGGAGAAAAGAAATGAAAGCAAAGAAAATTTTCAAACTATCACTGAAAGCCTTGGCATTAATAACTTTTACAGCATCAATTATTTCCTGCACAAAAAAGCAAGGCAACGACAGCAAGTACAAGTACGGAAAGATCAACATTCCGGGACTGGACGGTTCACTTTGCGGAGCCCCAATTTACATAGCCTACGAAAAAGGCTTCTTTGCAGAGGAAGGTTTTGACGCAAAACTTATTTCTGCCGACACGGAATCAAGAAAAATAGGTCTTAACAACGGAAGCATTCCCATCGTAAACGGAGACTTCCAGTTCTTCCCTTCCATCGAAGAAGGAGTGAACGTAAAGGTAGTAGACGGTCTTCACAACGGATGCATAAAATTCGTAGTACGCCCAGACTCAGACATAAAAACAGTCCAAGACCTAAAGGGAAAGAAAATCGGTGTAGACGAAATAGGCGGAACACCCCACCAAGTTGCCAGCCTATGGCTTGAACAGGCAGGAATATCTGCACTTCAAAAGGACGGACAAGTTTCATTCCTTCCATTTGCAGACGGAAACCTTGAGCTCCAGGCACTCTACAATGGAGAACTCGACGTTGCCGCCATGTGGGATCCCCTGGGAAGCGTTGCTGAAAAAGCCGGAAAAGTAAAAGTCATCTTTGACCTTTCAACAGACCCGACCTTTAAGGGAAAATACTGTTGCTTCCTTTATGCCTCGTCAAAACTTCTAAGGGAAAAGCCTGATGAAATTGCAGCCCTTCTTCGCGCATACAGAAAGGCTCAGGACTGGATAAACAAGAATCCCGAAGAAACGGTTGACATCATAGTAAGCGGAAAGTATTCCCAGATAGACGACAAGGAACTTGCCGTGGACCTTATAAAAAGCTATGAGTATCCATCCGTACAAGACCGGAGTGAAAACAAGCAGAACGTTGAATCCGACGTGCACTACTTTGTAAAAGCGCTCTACGACATAGGCTACCTAAAAAGCAACCCGGATGACTTTGCAAAAAAGATTTATGAAAAGGTGGAATTGTAATCATGCCAATAAAATTTGCCGGTGAAATTGCGCTTACACTTTCAGGATTTGTGATTGCAATCCTAGCAAACATCTTTGTACCGCAAGTTTCACCTGACGTAATAATAGAAGATTATCAGATTGGCTCATTGACGGTCAACATGAACATTGCCTACAGATTCATTCTGGGACTAATCGCAGCCTTCTATCTTGCGCTTGGAATCTATTCGTCAACGGAAAAAACAAGGCGGAAGAAATTCAAAAAAAGAATTCCCTTCCGTTTTGCAATGGGCTTACTCTTGTTCATCTGGGATCTGACGGGAACAAAGCTGCTGCTTTTACCCCAGCCATTCTTTCCAGGACCTGCGGGAATTGTTAGGGCATTCCTTATGGAAAGCGGATTTATTCTGCAGAACACACTGTATTCATTGCGTTTGTTCACGGCAGGATTCTTGCTTGGAGTAGTCTTTGGTGTGGGAACAGGAATGTTAATCGGATGGTTCCCAAAAGTCCATTACTGGCTTTCTCCGGTGCTGAATGTTTCAGGAATAATCCCGGCGGTAGCATGGATGCCATTTGCGCTTACCCTCTTTCCAACTCCCTTTGTGGCGGCGGTTTTCCTTATAGTCATAAGCGCATGGTTTCCGGTTGCTTCCCTTACGGCTTCGGGAATTCAAAGCACTCCAAAAACACTTTTTGAAGTTGCGCGTACACTGGGAGCAAATACCTTTCACCTGGTATTTTTTGTGGCAGTACCGCACGCAATGCCACAGATTTTCACCGGCATAAACACCGCATGTGCATTCGCCTTTACCACGCTTGTCATGGCAGAAATGATGGGGCAGCCAGGCGGCTTGGGCTACTACATAAACGCATCAAAAGTTTGGAGTGCATACTACAAGGTATTTGCCGCAATAATCATCATGGCAATTCTTTTTAGCTTGATTTCTTCAGCTATAAAAATGATTGAATCAAGAATACTCCGTTGGCAGAGGGGGCTTTTAAAATGAGTGGACAAATTTTGGAAATAAAGAATGTAAAAAGAACCTATGCCAGCGAAGAAACAAGCATCAATGTTTTGGACGACATAAACCTTTCGGTTCAAAAAGGAGAATTCATTTCGATTATAGGGCTTTCAGGATGCGGAAAGACAACTCTTCTGCGCCTGATTGCAGGCCTGGACAAACCGCAGGGGGGACAGTTGATTTTGAACGGACAAGAAATAAAATCACCATCCCCTTCAAAAGGATACGTCTTTCAAAAGGAAGGACTCTTCAACTGGCTAACGGTTGAGCAGAACATAGCCTTTGGGCTAAAGGCGCGTCATGCATACCGCGAAAACAAAAATAAAATCGCAAGCTACATAGATCTGGTTGGGCTTACGGGCTTTGAAAAATCATATCCCCATCAGATTAGCGGCGGCATGGCACAAAGGGTTGCAATAGCAAGGGCTTTAATCAACAACCCGGACTTGCTTTTGCTGGACGAGCCTATGGGTGCGCTCGATTCATTCACAAGGGCAGACATTCAGGACAAGCTTCTTGAAATAAGAAAGGCAGACAAGGTTACCATGATTCTTGTAACGCATGACATTGACGAAGCAATCTATCTTTCCGACAGAATCGTCATCATGTCCCCCCGCCCGGGAAGAATCAGCGAAGTCTTGCAAGTGGACATTCCTTATCCACGGCACAGGGGCGGAACAGAATTTCTTGCGATGAGGAAAAGCATTCTTCAGAAATTTCAACTGGCAACGGCACAACCGCAGCCGGAATATCAAATTTAACAAAAAGCAAACGGAGGAATTTTTATGGCAGATTTTGACACATTAAGAATCAGGGCTGGTTACAAATCAAAGGACCACAATTATGCGGTCAACGTTCCAATTTATCAAACCGCATCATTTGACTTGGGAAGTTTGGACAGGGCACACTCGCTGTGGTCAATGGATGAGGCAGGCGGAATTTACACAAGAGTCGGAAACCCTACCGTTGCCGTACTGGAAGAAAGAGTTACCGCCTTGTCTAAAGCCCACGGGGCTGTGGCCTTGGCTTCGGGAATGGCCGCAATCTCCTACGTAATACTTGCGCTAACGGAAGGGGGAAAGAACATAATTGCGCCACGATCACTTTACGGCGGAAGTGAAGATGCCTTCTCCCACTTTTACCCGCGCTTTGGTTCAGAAATAAAATTCGTAAAAGACCGCTTCGACATTTCATCATATGAAGAATTGATTGACGAAAAGACAAGGGGCATTTATATAGAAAGCATTTCAAACCCAAATGCAGAGCTCTACGACATAGAAGCCTTAGCCGCCCTTGCCCACAAGCATGGCATTCCGCTTATTGTGGACAACACGGTTGCAACCCCCTACCTCTTTAATCCCTTTGAACACGGAGCGGATATAGTGGTTTACTCTGCCACAAAAGGTCTCGGAGGACACGGAAACACAATCGCTGGAATCGTCCTTGAAAGCGGAAAGTTCAGCTACTCAAAAGAAAAATTCCCCCAGTTCTACGAAAAATCATACAAGCTAAAGAACAAGCAGGGACAAAGCCGCTCTCCATTTGACATAGACGGCAAGGCTCCTCTCTTGATTCACCTGCGGGGTTTCTACCTTGAATTCATTGGGGCAGCCTTAAGCCCCTTCGACGCCTTCCTTATCCTCCAGGGACTTGATACAATCTCCGAAAGAATTTCCAAGGAAACAAAAAACGCAGAGGCAGTTGTAAAATACCTTGAAGGTAAAAAAGAAGTCGCATGGGTCAACCACCCCAGTGCCAAGAATAGTCCTTTTAAAAACCTTGCGCAAAAATACTTTCCAAAGGGTGCAGGTGCAATCCTAAGCTTTGGTTTTTCAGGAACAGACGAACAGCTTGACGCATTCATCCAGCATTTAAAATATTTCTCATACCACGTGAACATTGGCGACGTCCGCTCCCTGATTGTAAACTCCCCAAAGACAACGCACGCCGAACTTGATCCAGACCATCTTAAGGAAGCAGGAATCGAAGTGAACACCGTGCGCATATCCGCAGGCCTTGAAAGCAGCAACGACCTTATCCAGGACTTGGAAGAGGCATTTAAGGCTGTATTTGGATAAGCTATCTTTGCAATTATATTGAATTTCCAGCACGTTTATGCTATGCTTGCATAAATTCTTATTTCTGGAGAAAAAAAATGTCCACACCGATTCAAAACTATTTGGCCGCATGCGGAAACAACCCCAATCCGGCCATGATTTCTTACGTAGCTAACCTTCAGCAGGTAAAGGCTGTGCAACCAGAAATTGCTGCTTCCGTAGTAAACGAGCTGGAAAATCAGAGACGCCACCTAAAGCTTGTGGCAAGTGAAAACTACTGCTCGCTCAACGTACAGGCCGCAATGGGCAACCTTCTTACAGACAAGTACGCAGAAGGCTTTCCCGAACACCGCTATTACGGCGGCTGCGTAAACATTGACGCTGTGGAAAACACCGCTGCCCGCGAAGCAGAAAAGCTTTTCGGAGCAGACTACGCTTATGTCCAGCCCCACTCCGGAGCAGACACAAACCTCGTTGCATACTGGGCAATCCTTAGCGCAAAAGTCGAAACCCCAACCCTTGAAGAGCTTGGCGTAAAGTCACTTGCAGAACTCACCGACGAACAGTTCGACATGCTAAGAAAACGCTTTGGAAACCAGAAGCTCATGGGACTTGACTATTCCTGTGGCGGACACCTTACCCACGGTTACCGTATGAACGTTTCAGCCCGCATGTTCGAAAGCCATCCCTACGGTGTTGATAAAGAAACAGGCCTTCTTGACTACGACGCAATCGAAAAGCAGGCAATGGAAGTAAAGCCGCTCATCCTTCTTACAGGATTCTCTGCTTACCCACGCCGCATAGACTTTAAGCGCTTCCGCTCAATAGCAGACAAGTGCGGTGCAGTCCTTATGGTAGACATGGCACACTTTGCAGGACTCGTAGCAGGAAAGGTTCTTACAGGTGACTATGACCCAGTAAAGTGGGCAGACATTGTAACAACAACAACCCACAAGACCCTCCGTGGCCCACGCGGTGCAATGATTCTCTGCAAGGAAGAGTTCAGGGACTATGTAAACAAGGGATGCCCAATGGTACTCGGAGGACCTCTCGGACACGTAATGGCGGCAAAGGCAGTTGCTCTTAGGGAAGCAAACAGCCCGGCATTCCAGGAATACGCCCACAACGTAGTCAAGAACGCACAAGCCCTTGCAAACGAATGCATGGCCCTTGGAATGAAGCTCCAGACAGGCGGAACTGAAAACCACCTTATGCTCATAGACGTAACAACATACGGACTTACAGGAAAGCAGGCAGAAGCAGCCCTGTTCAAGTGCGGAGTAACCGCAAACGCAAACGCACTCCCCTACGACAAGAACGGCGCATGGTGGACAAGCGGAATCCGTGTTGGAACCCCTGGCCTTACAACACTCGGCATGACCGAAAGCGACATGAAGGAAGTTGCCCACATCATAGACCTTGTTCTTAAGGGAACAAAGCCTGGCCTTACAAAAGAAGGAAAACCGGCAAAGGGCAAGATTGACCTTGACGAAGCCACGGAAAAGCAGGCAAAGGAACGCGTACAAAAGCTTCTTGGCGAACACGTTCTCTACCCCGAACTTGACCTTGACTTCCTCAAGAAAGAATTTGTAAACGCATAATTTCTAAATTTATTTCTGTCTAATAATCTGGGCGTTGCCCCGCATGCGCGGGGCCGCGCTTTCCAGGGTTCCGCGGGGCCCTACCCGCTCCATTGCCTGTCGGCAACCCGCATGCGCGGGCCCTTACAATCGCTAACGCAAGAAGCGGGAGCTGCATCTGTAGGAGATGCCATGAAAAATATCAAACTGCATCTTTTTCTGTCAGCAACCATCCTCCTGCTTACCGGCTGCTCCACCGTCCCCTATACGCAGACAGAGCAAGCAGAACACGCACGCACAGAAAACGGCAGGCTTTACCAAGAGCTTGCACCAGGTTGCGTTTCCACGGAAGAATACAACTACCTAACAGGCATCTGGAATTCAGGGCAGGACAGCCTTGCGCTACAGATTCCACTCTGCAAGGCAACAAGCCATCTCCTTAATCAGACCAAAAGAAACTCATTCACCGTTGTCGGTTTGGACGGCAATGAAGAAACAGAAGCAGAAAGCGAAAAAGACGAAAAACCGCCAAAGGACCACGAGCTACACACATACGCAGGCTACACCCTCTGCTACAGGGAAAGCTATGAACAGTCAGAATGGGTTGCCTACAGCCTAACAAGGAGCCAGCTTGAGCACAAGGTAACGGGGCGCACCAACGACTTTAGGGCAGACACACTCATCTCCACAGGCTCTGCAAAACCGGCAGACTACAAGGGTTCAGGCTTTGACAGGGGACACCTTGCACCGGCCGCAGACATGGCATGGAGCCTAAAAAGCGCACACGACAGCTTCCTCATGAGCAACATGAGCCCCCAGGCCCCATCCTTCAACAGGGTAATATGGAAGCTCTTGGAAGAAGCGGTAAGAAATTGGGCGCAGCAATACGGCACAATCTACGTGGTTACAGGCCCCGTCCTTGAAAAAAAGTCAAATGAATACCAATCCATAGGGGAAAGCAAAGTTGCGGTTCCAGAATACTTCTACAAGGCACTACTTGTTTTCATCCCGGTCTACGCAGAAAGCAATTCATCCACAGGAGAAATAGAAGCCTACCGCGTCCAGTGTGCGGCATTCATAGTGCCCAACAAAGGCTCTGGCAAAGACATATACAAATTCATCTGTTCAGTAGACCTGGCAGAAGAAAGAACAGGCCTGGACTTCTTTGCAAACCTACCCGACGAAGTTGAAGATCTTGCAGAAAGCGAATGCGGAGAAATTTTTCTAGAACCCTAACTTGTTTGCAAACAAAAACCTAGCCGGGATTGGAGGGGTTGCGAAGCAAGTACCCGAAGGGTACCGGCCGAAAGGCAAGCCCCGCAAAGCCCGTACAAAATGGCCTCCCTGCCATTTTGTACTTACAGGTTTTCTTCGAAAACCTGCGGATATTTATGCAAACAAAAAAACGCGCCATCCATGGCGCTAGCAGTCCACAAAAATAACAACGGCAGGGGCAGTTTCAAAGGGCGGCGGCTTCAAAGAATTCAATAAATTCAGAAATCCAATAAATTCACAATCTCATGGATTCACAATCCTATAGATTCACAATCACATGGACTCAGAATTGTAGTTCACAAGCGTGGTTGCCTTAACTGGAGAAAGCACCCTGTCATAGTTAAGGAAGGGAAGCCCAATCACTCCAAAAACACCCGCAACGCTGGCACCCCCCTGTTCAACAAGATTCCTTGCGGCGGCAAGAGTTCCACCGGTAGCAATAAGGTCGTCCACCAAAAGAATGCGCTTGTCCTTGGTAATGTCCGCCACATGGACCTCTATCTCCGCAGTACCGTATTCAAGGCTGTACTTGCAGCTGAATGTCTTTCCGGGAAGCTTACCCTTCTTTCGTATAAGCACAAGCGGAATCCCCATGCGGATTGCAAATGGAGAGGCAAAAATAAAACCGCGGGATTCAATGGCCGCAACCGCATCAATCTTTTCATCCTTGTAAATTTCAACCATGCGGTCAATGCAATAATTGAACGCTTCGGGATGACGCAATATGCCTGTAATGTCGTAAAACAAAACCCCCGGCTTTGGAAAGTCAGGAATTCTTCCGATTACCTTGTCCAATACTTCAAAATCTTTATTCTGTGCCATGCTTTCTATTTTATTATGAAAATTTCTTTGTGTCTATACGGCTCATGGCAGTACGTTTAACTCGCACGTTCTCAAGGTAAGATTTTATTGCGCCAGAGTCGTCATTCTTTATTCCATTCTTAAGAACTTCAAGTGACTGCTGGAATTTTTCTATGTGCCCCAAAAGCTCCTTCTTGTTGGCAAGGAAAAGCTCAGTCCAAAGGGGGGCGTTAATCAGGGCAATGCGGGTAAGGTCTTCAAAGCTTCCGCCGCCAAAAGCCGTAACCTCCGTATCTTCCGCAGAATCAACCAGGGCGCTTGCAATAACGTGGCAAAGCTGGCTTGTAAAGGCAATCTTGTGGTCGTGAACATTGGCACTGGTCTCTACAATGCGGGTAAATCCCATGGCTGTAATAAGGCACTTAAAAAGCCTAAGGTCTTCCGCGTCAGTGTGCTCAAGAGGCATCACTATGTAGTTGTGGTTCGCAAAAACGCTGCCGTTAGAAGCCGCGTAACCTTCGCGCTCACTGCCGGCCATGGGGTGCCCCGGAATAAAGTCAAAGCCGCAGCCGGAAAGCTCATCCATGCGCTCAAAAATTAAGGCCTTAACACCGCTTATGTCAGAAACGATTGCCCCTTCCTTAAATTCATTCTTGTGGGCACACAAAAAATCCGCAGTGGCATGCGGATAAAGACAAACATAAACAAAGTCACACTGGGAAAGCATAAGGGGAGCATCTTCCACAGAAAAAGCCCTGTCCGCAATATGCTGTTCAAGGCACATGTCCAAAGAAGCCCTGTTAATGTCGCAGGCATAAATCTTTCCTGTTGCACCCTCTTTAGAAAGCACGTTGGCCCGAATGGCCTTTGCAAGGGAGCCTCCCATAAGCCCCATTCCAACAATACCGTATGTAAAATGTTCAAGTTCCTTCATATTATAATCCTGATTAACTATAGCACAAAAGGCAAGTCAATCCAATAGCTTTTGATTTTTATAGTCTTTTGGCTCTATCTGCTTACGCATTAAAGCCCAAGTTATTGCGCTAAAAGCCATTATGAAAGAAGAATATTACATAACGGTAAGAAACAACCCCTTTCACCCAGCAACGCTAATAGAAAACATTGTCTTTGCTGCCCTGGGACTCTTTTTGCTCTACCAGAACAACGCACCCATTGCCCATGCAAGCAAAAAAAACTGGCGCATCGTTTTCCATGAGCAAACAGAAGAAAGCCTTTCCGAAGACCAAATAAAAGAAATTGCAACTCCGGAAAGCGAATACCCAGGAAGCCCCATCCTTAAAAGCATTGCACTAGAATTTTCACCATCAACGCCATACATCAAAAGCGAAGATTACGAAATGGAGCAGCTTATAGAAAATGCCGCAAAAGAATGTGACTTTTCCAAAGTTCTCTACACATGGGACTGTGCATAAAGCCACACTTTATTCAAGGTACTCTTCAAGGACAAGGCCAGATTCGCTTATCTTGCGTGCAACTTCCGCGCTTCCAACATAGCGGATGTGCCAAGGCTCGTAGGAATATCCGGTTATGTCTTCCTTGCCTTTTAAAAGCCTGAGTATAAAGCCGTGCTTTGGAAGTTCCTTGTGGATTACGGCAAAAAGTTCTGGAAGCTGCATCATGTCTTCGTTCTCCCATTTCCATTGGCCGTCCACCTTTGGTACAATGTCTATGGCAAGGGCTGTGTGGTGCTCGCTGGTTCCAGGGATGGCCACCGTGTTCCTTGCATATTCCTCTCCGTATTTTTCGGTAAAGTCCTGCATAATCTGCTTCTGGTATTCCACGCTGCGGTATGCGGAATCAATTCCAATTTCTATTCCCTGCTCCATAAGAGCTTTCTGTAGACTCAGATAAGCAGCGTAGGCATTTTTTTCCACTTCCGTCTTTTCACCGTCATACACTGTGTCCACGGTTACAAGCTCAAGCTGCTTTGCAAAAGCTTCATCTATCGGATGGCTTTTGTTTACAAGAACAAGGTAATCTGTTTTTTGTCCGCATGATGCACACAACATCATGGCTCCTAAAAAAAATGAACTAAAGGCAATCGTCTTTATGTTTTTCAAGTTTCTTACTCCTTAAAACTGAATTTTTGGTAAAAAGGCTATTTCCTGCTAAAGTTTCTGCCGCACAGCTCCTATTACAGCACCGCTTAAGGCCATTGTGCCGCACACACCGGCTGCAGCTCCGGCAGAAGTCATACTTTCACAGATAAGTAGCCGTGTTACGAAAGTGCCAATCCCAACTCCTACGGCTGTTGCAAGCAGAGTCACGCAAGCAAACATTGCAGCCCAAAGAGCCACAGGCTTCCGCTTCTTCTTGAAGTATCTGCCGCCAAAAACATTATCTCTTCCAGCTTTATATTTTCTTACATGCACCAGAATGAACTCGCACTGCTTCTTAAGCCTTTCCTCTTCAAACTCCGGGAAGAATGCATGGAGAACTTCAAAAGCCTCGCTTGGACTTAAGGAGCCCTCCACAATTCCCGAAATCTTTTCCGTATCAAACCTACACTGACTCTTACCGGTGACAGCCACTGGCATTCCACCCTTTGCAAGAACCAGCTTAGATTCCTGATTTGGCATTTGCATTACTACTTTAGCCCTAAGCCGCTTCGTTAATTCCGGCCTTTATTGCGCCCATTCCAACTTTAATGCCCATGGACACACCGGAACCAACACCTGCTGTTGCTATAGTTACAACTGCATCAACCATAGCAAGACCTGCACCCTTTGCAAGTTCAAGCACTATTCCAGAAGCACCTTCACCGTCAATTCCTGCCTTAACAGCCTTTGCAACACCGGAGATTATAGGACCGGCAATCGGAATTACGCTAACTACGGATGTAGCAAACTTAAAGAAGCTAAAGCCTCCAACTACATTTTCAAGCTCGCATTCGGTAAGCTCCATGCTTTCACAGCCTGCAGCAGAGTTTATTTGTTCAACCGTATAACCAAGCTGTTCAACAAAGTCTTCAAAGGAAAGGTCTGTGTATCCGTGGCTAAGATATAAATTGTAAAGTTCTTCTTCCGACTTGCACTTTGGAAGCTGTGCGTTAAAATCTGCATCAGAAGCCATTTTCTTTGCGAGAGCCTCGTATCTAGCAGCAAGCTCTTCGTCTTTGCAAGTAACCTGAACTGTAAAAGTATTTTCCATAATATTTTCCTCCTGTGTCTTTAGGCACTCATATAAAAATTGTTTTGTAAGCTACATTCTCTTGCGCCTACATTTATTTATACGAAGGACTTTGCAGAAGGGCTAAAAAAAGTGGAAAAAAAGGAAAAAACTTTACAAACCTAAATCCTCGAACTTTCCGTCCTGAAAGGTCTTTGTTGTAAGCACCCGGCCTTTTATTGCACCGTTGGGGTAAAATGAATAGGGTCCTGCGGCTTCGTTCCATTCATTGCTTCTAACAGCATCGGCAAGCTCCGTTGGAACAGCAGAGTTGGATTCATTCATAGCCTTGGCAAGCACAAAAAGCGCATCGTAAACCTGCAATGCTTCCTGGTCAGGCTCTTTTCCGTATTTTTTGTAGAAGGCATTTTTAAATTCATTAAAGGGAATGTTTTTTGAAGAAGGATTGTAGTTGGACACTGCAAAGATTTTTCCGTTCTCGTCACTTTTCAAAACCTTGGTCAGAAGAGGATCGTCAAAGGGGTCTGCTCCCACAACAGGGCAGTCTATTCCGTTTTCCCTGAGCGTAAAAATTATGTCCTTGATGCTGGGCATTCTTCCTGCAAGAAAGAGGGCGTCAAAAGCAAAGTTGTTCTTCCATCTTTTTGCCATCCTGTCAAAAGCCTGGGGAGAGGTGGTAATGTCGTAACTGTCGCGGTCAACAACTTCTATTCCGTACTTGTTGCAGCTTAGCTCAAAAGCATTTGAAAGGCTTATTCCCGAAATGTTATCCAGATAGTAAATAAGGACGCGCTTGTAGCCTTTTTTTTCGCAAAGCTGTGCAATCCTATTTGCAAAGTCCTTGTCGCTTGGCATATTGCTAAAGATTAGCGGATTCTTGCGGTCTGTAAGAGAGTGGGCAGTAGAAATAAAGTTGAAGGTCAGTATTCCATAATACTGGTAGATAAGGGAGCAAGGAAGAGAAATGTCTGAATAGCCATGGCCTATTACGGCACATATTTCCGAATCGGAGGCAATCTCGTAGGCTTTTTTTGTACCGCTTATTTTTGTTCCCCCGTCTTCGCATCTTACAAGCTCAAATTTTACAGGGGCTACACTATTGCCGTTTATTTCTTCCTGGGCAAGGCGAGCGGCATCCCACATCATGGTCGGGTTATCTTTAAAGCTGTTGGCAATTGCAATCTTTGCGGTCCCTTTCTTGTAAAGCTTCCTTACCGCAGACTCACGCATCTTTACGGGATCATCGTCCATGCAGGAAAAAAGAGTAAAGGCAAATGCAAAAAGAAAAATCATCTTCAAATATTTCATGTCACTTCTCCTGAAAATGCTACACGTTCTGCCTTCTTGCAAGCTGGGCAAAATATCCGTCCTGTGCCATAAGCTGACTGTAGCTTCCGCTTTCAACAACCTCTCCGTCCTTCATTACATATATTTTGTCTGCGTTTATAATAGTAGAAAGCCTGTGCGCTATGATTACCCTGGTAACCTTAAGCTGGTCAAGGCTCTTTCGAACAACCTGCTGGGTAAGGTTGTCCAGTGCGCTTGTTGCCTCGTCAAAAATAAGGACTGCCGGATTCCTGATGATTGCACGCGCTATGATAAGCCTCTGAAGCTGGCCTCCAGACAGTGTGTGCCCGCCAGACGGAATCATCGTGAACATTCCCATTGGCATTTCTTCTATGTCCTTGTCAAAGGAAACCTTCTTTGCCGCTTCCCAAGCATCCGTTTCCTTTAGGCCAGAGCTTCCAATGATGTTCTGCAAAATTGTTCCCTGCAAAACAGTGTCGTTCTGGAGCACAACGCCAAGCTGCCTTCTTAGAGAGCCTATGTCCACGGCAGAAATGTCCTGGTTGTCAAAGAAAACAGAACCAGACTCGGGCTTTTCAAAACCAAGCAGCATCCTCATGAGGGTGGACTTTCCAGCACCAGAGGTTCCTACAACCGCAACAAATTCTCCAGCCTTAATGCTCATGTTAACGTCTTTTAGCACAAGCGGCGCCCCTTCTGAATAGCGGAAATTCAGGTGGCTTATTTCTATGTCTCCGCTAAGCTTGTCTACCGGCGGCATATTTTTTTCCACTTCTGGCTTTGCGTCAAGGATTGGCTGTATGCGCTTAGAAAGAGGAAGCACGTTGCGTATTTGCAAAAGTGAACCAGCCACCCCAAGGAATGCCCCCTGGAAAGAAGAGTATGCGTTAAGGAAGGCCATGAAGGTTCCAGTCGTAAGACCTGCAATTGCCTGCATCCTCATTCCCCTTCCGTAAAGGTAATAAAACAAAATGCTTACAAGAGTTGGGTAAACCGTACTTATCAGTGAAGACACAATGCCAATAAGACCGAGCTTATAGACTATTTTTGTCTGGCGGATATATTCACTTGACCACTGGGCAAAGACCCGCTTTTCCGAGTGGGAGTTTGAGATTTTTTCCACACCGTTCAAAAACTGGAGCAGCATGCCCTGAATCTTTCCCTGGGATTCCACAAGAATCTTTTCTGACTTGTAGGTAACAAAGCAGATGATGCAGGAAACAAGGATTGGGAATATGCAAAAAAGGATGCCCCACTTTGCAAAGTAGCCGCAGAAACGGAAGCACTGGATTAGATATACAAAGCTAAAAATAAAATTCATAAAGACGGAAAGCACAATGCCAAAAATTTGTTTGCGTATGGTGGTAAGGGTCATCGTTCTTGCGGCAAGGTCTCCGGATGAATAGTCCTTAAAGAAATCTACGGGAAGCTTTAGGAGCCTGTCCATAACAGCAGCTTCCAAATCGCTGTCTGCCTTTGTTTCCATTCTGATACTGGCAAAATATTTTGCAAGAGAGCCAATCATGGAAGATATGTTGCAGAAAAATACCAGTATGCAAATCTGAATTGCCTGTGACTTTGCGGCCTCTGGAATAACATAGTCAATAAAATTGCGGGTGATGAGCGGTGTAATTAGGCCGATTAGTGTACAGACAAGGCCAATAATCACAAAGCGGGCAATGTCTGCCTTTATGTCCATAAAGACAAATTTGCAAACCGATTTTAGCGTGATTTTGTCTTCGTTCATCGCACGGTAAATCATAAAGGCCATGGGATGAATCTGCTTTACGTTCTTTTTGGTAACAGGAGTCTCCGAGCCGTCCACGGGATCGTACATGATGTAGCCGGAACGCTCCAAATTCTTTATGAGTGCAACAGGATGAAGATTTTCCTGAGTCTCAGAGGTAAGGGATATTTCTCCGTCGCTTTTATAGAAGGCAAGCAAATGTCCGTTGTCTTCTTTGTACCACCTGTCACGCAGAACAACTTCGCGCACACGGATTGTGTTGTCCTTGGCAAGCTTCTGCAAGCCCGTCTTGTTGGCTTCATATTCGCGTCCGGGAACAGCACGCACCTTCATGCCGCCCATCTTTTGCGCAAGCATCTTGAATGCCTTTACAAGCGGTGTGTCGTCTGAATCAAAGATAAGGTTCTTGCGCTTTTCCTTGTTCACCACAGAAGAAATGTTTTCCAGTGCCAAAGAAAATGCCTCGTCCGAAAGCTTCTGCTGCCTTATTGAACGCTCATCGTTTTTTTCTTCTTCAAGCTCAAGCTTTTCTACAACCAGCTTCTGCGCTTCTTCAAGAACGGCTTTGTAATCTGGGTCTGGGAAAGGAAGAGCCTCTACTTCTGTTCCTATTGTTCCAGTAAGGATGATTTTGTAGCGGTCATTGCTTGGAATATTGGGGAAAGTTCCGCCCTCTGCATAATCGGTAATCTCGTGCCTTGCACCAAGTCTTCCGTCTTCCAGAACAGGCACAAGAAAAAGATAGGCGTGTCCCTTTAAGACTTTGATTGTTGTGCAGCTTCCGTCCAGAGTAAGAAAATTCGTGTTGTCGATGTTATATTTCTTGTGTTCCATTACATCGTCCCCACCAGTGCCTTGTATGTTCCTTCCTGAGCCATTAGTTCATCGTGAGTGCCCCTTTGGACTATTGAGCCGTGGTCAAGTACGATAATTTCGTCACAGTCGCGTATTGTGGAAAGGCGGTGCGCTATGATGATGCTGGTGCAGCCACGGCGGCGTATGTTCTGGTCTACTGTCTGTTCTGTGATTGCGTCAAGTGCGCTGGTTGCTTCGTCCATGATTATTATGCTGGGGTTAGTGGCAAGAGCGCGGGCTATTTCCAGGCGCTGCCTTTGTCCGCCGGAAAAATTTCTTCCACCCTCGTCTACCTTTGAATAATATCCGCTTGGCCTTGAAGTGATAACATCGTGGATACATGCATCTTTTGCAGCCTGAATGTAAACCTTCTCCGGAATGGATTTGTCCCACATGGTAATGTTGTCTCGGACAGTTCCTTCAAAAAGAGAGATGGACTGGTTTACCACAGAAACCGATGCCGCAAAAACCTTCTTTTCTATTTGTGAAAGGGGCTTTCCGTCAAAGAGCATTTCTCCGCTCCATGGCTTGTAGAGTGCGCTTACGAGTTTTCCGATTGTGGATTTGCCGCTTCCGGTTGCACCAACAAGCGCGATTCTTTTTCCGGGAGTGAATTCTATGTTGAGTCCGTTCAAGAGTGGAGCTGCAAGCGGTGAATAGCCAAAGACGATGTTTTTTAAAGAAATGTAGCCTTCTAGTTTTTTTATGGGAAGATATTCATATTTGGGGCGTTGCGGGGCTTTGCAAAGGGACTGCCCCGCAGAGGGGGTAGGACGCAACGGAGTGCGGCCGCAGGGGGAGACTTCCCCCTCCTTATAGTCATCAAGGAAAATCTTTGGAATGGGATATTCCATTACGTCGTCGATGCGCTGCATGTCTGCGTTTGCACCAAGCAGGGCTGCCCCTAGACTTAAGAATGAATTGATTGGGCCAGAAAAATGTGCAAGCAAGGTTTGGAAGGCCATTAGCATACCGATTGTAAGGTGTCCGTCCATAACGCGTAGTGCGCCTACGGTTAGGATGAGGATGCTTTGAACGGAGGAAATTAGCTGGGGAATGATTGAATTTCCCGTGTTGGTTTTTACAAGCCTCTGGTTTTCCAAAAGAAGCTTTGCCTGCTGACCCGACCACTGCATAAAGAAGTCGTTTTCTGAACCGGAAGCCTTTAGCGATTCTATCATGTCTATTCCAGACATTGTTATTCCGCTAAGTTTTCCAGCTTCCATTTCTATTTTAAATGACTTGTTGCGGATTTTTTCGGAAGTGATTCTAAAGACCAGAACCACTATAGCCGTAAGTACAAGCGAAATGACTGTTAGCGGAATGTCGTACAGGAACATAAGCACAAGGAAGAATACCGTGCTGATAAGATTTATTACAACGCCAATCAGCTGCCCCGAAACCAGGGCGGAAACTGAGTCGCAAGAAGAAATGCGGTTGCAGAGTTCACCCGGAAGCCTTTGCACAAAGAACTGAACCGGCATCTTAAAAATATGCTCTATAAAGCGTGAGGCAGACGAAAGGCTTAGTCGAGACTGGAAGCGCATAAGAACCGTGCTTTGTACAGCCTGCAGGACAGTTGATATGGCGCATGAAAGAGCCATGATGAATAAGAGCGGCTTTAAAAGATTCATTGAATCCTTGATAAGGATTTCGTCTATGAAGAAGCGGGAGAAGGTTGGGTACACAAAGCCCGGGATAAAGAACAAAAAGCTTAAAAAGCCAAGGAAGGTGAATATTGAGCCAAGGCCTGTAAGCCTTTTTTTGAGCCTGTGCCAGATTTTTGGTTTTACACCACCCTTCTGGAAATTTTCGCCCTTTTCAAAAACAAGGACAACTCCGGTAAAACATTCGTCGAAGGTTTCCGCATCCACAAGGCGCCTTCCAACAGCGGGATCGTTTATATATGCGTTCTTGCCCCGGAAGCCTTCAAAGACAACAAAATGGTTGAAGTTCCAGAATAAAATGGCAGGTGCTTTTATGCTCCTTAAGCCTTCGACCTCCATCTTAAAGCCCTTTGATTCAAGCCCGTATTTTTTTGCGGCCTTAAGTATGTTGGTTGCCTTTGTTCCGTCTCTGGAAACTCCGCAGTCCACGCGCAGCACTTCCAGCGAGACGTATTTTTGGTAGTAGCCAAGAATCATTGCAAGGCTTGCCGCTCCACATTCCAGTGCCTCCATTTGCAGGACGGTCGGTGTCTTTACTCGCTTACCAAAGCCCAGCATCTTCTACCTTCCCTGCTGCAGGTTCTGGCCGTAGCTGGTTTCTTCCCCCACACCCAAAAGCTTTTTCTTTACGGTTGGAATAAGAAGCGAGATTGGACGCCTGTTTGCCGTGGTAACTTTTGCGCTGCAGATGTAGCCGGAGCCTATTTTTTGTGCGGGGCCTTTTGAAGAAGACCATTTGTAGCCCGAATAGGTTGAAGGGTCTGGAATAATGCTAACCTTAACTTCTATGGGGTTTCCTATCTGGCGGAAGGTTGTTGCAAGGCTTACGTTCTGAAGGCTTGAGACAAGGTAATTGTCGCTTACCGGGAAGGAGGACACATCTGTTATGAGCCCCTGGATAAAGCCGTATTCCTCCTGCTTTACTGTGCTTGGAACAAGTGCAATCTTCATACCTGGCTGGATTTTCTTTCCGTCCGAAGCAGAAAAATAGACAAGGGCACCTTCTGCCGTTTCCGTTTCACCTGATTCAATGACGCAGATTGTGCTTCCCGGCTGAACATAGTCTCCCCTGCGGACCGGCACTTCCATAACGTGACCGCTAACAGTGGCAACTACCTGGCTTGCAGTCTGGTAGCTTTCTTTTAGCAAGAGAATCTGCTGCCTTATTTCTGTAATCTGCTGCTCAAGGTTCATCTCTGTCTGCCTTGAATTTAGGTATTCCTGCTCGGTGATAAGCCCCTGTTCGTAAAGGCTTTTCATCATCTGCTGCCTTGCACCGCCGTTTTTGCTTGCGGACTTTAGCACGTCGTTCATCTGCAGGTAGCCTTCCAGCTTCTTTTCGTTCATCTTTATCTGGTCTAGCAAATCCTGGCGCTCAACACGCGCTATTATCTGCCCGTTGTAGACTGCATCGCCATACTTTACAAAGACGTTTTTTACGCTTCCCTGGTTTGAATACTTTACGCTCGTAACGTTGTCCAGGTTCATCATGACGCCTGTTCCGCTAACAACGTCGGGGACTGTGCCAAAGATTCCCCAGAATACTGCAACGGCAAGGATTACCGCTATGGAAATGAGCGCAAGTATGCTGGAGGGGCGGACAACAGTCATGGTCTGGTCAAGCTGGTCAAGGGAAGAAATTCTGTCCAAAGCTGCCTTTCTAAAAATGCTGCGTCTCATCCCTACTCCATGAATTGCTTAAGTTCTGCAAGGGCTTTTTTCATTACAAGCTTAGAGTTGCTGTAGCTCATCTTTAGGATTGCGGCGGCATCTTTTAGCGTTTTATCGTCGTAGTAAACAAGAACAACAAGGGCACGCTCACGGTCGTCCAGGCGCATCAATGCCCTTCCAAGCTCAGTCAGGGTTTCTTCGGTAAGAATGTTGTCCAGGCTTTCGTCTGTGTAGGCTATTTCTTCATCAAGCTCTCCGTGCTGCTTTCTTGTACGGTAAAAGTCAATAAGCTTGGTCTGAGTAATGCGGTAAATAAGAGTAGACGGACTTGCCTTGGAAGAATCAAATTTTTCCGCATTGTCATAGAACTTAACAAAGACATCAGCGCACAAGTCTTCGGCATCGTCTTGGCTCAAGCCCTTTCCACGCAGATAGAAGAACACCTTTTTGCTATATTCCCGGTAAAGCGAGTCTTTTTCCTGTTGAGTCACCGTGTCTCCTTGATTTTAGCCCTTATGAGCAGCAGGCAAATACGCATTGGGAACAAGCCCCCTGCACTGCCGTCTGCCCACAAAAAGTCAATAGTTAGTTAAAGTTTGGGCGGTTCTGCCGGGGGTTCCTTAAATGCACCCCTTACGTCTCCGCTGTCAACTCCAGCCGCATTCACCATGTCAAGCTCATCGTCAGAAAGCTCGTCAAAGCCCTGCGACTGCAAAGAGTCAATATAACTCCTTGCGCTCGAAATGGCGAAATTCAGCGTAGAATTTCCCTCGAATTTCTGGAAATCGAATAATTGTTTTAGCTTTCTGTCGTTCATAATCTCACCTCACATGTATTTATACGAATATAAATGCAAAAAGGCCAAATTTTGCAGAAAATTCACCGTGCAAAACCTGTAATTTTCCTTCCAGAATCTTCTGCATAAAGACATTATAGCATAAATTCTTAGATTTTTCTGACTATTTCAATGTTTTTTTGAATTTTTCTTGAATTTGGTGCTTTACAAGTGCCTTATGTGATATAATTCATAGCGTTATGAAGAATTTTCTTTTGGCCAGCATTATTTGCCTGCTTATTTCATCCACAATCTACGCCCAGGAGACAGGTTACGCCCAGAAATCAGGAAAATTCACCCTGCAGCAGGCAATAGAAATGGCACTGGAAAACAATTACGAAATTCAAAAGCAGCGTTTTGCACTGAACAGCGCAAAGGCCCAGTTCAACCAGGCAAAAGGTTCACTGGACATAGAAGCGGGGGCTAAGGCAAAATATAGCGCAAACCAAAACCCGGTAGACAAAGACGACCCAAACTACACGATTAACGCATACGACGTACATGTTGGCAACACCCTTTCCCAGCAGACCGGTGGCAGCGTATTCCTAAAAAAGCTCTTTTCCTTTGGGCTAGAAACAAGGCTTTCCTACACTGTCCAGCGCACAAAAAATTCTCCTGACTACGAGTACGGAAGCAACTTTTACTCTTACGGGCTTTCAAAATACGAAGACGAAAAGGCCAGAAGCAACGGAGAAATTGCCCTTGAAATGAGCCTGCCACTCTTTAAGTCCTTTAAAGATTCAATCACTGCACTTCAGATTGACGCGGCTAAAGACTACATTGAACAGATGGAATTTGCCCTTAGCGACACAATCTCCCAAACCCTGCTGAATGTTTCCGAAAAATACTGGGACTACCTTCTTTGCTCAAAAAACGTTGAGCAGCTTGAAACCATGCAAAAGCAGATAGAAAGACGCATCTCCAGCATGGCCACACTGATTCAGGCGGGGGTGCGTTCAAGAAACGACTTGCTTGCCCTACAGGTTAACGCAAGCGAAAACCGCCGTTCACTACAGAATGCAAGGGTTCAATGCAGCCAGGCAAAGATGGAGCTTCTTTCTGTGCTTGGACTTTCAGACCCGGAAGCAATAGGAAAGCCTGAGGATTCATTTTCCATACTTGAGCTTCAGTCAATGCAAACCCCAAAGAGCAGCGACCTTACCGAAGAATTCTTTTCCAAAATTATTGAAAAGCGGACGGACTTAAAGGCCCTAAAAAAGCGTGTGGACATGGCGGAAAAAAGCGTTAGGCTTTCTCAAATAGACAAGAGGCCGGATGCAAACCTTAACTTTGGCATAGGCGCAAGCGGAGCCGCATATTCTGACAATTTGGGAAAGACACTGTCTTCGGGATTTTCCAACGTAAAAGGTGTGAACATAAGCGGAGAGCTAAGTGTTAGCACAAGGCTTGGGAACCATACAAAAAAAGGGGCAGAAGAAGAGGCTTTTGCGGAATACGAGACACGACTTGCCGACTACAACAAGGCAAAAAATTCGCTTGTCATGCAGATAAGGAATTCGGCGGAAAAACTTGAGATTTACAAGAACCTTGTAAAGGATGCGGATACGGTTCTCTCCCTTCAGAAAAACCTGTACGAAAACGAACGCAAACGCTTTAACGCAGGGCTTATTACGGTAGACGAAGTTCTAAGCCAGGACCAGAGGTACATTTCTGCACAGCTTTCCTATTATCAGGTTCTTATCAACTACATGCAGGCCATACTGGAATTCAAGTATTACACAGCACAGCTTGTAAAGCAGGAGCCAAGCGAACAATAATCACAAAATCAAGGTCACAAAAAACTTTTGCAAACCGTAAGAACGTTCATGCCGTCTGAACGCTTATATTCCAACTTGTCCATGTATTTTTTTGCAAGGAAGATGCCAAGACCGCCAACAGGACGCTTGTCTGCGGAAAGAGTAACATCTGGTTCATTTAATTCAAGAGGATTGAATGGAATGCCGCTGTCGCAAAAAACAATCTTTACCGTACGCAAGATTAAATCCACTTCTGCAAAGATTCTTACGCTTCCACCTTCCTTACCATAGGCATAATGCGAAATGTTCACAAACAATTCTTCTACGACAAGTTCCAGCTGCTTAAGGGCTTTACCGTCAAGACAAAGGCACAAAAGCTGGGAACGGACAAAAGCCTGTGCTTCCTTATAATTCTTTTCATCTGCGGCCAAGTCAATTTGCTTCATGGCAGCTTTCTCCACACAAACTGGAGCATGGTAATGTCGTCTGACTGCTCTGCATCCTTTACAAATTCCCCAATGCTTGCCCGCAAGTTTTTAAGCGTATCGGGAGCAGAAAGGCCTTCTGTTTTTTTTGCTTCCTGCAAAAGCCTTTCCGAACCAAAAAGCTCCGTCTTGCTGTTTGCAGCTTCCGTTACTCCGTCCGAATAGACAAAAATGCGGTCTCCCTTAGAAAGAGAAATGCAGTGCTCTTCATAAGAAAAGTCTTCCATTCCTCCAAGAACAAAATTAGGCTTTGTCTTAAGAAAAGAAAATTCCCCCCTTCCAAAGACAATAGGATAAGGATGCCCGGCATTAACAAAGCGCAGCTCTCCTGTGCTAAAGCATAAGATTCCAAGCCAGCAGGTAACAAAAAGACCTGTCTCGTTCCCCTTGCAAAGCTGGTTGTTTGCCCTAAAAAAAATCTCCTTTGGGGAAAGCCCCAGCAAAGCATACAGGTCAAGCAAGACCTTGCACTTTCCCATAAAAAGCGCGGCTGGAACCCCCTTACCGGAAACATCGCCTACCGTCATCATAAGGTGGTCGTCGTCCAAAAGCAGGTAGTCGTAAAGGTCGCCACCAACTTCTTTTGCGGGAACCATGTTTGCGTAAAGGTCAAAGTCCGTGCGGCTGGGAAAAGGAGGATAGTCCTTGTTCAGCATGTCGCTCTGGATTTTTGAGGCAACAGCAAGCTCCGTAAAAATGCGCTCCTTCTCCGCAGTAACCCGGGTAAGCTCGGCAATATTCCGGCAAACATCCACTTCCATCTGGTGCAGCGAATGTGCAAGAATCCCAAGTTCATCCTGATTCTTTATGGAAAGAAGACGCTCATTCGGTTCCCCACCGTAAGAGGCAAAATGGTCGGTCTCGTGGGTAATAAGAGCAATCGGTTTTACCAGTCGGCTGTTAAAATACGTAACAAAAAAAACAATAAAGAGCAGCGCAAAGACAAACTCCACTGCAACAACAAAATTAACATACGCATAGCGGGCATCCACAAAGTTCTGTATGTTCTTCTGAACCCCAAGAACCGCTATCCTCTTTCCAGATGAATCCATCACAGGTAGCTGTGCCGTAATGTGCGAACCGCTCCGTGTTTTCACCGTATGGCGGACAATAGTTTCCCCCTGCTCAAGCACAAGCCGTGTGGAAGCATTGTAGTCCACCTCAAAGTAGTCCTCCTCGTAGCCAAGCGAATAGGAAGTCCACTTTCCACCACTTTTTACCGGATTGTAGATGTAGGTAATGTGGCTGTAGTCCGGCGGCTCTACGCAAGAAACGTAAATCATGTTAAGGTCAAATTTGTCAACAAAATCCTGCAGTATGCGAAGGACATCATCGTATTTTTTGTCCCCTTTTCCACATGCAAGGTATTCAGAAAAGTCGTCAGGATTAAGGCATTCCCTTGCAGCGGCGGCAATAGAGCGAACGGAAGAATCATACTGTGCCCTGAATTCCCTGGAGAATGCCCAGTAGCCAGCAGCAAATACAAGCGAGCAAAGCAAAAAGCCCGCAACAATTACAAGAGAAAGAATCTTCTGTGTTATAATAGGAAGCTTTCTTCGTCCCATAGCCTATCTAATGCTAAGAATATCTTTGAAACCCGTCACTTCAAAGACGTCCATAACCATTTCCCCAACATTGGTAATCGTCATTCCATTTTTCTTTGCAAAGACCTTGTGGGCAGAAAGCAGCACGCGGAGACCGGCAGACGATATGTATTCAAGCTTGGAAAAATCCATCTCCAGAGAACTTGCCTCGGAAAGCAGCAAAAGCTCTTTTTCCAAGTCGGGAGCAGTAACCGTGTCCAGCCTACCTTCCACCAAAAGATTTGCCTCACCGCCATTCATTCTTTTTAAGACTGTCATACCAACCTCCAAAGCTCATTTGCAAACACTCACATTATACTCCATTTATAATCCATTTACAAATTATTTTACAGCCAAAATATAGCAGAATTTTTTTCGGTTCAAAAATCGCTTCCGCCAATTTTTCTGCTGCACTACGGAAACTCTAAATTGGACATTTTACATAAAAATATATTTACCCCTTTACACCAATGACAAAAAATATATTGACAAAAAAAATCCCATCCGCTATAGTCACTGTAAACTTTATTCCAAGGAGGACAGCCATGACACAATTCAACAATGCAAACAAGACGGACGGGCTTGTCCTTTTGCACATCACAAACTAACACGGACATCCCGCCTTTTAAAATTAAACCTCACCCCAACACACAAAAGGAATTTTATGTCCGTAACAATTAACGGTAAATATTCATCTGCCACTGTCTTTACAACAGACAACCCGCAGACTGCACTAGAAAAGTACGCAAGGGTTCAGCTAGAAAACCTTTGCAACAACCAAGTATCATCCGAAAGCACAATCCGCGTAATGCCGGATGTTCACCCCGGAAAGATATGCACCATAGGCCTTACGATGACGCTAGGCAAAACAATTATGCCCCAGCTATTGGGAATGGACATTGGTTGCGGCGTTACCGTGGCAAAAGTCGCAGGAGTAAGAAAGGAATGGCAAAGACTGGACAGCATAATCAGAGGCTCAATACCAAGCGGCTTTGAACGGCGCAAAACCATCCACCGCTTTGCAGCATCCCTTGACCTTACAAAACTAGACTGCTACAGCCACCTGCAAAAAGAAGCGGTACTCCTAAGCCTTGGCACACTTGGCGGAGGAAACCATTTTATAGAAGTTGACTCAGATTCATCAGACAGCTTTTACCTTATGGTCCATTCAGGAAGCAGAAGCCTTGGCGCAGAACTTTCCACCTGGTACCAAAACGCAGGCCACAGGCAGCTCCAGCAAAAAGGAATGGAAGTACCCTACGAGCTAACATACCTAGAAGGAAGCCTAATGCAGTCCTACCTTGGCGACCTAAAAATTGCCCAGGACTTCGCAGCACAAAACAGAATGGCTATCATAAGCGACATCTGCAAAGGCATGAAGTGGAAAACGGAAGACATCTTTGAAAGCGTCCACAACTACGTGGATTTTTCCCAAAGCATCCCAATCCTAAGGAAAGGTGCAATTTCCGCAAAAAAAGATGAGCGCGTGGTCATACCCGCAAACATGAAAGACGGAGCCATACTTGGACTTGGCAAGGGAAATGCCGACTGGAATTTTTCCGCACCGCACGGTTCAGGCAGGATTTTAAAAAGGGACGACGTAAAAAAGAATTTTTACTGTCAGCACCTTCAAAAAAGAAATGAAGGGCATCTATTCATCCTGCATAGAAAAGGGAACTTTGGACGAAGCCCCCTTCGCATACCGGCCAATGCAGGAAATAGAGCGCGCACTGGAGCCTTCCGTCCAAATAGAAAAAATCATAAGGCCAGTCTACAACTTTAAGGCAGGAGAAAAAGGATAAAAACCTGGATGGTAGTTCATAGGACGGTACCCTTCCATGCTCTACCATCCATTTTCTTATGGACCCCATAATATTAAATATGTAAAAAAACTCAAAACAAATAAATTGAACAAACATTAAATTTGCTGTATAATTGTGCAAAGTCGAAAGCTCTAGTTTTCGACGGTTTAATCATATCAAAAACAACACAACTCCAAAGGATTTGCTTATGGCTATTAAGGAATTAGACAGGTTTGACACAAGCAGTAAAAGGGACATTCCAATCGTCGTAAAGCTTTTGTCGGCAATTATTTGTGCCGTCGTTTTTAGCGTAGCCGGTGTAACTGCACTTTCGCTAAAAATCTTCTCAGACGGTATGAGGGAATCAACCAACAACGACCTTACAAAATTCTCCCAAGGCATGGACATGACCTTAAAGGACTGGAGGGCAACCCTGGAAGCAGACGTAATGCTGCTTTCAAACCGCCCCGACATTTCAAACATGATTCAGTCTAAAGACAGCTTTAGTCTCAACACAATCATAAACTGGTCAAACGGAACGCTGGACGTTGAGCTTCTGGCTTTTACCGATGCAACGGGAAGCGTCATAAGCGGCGAAGGAGTTGCAAAGGGAAAGAACATCTCTTCCATAAGTTCCGTTCAGTCAGCATTGCGGGGAATCGCAGGCTACTCCTACGATGAAATAGGCGACATTGGCTACTCAATGATTGCAACTGCCCCAATCCGCAACAAAGGAAAAATTGTCGGTATCGTAGTTGCCGCATATTCGTTCACCAATGACTTTCTTGTTGATCAGGTGCAAAACTCCTACGGTGCAGAATGCACAATCTTTAATGGAAGCACAAGAGTCAAAACAACGATGGGCGAAAACCTCATTGGAACAAAACTGGACAATGCAGAAATAGAAAAGATCGTCCTAAAAGACGGAAACGAATACCACGGCTACAATGAAATAAAGGGCAACAAATACATGTCCGTCTATATACCGCTTGAATCAAGCAACGGCGTTATCTCCGGCATGGCCTTTATTGCCCGCAGCATGAGCATTGTAGATTCTGTAAAGAACCACACAATGAAAATCGTAGTTCCCTGCGCCATTATCGTAGTCCTTCTCTTTGGCTTCTTCTGCTACAGGTTCGTCCATTGGCTTATGATCCGCATTTACAACGTAACAAACTTCCTTAAGGAACTTGAAACAGGAGACGCAGACCTTACCAAACGCTGCAAACTCTTCCTTAGGGACGAAATTGGCGACCTCATAATCCACTTTGACCTCTTCTTGGACAAGCTGCAGGAAATCATGAGCGAAGTAAAGGGAACAAAGGGTGAACTTGGAGAATCGGGCCAGAAGCTTTCCCTTGGAACACAGGATGCCGCAAGTGCAATCACTCAAATCATTGCAAACATAGACGGCATACACAACCAAATCACTTCCCAGTCAGAAAGCGTTGCAATGACTTCTACATCCGTAAAAGACATTTCGGACAACATCACAAACCTGGACATACTTGTAGACAACCAGACATCCGGCGTAACGGAAGCAGCCGCTGCCGTCAAGGAAATGATTGGTAACATTGCCTACGTAAACAAGTCCGTGGAAAAAATGACGGAATCATTTAAGCTGCTGGAAGAAAATTCAGAGACAGGATTTAAGAAGCAGCAGCTTGTAAACGAAAGGATTAACCAGATAGAAAGCCAGTCACAAATGCTTCAGGAAGCAAACGCCGCAATATCAAACATTGCAGAACAGACAAACCTGCTTGCCATGAATGCCGCAATTGAAGCTGCCCACGCAGGAGAGGCAGGAAAGGGTTTTGCCGTAGTTGCAGACGAAATCCGTAAGCTTTCAGAAACATCATCCATCCAGTCAAAGAGAATCGGAGAAGAGCTTAACAACATAAAGAACTCCATCACGGAAGTTGTAACTTCATCTGACGAAGCAAGCAAGGCTCTTAACGAAGTGGCAGAAAAAATCAAAGAAACGGACCAGCTTGTAAGCCAAATCCGCTCCGCAATGGAAGAACAGAATGAAGGCTCAAAGCAAATCAGTGCATCCCTTACAAACATGAGCGAAAGCGCACAAAAGGTTCAGACTGCATCAAAGGAGATGTCCCAGCGCAACGAAAAAATCAAGGAAGAGATTCAGTCGCTGCAGGACTCAACACAGAGCATGCAAAGCGGAATGGACGAGATGGCTCATGGTGCCAGCAAAATCAACCAGACTGGTGCAGCCCTGTCAGAAATTTCAAGCGATGTTCAGAACGCAATCATAAAAATCGGTAATCAGATTGACCTGTTTAAAACCGAATAGCAAGAGGAAGCCTGTATGAAAAGATTATCAAGAATAGTATTTGCAATTACTTTTTCCGCCGCAATCTTTGTTTCCTGCACGGATAAAAATTCTGCCACAATTAAAAAGCATCCTGTAACGCTGCGCCTTTCAGAAAACCACGGTGCAGGCTACCCCACGGCTCTTGCCGACGAGGAATTTGCCCGCCTGGTGAAAGAGCAGACAGAAGGCAGGGTCGTAATAGAAGTAAGGGAAGGCGGTGCGCTTGCCCAGAATGAAGGCGATGCCATAGAAGGCTTAAAAAACGGTGACCTGGCTTTTACAAGAGTCTCCGCATCTTCCGTAGCACCTTATGTAGACAAAATCAATGCAATTCAGTTTCCATATATTTACAAAAGCTCCGAGCACATGTGGAATGTTTTGAACGGCAGCATAGGACAGGAAATTCTTTCGGAAATTGAGCGCACAAGCAAAGACCTGGTTGGACTTTGCTATTACGATGCAGGATCAAGAAACTTTTACGTAACAAAACCGGTTAATTCTGTAAGCGACATGAAGGGGTTAAGAATCCGCGTTCAAAACAGCCAACTTATGCTGGACATGTGCGAGGCTCTTGGCGCAAAAGGAGTCGTTGGCCTTAACATGACAGAAATCCGCGGTGCAATAATGAACGACATTATTGACGGTGCGGAAAACAATTTTCCGTCTTACGAAAGCAACGGCGACTACAGCATTGCCCCCTATTTTATCTTGGACTCCCACACCCGCGTTCCAGAAATTCTCATTGCCTCAAAAAAGGTTTTGAACAGGCTGGACCCCAAGGACGTGGAAATAATCAAAAGCATTGCAAAGCAGACACAGGAATTTGAAATTCAAAAATGGAAGGAAAAGGAAGCTGCTTCTGAACAAATTTCAAGGCAGAACGGTTGCAAGGTAATCCAGCTTACGCCAAAGGCCTACGAAGAATTTCAAAAAGCAATGGCTCCTGTTTATGAAAAGCACGGACAAAAATACATGAGCATAATCGAAGCAATCCGCGCAACAAACTAGCACTTAGCAAAAAACATGCCTGCTAAAAAAGTAGGCACGGCAGGGATTGGAGGGGCCCGCCAAAGGCGGGTTGCTGGCACCAAGCCAGCAATGAAGGCGAATGCCGGAACCCCGCAAAGCTCGTAAAAAATGGCCTCCTTGCCATTTTTTACTTCCGTGTTTTCTGCGAAAACACGCCAGCCACTTTGCCAAGATATGACGCGCCCTCCATGGCGCTTCTTGTTGGAAGTAGTAAAAAATGGAAAGATGTTAAGTTAGCCAAAGAGCAAAATGGTAGAGCAAATAGGACTACGTCCTAAATAGACCTGTCATCAACCGCCGCAATCTTTCCAAGCTTTACGGTAAGCTCTTCAAACTGAGCCGGCGTAAGCTGTTGGGATGCATCGCTAAGAGCCTTTGAAGGATCGCAGTGAACTTCAATCTCAAGGCCGTCTGCACCAATTGCAATTGCAGCCTTTGCAAGCTCACCAACCATCCAGCGGATTCCACATGCATGACTTGGGTCAATCACAACAGGAAGATGGCTAACCTTATGCAGGTATGGAACGGCGCTAAGGTCAAGGCAGTTGCGGGTGTAGTTGTCGTAAGTGCGGATGCCCCTTTCGCAAAGAATCACGTTCTCGTTTCCGTTTGCCATAATGTATTCTGCGCTCATCAAAAGCTCAGTGATTGTACCAGAAAGACCGCGCTTTAAAAGAACAGGCTTTCCGCACTTGCCAAGTTCCTTAAGAAGATCAAAGTTCTGGAAGTTGCGTGCCCCAATCTGAATCAGGTCAACATCATCAAAATACTTAAGTTCAGAAATTGCCATAAGCTCGGTGCAGATTGGAAGGCCAGTCTCTTTCTTTGCGGCAGAAAGAAGCTTTAGACCTTCCACACCCATGCCCTGGAAGCTGTATGGAGAAGTGCGTGGCTTGTATGCACCACCGCGCAAGATTCTTGCACCAGCCTTTTTTACAGCGCGGGCTGCATCCATAATCTGCTGCTCTGACTCAACGGAACATGGGCCTGCAATAAGGGGAACAACTTTTCCGTCACCAATCGTGCAGGAATTTACCCCGCTCTGACCGCCACCAATCGTAACAACCGTGTTCTGCGGATGAAAGCTGCGGCTTGCCATCTTGTAGGGAGCAGAAACACGCTCAGCAGACTCAACAATGTCCTTTGCAAGAAAATCCTCAGGGTCAAGCTTGGAGGTGTCTCCCAAAAGACCAATAACTGTTTTGTCCACACCGGTTGAAATGTGAACGTCAAGCCCCATCTTCTTAACGTCGCTAACAAAAGAATCAACGTCGGGCTTTGCAGTGTTCTTCTTTAAAACGATAATCATAATCTATACTCCTATAATTATAAACAGCTTACCTTACGGACTTGCAAGACATTTGCGGTAGGCCTTTCCGCCAGTCAAAAGACCGTAAGCCAAAAAAAAAGAACCTTCCTTTGCGGAAGGTCCTTGTTATTCACCAAAACACATTTCAGTAAACACAAACAACAGGCATTATGCCTTCCGCATACAGCGCAATCCTGTAAAGGAAAATGAGAACCAATAAAAGCCATAATAGAGGTATGCCAACGAGGAATTATTGATTTTCTGCGCCCAACGGGTTGTGTTTCTCATGATAGAATTATTTTATCATTTTTTACAGATAAATGTCAACAGGGAATATTAAAAAACAAAATGTCACAATACAGTAGCCTTGTCAAATCCACTAAATTTCATCAAGAACTTCTAGTAAAAAACTCACAGGCCTAAAACCGTCATTGCAGCTAACCATAGCAGACTTGGGATTCTTCATCCAGCCGTCATAAATATTTTCTCCGCCGTGTGCCAGAGTCATAACAAAGGGAGAAAGACTTTCCCAGGCAGACTCGCACAAACCTTCGGGCTTCTGCCACCCCTTTGCAATAAAAACCTGTCCTTCCCTAATATCGCAGGCATGCTGAATGGGGTTTTCGTATTTCTCCTGCAAGTCCTTGTAGTCAGCTTTTCGCAGTGCAGTAATTTTTATTGTGTGCATAATTTTACTTTCTTTCCCCTTGCATCATTATAGAATCCATGTGAAGTTCCAGAATTGCAGCCTCTTTCCACTTGCCGTCTTTTCTTTCAAAGATGGTAATGTTGTCAACAGGAAAATCCTCAACAAGATCCAGTTCGTTCATAACCTCAAGAGCCTTTGTAATACTCCCCGGGGGTATATCCCTGTTTGCAACTGTCAAATGCGGAAGAAAAGGCCTCTGCTCTTTCTTGGTACATCCAGGGCATGCGTTAAGTACAGCCTTTGCAGTTTCATCCCTCAGCCTTACCCAAGAATTATCTGCGAGTACTTTTGCAAAAAGAGTTCTGTCCGCAAAAGCATCAAAATTTTCCACTCTAGCCTTAAAGCCCAACTTCTTTGGCAGCACATCCTTTTCAATGGCCCTTACCAAATCAGCCGTTAAATAGTCTTCCTGTAAACAAAAAGGAGGAATAAGGGTTACGTGGATGGGTGTTCCGTAACCGCTCTTGCAGCCGTAAGCCTGGTTCATATACCTTCTGCAATCTTCAAGAGTAAGCGTTAGATCATCTGGAAGAAGCACCCCAATAAAATGTGTCTGCTTTGGAAAATTATTCTGTCTCATATTTTCATTATAGCACATAGACAGAAGAAGAGAAAAGTAAAGAAGGCCGCTACTTGCAAAAGCAAATAAAGCAAGCTACAATAAAATCATACGGAAAAACATTATGCTAGAAAATCTAATCATACGCCAAGAAAGGCCCGACGACTATAAAAATACAGAGCTCATGACCATGCGGAGTTTTTGGAACAAGTATTGGCCGGGTTGCACAGAACATTTCCTTGTCCGAATCATACGCGAATCCAAGGATTACCTTCCGCAATTAAGCCTTGTGGCTGAAGTGGACAAAAAAATTGTCGGTGCAGTTTACTACACGCGTGCATGGATTTTTGACGACGAAACAAAAGTCAAACACGAAGTCGTAACCTTTGGCCCGCTTGCTGTTGAGCCTACCCTGGAAGGAAACGACATTGGTGGCCAGCTGATGCGGCAGTCAATAGAAGCCGCAAAAAAAGCAGGGGTTGCAGGCATTGTCGTAATCGGAGAGCCAAACTATTATCCGCGCCTTGGCTTTAGAAGAGCCTCAGAATTTAGAATAACAGACGGTGCAGGAAACTCCTTTGATGCTATAATGTGCCTTCCTTTAAATGATGACTTTTCAAAAATAAAAGGAAGAATCATCGAAAGCAAAGATTTTAAAAAACTGGAAGACGAAAAACGCCTGCAAGAAATCAACCAGGAATTCCCATCTTACCGCAAGGTAAAAGTTCAAGAAGGCTTTATGCAAATTTTTGAACAGCACTTGGGGCTTGTCGAATCAATCAAAGACGGAGTTTTTTATGTCCGCTATTGGGAACTTTTGATTCCCGCAAAAGCATCCGACAGTTTGAAAGAAGAACCCAAAGTCGGAAGCGACGTTCAGTTTACCTGGAAGCGCAAGGGTGAATCAAAAATTACAAAAGTTTTTAAAAATTTACTTGAGGGGGCTTGAATGTACACAATACAAAAAATAAAAACAGTAACGGACAACTGCTACATTGTTTCAAGCGGAGACAGCGCAATCCTTGTAGACACAGGAAGCGGCGCAGGTTACGAGGAAGTTCTAGCCGAATGCAAAAAATACAACATGAAGCTTATTGTTCTTACCCACGTTCATTTTGACCACGCAGAGAACGCAGCAAAAATTGCCAAGCATTTTGACATTCCTGTAGCCTTTCACAAGGCGGATGAAGAGCTGTTCGACAATTACGACAAACAGCCGCTCAAATCATACGGACTTGTTGGGCGCATTGTCCTAGGCCTTTCCCTAAAAGTTCTGCGGGAAACAAAAATTCAAAGGCCAGAAAAAACAATCTATGTAAAGGAAGGGGATGACCTTAGCGCATACGGAATAAATGCAAAAATAGTTGAAATTCCCGGGCACACAAAGGGCTCCATTGGAGTTGACGTGGAAGAAAAAGACCTTATCGTTGGCGACGCACTGGACAACTGGATCTTTCCTGCAACAGGACATTTGTTCTACAACCTTGAAGAAATTAAAAAGACGGCTCAAAAAATAAAGTCCATTGGACCGCGCACAATTTACTACGGCCACGGAAAGCCAACAAAAAACCGAGCTTAACAGGAACGCCATGAAGGTAGTCATAATAAACGGAAGTCCGCGTTGCAAGGGTTTTACCTCAGCCATACTGCATTCAATCGAAAGTGAATTGACGGCAAACAAAATAGATGTAAGATTCGTTGACCTTTCTAAAAAGAACATATTGCATTGTGCAGGCTGCTGCTCATGCTATAAAACTGGACACTGCCATATAAGCGATGATGCAGACGGGCTTTCAGACGAAATTGCATCTGCAGACGGACTTGTCATAGGCTCTCCAACGTACGCAAGCAACGTGTCTGGAATTCTAAAGGACTTTATAGACAGAGGGCATTTTGTAATCGAACAGCTTCTGCACAAGAAATATTTTTTCCAGGCAATCTGTCATTCTGTAATATTCAATTTTGGAATAAAACCCTTTGTAAATAAGAAGGGGCAACTTTATCAAGGTGTTTTAAATAAGTGGAAATCTCTGGAGGATTACAAATGAAAGACTACATCCTGCTCTTGCCAATAATTTTTATTTTTCACGACATGGAAGAAATAATTGGTTTTGGCTACTTCTTTAAAAAGAACCCCGATTTGTTTGAACGCTTTCCAAAGGTGATGGATGCTTACCGGGACTTTACCACGGCAGGATTTGCCCTTGCTGTCTACGAAGAATTCATTCCTTTCTTTGGGGTAAGCCTTTTGGCCTATTATTTCCCCAATGAAATTCTTTACGGCTTATGGTTTGGAATATTCCTTTCGCTTGCGGCACATCTTCTGGTACACATAGGACACGCAATCTATATAAAAAGATACATCCCCTGTCTGGCAACAAGCCTTATCTGCCTTCCTGTTAGCATTGCAATTATTTACAAATGCTCAAAGTTTATGGCCTTTAATGCTGTAACCACAACATGCATTTTTGAAGCTTTTGTTCTTATGATTGCAAATTTAAAATTTGCCCATATCCTTATGCATAAATTTAACAGGAAAATAAAATAAGGAGTTCGGCAAAAAGAGTTTTCATAGATAAATCACCTGAACATTACTATGAGTGCGAGAGCTAACTTTTGGAAGGGGGTCCATTCGTGGGCTTCCACGGAATAGCCGTAATAAAAACCGTAATCAGCCTTTACGCCTATTTGTGTGTAAGAATCAAATCCTGCAAGAAAGAGGGAAAGGGAGGCCCCTGCTCCACCTGCCCAGCTGTTGGCAATAAAGCCGCATTCAACGTAGCCTTCCGTGCGGATAACTTCCAACAAGGTGTAATCAAGACCGGCATTTACAGAAAACGTAAAGACTTTATCGGAAGGGTCTACCGTTATGTCGTTCTTTTCATAAGTCTCTTCGTCTTTCGATGTGAGCCATCCCCAAAACCAAAAGGGAAGCCCAATATTAGCACCTATGAAAGCACAGGGCGAAATGTCATAGGTTCCATAGATATTCATGTTTATGCCACTTGGGTCATCATCTTCTTCGAAAGAATTTCCACCCAGGCCGAATGCATACAGGTTCAGTCCAACACCAAAAGTTGAATCAGGATCCTCCGCATACAGGAAACCGATTGATGAGAAAAAGAGGAGTATAAGCAAAACAATTTTTTTACAAAACAATCCATTAGTTTTCATTGCCAAATTATAGCTATTATGCAAATGCTAATCAATAGAATAAAAACAATCGGTTTTACAAAATATTTTTTTGTGATATACTCTGCGCATGGAAAATACAAAGATAAAGGGAAAGCAAGACTTTACGCAGGGAAGCATTGCGGGAAAACTTGTGGCTTTTATGCTGCCGGTGCTGCTTTCGCTGGTACTGCAGTCACTATACGGTGCCGTGGACATGCTGATTGTCGGGCGATTTGGAACGACTGCCGGTATAAGCGGTGTTGCGGTTGGCGGAAATATCATGAACCTTTTTACCATGCTGCTGAACGCCATCACGATGGGTGTAACGGTTCTGCTTGGAAATTATATTGGAGCCAAACAGTTTGAGCAGGTGAACAAGCTTCTTTCAAACGCGGTCGTATTTTTTCTTACAATTTCCCTGGTGCTTACAGCTCTTATAGTATCATTTGCAAGGCCTCTCGCAATCATCATGCAGACACCGGAAGAATCACTTGAACTTACGATTCTTTACATAAGGATTTGTGGTGCGGGATTTATTTTTATTACCTTCTACAATTTTATAAGCGCCATGCTCCGCGGAATGGGAGACTCAAACACACCGCTCATCTTTGTGGCAATAGCATGCGCAGTGAACGTAACAGGAGACTTGCTCTTGGTTGCAGTCTTTAAGATGAATGTTGTGGGGGCAGCCATTGCAACGGTTGTAGCCCAGGCGGTAAGCGTAGTGCTGTCGCTCGCAATCATAAAAAAGCGTTCCATACCATTTAAAATAGAAAGAAAGCACTTGAATTTTGGAAGCGAAATCAACAAGTTCGTAAAGCTGGGGCTTCCACTAACGGTGCAGGGAGTTTTGACAAACTTTAGCTTTCTTGCCCTCTGCGCCTTTGTAAACCGACTTGGCCTTGACGCGTCATCCGGCTACGGCGTTGCACAGAAAATACAGGGATTCACTATGATGCTTCCACTCTGCATAATGCAGAGCATGGCTCCCTTTGTTGCGCAGAACGTTGGTGCAGGCAACGAAAAGCGAGCAAGAAGCGGACTTCTTATTGGCCAAGGAATTGGGGCCACGATTGGACTTCCCGTCATGCTGGCAATTTTTTTCTTTGGCGACAGCCTTGCCTCTCTATTTACAGATGACCCCGCCGTAATCAGGAGGGCCTTTGAATTCCTTAGGGGATTTTCCCCGGAAGTCATCATAACCTGCATCCTGTTCAGCTACCTGGGCTATTTCAACGGACACTCAAAAAGCCTTTTCGTAATGATTCAGGGCCTTTTGCAAACCTTCCTTCTGCGCCTGCCAATTTCCTACTTCATGAGCATCCGCGAAAACGCAAGCCTTACGGGTATTGGTGCAGCAGCTCCTGCGGCCACCATCTTTGGAATTATTTTGTGCTTTATCTACTACAAATGGATGGGACGGTCGCTGGACAGAAAGTGAGCGGTTTGAACAGGCGGTAAAACCATGAAATATGCTCCAAAAGAAGAATATTATAGAAGGAAAATGCCAAGTTAAGGCTATTTGGGCCTAAATGACCGCCTAAATGACCATGCAAATGCGGGCTTTTTTGTTGAAAATATGGAGAATTGTCGCTATAATAGTAGCATGATTCAAAATGATATGATACTTTCTGCATCCGGTTGGCGCAAGGTTTTTGCTAAGAGTGGCGGTGCAGAAGACAAGGATTCTGATATAGGAGAAACTAACCGCTTGCTTTGCGCTCTTATTGCAGAGACTTTTGCGGATTATGTGCTTTCAAAGTCAAAGAATGATGAGCCCCACGTGGCTCTTGGCACGGATACCCGTCCTACCGGCAAGGAAATGGCGGATGTTATCATAAGGGTTTTCCTGCAAAAGAGGATTTACGTCCACTTTGTAGAGGTTGCATCTGCCCCGGAAATTATGGCTTATTCAAAGGAGCTTGACGGTTTCCTTTACATTTCTGCCAGCCACAATCCAATCGGCTGGAATGGAATAAAATTTGGTCTTAACAAGGGCGGGGTTCTTGAAGGCAAGGAGACTAATGCACTTGCAGACATTTTCCGAGAGAAGTGCAAGGCTTCTGATGCGGAGGAAAGGGCTAACCTTCTTATTGAGGGGGCAAACCTTCACCACCTTAAGCAGGTGTATGCAAATTCTTCCTTCCACAAGCTTCGTGCGGTTGAAGCTTACGACAAATTCATCCGCGGGGTTATTACCGGCATCTTTAACAAGAAGGGCCAGGACGCTGTTTTTGAGGCAATCAAGGAAGGTCTTAGGGAAACCCCAGCTTCCATCGTATGCGACATGAACGGTTCTGCACGCTCGGTTTCCATAGACAAGACCTTTATTCCCCAGTGCGGCCTTGAATTTTTGCCTTTCAACGACACGCCCGGGCTTATAATGCACGAGATTATTCCAGAGCCAGAGAACATGACCCGTCTTGCGGACGTAATAAATGACCTTCATGCTGACGGCAACAATAATATTCTTATTGGCTACATGCCGGACTGCGACGGTGACAGGGGCAACATTGTATTCTTTGACGAGGACGCACAGACTGCCCGCCCAATTACGGCACAGGAGATTTTTGCGCTTAGCGTTGTTTCGGAGCTTGCCTTTGAGGAATGGAAGAAGGAGACGCTTAACGAACAGGGGCTTTTGTGGAGGACGCAGGCAACCTTTGGAAAGCATGCGGTTGTAGTAAACGGCCCAACATCCATGCGCATTGACCAGATTTGCGAAAGCTTTGGCTACGAGATTTTCCGCGCGGAAGTTGGGGAAGCAAACGTGGTGAACCTTGCCCGCCAGAAGAGGGATGAAGGTTACGACGTGCGCATTCTTGGCGAGGGAAGCAACGGTGGAAACATTACATATCCTTCCAGCGTGCGTGACCCGGTGGCAACACTCTTTGCCGTTCTTAAGATGCTTACAATCCGTGACTACAGGAGAAGCGACGGCAAGTTCTGCAAGGGGCTTTTCCACATCTGGTGCGAGAAGGCCGGAATGTCTTACCGCTACAAGGACGACTTTATGCTTAGCGACGTGCTTTCCACCCTTCCCCGCTTTGCAACCACAGGCGTTAGCGAAAGCAGGGCGGTTCTTGACGTTAAGACCCAGGACAAGTCATTGCTTAAGAAACGCTTCCAGGCAGTCTTTACCGATGACTGGAGCAAGCATGCAGACGAGCTTAATGCCATTTACGGCTTTACCGGCTACGAGGCAGACATTACCAACGGAACCAAGGAAGTTAAGAACGCTTCCGACTGGGCAAACGGCAACGGCGGCCTAAAGATACGCTTCCTGGACGAAGACGGAAATCCAAGGGCATTCATCTGGATGAGGCCAAGCGGCACTGAACCTGTATTCCGCATAATGTGCGACGTTATGGGCGGAGACGAAGCTGCAGAACGCTCGCTTTTGCGCTGGGAGACTACGCTGCTTAAAAAGGCGGACGGAGCTGAATAATAAAAAAACAAACAAATTAAGGGTAACATTTTAGGAGTAATAATATGGAAGAAAAAGAGATACTCGAAAGAGCGGCACAGTACATTGCAGAAGAAAAGGACGAAGCTTTCCGCAAGGAAGTTGAAGACCTTGTTGCAAAGAAAGATTCAAAGGAAGCAATGGCGGAACTTGAAGACCGCTTCTACCAGAGCCTTGAATTTGGCACAGGCGGCCTCCGCGGTGTAATGGGCGGCGGAACAAACCGCATGAACACACTCAACATCTCAAAGGCAACGCAGGGTCTTGCAAACTACATTATCAAGGCCTTCCCCAAAGAGGCAAAAGAAGGCACTCTTAGCGCATGCATCGCATACGACAGCCGCCACAACCACGACAAGTTCAGCGACATAACGGCACGCGTATTTGCGGCAAACGGAATCAAGGCGTATCTTTTTACAGGACTCCGCCCCACCCCGGAACTTTCCTATGCAATCCGCACCCTTGGCTGCCAGACCGGCGTTGTAGTAACGGCAAGCCACAACCCTCCCCAGTACAACGGCTACAAGGCATACTGGGCAGACGGAGCACAGGTTGTTGAGCCCCACGACAAGGGAATCATCGACGAAGTTAACGCAGTAAAAGAAGCAAAGCTTATCTCCCGCGAAGAAGGAATCAAGTCTGGAAAAATCGTACCCATCGACAAGGAAATTGACGACAAGTTCCAGGCAATGATAAAGGCAAACCTCTACCGCCCGGCCCTTATAAAAGAAAAGGCTTCCAGCGTAAAGGTAGTCTACACGCCACTCCACGGAACAGGCGCAATGCACGTAGAAAAGGTACTTGGCGACCTTGGCCTTAACGTAATCACCGTACCCGAACAGCGCGAAGGAAACGGAGACTTCCCAACTGTAGAAAAGCCAAACCCGGAAGAAGCACCCGCACTCAAAATGGCAGTTGAGCTTGCAAAGAAGGAAAAGGCAGACGTTGTAATGGCAACAGACCCAGACGCAGACCGCTTTGGAACTGCATTCCCGGACAAGGACGGAAACTATGTCCTCGTTACAGGAAACCAGATGGGTGCCCTGCTTGCAGACTACGTTCTCCTTAGCAAGAAGGAACTGGGCAAGATGCCAGAAAACCCGGTACTCATCCGCTCAATCGTAACAAGCCCCTTCGTAGACGCAGTTGCAAAGAACTACGGCGTAAAGGTAAAGGAATGCCTTACAGGGTTCAAGTGGATTGCATTTGACGAAGGCCAGATGGAAAAGACCGGCAAGGAACATTACGTGTTCGGTTTGGAAGAAAGCTACGGCTACCTTGTTGAAACAGAATGCCGCGACAAAGACGGTATTTCTGCAGCAGCAATGTGTGCAGAGATGACACTCTACTGGGCAAGCAAAGGCAAGAGCCTCCTTGAGCGCATGAACGACATGTACAAGGAATACGGCTACTTCCAGGACGGAGCAATAAGCAAGTACTTCCCAGGCGTAAAGGGCCCTGCAATAATGACTGGAATCATGACCAAGCTCCGCACAGAGGGACTTAAGACCTTGGGTGGAAAGAAAGTCTGCAAAATCCGCGACGTTCAGCAGTCATACGAATTTGACCCGGCAAATCCTGCGGCAAAGGCAAACCTTCCTTGGCCAAAGAGCAACGTACTCCAGTTCTTCCTGGAAGACGGAACAATCGTTAGCGCACGCCCAAGCGGAACGGAACCAAAAATCAAGTTCTACATCAACTGTGCAGTTCCAGTTTCTGCAAAAACAGACGCAGCCCTCGAAGAAGCCAAGAAGAGCGCAACAGAAGAAATTGCAAAGATTTCAGCAGAAATCAACGCAGTCCTCGATGCCGCAAAATAAAGGCTAAAAGAAATGCACGGCCGTGGCCTTAAGATTTTTAGGAACTACAGAAGTCTTGCGCGGGAATTTTATTCCGGCAAGATTTTTGCAGCCTTTGACACCGAGACTACTGGCCTGCATGCGGCAACCGACCACCTTATGGAAATAGGAGCCGTAAAATTCAACAGGGACGGAATTATTGGGGAGCCATTTTCTTCCCTAATAAAACCGCCCGTTCCACTCACCCCCTTCCTTCAAAACCTAACCCACATCACACCACAAATGCTGGAAAACCAAAGCGACGCCGCAACGGTCACCTTTGAATTCCTCCGCTGGCTTTCAAGCGACGATGTAATCCTAATCGCCCACAACGCCCCGTTTGACATGTACTTCATAAACGCCCAGCTCGAGCGCATGAACATGGACGCGCTAAAAAACACGGTCATAGACACACTGCCGCTTTCTCGCTGGGCCTACCCCAACCTTAACAAAAACGGACTCGAAGGCCAGTACAAGCTTCAGAACCTGGCAAGCCTCTTGAACATAAAAGTTCTGGAAGCCCACCGCGCCCACGACGATGCCCGCGTCTGCATGGAACTCTTCAAGCGCATAATAAAAGACACCCGCCCCGTACAAAAAGACATCGAAAAACAAACTCAGGAAAGCCTCTTCTCCCAGGAAAACGGCCAGCTGGAACTCTTCTAAAATCATTTTATTTTTTTTCTTTTTTTTCTGGACCACACTCTATTTGCTAACCCGCTTTCCAGGGCTACGGCTTTCGCCTCCGACCACGCTGCGCGTGTTTTCGCTTCGCTCACCCTTCCAATCGGGGGTAGGCTCTATTTGCTGTACGCAAAGAGGCATATTGCAAAGAATTGTAATGCAAGAATATATTAAGAAAGCACTGAAATGGAGGCAGAAAACGTGGCAAAAAAGCATTTGCGCGGTGCGACCGAAGGGAGTCAGATACCTTATATCCGCGCTCGGCTTTTTTGACGCGGTTTCTGCCGGGAATGGAAGTGCTTTCTTGTTAACAGTTACATTTACCATCTGCAAATATTCCATGCCTCTATTGCTAGAAGTTGGCTTGAATGTTATACTGTCCCCATAAATTAAAAACGGAGGTTTATCATGCCATTTATTGGAATTGGTGCAGGCGCACTTCTCTTCATTCTATTTTTCTGTTCATACCGCAAGGTTCCCAAAAACCGCATCGGTATCCGCGTAGGGCCATTCGGAAACAAGACCGTAACCGGAAAGGCCATATTCGTAATTCCCTTTTTGCAGCGCATTGACTACATGACGCTGGAAAACATCCAGGTTGACTTTGTATCAAAAGATTCCATCCCAACCCAGGATGCAATCAACATCAAGGTAGACGCTGTTGCAAACATTGCAATTTCCCAGGAAGCTGAAATAATGAAAAAGGCCGCCGCCAAGTTCATCGGCTATTCAACAGAAGACATAGCATCAGTCGTAACCCCTGTCCTTGAAGGAAACATCCGCGAAATAATTTCCCAGATAAAGCTCAAGGACTTGATTCAGGGAGACAAAAAAGTTCTCGCAGAAAAAGTCGCAGAAAACGTAAAGCCCAACCTCATGGACTTGGGACTTGAACTTACCACATTCAACATCCAGAACTTTAAGGACGACAACGACGTAATCAACAACCTTGGTATAGAAAACACAGTCTCCATTTCCAAAGATGCAGCAAAGGCAAAGGCCGCCGCAGAAGCGGAAGTAAAAATTGCCCAGGCCCAGGCAGACAAAGACGCAAACGACGCATGGGTTGCCGCAGAACTAGAAATTGCCCAGAAGCAGAATGAACTTGCCCTCAAGAAAGCTTCCCTAAAGGCAAAGGCAGACACGGAAGCCGCAAAGGCAGACGCAGCCATGGCAATCGAAGCGGAAGTCCAGAGAAAGGACAAGGAAGTAAAAGAGGTAGAGGCAAACATTGCCCGCCAGGACAAAGAGATTGAGCTTCAGGAAAAAGTTGTTTCCATTAAGGAAAAAGCCCTGGAAGCAGAAGTCAAAAAGACAGCCGAAGCAGACAAGTACGCCGCCCAGCAGCAGGCCGACGCAGACCTTTACCGCAGGCAAAAGAAAGCGGAAGCAGATGCCTTTGAAGTGCAGAAGCAGGCAGACGCAGATGCCTACACCAAGCTAAAGAATGCAGAAGCCGCAAAGCAGGCAATGGAAAACGAAGCCGCCGGTAAAAAGGCGCTCGCAGAAGCAACCCAGGCACAGGGCGAAGCAGAAGCCGCCGCAATCAAGGCAAAGCTTGAAGCAGAAGCAGAAGGTCTAAACAAAAAGGCAGAAGCCATGGCAAAATACGGTGACGCCGCAAAACAGGACATGCAGCTCCAGGCACTCAAGCTCTACTTTGAACAGCTGCCCAAAATCGCCGAGGCCGCAGGAAATGCCTACTCCAACGTGGACAAAATTTACATGTACGGCGGAGACTCATCCCAGCTTCAGGGCGACATCATGAAAAACGTAACCCAGATTTCCGAAGCCCTAGGCCAAAGCCTTGGCATAAACCCCAAAGACCTCTTGAACAGCTTCGTCGGTGCCAAACTTGCAAACGCAAGCAGCAACAAAACAGACAAATAAACTGAACAAAAAATAACAAGTGTCATTGCCGTGCCCGCTAGAACCATCGTTTCGAACGATACGGCAATCCCTTGTATTTTAGGCAAGAGGCAGTTTTTTTCTGCGGCACTCATAATTTTAAAAGACTAAATTTTTATTTTTCCAAGGAATAAATCAACTGCATTTATGTGATGGACACCTTCCTGTTGATCTGGATACTTGTCTAACGAAATGATATAGCGCGGATAACCATCCTTTATGCTTCTAAAAGGCCGATACTCACGTTCTTTTATTTTTTCTGTGGCTTTATCATCTTCGCCATGCAATGTATATGCAACCTGAACATAAGCATATGATTGATTCTTATCTCGAACAATGAAATCACATTCAAAACTACCAATTATTCCTACGCTAACTACATATTCATGACTCCTCAAATACAGATAAACAAGATTTTCAAGAGTTGGTCCATAACTCCTACGATTATCAGTATTTGTTGAAAAATATATTGCCATATCTGCAAGATAATATTTTTGCTCACGCTTGATTGATTTTTTGCTTTTCAAATCAAAACGGTTACATTCATAAATAATTTTTGCTTTTTGTAAATCTTCAATGTACCCCCGGACAGTACTTGGCTTTGTTGAAAAACCTTCAGACTTCAAGCAGCTGATTAGATTTGAAATTGAAAATGGAGCTGAAAAATTATTGATCAAAAAACTTTGGACCCGCTCATAGACAGCAATATTTGAAATTCGTTTTCTAGTTTTTACATCTTTTTCAAAAATCTCACCAATTATTCCACGAGTATATGTCTGCCGCGCATTTATATCTGGAAACTCCAGCGTTTTTGGAAATCCGCCATTTAAAATATATTCATTAAATTCCTCTTCAATGTCGGAATCAATTATAAGCTTGAAGAATTTTTTCATCTCAATGAATTCATAAAAATCCAAAGGAAAAGTTTCAAAAGAAAGATATCGTCCTGTAAGCTTTGTGGTAATCTCATCACTCAAAAGATAGGAATTTGAACCAGTAAGAAAAACTGAAAAACCTTCTTCGGCATACGACTGAACTACGCTTTCAAAGTGCTTTACATTCTGAACTTCATCAATGAAAAGATAATGAAATCCTTCTTCTGTAATTAATGATTCGATTTTTTCTTCAAGCTGTTCAGCAGTTTTTATATTCTTAAATCCACGCTTGTCTAAAGGAAGATATATGATTTTGGATTCTTCGACACCCCTTTTGTAAAGTTCGTTGATTACAGCTTTTAATATAAATGATTTTCCACAACGTCGTATACCTGTTATGACTTTTACAACATCCGAATCATAAAAAGGCCTGAGCCTAGCCAGATATTTTTCGCGCGAATAAACCTTACTGAACATAAAAGCTATAACTCCTTATAAAGAATTATAGCACATAAATCGCATTTTAGGGTACTATTTTTTAATATTTTTTGATTTTAGTACCCTGAACCGCACATTTACACAACAAACTTTTTGGATTGGCAATGATGTCCTTTGACCCTCTGTTTTTACCATTAACGGCATTCGGTATGTAGGCTGGCGCGACTGGGACAGTTTGACATAAAAAGTACTAATCCCAGGAAGCAGAGGCATCCCCGGTGATGGGGATTTGGGGCCCTAGGTATTTGGGTTTGGTGTGGAAGGTTATGTCAAGGAAGGCTTTTACGCGGGCGAGGGATTCGCGGAGGCGCCAGGAGTTTTTTGTGCGCGGGTGGTAGGGCAGGACTTCGGGGGCTTCGTAGGCTACGGCATCAAGGCCAAGCTTTCGGGCAAGGTAGACTGCACGGGGGGCAAATGTTTTTTGGGTTACGATTACGCAGTCTTTTACGCAGAAGATGTCGCGGGCGCGGTACATTGTTTCGTAGGTGGAAAAGCCTGCGTGGTCAAGGAAGATGTCGCTTTCTTCTACGGTGTAATACTGGCACATGAAATTTTTTATGCCGTTTACTTCGTCGTAGTTTTTGCGGCCGTGGTCTCCGCTTACAAGGTAGCGGCTGGCCTTTTGATTGTGAACGAGGTTTACTGCGGCTTCAAGCCTGTCGCGGACAACATGGGAAACTGTGGTTTTGTAAACTTTTGCACCGGGAATGATTACCGTGTATTTTTGCGGAAGTGATGAAAGGTCGTGGTAGACAAAGCCTTTTGTGGAGCGAATCATGTAGACGTTAACGGAGATGCAGAAAATTGCGGTGAAAAAAAAGAGCGCAGCTGATGCGATTAGAAAGAATTTTAACTTTTTCATATTTACCTATTTTATTTTATAGAGTGCTGTCAAATAAGTTCATTGCATAGAGTCATTTCGAACACTACGCCACTTTGCACGCACCTGCTACAAAGTGTGTTTCGGAATCCCTGTAATACATATAAAACAGTTGCTGAATCAAGTTCAGCATGACCGATTTTTTTTGACCAGCCACTGACCAGTTTTTATACGGCAAAGGCACAATATTTCTTTAGCGCGACAAATGCCGGTAAAAAAAGCAAGCACGGCAGGGATTGTAGGGACCCGCCGCAGGCGGGTTGCGAAAGCAATGGAGCCGAAAGGCGGCTCTCGCAACGAAGTTTCAAGCGACCCCGGAAAGCCCCTAGCAAAAGAAAGTGCCGCAAGAAAGAAAATATAAAAAGACTTTACTTGCAGGATTCAAAGATGATGTCTGCAAGGAAGATTACTGCAAGAGCCCATGTTACTACAGGAATTTCCTTTGCCTTTTTGCCCGCGCATTTTGCAATCACGTAGGAGATTACGCCCCATGCAATTCCCTTGGCGATTGAATAGGAGAATGGCATGACCATGATTGTGATGAATGCGGGAACACCTTCGGTTGGGTCTTTAAAGTCTATTTCCGTTACGGACTTCATCATGAGGAAGCCAACGAAGATAAGTGCAGGTGCGGTTGCGGCTGCCGGAATGATTGCGAAGAGCGGTGTAAGGAAGAGCGAGAGGAAGAACAATACCGCCGTAACAACGGAAGCAAGTCCTGTGCGTGCGCCTGCGGCAACAGCAGATGTTGACTCTACGAAAGATGTTACTGTTGAAGTTCCAAGACATGCGCCAACTACGGTTCCAACGGAGTCTGCCATCAAAGCGCCCTTTGCGTTGCGGATGTTTCCACTTGAATCCTTGAGGTTGCCCTGCTCTGCAATTCCCATCAAAGTTCCAAGGGTGTCGAACATGTCTGTAAAGAGGAAGGTTATCATAACGACGATGAATTTTAATATCATGCCGCTTGAAGAAAATGCCTCGCCGAATGCAAAGTGGAAGAGGTGTGGTTCTGCCGGTGTGGAGAAAGGCGTCCAGTCTTTTGCAACACTTGTTACGCCAAAAGGAATTCCGATTATTGTGGTAAGGGCAATTGCAATGAGGATTGAGCCCGGTACCTTTAGGATAAAGAGCACGATTGTAATTACAAGGCCAATTATTGCAACTGTTGCGCTTGCATTATCTGCTGTAAAGTTTACAAAGCCAACCGGTGTTCCCAAGTTGGTCTTAACGATTCCGGCATTTACAAGACCGATGATTGTGATAAAGAGGCCGATTCCGACGGACACAGCTTTTTTGAGTCCAGTAGGAATTGACTTTATGATTGCTTCGCGGACACCAAAAAGCGAAAGAAGGATAAAGATGATTCCTTCCACAAGGACAGCCGTAAGTGCAAAGGCTGCGGAACAACCCATTCCTGCGCAAACAGTGTAGGTAAAGAATGCGTTAAGTCCAAGGCCAGGTGCAAGGGCAACAGGAAGGTTTGCAAGGAATGCCATTACAAGCGTTGCAATGCCGGCTGCGACTGCGGTTGCCGTAAAGACAGAGTTCCAGTTAAGGCCTGTTATGTCGTTTGCAAGAATGTTTGGGTTCACGGACAGAATGTAAGCCATTGCCAAGAAGGTTGTAATACCGCCGATGATTTCGCGGCTTACAGTCGTACCGTTTTCCTTCAACTTAAAAAAATTGTTCATCTATTTCCTCCATATTAAAATGAATTACCTTGTTAAAGCCATTAGGCCTTTTTCTTAAAGTGGCTGAATGCCATGCTAAAGCTTGCCCTACCCTGCGTAACAGAACGGAGGTTTGTGCTGAATCCGAACATCTTTGCCATTGGTGCCTGGGCGTGGATTATGTTGCCACCGGATTTTTCGTCCATGCTGCTTATCATTCCACCGCGCTGGGTAATCTGGCTCATCGCGTCTCCAACAAATTCAGAGGGGCTTTCTATGTCCACGTCCATGACCGGTTCAAGAAGCTCGGGGCTGGCTGCTGAACATGCCTTGTCAAAAGCTTCTGCGGCTGCGGCTTCAAAAGCGAATGTGGAAGCGGTAAGCGGGTTGTATTCAATGGCTGTAACGGTAACTGCAGTGTCTGCACAAGGATAGCCCATCTTGATTCCTGAACCAAAGCAGTTTGTGATGCTCTGTTCAATGGCCTCAAAAATTTCTTCCGGTATTTCTGACGAATGCTTGACGGTGCAGGAGTAGCTGTTTCCGGCACCTGTTTCGCGAGGTTCAACGTGAATGGTAAGGCCTGCGGTGTTTTCTTTTCCTGCAAGTACGCGGCTGAATTCTTCCTTATAGTCTGCACTGGCTGTAACGGCTTCGCGGTAAGTAACCTGGGGCGCGCCAACACGGCACTGGACCTTAAAGTCATCGCGGATTCTTGTAACAAGAACGTCCAGGTGGAGTTCTCCCATCCCGCTGATTACAAGCTGGCCTGTTTCCGCATCGTCGCGGGAGGTAAAGGTTGGGTCTTCCCTGCTAAGGATTTCAAGAGTCTCGTTAAGCTTGTCCCGGTCGCTCATGGTCTCTGGTTCTATTGCAATGGAGATGACAGGCTCGGGGAATTTTACGTTCTCCAGCAGAACAGGGAAACCTTCGCTGCAAAGTGTGTCGCCCGTCTGTGAAACCTTAAGGCCAACAAATACGGCTATGTCTCCGGCAGAAACGCTGTCCATCTGCTCCATGCGGTTTGCGTTTACGCGCAAAATGCGGTTGATTCTTTCGCGCTTTTTCTTGCTTGCGTTAAAGACCTGCATTCCTGTTGTAATCTTTCCTGCGTACATGCGGACAAAGCAGAGGATTCCCATCTGGGGGTCAAACTGGATTTTGAACACAAGGCCAACCGGAAACTTTGCGTCTTCCTTGCATTCAATGCTGGTTTCTTCTTCCACGTCCTTCTTTACGTGGACAGCCTTTGCGGCAGGAATTTCGTCCGGGGATGGAAGATAGTCAACGACTGCATCAATAAGCGGCTGGACTCCCTGGTTGTGGCGGCTTGAACCGCAGAGGAAGGGAACCAGGGTGCGGTTTATGGTGCACTTTCTAAGCGCCGCCTTTAGTTCCTGAGTTGTAATCTCCTGGCCCTCAAGATATTTTTCGCCAAGGGCATCGTCATTGCTTGCAACTGCATCTATAAGCTTTTCGCGCCATTCATCCGCCAAAGCCTTGCGCTCATCTGCAATGTCGGTAACGTCAAATTTTTCGCCTTCGGATTCTGCATCCCAGCGGATTTCCTTCATGTTGAGCAGGTCAATTACGCCTTCAAAGTCCTGGCCTGCACCAATGGGGATTTCCAGTGCAACAACCGGACACTTGAACTTTTCGTGAACGTCATTCATTGCGCCAAAAAAGTCTGCGCCAATTCTGTCCATCTTGTTCACAAAGCAAATGCGGGGAACATTGAATTCATCTGCCTGCTTCCAAACCGTTTCCGTCTGGGGCTGAACCCAACCCACCGCGCAGATTACCGCAACGGCACCGTCCAGTACGCGGAGGGAACGCTCAACTTCTGCGGTAAAGTCCACGTGGCCGGGCGTGTCGATTATATTTATCTTGTAGCCTTTCCATTCGGTTGTAATGGCAGCAGAGGCAATCGTTATGCCGCGCTCCTGTTCCTGCTGCATAAAGTCCATGGTTGCAGCACCGTCGTCAATCTCGCCAATTCTGTGAATCTTTCCGGAATAATAAAGGATACGCTCCGTAGTAGTGGTCTTTCCGGCATCAATATGGGCCATAATGCCAATGTTTCGCATTTTGTCTAACATAATTTTCCCCAAGCAGTCTTACGCAAATAAAGGACAGGCCTAAGTATTTGACCGCTGCGTTGCATTTTGGAATTGTTCAGTTTATTGCATATTATATAGAAAAGAATGATTTTTAACAACAGGAATTTTTCGCAGATTTAAGTGCTCGCTACTGGATTTGAACCAGTGACTTCCACCGTGTGAAGGTGGCACTCTACCGCTGAGTTAAGCGAGCAAGAATGTAGAAATTATATATCCGTGGGGAATTTTTGTCAAGAATACGATAACCTTCAGTCTTCAGGACGATACTCCAATTGCTCCACCATTCATTCCCCGGCTACAATCGGCCGCCATGCCTCTGCGCCACCACCCTTCCGGCCTTCCCTAACGGTCATCCCGCTTGCGCGGGACTAAAGGGCCTCCACGGTGGCGTAGGCTGATTTTCTGTTTTCCCCCAACAAATACCTATTTGGCGGGGGAATGGGCGGTGTTTTTGGCAGCTGCAAAAACGCTATACATAGCGTTTTTCAATTGACCCCCTCCTTTTTTATATAGGTTTTATTGTTTCCTTAAAATTCTATCCAGTACCAGTCATACAGAACTGGTACTTTTTCTATTTTCAAAAATTTACCAATACTTCATTTTTCATCCCGTATATCCTAATGCAAGTATTTTCCCAGTTTTTTCTATAACAATATAAGGCCCTCCTCCACAAGTTTTAAATAATATATGAAATTTATTTCTACCCTCAAAAATCCAATATTTATTATCTTGCAGCCTACAATCAAAAGACATAAATATAAGCGAAGAATATCCATATTTCTCCACAAAAATGTCTCTAGCTATTTTGTATGCCAATTCTTTTGTTTCAATTATCTCACAATCATTATCATTTTCAATACACAACGGAGGCAAAAAATCATACTGATTTTCAACTACCGGATGATAAAACATAAAAAATGAAAGAGAAAAAATTATAATCCCTATAACAGAATACATAATTATATTTTTCATTTATTTACCTCCAAAAAAATAATATAATAATCGGGAGAATGGATTTGTAATTAACTCATTTTCTGGATACTGATTATAATCTTTTAAATTTGGAAATTTTTCATTTTTAAAAATTTCTATCGGATTTTTCTCAATACTGTAAGGTTTGGATGGATCATATTTTAACAAACCTCCATCACTCAATACTAAATAACTAACAACATTCTCCTCTTTTGCAACAATAAAATCAGTATCAGAGTAACGATCCATTTGGAATCCATTCGTATGAGTGTGTATCATTCCTACCTTTTTTTCTCCCATCAATGCCGATGGGTGTACGGAAGCCTTAAATCCTTTATTTGGAACAGTATAAAAATATTTATTATCTTTTATTTCATAAATAGATGCACCAAGTTCTCTATTGAGTCTTATTGAATCATCGTTATAAGTTTTTGCAAAATCTTTTGCAGCTTCATCAATAGATTCAAATAAATCTTCTGCATCCCTTCCATCCGGGTCTATATAGCGTACCGGGTTGTTGCCTGCGTAATGGAACAAACCGGCATTTGCTGGGACTAAAGCGGAATTCCTGCGGGATCCGGTGTGTCTGGATGCTAAAACCCAATTTTTTGAGGACTGTTTGTATTTTTCCCGGCAAGAATTTTCCATTTTTTGTTCCTAAACTCCTCTTCTTACAAAATTTTTACTGCAAACTGCCCCAAAAATGGGGCAATTTCCGCGTTTCCCCATCAAATACCTATTTGGCGGGGGAAACAGGGGGTGATACCTGTTTCACAAAAACACTAAATGTGGGGTGGAGAAAGAATTTAGTTATGTTTACAAACTACTTCGCAAACATTAACGATTCGAATTCTCCGTCATCCTTAAACTCTTCAAAAATTAAATTAGTAGATTCGGAAGAAAGATGACTACTTACTAAAATCTTATATCTACAAAATTTATAAGCATTGAGTGTATTTATTGCATTTTTATTGTCTCCATTCAGCAAGTAATAAAAGCATAGATACTTGTTAAATTTTTCAAGAACATAAAAATCATTGCAATCTAAAATATACACATCATTAATCATTTCTACACAAAATTGCCTTAAGAGTTCCTTGCACTTCTCCGCATCACCAAGACTATAAAAGAGCAATTTTGAATAAAAAAACTTTCTTACAACATCATCAAAATCAATATTGCCATGCAGACAACTTTCTATTGTTTTTTTGCACAAATCTTTTTCTGAACTCTGGCAAAAAAGAATGTCAATAATTAAAAGCTTTTCATAAAGTTCCAGTCCATCCGTACCAAAAAGTCTCTTTATATAATCTTCTGAAACTTTTTTTCTGAATATAGTTTGCAAAACTCTTCTAAATAAACAGATTCGTTTATTGAATATTTTGATTTAAAATCATCGTAGTCAAATTCTCCTAGTTTACAAAGAAGCAAAGCAAGCCATAAATTTACTTTTTTATTATCCAAGGATTCTTTTGTTTTGTAAAGCTGACTTGCCTTGATAAAATTTTCTCTTGCTTTTTCATATTCTGCTATATCAAAATACATTTTTCCCATATTAAAGTAATAATCAGGGATATCCTTTGAAAAGGTAATAGCAATATCTAAATTCTCTATAGCTTCGCGTGTATATCTCTTTGATTTTTCATATAGCGAAACACCATAATAGTAATAATACCAATCTGTTTTTTGGCTACGCTTTATTTTACTGTTTTCTAGCAAATCAATAACCTTTTCAAATTTTTTCTGTTCAAACAAACTCTTTGCCTCATAAAACTCAGAAGGATACGTTATCTTTATCTTGCAACCAACAAAAAGAAACAGAAAAATACTTAGGCATTTTAAAAATCTCATATTCCTAACACTCCTCTTAGTATTCCCACAAATTATCAATAAAAAAATCCATGGAATTGTAATAATCAAGAATTCTCATATTGTCATTAAGTTTTTCATTCTTTCTGTTTTCTGCAGTTCCAAAAGGTCCATCCTGCGTAGATGGTTTTAAAATTATTTTTGCACCTGCACCAAGCGAAGATCCCATATCATCTATTTCTGCACTAACTTTTCCTCCAAGTTTTAATTTAACACCACCTTCTTTCCTTTTCTCTACCCCAACAACTGCAAAAACTCCATCTGTTATCGGAATATCTGCACTAATGCCATTGGTATCTATTGTTACAGGAAGACCTATTATTTTTTCTATTTCTGAAAGCAATACGTCAGTTGGTTCTGAAACATCAAATGACAATTTTCCACTAGAATTTACAGTTATTGTTCCACAAGAGGAAACAGGCCCAAGTGATAATTCGCCTTCAACATAAAATTCAAAATCTGTTTTTGTGAACATCGTAACAAAAAAATTTCCAAATTTTCCAAACATATCTTGAAAAGAAGCCTTTGTGCCATGGACAAATCCTTTTAACTGCCCTCTAAGATAATTTGCATAATCAAAGGAAAAATCACTTCTTCCATCGGGGTCTATATAGCGTACAGGATTATTTCCCGCATAATGGAACAAACCGGCATTTGCTGGGACTAAAGCGGAATTCCTGCGGAATCCGGTGCGTTTGGATGCTAAAACCCAATTTTTTGAGGACTGTTTGTATTTTTTCCGGCAGGAATTTTCCATTTTTTGTTCCTAAACTCCTATGTTCATAAAATTTTTACTGCAAACAGCCCCAAAAATGAAGCAATTTCCGCGTTCCCCCATCAAATACCTATTTGATGGGGGAAACGGCGGTGTTTTTGGAGGCTTCCAAAACACTATCTGTAGCGTAGACTAAAATAACGTATTAGTCTACAAAATGCTTTTATCTATCAAGTTCTATTTATCCAGTTTATTTATTAAATATTTTGCAAACCTGTCATAAATATCGTTACGTTCTATTAAATCCCCATTGCACAAGCAATACTTATCATCTGATTCTGAATATGTAAATTCCAGAACCAGTTTCCCCTTTAATCTAACTATGCATAAAGAGTCAACAAACGTTTCATACATTCTCTGAGTTTCTTCATTATAAACAAATCTTCTTTCTTGATTTAATAATTTATGTAAAGAATCAAATTCTTTTACGTCATCATAATAAAATCTATTCTTTATATCATAATATCCACCTAGAATATCAGTAATAGTCCTTCCTGTATCAGTATAAACAATAGAATTGTTATAATAAAAATCAATCTCGATACTTAAGTAGTCGATATTTGAATAAGTTTTAGCCATTAAGATATTTTTTCCTATTAAGAAAAAACAAATAAAAATGATAATTACAATAATCATTAATTTCTTCATTCTTATTGTCTCCGCACTTATTTTTCTGGCCGTATCATAAATTTTAATGACTTATCATAAAATTGTTTTGGTTTCGGACCAATAAAACCTGTATTTACATTATATATATACCCATCTCTTACAGAATATATCCAATCAAGATAATCGATTCTTTTTCCTTCTCCTCTTGCAACAGTAACTGGCAATTCATTTAGAAAAACGTTTTCATCCTCTATCTGAAGTTTTTCATCCAATTTTGGTTCTAAAGGAAGCGGCTTTTTTTCATCTTGATAAGCGTGCCCCAATTCATGCTGTAATAAAGATTCTGGTGATATTTCATTGCAATCTCCAGACACCAGTATTTTTTTTGGATCCCAATGAATTATTTTGCCTTTCGGATCATAGCCATTAATACCGGCGTTATTAATCTTTACCTTATAAACTGTCTTTGACTCCCTAATTTTTGTCATTACTTGAGACCCTCGTAATGTATGTAACAATTTTTGTCTTGCAGCTTTATAAATTTCTAATTCACTTTTAGTCAACTCAGAAGTACTCTCTTCCCTCCCATCCGGGTCTATATAGCGTACAGGATTATTCCCGGCGTAATGGAACAAACCGGCATTTGCTGGGATTAAGGCGGAATTCCTACGGAATTTTGGTTGCCTAGACGCAAGAATCCATTTTTTGGGAGACGGTTTGTATTTTTCCCGGCAAGAATTTTCCATTTTTTGTTCCTAAACTCCTCTTCTTACAAAATTTTTACTGCAAACTGCCCCAAAAATGGGGCAATTTCCGTGCTTCCCCAACAAATACCTATTTGGCGGGGAAACAGGGGTATTTTTTGCAGCTGCAAAAACGCTATACATAGTGTAGATGAAAACGATGCTTTTGTCCAAACCTACATATTTTTATGAGATAAAACTAGTGCTCTTTTATGAAATCACAGCTTGTACCATCATTAAACCTAACCATCATTAGATTTGAATTCAAAAACCACAAATACATTACATCCTCACTGTTATCAAAAATTATCTTTTGTTCTTCCCTATTTAAAACTCCTTCTTTTCTCGCTGGTAAATCTTGACTAGAATTTTCTCCATATGCATAAAGAGGATTGTTAAAATAAGTAACTGAAATTTTATCTTTTCTCGATATTTCAATTCGTATACTGTATTGCAGCCAATCAGCATCGGATACCCATACACCATTATGCACCCTATTTGCCTTGCATGAAACCATAATCAAAATTGTAAAAAATAAATATTTTGTCATTTTTTTCATTCTTTTTGAATCCATTAAAATCACTCTCTATCAAAATACTTGCTTCTAGTTATATTAAAAGTCAACTCCTATTCTTTTTTATCTATGGTATAAAAAAGAATCTTATGAAAATTCTTTTCATTAAACTTGATTTCTTGTTTATTGTGTTTAAAGAAAATTGTCTTTCCAAACAGGCCTGTTTTAACTTTTGTTACCTGACCTACAAATTGTATATGTTCTTTATCTTTGTCTGTAATGAACTCAAAAATAAAATCACCTACTTTTAAAGTCTCTTTTGAGACAGGCTTGCATTCATCATTTAATAATGTAGAAAGAATTTTATCTCGTGTTGTTAAATCAACTTTTGTTAAACTGGACATTTCTTTACACATTTCATCAGTTAGCCAAAGAGGACAAAGACTATATTGTCCATCTGCAAATATTTTTCCAGACAAGTCTGGCTGAAAATTTCTGTCCTCTTTGATTCCGAATATTGGATTGCCCTTATTTGTATACAAAAGAACAATCGTGTGATTTGTATTTGAATTCTTTATAAGCTTGGTAACCCAACTTGTTTCACTTGTTTTTAATTTTCTGTAATGATAAACTCCTTCTTTTTTTAACCTTCCATCCGGGTCTATATAGCGTACAGGATTATTCCCGGCGTAATGGAACAAACCGGCATTTGCTGGGATTAAGGCGGAATTCCGGCGTAATCCGGCGCATCTGGATGCTAAAATCCATTTTTTGGAGGACGGTTTGTATTTTTTTAGACAGGAATTTTCCATTTTTTGTTCCTAAACTCCTCTTTTCACAAAATTTTTACTGCAAACTGCCCCAAAAAAGGGGCAATTTCCGCGCTTCCCCGACAAATACCTATTTGGCGGAGAAACAGGCACCTGTTTTCATACACTGCAAAAACGCTATAGCTAGCGTAGACAGAAATATTGCTGTTGCTCATATAACACATAAGCCTTAATTTATAAAATCCTCCATAGCGAATATTGTATTTTCATGAAAAACACCAAGACTATATTTTATCCACAATAGAGTAAAATATTATTTTATCCATTTCCAGTCTCATGATGTAATCTGTCAAAGTTTCAATTTTTCTAGTCTGAACAAATTCTTTATAACTGTCTCTAAGTCCATTTAATTCTGATAATATTCTATCAAAGGCTGGCAAAGACATTTCTACCTCTGAAATATAACGTATCAATGAATTTAAACTGTCGAGAGGATATACATTTGAAAGCTCCAGGCATCCTTTTATAGCTTTTGATTCTATTCTAAAAGAATCAGATTTGATTAAGAAGTAAATGTTATCATCAGTAGTGTAATCAAATTCCTTTGCAGAAAAAATGACCGGAATACCATTATCCGTAATAACCTTTAATCCGTTTACTGAATAAAGTTCATTTTTCTGCTTTATAAATTGCCCATTTCTAGTGAATAAGATATTTCCAGTTTTTAAATCAGTCAATTTAAAGAAACCTTCACCGGAAATTGCAAAATCATTTTCACTATTTGTATAGACAAGATCTCCCTGCGTGAAAACATCACTGAAATCCCGATATCCGATTGTAGAATAATTATATAAATTCGCGAGTGCTTGTTTATATATATTTTTTTCCTGTCCAAATGAGGGTGAAATAAAAATTAGAGACAAAATCAACAAAAAGAAATTTTTCATTTTCTACCTCCTCTTCTGCATTTTTTCTGCTTTTGTAATCTCAATATTTATAATCTGGCCTGTATGTTTATCCTTTGTACAGGACATCTTGAATAAGCATATGTCACTGACATAGAGACCTGAGCCTGTAGAGTCAGCCCCCCATATACTCTGAGCTTGTTTTTTTATTATGAAGCTACCTCCAAATTCTTCTACAAAATTTGATTGGTCATTAGGAATGCCTGTAACATCTACTTGTTTCGGTGCTAATTTTATTGTTATACCTTGATTTAAATTTGAATCAATTAAATTTTCTCTTTCTGTTGAAACGTCAGGAATCTCAAATTCATTATCTGTTCCTATGAACGACATTCCAGAATTTTGTTCATTTGAATCAGGAGTCATTATTAGCAAATTCTTTCCTCCGAAATTATGGGGAGTACTTGTTGCATTACAATAAAAAAATCCTACCAAAGATATATCAAATTTTTCAAGTTCGGCATCTTCACAGCCATCCGGGTCTATATAGCGTACCGGGTTGTTGCCGGCATAATGGAACAAACCGGCATTTGCTGGGATTAAAGCTGAATTCCTGCGGAATCCGGTACGTCTGGATGCTAAAACCCAATTTTTTGAGGACGGTTTGTATTTTTTTAGGCAGGAATTTTCCATTTTTTGTTCCTAAACTCCTCTTTTCATAAAAATCTTGCCAGAAACAGACAAAAAATTGTCAATCCCTAGACTTCCCCGCCAAATCACAATTGATGGCGCTAAGACTTTTCACTATTATTCCCCTTAAGCTTTGTTGGATTTACATTTTTTATTTTTCATTTCAAAAAAATTCCAAATGAGTAAAGACAAAAACAAAACAACAAATCCACAATTATAATAGGTAAAGAAATTCTCTTCGGGTTCCCACCTACTATATAACTGCCATAGTAGAAGAATTCCAATGTTAAAAACTTCAACTAATAAAAAAAACAATAAAGTATATCCAAAAGAAGGAAACCTTTTTCTAAAAAACTTAAAGAAAAAAGTAAACAGTATATTAATAGCTGAAAAGATAAAACTCACAGCCCCAAAAAACAAAATAATCCTAACTGCAATAATATCATGTTTTACAAATATACAAAGCAATGAACTTATTCCAAAATTCAAAAGAAATGAAAATAAAGTAATTGTAGAAAGTTTAAACTTTTTCTTTAAACAAAAATAAGAACTTACTAAAAATTTAAAAACAGTAAATAAAGTTGCATAACAAATACACTGTAAACTATCAATTAAATCCATTTTATTTACTTCTTATTTACTACCTCAATACCAATTCCGAAGGTGTAATATGTTTTCGAAAACAACTGAAATTGATATTCAGGACAAGTAACTTGCGATAAATTACCAGGTGTAAAAAAATCATAAACTTTATCAAGGTTATGATATTTTTTTCTTGCCTTATCATCAATCTTGGGCTTTTGAATTTGTAATCCGGCAGAAGAAATTATATCTGCAGCCAAATCAGCACAATTTTGCTTAAGAACATTACCATTCTCATCTTTCCTTTCTCGCAAGCCATAAGGTTTATTATAATTTTCTTCTCCAAAAGTTATTGCTTTGTTATCTTGACTTTTGCTAGTTGGAACTCGAAAAGCTTTGTCATAAGCATCCTTTTTCAGATTGGTATTCCATTCTTTAAATTCATCTAAGTTATTGAATGTTAAATGTACATTTGTGGTATCTGATCCATCTTTTGAAAAATAATGCCAACCATCTGTATCATTTCCTACTAATACAGCATTATGACTTTGACCAACTCCTCGATCAGGATCACTTAATAAAACTACATCCCTTCCATCGGGGTCTATATAGCGTACCGGGTTGTTGCCCGCGTAATGGAACAAACCGGCATTTGTTGAACGCAAACACGAATTCCTGCGGAATTTTGGGTAACAGGATGCAATAACCCATTTTTTTGAGGACTGTTTTAAATTTTTCCTGCAGGAATTTTCCATTTTTTACTTTTCAGACTCCTCTTTTCATTAATTTTTTCGCAAAAACAACCCCAAATAGGGGCTGTTTCTCCGCTTCCCCAACAAATACCTATTTGATGGAGAAAACAACCATATTTTTGGCGGCTACAAGAACGCTATATTTAGTGTAGACGAAAATTAAGTGGCTGTCTACAAAATGACCATATCTTCTCAGAGAAAAACACTCCGATGATTTTATGGAGTGCTTTTTTTTAATCTTCAAAATCATATCCATGAGTAAAACTTTCCTTTGCAAAATGAATTCAGGCATTTTCTATTATTGCGAAAAATGTATTTTTAATTTTTATGTAATCTTCATGCGATATGGTATAATAGTCATCATTTATCCTAATCAAACAATTTTGTCCTAACACTATAACAGTTTTTTCTTTGTTCGGATAATTTAATTCAACCACCATGCGTACATTTATTGTAAAATCATCAACATCAACGATTATAAATTCACCTTTCATTATCTTATTCGGTGGATTGTTATTATCTTTTTCTTCTGTTATGTTTTTTACCGGTTCGTTACCAAAGAAATTATCAATAAATAATTTATCAAGTTCAGAATCATAATCAGGAAACCATACGATACGTTTCCTAATTCTTATAAGTTTCATATTAGTCAACGATGGAAGAATTTGTTCTTTTAAATATGATGCCATTACTGTTGTTGATACTTTATTAACTCGATTCGAATTAGTAATCATTACAGCCGATAAAGGTACAGCTGTCATAATGTCAAAATTCATATATCTTATGTTAACTTCTACTTTGTCGAACTGATTAAAAAGTTTAGCAAGTTTATTTTTTGCATGGCTAGAAAATGATATTATTATCAAAAATGTAAAACACAAATATTTCATTATTTATCCTCTTAAAATTGTGTTGGCGATGCTATTTTTCATTATGCATATAAGTACAATTCATATTTTCTTTTGTTTTTGTCAATAACCAAATTTGTCATTGTGCCATGGTTCTTGATATAGGATGAATCCAAACAAACGGTTGAAAACACTTAGTTTTGCATAATAGCCTTTATTAAGTTCAGGGCAAAATACATAGTAATCATTTTTTTGAGTTATGCATATCTCATATCCTAATTTGTAACTTTCATTTTTTGAAGCAAAAGATTTGTTTTTAATGAATTTTTTTGTATGTTCCATTAAGTCTGCTTTTGTTTGCAAAATGTGATTTTTATTTCTTTCTGCAAACAAGGCCTTCTGCTCGACTTTTATGCCGCCATCATCCTCACAAAGTTCTAAGAAAGAATCTCCGTCCTGCCAAGTTTGTATGTAAAATATGTATTTCGAATTCTTTTTAAAGTTTGATTCTAAAAACGCTATAAAATTTTCACTATTTAACCATTTTATAATTTTCATTTTCTGGGTTTTAAACTCCGAGCTTTATAAAGTTTTCGCCACAATAACAATATTACTATGCAGATAGTTTTATTGCTACCACCAAATAATTTTGGGGCGTTGTCCGCTTGCGCTACCGAGTTTCTGCGAAACTAGCGGGATTTTATCTGTTAACAAAAAAACATGCCAGCAGGCGTTGTCCGCACGCTGCGCGTGCTACCGAGTTACTCCGTAACTCGCGGGATTCATTTGCTTCCCCCAAATAATTTTGGGGCGTTGCGGGGCTTTGCAAAGGGATTGCCCCGCAGAGGGGGTAGCGGAAGACACGACAAAGCGGAGCAAATGACGGAAGTGGCGTGTCGGAGGGGACTTTATTTTGTATTGCCACAGACCATGAATCAAGTTCAGGGTGACGGTTGCTAGCTTAGTGAACTTGCCACTTACGGCATTTGAGGAGCGACTCGGGGCTGGAGCGAGGGGGAGACTTCCCCCTCCTTGGCACAGCTTCCAGCGGACTTCCCCCCTTGGCATATTTTTTATTTTATTAGCATGCAGTCGCCGTAGGAGAAGAAGCGGTATTTTTGTTCGACGGCTTTTTGGTAGGCTTTCATGATGTTGTCCCGCCCCGCAAAGGCGCTTACCAGCATGATGAGGGTTGATTCGGGGGTGTGGAAATTTGTGAACATTTGGTCTACCACTTTGAATTTGTAGCCGGGGTACATGAAGATGTTTGTGCCTGCGGTTCCTGCCCTTACGATGCCGTTTTGGTCTGCGGCGCTTTCCAGTGTGCGGACGCTTGTTGTTCCTACTGCGAGGATTGGCCTGCCCTCTTTTTTGGCGGCGTTGATTTTGTCTGCCACGCTTGGGGGCACGGTGTAGTATTCAAGGTGCATTTTGTGTTCTTCTATGTTTTGGGCTCTTACCGGGAGGAAGGTTCCTAGTCCTACGTGCAATGTTATCCATTCAAGGTCTATGCCCTTCTGCTTTAGTTTGTCCAGAACCGGCTGGGTAAAGTGGAGGCCTGCGGTTGGGCAGGCTGCGCTTCCTGTTTCTTTTGCGTAGATTGTCTGGTAGCGTTCGCTGTCCGTGTCGTCGTCTTCGCGGCGGATGTAGGGCGGGAGCGGTATGTGTCCGTTGCGCTCAAACCATTTTTCGTCCAGGGGGAAGGGAAACTTTATTGTGCGGAATTCGGTTCCGTCGTCGTTTTGGTTAAGGACGATTGTTCCTTCGCTGCCGTCTGCAAAGCGGTAGGTGTTGCCGACTTTTACTTTTTTGGCTCCCTTTACCATTGTGTTCCATTCGCAGGAAGGGCTGTCGGGGCTGGCGGTGGAACTGCTGGCTGAGCTTGTGGCGGTGGAAGAGTCGGCGGTAGGAGAAGATGCCATTGGATTAAGGAACATGAACTCCTGTTCGCGGCCGGTGTCCGTTTTTATTCCGTAGCAGCGGCTTCTTCTTACGCGGCTGTTGTTAAAAATCATGAGGGTGCCTTTTTCCACCAAGTCCGGGAGTTCTGCCATTAGGTGGTGCTCTACGATTCCGCTTTCTTTTCCCAAGAGCATAAGGCGGTCGTCTCCCCTTTTTCCTGATGGGCGCTGCGCAATGAGTTCCTGTGGCAAGTCAAAATAAAAGTCGCTGGTCTTCATTAAAATTCTTTTCCTTTGGGGTAAGCCCCAGATGTTTGTATGCTTTTTCGGTTACGATTCGGCCTCTTGGGGTGCGCTGTAAAAGTCCGCACTGGATGAGGTATGGCTCGTAGTAGTCTTCCAAGGTGTCCTGCCCTTCTCCGATGGAGATTGCAAGCGTGTCGGCACCCACAGGCCCTCCGCCAAAATTATTTATTATGCTAAGAAGAATCTGGCGGTCGGCGTATTCAAGGCCAAGTGAGTCTATGCCAAGCTTTTTAAGCCCTTCTTCTACGATTGACTTTGTGATTATTCCCTTTCCCTGAACCTGGGCAAAGTCCCTCATTCTGCGCAAGACCCTGTTTGTAACGCGGGGAGTTCCCCTTGAGCAGTCTGCCATAAGGAGGGCGGCGTCTTCTTTTACGCTTACGTTCAGTATCTTTGACGAGCGGTGGATAATGGAGGCAAGCTCTTCGCGGCTGTAGTAGTTGAAGCGCTGTATTATTCCAAAGCGGGAAATTAGCGGGGAGCTTACCATGCCGGCCTTTGTCGTGGCACCGACCAGGGTAAAGTGCGGTATTGGTATGCGGACAGTGCGGGCTGCGGCACCCTGTCCTATTACCCAGTCAAGCTCGTAGTCTTCCATTGCTATGTAGAGCATTTCTTCTATTGCGGGCTTTAGGCGGTGGATTTCGTCTATGAAGAATACGGTTCTTGGCGTTATGGTGGAAAGGATTCCTGCCAAGTCTTTTGGCTTGTCCAGGGCCGGGGCGCTTGTTACCTTAAAGTCTGCACCAAGTTCGCAGGCGGTTATCTGGGCAAGGGTTGTCTTTCCAAGTCCGGGCGGACCAATCAAAAAGAGGTGGTCCAAGGCTTCCTGCCTTTTTCTGGCTGCGTCTATGAAAACGCCGAGGTTTTCTTTTATTGCGCTTTGTCCAAGGAATTCCGAAAGGGACTTTGGCCTTAGGGAAGAATCCTGTGCATCATCTACAGAAGAAAGGTCTGCCCTTACTATGCGGGTCTGGGGCTGGGCGGCTGCATTTGCCCCGGAAACTGCACCTGCACCACCCATGTCATCTGAGCTAGAGGAAGAGGCATTTTGTGCGCGGACAATCTTTGTCTTACCGGCACTTTCCTTTGCTACGTTTGCGCTGGCCTGGCTTGCAAGCTGGGCAGCTATGTTCATTTCGTCAAGGGTGTCGTCTGTTTTTCTTGTATATGATGTCTTGTGAGTTACGCTTTTATTCATGGCCGCATCTCCTAGGCAAGCTCAACAATTGCCTGGCGGAAAACATATTCTTCTTTCTGAACCTGGCTTTGCGAGGTAAAAGAGGGGTCTTCGGCAAGTCTTCCGGCTATCTTTGCAACGGCGGCTTCGGCAGTCTTTTTGTCGTAGCCCATGTTGGAAAGCGCAAGGGCAACGTCTGCAAATGGAAGTGCGTCTTTTTTGGGCAGGGACACAGATGAATCCTCCGACAAAGAAAGCTTCCCCTTTAGCGCAAGGAGCATCTTTCCGGCGGTCTTTTTTCCAACGCCCGGCACTTTCTGCAGGCGGTCCACGTCCCCGCTTTCAAGAACGGATGCAAGGTCTGCGGCAGAAATGTTGCTCATTATTTTTACCGCACCCTTTGGCCCAATCCCGTCAACTTTTAGTAGGTTTTGGAAAAGTTCCCTGTCGCTTTCGGAGGCAAAACCGTAGAGGTTCATAAGAGTGTCCGTATGCTGGAGCCAGGTGTAGACACGGCCTTCCTGTCCTACAGGCGGAATGTCAAGGAGAGAGCTTTCTGGAACCGTAAGCTCCCATTCAATTCCGTGGGTGTCTATGCATAATTTTTGAGGGCCTTTAAAAGTGATGGTGCCTGTAAAACTGTTGAACATGAGGCCATTGTAGCAAAAAAAGCGACTGTTTGCAATGAGAAAGGTGCGGCAACTTTTTTAACGTTAAAAAAGTTGCCTACTCCGAAGCGAGGGTTTCCCCGCCCCTTAAACCCCACCCTTTCCCGGCACGGCTTAGGGCTAACGCCCTAAGAACCCAGTTTTTATCTTTTACGGTTATTTCTCAGTTAACATACTCTTTTATTTTTCAAATATTTACGCTTGCGTCTGTGGACTTTGCCGCCCCCTGTTTTTACAAGAAACGGCCTTCCGCGGCACACATACACCTTAGCAAGGACATGCTGTGTACTCGAAGGATGTTTTCCGGTCTTTTTCGCATAGGAAAAATAAACGAAGCTGTTTTCATTGCATTTTTTTTACTGCCACGCAGTACTTCACTCTGAACTTGCTTCAAGGGCTTTATACGCACCAGTCCCCGCTACTCAAGCTGCTTAAAGTTCTTCATAAGCGCAAGGAAGGTTGAGATGTGGTTCTTTGTACGCTTAAGAAGGGGAAGGCAGCCGTTCTCGAATTTGTTGTTAAGCTCGTCCCAGTTGGAAATAAGGTCGAACGTTCCGTGGCTTCTTTCGTGAATCAGCTCGTCGTAGAAGACAAGAATCTTCTGCAGTGCCTTTAGGGACCGGTCTATTATAGCCCTAACCTTCATGTTGATTGAATCAATCTCCATGTTAAAGTTTGCAACAACGGAATCATTCACACCAAGGCGAAGGTAAAGCGAGTTGAGCTTGTAGCCCTCCGCAAACTTTGTGTCCAGCTTTGTGTCTAGCTCCGTAACGGCAGACTGCATCTCGTTAAGCTCGTGGTAAAGGCTGGTAAAATCAGAAATATAGTTCTGGCGGTTGCACTGGGCAACAATCTCAAAATTCTCTATAAATTTTGTAAATTCGTCGCGGAAATAAAGGGCAAAGAAGGAATTCAGGTAGAGGAAGGCGTTGCAGTGCTCAAAGCAGTGGGCCTCGCTCTCCACGTACTTCTCGTTTTCCTTTGCATTATAGAACTTGAGCGGAACAAGTGCGTGGCCTGCAAAAACATCGTCAACAAGCTTCTTCTGGCTTTCTATAACCCTCTTGTGGTGAATCTCTTCCACCGTAGAGCGGAATTCCTGGTAAATACCTTCAAGATAAGGCTTTACAATATTTTTGGAAGAAGTGTTTTCCTGGAGATCTGCATCCGGGTCATGGCTAACAAGCTTTACCATGCCAACAAAGACGCGGTTGTTTTCCATAGAATGAAGGACTGCAATCTGCTGCTTAAGGCGCAAAAATGCCTGGTCTTCTATGCCGGAAAGCTTTTTTAGAAAGTCAAAGACATTGCCCCAGTCCTGAATGCTAAGCAAAAGGGAGGTTGCGGTAAGGAAGTCCATCACAAATTCCTTCATGTACGCGGTGGGAACAGAGTCAAAGTGTGGAAGCTCCTCAAAGGAATTTTCCCTAAAGACCCCGTGGAATTTACGGAGGCCCGCATAATAGTCAATAACGCAGAACTGCTTTAAAAGCACAAGGGCGTTATAGGTGTTGTTAATCTCACCGGCACGCTCATTTTCCAGACCGTCGCGGAGGGCTACAAAGAAATTCATCCCCTGCTCGGCAAGGCTCTTAAGCTCTATCTTGGTGGCAAGAACCTGAATGCTTTGGGAAGAAAGTTTTGCAACAAGCTCGTGCTGGTCAGTATCAAGAGAATAGTTCAGAATCTGGGCCGCATAAAATTCGTCCTGGGTGTTCTGGATAAAAAATTCGCGGAATGGTGCCACCGCCGCATAAACCTGATATACAAACTTTGCAAACTGAGCGTTAATCAAATCTTTTTTTAAATTGAAGAATTTATATCCCGACTTGTTAAGCTGCTTCTGTATTGATTTTAAAGCTTTTGCCCCTTTATTTGCCGCTCCAACCTCGTGTCCGACAATAAAACTCAAAAGGCGCATAAAAAATCCGGATTTTACTTGTTTTTCTTCTGACATATTTCTATTATGCCATATTTTTCTTTAAATTCAAGGGATTTTTAAATTTTTTGGGCGGCACTCGGCCTTCAGAATAACAATTAACCGTCACCCTGAACTCGTTTCAGGGTCTGTTCCACCATTCATCCATGGTTCGACAAGCTTACCATATTGTATATTCGTTATACTAGTTCGCGGGAAATCCGGTATGCAAAAAAAGGCGCGGCAGGTGCTGGAAGGGCCCGCCGAAGGCGGGTTGCGGAACGAAGAGGAGCAATGGAGGCGAATGCCGGAACCCTGCAAGCGCCACACACAGGAAATGCCCGGCAGCAAAGAAGCAGTCGGACAGCAAAGCCCAGCGCCGCCATACAAAAAACACGGGAATCAATTTTGGGCTCCGCTCCCAGGTAAATACGTCTGATAAACCCGCTGTGTCGCGGAATAGGAAATTAAACTCACTGCGTTCGTTCCGCTCCAATGCGTGTTTTCAGCCGTATTTGCCTTCCGCTGCGCCCAAAATTGATTCCCAGCTTTTTGGCATAGTAAGTAAGGAAAAACTTTCCACTTGTAAATTCACTTCAATAATAGTAGAATACATTCAACGGACATTCCGCAAAAATTTACCAAAACTTTTACTTTAGAGGCATAAATTATGAATTTTGTTGAAGAAATGAAAAACAAAGCCAAGGAATACCAGAATTCGCTGGTTCTTCCCGAAGGTACCGAGGAGCGCACCGTACAGGCTGCCGCAAAGATTGTTAAGGAAAAGCTTGCAAAGACTGTTACCCTGCTTGGAAAAAAGGCTGATGTAGAAAAGGTTGCCGCAGAAAAGGGCGTTTCCCTTGAAGGAATCAGCGTAATTGACCCCGCTTCGTCTGAATGGCTTGAAGAATTTGGAAAGGAATATTTTGAGCTCCGCAAGGGCAAGGTTAACAAGAAGACCGGTGAGGCAGAAGTTCCCGATGTTGAGGCTGGAAAGGCTTACATGCTAAAAGACCCGCTAAGCTTTGGCGCAATGATGGTCCGCACAGGAAAGGCAAACGCAATGGTTTCCGGTGCCTTGAGCGCAACGGCAGACCTTCTCCGCGCAGGCCTTAAGGTAATCGGTACAGCCCCAGGAACAAAGACCGCATCTTCTTGCTTTGTCATGGACACCCACAACAAGAAGTGGGGAAAGGACGGCTACGTTATCTTTGCAGACTGTGCAGTTAACCCGCGCCCAACAAGTGAGCAGCTGGCAGACATAGCAGTTGATTCCGCAAAGTCTTGCCGCGAGCTTTTGGATGCAGAACCGGCAGTTGCCCTCCTCTCTTTCTCTTCAAAGGGAAGCGGCGGTAAGCTTGAGGACGTTCTTAAGGTTCAGGAAGCATTCAAGCTTGCTAAGGAAAAGGCACCAGACCTGCTTTTGGACGGAGAGCTCCAGGCAGATGCGGCCCTTATCCCCGAAGTTACGGCAAGAAAGTCACCTGGTTCACCAATAGAAGGAAAGGTTAACACCCTTATCTTCCCAAGCCTTGAAGCTGGAAACATTGGCTACAAGCTTGTGCAGAGATTTGCTGGCGCAGACGCTTACGGCCCAATCCTACAGGGCTTTGCAAAGCCAATCAGCGACCTTAGCCGCGGCTGTTCAGTGGAAGAGATTGTGGTAACAAGCGCAATCACCCTTGTACAGGCAGGAAAAATCAGCTGATGGTTGTAAAATCAACAAAAACGGCGGTGCTGGGGCTAATGGGGCTTGCCCTTTCCCTTGCGCTGTCACTGGCAATATCATCATGTGCAACGACCGGCGGCAAAAACCCAAAGGGTTTGGCTTCCGGCCACGGCAAAGACTACTACAACACTCACTTTGCAGACGGCACAACAATTGTAAATTCAAAAAGTGCATTCGACTCAGAGGATTCCATCCTTTTAACCTTTGCGGGAGACATAATGGCCCATACGCCAAACTGGTCCAAGGGCAACTTTCCCCGCATCTACAGGGACATTGAGGCCTTGATTAAGGAAAGCCCCCTCACTTTTGCGAATCTGGAGACACCGGTTGCGGAAAACCGTCCCTTCTCCAACTACCCTGCATTCAACGTGCACGGAGACTATGCCCAGGCAGCAATAGACGCAGGATTCAACGTCTTTAGCCTTGCCAACAACCACACCAATGACCAGGGTCTGAACGGAATCCAGCAGACAAAGAAATACTTTGACGCAAAGATAGAAGCAACAAAGGGAAGCGACCGTCCTGTTTACGCGGCAGGTCTTAAGGAAAGGCAGAACGGCCCCTGGAGCTACCAGGTAATAGAAAGCGGCAACTGGAAGATTCTTTTCGTTGCTGTTACAGAAATCCTCAACAGCCCAACCTGCTCTTCCTACATAGACTTTCTTGTTCCCAACAGCAAGAACCGCAGCATATTTATAGAAGACATGAAGGCTTTAAGAAAGGCCCACCCTTGCGACATATTCGTTGTAAGCATACACTGCTCCGACCCGGAGTACATCTTTACAATAAGAAGCAGCCAGAAAAACTTCTACCACGAGCTTTTAAATGCCGGCGCGGACGTAATCTGGTGCAACCACCCCCACGTCTCCAAGGACTGGGAAGTCGTGGCGGATTCTGGAAACGTTCCCCGCAAGATTATCTTCTATTCTATGGGCAACACAATCAGCGGGCAAAGGACAAACCCGCAGTTTGCAAAGCCAGACACAAACAGGGACTACACCGGTGAAGGATACATAACCCAGGTGAGATTTTTAAAGGACAGCGACTCAAAGCTTTCCATAGCACTTGTAAATCCCGTCATCGTTACCACATACATTGCCCCCGACCGCTTCTACGAAATCAGGATTCTTGACGACAAGCTAATTGAAAAGCTTAACGCAGAAGGGCAAAAAAGATGGGGCAACTACCTAAGAGAGAGAAAAAAACTGATGGAGCAATTTGAAGGAAAAACCCTATGGCAATAGATTACAAAAGCCTTCCAGTCTACGAACAAAAGCAGCGCATCCTTGACACGCTAAAGGAAAACCAGGTAATTGTAGTGCAAAGCCCCACTGGCTCTGGAAAAACCACGCAGATTCCGGTAATCTTGCACGAGGCAGGCTATTCGGAAAACGGTGTGATTGCAGTAACCCAGCCAAGGCGCATTGCAGCCCTTAGCGTAAGCGAATTCATCTCCAAGCAGCTGCACACAAAGTACCCGGGCCTTGTAGGCTACAAGATGCGCTTTGAAGACAAGACGGACCTTACCACAAAGATAAAAATCATGACCGACGGAATCCTCCTGCAGGAAATGAAGCTTGACCCATGGATGTCCAAGTATTCCGTTGTAATGGTGGACGAGGCACACGAGAGAAGCCTTAACATTGACTTTGTACTGGGTCTTCTAAAAAGGGTTTTGGCAGAGAGAAAGGACTTCAAGGTAATAGTAAGCTCTGCCACTATGAACGCAGAGGCTTTCAGCGAATACTTTGGCGGTTGCCCAATAGTCACCATAGACACGCAGATTTTCCCGGTGGCAATGGTCTACGATCCGCCCGCAATACCCGCAAGCACTTTAACAGACGCCTCAAGCGATGCCCTTCTTACCAAGATAGAACAGACGATTGACCGCGTGCTAGACAACAAGGAAGACGGCAGCATACTAATCTTCCTCCCCGGCGAAAAAATCATCAAGGACTGCGTGGAACGCCTTGCAAACGCCCCCTTCCACTCAAAGCTGCACCTGGTTCCCCTCTACGGAAGGCTGCCCAAGGAAGACCAGGAAAAGGTCTTTGACTCGCCCCCATTCGGAAAGAAAAAGGTCGTAATCAGCACAAACATAGCAGAAACATCCGTAACCATTAACGGAGTTACAACTGTAATAGACTCAGGCCTTGCCAAGCTCAACTTCTACAGCCCGCGCACATTCACGTCAAGCCTAATAGAAACGCCAGTCAGCAGGGCAAGCTGCAACCAAAGGCGAGGACGCGCAGGAAGAACCTGTCCCGGCACCTGCTACCGCCTCTACCCAAGAAAGGACTTCGACAGCCGCCAGGAATACACGACGGAAGAAATCTACCGCACGGACCTTAGCGAGGTAGTCCTCCGCATGGCAGAACTTGGCATTACGGACTTTGACAAATTCGACTTTATCTCACCGCCTCAGAAGGAAGGCCTCTTGGGAGCAGTCCAGACGCTCAACCTTTTAAGGGCCATAGAAAAAGACGGAACCCTAAGCAAAACAGGAAAGCTCATGGTGGAATTCCCCCTGGAGCCACGCGTTAGCCGCATCATCGTAGAAAGCATCATGCGCTACCCGGAAGTCCTTGAAGAAGTTCTAATAGCATCTTCATTCCTTAGCGCAAACTCCCCCTTCGTACTTCCGCCCGGAGAAGAAATGGACGCAAGAAAGGCTCACCACTCCTTCCGCGACTTACAGGGAGACTTTGTTAGCTACGTAAAGCTCTTTAAAAACTATGTGTCCGCAAGCAACAAGGAAAAGTTCTGCAGGAACAACTACCTGGACGAGCGCGTAATGGCAGAAATCCTCAACATAAAAATCCAGCTGGAAGAAATCGTCTCGCAAAGGCTACAGCTTCCAATCACGGGTGGCGGCAGCATGGACGACTACCTCTGCTGCATTGCAAGCGGAATGATTCAGTTCGTCTGCGTAAGGGAAGGAAGGGAAACCTACCGCAGCCTAACAGCAGACCACATAACAATCCACCCCGGCTCATCCATGTTCAGAACAAACCCGCTCTACATCGTTGCAGGCGAAATTGTAAAGACAAGCCGAACCTTTGCCATGAGCGTCTCCCCACTTACCAAAAAGGAGCTTTACAAAATTGACCCCAACCTGGAAAGCCAGCTAAGCTCTGCCCGCGGCAAAAAGGGAAGAAGCCTCACCGGCAACCTTGAATACGAAGGCACGTCCTTCCGCGAAAAGGAAAAGTCGGAAAAAGAAAAATCCAAGAAAAGCAGAAAAGAAAAGAAAGAAGCAAAGGCCCAAGAAAACACAATCAGCTTCGGCGGTGAAATCTTTGAATTTGAAAAGACCAAGGGAAAGAAAGTCGTCAAGCTCCCCTGGGACAAACTCAAACCAGCGGCAAAAGCAGAAGAGAACCAGAGCCTTCTTGCACAGATTGGCGAAATGCGCGGCTGCATATACCCGGGCCACGGCTTCAAACTCATGAACGGCGAAAAGCTTGAGCTAATCATCAAGGCAGCAAACCGCCTGAACCTAGACCCCATTGCGGAAGACCGTTGGCATCGCAAAATGAACATCAACATAAACAGCGTGGAAAGCGACGGCACGACAGGACTCGTAAAACTTGTAAATTCCATCGACTGCCTAATGCGCGTAACCGTTGCAAAGCAGGCCTCCCACGAACTGGGCTTCATCTGCCTCTTCACGGACGGAAACGGCACATACTGGTTCAAAGTCTCGCGCGGATTTGCCACGGCACTCAACGAAAGCCTCTCCTCACTGGAAAAGCTCATCGATGACGCAAGCAATTCCGACCTTTCGGTTGCGCAAAAAGAAAAAGTCAACATGGTCTACCGCGTGCTAAACAGCATGTACGAATAGACTCTCGCAACAAAGCCAATTCTTTCTTGAATTTGGACGGAAGGCAAGCTGCGGGGCAAAAGTTTCTTTCGCAAACCGAGCACTCCCGTTTGCCTTCCCCGCTTTCCGGGGTTCCGCCTTTCGGCTCCATTGCCTTGCGGCAACGCTAAGGGGTGCATGCACCCCCGCGCCCCTCCAATCGGGCGTAGGGTTGGAATTGCAAAAACAGTTTAAATCATTTTTGATACAGAGACGGCCACGGAGAATGCTTTGATTATTTTGTACCGGCAACCGAGCGTGGAAATCAGCTTGCAGAAACTTTTATAATCGATGGCGTTGGGCATGATTTGTATCCGCGTTCATGGGAGCGCCTAGAAAATTCAGTAAAGCTGAACGACATGGCTTTGCTTCTTGATCAGGCTACAATACTTTATTCACGCAGCGAAGAAGATGCAAAACGCTTTGAAGATTGCAAGAAGCGTATGTTCCAAAACCTGAACAATGATTCTTTCGTTTACGGAAAAGCACTTGAATGCATGGACAAGGCATTGGAAATCTACCGGTCAATGATTTTTGAAGAAAAGCTTTACCGCGTCCGCTCAGAAGCCGACTGCATCCACAGGTGTCTTTCACAGGCTGTTGCCTTTATGAACCACACTTACACAGAAAGTGCAATCTACAGCGAAAACCAGGCATACAAGGGCGAAGACGAAAACCGCATTTATTCTTGTCCCGGAATGAAGATTGTACCGGACGGATTTTTTACAAACGCACGGAAAATTCTTGAAGCAAATGAAGCAGCTGTTTTAAAGAAAACAATTTTTGCCCTTCTAAAAACAACGCGCACATTTATTCTGGAAAGAAAACCAAAAGGCGCATCTTCAAAGGATGCAGAAGGAATCGACTACAAGGGGCTTGCCAACTGGTATCAGGAGCTAAGCTTAACATGGAGACGGCTCCGCTACTTCTGCCAAAATAATATGGTAGAAAAAGCCTATACCGATGCATCTTACCTGCAGGAGGAATTTTTCTACATTGCCAAGGATTACAAAGTTGAAGAGCTGAATCTTCTTGATTCCTTTGACAAAGATAATCTTTCACTTTTGGCAGACAGGGCCAATCAGCTTGAAAAAATTATCAAGGCAATCCTTAAAGACCATGGTGTTAAGATTAATTCCTACAGCTCTGTTGAAGAGTTCATCGGGGGAATTAATCTACATTCCAGGATCTTCCCAAAAGAAAAAAGGCTGGGGCGAAAAATCTGGCTCAAGAGATTTCTACATAAAAAGGAATGCAGAAATCCGCAGCAAGCACAGCGAAGGAAAAAGCATTGCAGTTCTTGCAGATGAATTTGCCCTTTCCGTAGATTCAATAAGAAGGATTCTTTACAGCTGATGCAAAAAGGAATTTGCCAAAAAGAGATTTGCCCCATGTTTTATTGAACAAAGGCAAGCAAAGGTGTAAAATGTCTTATATGAAAAAGATTTTTTCACTATATCTTGCAAGTTTTTTTCTTTTTGGCATAACATATTCACAGAGGGGGCAAGCTCAGGCAGTTAGCGTTGAGCCTCCCCCATACAAGGCAGTTGCAGTTCCCCTGGAAAACAACATGGGAACACTGCACATAATGTCGCTTACTAACGGCCTTACTATTTTCGTAAAGGAAGACACAAACTCCGCAGTTATACGAACGGAATTTGTCTGCAAAGCTGGCATGTCTTCGCAAAGTGCAAGCAACGCAGGCTTTTTTAAGCTATACGCAAACCTCTTTCCGCAAACTTCCATTGCACTTGGCACAAACGTATTCAAAAGCGTAAAGGTAACCCCTTCATGCAACGCAGACAGTGCAACATACACGGCGGACTGCACCCCGGGCGACCTTGAGGACGTAATAAAGGCTTTTTCCCAGTGCGCCATGCAGCCCCTCTTTTCCGACGAAGAAATTCAGTATGAATACGACAAGCTAAAAAAAGAAGTTGACGACTACGCCACAAGCACTACCGGTTTTATTAACTCCGCAATAGACGGCAGGGTCTTTTCCCAAGAACCGTGGAAGCAGGACTCAGGAATCTACCCAGCCCTGTTTTCTAAGTATTCACCCCAGGAAGCCCGCACAGTTCTTATGGATATTGCAAAACGCTACTACACTCCGGACAATTCAGCAATATTCATTACAGGAAACATTTCCGCACAGTCTGTCTACAACCTTGCGCTAAAGTATTTCTCACTCTGGTCATCATATTACGAAGGAGACAGGAAGCGTTCCCCGGCATCTCAGGGGCTTTCCCCTTCAAGCGGAAAAGATGCAAAGAAAAAATTTGTCCTTACAGATCCGTCTTTTTCCAAGGACCTTACCCAGATTGTAATCCAGTACACAAGCCTGCCCATGACCCATGCAGACATTGCGGCGGCGGCATTCAATTCATCTGGCTCTGCATTCAAAAAAGGTGAGCTTGCATCACCTGTAGTTTCAATACGCTCAAAGGACTACCTTAATGCGGCCAGTGCCCAGAGAAGCTCAAGCTCAAGGCTAATCCTACAGGCACTTTTGGAAAAGCCCTATCTCTTTGCATCCGCGGCAGACAAAAAGGCAAACAAGGAAGTTCCTTCTCCGGCAGACCAGTGCGAACTTTTTGCGGCAATTGCAAAAAATTCAGCAAGCTTTTCCGAAGAGGAATTCATCACTGCACAAAATTCCATTTTGGCAAAATACCTAAAGCTTACGGGAGATTCAGTTGAATGTATGAAGCTTCTTGCAGACTGGTGGGCACTTGACTCAAGCATGGGAAGCGAAGGTTTCTACGAACGATTCTTGAACCTTATGCGCGACATAAAATTTGCAGAAAGGCAGCAGATTGCAGACGAAATAAAAAAAGAGGAACCCTACACATTTGTGCTTTTGAACAGCGAAGTCTACCAAAAGTCAAAGGCGGCTTTTGACCAGAAGGGCTACACCCACATAACAACGCAAAATGCATCATGGTATTCAGACGAACTTGAAATTCAAAAGGCTTTGCAGATGGAACAGAAGCAGCTTAGAAAAGCAGAGCGGCAGATGAGCGCAGGAATTGAAGTTTCCCCACTCAACACGGCTGAATACTTTTTCTACAAGAATGCACCTCTAATCCAGACCACAAAGCTTGCAAACGGAATTCCCCTTACCGTAAAAACAACCGCGGACTCCCGCACGGCACTCCTTTCCATTGCAATAAGTGGAGGTGAATGTGCCTCTCCAGAAAAGGAACGCCTCTTGCGCACCGTAATGGTGAACTCATTTGCCCGCAACATACAGACCCTTCTTTCCAAGCAAAAGCAACAGAACACTTTTGTTGGCATACCGGAAATTCTTGCATGGACACAGCAGCGCGTTTCCTACATTACGATTGAATGTCTTAGCTGCGACCTGCCGGCTGTATTCAAGGCCGCAAGCGACGCCGTAATCTTTGGCGAAATGGATGCGGTTATAGCAGATTCCCTTGTTCACGAGCAGAAGGCACAGTGGGCAAGCACCATCATAGGCCTTGGAAACCAGCTTAACTTTAATGCGCTAAAATACCTTTACCGTGGAACCCCATACGAAAGGCTCTATGACACGGAAACGGAAGTCCTAAAAGAGACAAGCCTTAGCTCCATTACGAATGCCTATACTCATCTTTTGAACGCAACGCTCTATTCCCTGGTCGTTGTTGGAGACGTTAAATTCAACGAGATAGAAAAATATGCAGAGTCAAGCTTTGGAATCCTAAAGGCAATTGGTTCAAGGGCAAAAGCGGAATTTCCAAAGGCTGAATTCAAAAACAAGACAAGGCGTGTTCAGCTTAGGCATTTGTATGCAACAGACAAGACTCCGGAGATGGCACCCAACGGGGTTCCAATCCTTGTTCCAACAAAAGACTTCTTTGACCCAGTGCTCTACTACTTCCAATGCCCGGAAGAAAAAAAACAGAGGGTTCTTTTTAACGCCCTATTGATTGAACTTAGCGCAAGAACCCAGGAATTCCTAAAGGCACAGAAGGACGACATAAAGTGCAGCTATACTCTTGCAACTCCTTCTGTTCAGGTGGGAATGCTAAAGGCGGATGCTGTCCTTCACACAAACAATTTTTACAGCGCTTACAAAAAGGCATTCAATTCGCTAAAGAGCGACCTTACGGTTTTTACACCTTCTGAAGCAGATAGTGATGCAAAAAAGAAGAAAGTGCGCACCCAGCAGGATGTGGAAAAGAGCGTAAAGGCAATAAAGACAAAGTGGATTTCGGGCGAGCTTAGCAAGACGCAGACAAACTCTGGAACCGCAGAGCTTATTCAGCAGGGGCTTTTGGAGGGGAATGCAACCGAATACCTTTCCAATTATGTGGAGCTAGAAAAAGCTACGGACAAAATGTTCCTTGAAATACTGGAAAGATACCTTCCCGAAGATCCAATCTTTAAGGTCTTTTCCGTTGACTCAAAGAAATAGAATTTTTCGGCATCAGGAAGGAGAAAGAATAAGATTCATCTTGATGTCGTGTGACTCGCAGGGGAGTTCCGGCAGCAGCTGAAAGTCAAAGCAAAGGCCTGCAAGGGTTACGGAAGATTCCGTTTCGCGGCATTTTTCCAAGAGTCGCTTTATGTAGATGTCGTAAAAGCCCTTTCCGTGGCCAAGGCGCGCACCTTCTTTTGTAAAGGCCACCCCTGGAACAATCACTGTTATTCTTTTGAACTTTCCAACAAGGGGAAGAAAATTTTCGCAGCAGGCAGAAGGTTCGTCAATGTTCCATGAGCCTTTGGTAAGCTGGCTTTGCAAAGGAAGGTCTTTTTTTATAAGGTAAAAGTCCATGGTGTTGCTATTGGGAACGACGCGGGGCAAGGCAAGAGCCTTTCCGTCTTTTAGGGCAGCTTCAGTTATGCAAAGGGGCGACGCTTCTTTTGGCATGGGCATGTAGCTAAGAATTGCATCGCTTTCTTTATAGAGCCTTGTCTGCAAAAAGGCAGAGCAGATTTTATTTGATTCACTTGCAAGATCCTGTGCGCATTTGGAAGCAAGAAGTTCCCTTATTTCTTTTCGCACCTGGGGCTTTGTCTTTGGCATGAAAAAATTATAGCAGAAAAATTGTTTTTGTAAAAGTTGCAGGACTATAGCAGATAAAGCCTAGCCGGGATTGGAGGGGCCCGCCGCAGGCGGGTTGCGGAACGAAGTGGAGCAATGGAGCGGGTAGGGCCCCGCGGAACCCCGGAAAGCCCGTACAAAATGGCAAGGTGTTCTTTTAAAGAAACGTTTGTCCACCAAGACGGCTGCTCCAAAAAAAGAAGAAAGAAAAAATCATTGAGAATTCAAGGCCAATCTGCTATTATTTAAATATGAAAGATTCATTTGCAAAGGTTCGCACTTGCCCGGACAACCCCATTTGGGAACAGTGCATTAAAAGGGAAAACTCGCTTTACAACCGGGGTAACGACATTCGCTCAGAATTTGAAAGGGACTACACGAGGCTTTTGCACTGCGAGTCATACCGCAGGCTTAAGCACAAGACCCAGGTTTTTTATGCCCCCCACAACGACCACATCTGCACCCGAATGGAACACGTTAACCACGTGGAAAGCGTTGCCACCACAACCGCAAAATACCTTGGCCTTAACACGGAACTTGCAAGCGCAATTGCCCTTGGACACGACATTGGCCACGCACCTTTTGGGCATACGGGAGAATCAATTCTGAATTCGCTCATGGTTCAGAAGGAAGGGAAGAATGCGCCAAAGAAATTCTGGCACGAGCGCAATTCGCTTTTTTTTGCAGACTACATAGACACCCTTAGCGACCCAAACGGATTTGAACGCAACCTTAACCTTACCTATGCGGTAAGAGACGGACTCATCTGCCACTGCGGGGAAATTGACCAGCATTCGCTAAAGCCGCGGGAAGAGGCCATGAATCTTTACGACATAAAGCGGCCCGGCCTAACAAATCCCTTTACCTGGGAAGGATGCGTTGTAAAGATAAGCGACAAGATTGCATTCCTAGGGAGGGACATAGAAGACGCACGCACTTACCACATTCTGGACATGGGGGCTTACAGACAGCTGCGCGAAATTGTTGCAAGCACACTGGGCTTTTACGACGGCCGCGATGCAAGCGGAAAGAAGAACAGCGAGACTGCCGCCCACCGTTCAGGAAGGGCTGTAAACACTACGGTTTTAATCAACGACATGATTGTGGACCTTTGCGAAAACTCATCCCCGGAGAAGGGCCTTTGCTTTAGTGAGCCTTACTTTAAGTACATAACGGAGCTTAAGAGGTTTAGCTTTGCAAACATCTACAACAACTGGCGCCTTTTGGAATTCCAGAAGTATGCGGAGGTTGTCCTTGGCACTATTTACCGCACCCTGATGAAGACACGCCTTTACGCCCAGAACCACCGCCTTGAGCAGACTTTGCAGTACACGCCCAAGCTTTTAAAGACTTTTGTTGACTGGGTAATCCGCTACGCAAACTACGACAGCGGACGCAAGGAAATAATGAGGTGCCAGACCCAGGAAGTGTTCAACATAAACGAAGAGGAAAGCTTTGAAAAGTGCGTGATTGAATACATTTCCGGCATGACCGACCAGTTTGCAATCAGCGTGTTTGAAGAGATTGTTTCCTTCTGACTCGTGCTTGGTGGGTGGACTGGCATTTTTTATAGTAAACAAAAAGGCCGCTTCCTTACAGGTTTCTCTGCAAAGAAGTGGCCTTTTGCTTTAACCGGCCAAATCTCCGGTCAGAAGTTTATTTTGCCAAAAGCTCTGCAAGCTTGTCTGCTGTAAAGCCAAGGTGTTCTGCAACCTTTGCGGCAGGTCCTGATTCACCAAAGTCGTTGAGCGTAAAGAGGTCTTCCTTCTTTGCAAAGCCTTCCCATCCCATGCGGGAACCTGCTTCTGCAACAACAACGCGCTTTGCTCCTCCGATTACTTCCTTCTGCAAGGCTTCGTCGTTGGAAAGCTTTGTAAGGTCAAAGACAGAAACAACGCGGATCTTCTTAGAAGAGACCTTCTTTGCGGCTTCAAGTGCCATGTTCACTTCTGAGCCTGTTGCAAGAACTGTAATGTCCGGAGTGTCTGCTCCCTTCTGCACGATGTATGCACCGCGGCGGGCGTTCTTCTGCCAGTCCTTGTCTTCCTTTGCATACACTTCAAGTGCCTGGCGGCTGAATGCCATACAAACAGGATGATCCTTTGCTTCCAAAGCCATTTCCCATGCAACCTGTGATTCTTCTGCATCACCCGGGCGCAAAACCTGTACGTTTGGAATAACGCGGAGGGCGGCAAGGGTTTCGATTGGCTGGTGGGTTGGACCGTCTTCGCCAACATAGATTGAATCGTGAGTAAGGATGTAGATGTTAGGAATCTTTGCAAGTGCTGCAACGCGGAGTGAACCGCGCAGGTAGTCGCTGAACACAAGGAATGTTGCGCCGAATGCCCTAAGTCCACCGTGAAGGTTAATACCGCTCATCACCTGGCTCATTGCAAATTCGCGGATACCGTATTCAATCGTGCGGCCTTTGCGGTTTGCAGGAGAGAATGTTCCGTCGTCATTAACAACCTTTGTCTTGTTTGGTGCCTGGAGGTCTGCTGAACCACCAACGAGCCATTCAAAGCGGTTTGCCATAACGTTAAGGCTCTTTCCGCTTGCATCGCGTGTGGCAAGCTTGTCGCCAACTTTGTATGAAGGTGCAGCGCAGTCAGCTGTCTGTGCTTCTGACCAGTAGGCATCCCACTTCTTGCGGAGGTCTGGATTTTCCTTTGACCAAGCGTCAAATTCTGCCTTCCACTCTTCTTCTGCTGCGGCAAGTTCTTTGCGGCGGTTTTCAAAGAATGAATATGCTTCAGGAACAACATAGAAATCCTTGTCAACAGGAAGACCAAGTGTCTCTTTTGCGGCCTTAACCCCGTCCTCACCAAGCGGTGCACCGTGAACGTCTGCTGTACCCTCTTTTGGAGCGCCCTTTCCAATAACAGACTTAAGGATGATGATAGTAGGCTTGTTCTTCTCTGCCTTTGCAATGTCAACAAGGAAATGATTTCCTTAATGTTGTACATGCTTCCGCGGAGAACCTGCCATCCATAAGAGTCAAAGCGCTTCTGGATATCATCTGTAAAGGTAATGTCTGTGCTTCCGTCTATAGAAATCTTGTTTTCGTCATAGAAGACAATCAGCTTTCCAAGCTTAAGGTTTCCGGCAAGAGAACATGCTTCCTGAGAAACACCCTCTTCAAGACAACCTTCACCTGTCAAAGTGTAAGTGTAGTGGTCCACGATTGTGTGGCGGTTTGTGTTAAAGCGGGCAGCAAGCATAGACTCTGCAACCGCAAAACCTACAGCAGCGGCAATACCCTGACCAAGAGGACCGGATGTGCATTCAACACCGTCAGTATATCCGCGCTCCGGGTGTCCTGGACATTTTGAGCCAACCTGACGGAAACTCTTTATGTCGTCCATGGAAACCTTGTAGCCTGACAAGTGCAGGATTGAATAGAGGAACATGGATGCGTGTCCTGCAGAAAGAATAAAGCGGTCGCGGTCAACCCATGAAGAGTCAACAGGATTGTGCTTCATTACAGCGCCGTACAAAACAGCCGCAAGTTCCGCCGCGCCAAGAGGTGTTCCCGGATGGCCTGACTTTGCCTTCTGAATGGCATCCATTGAAAGGCTGCGAACGGAAAGCGCTACGGCTTCCAAATCTTTTGTATTCATATACTTCTCCTTTTAAGGCTCTAAGGACTTTTCCTAAAGGCCTGAATTAACTATTGCAGCAGTAAGCTTCTTTACGTCCGGCCTGGTTTCCAGCAGGTCACGGAAGCTCTTGTTGTGTATAAGCTTTGCGATTGCAGAAAGGGTCTGAAGGTGGACCTGGTTTGACTTTGTAAGCAGTATGAACATAGCGCAAACCTTACGCTCGTCCGGCTCTCCCATGGAAAGGGGCTTCTTTGGATAGCAGACAATTATGCGCTGGTCTTCATCATTCTTTATAAGAGGCTTCCTTGGGTGAGGAATTGCAATTCCGTTGCCAACAGCCGTGCTAAGGATTTTCTCGCGCTCAACAAGCTCATTCCTAAAGGTGCTGCGCTCAAGACCTATTGGCAAAGGCACAATCTTGGAAACGGCATCATAGATTTCTTCTGGAGTAGAGCCTTCCACATTGTCAAAAACCCCTCCGTTCTCTATAAGCGGGCAAATATTAAAAGCGGAATCCATTTTTTTCTCCCCAACCTCTTTGCAAAGGTCATCTTACAATTTTAAATCTGTTCGTTTTTTGTGACAGCACGGCTTCTCGCAGAACATCACAAATGTCTTCAAAATTCCATTCCATGCCTTCCAAAGAAAGCAAAAGTGCAGCCCTGTCCTCTTCCACGTGGTCATTAGCCGCAACGGACTGAAGAATCCTAACCAGATGCGAATAAAGCTGGGTCAGCACTACAAGCTCCTGCTGGGGGAACTTGCCCATTGAATCACTAGAAGAATCTATGGAAAAAACAAGCTCGTTCACCTTGGAAAAAAGAGCCAGAGCCTTTTCCCTAACGTCACCCAACCCCTGGTCCGCAAACCAGTTGTACTTTTTAGAGATTATATCACTTCGTTCCTTTAGTTTCAACAGAACATCTTCTTTTTCGCCTTCCTGAAAGACATAATCCTTGGGAAACATAAAGCTAACCAAAGCCGGAATGTCCACCTTGCGCTTAAAATGCATGTTAAGAATGTACTGGTCCACAATCTCTGGCGGCACACGGAACCAGAGGAAGTCCTTGTTCTTGTAGTCCGGGTTCTTTTCAATGCGGTCTATGTCTTCCTCATTCCAGGAACCAACGGCGGGAACATCCTTGCCCTTGTGCCAAAAGCGGGTCTCCACCCCAAAAGGCTGAATTCCCACGTTCTGGGCATACTGATTGATAAATTCTTCTATAGAACCGCACAAAGGAATGCAAAGCCTGTCTATTTCCCTGCAAAAAACGTTGGCAAGCTGGTCCTCCATACAGGCGCATGGTCCGTCCACGTCAAAACTGCGCTCAAGGGCACTCTCAAGAACCTTGTACCACTCAAGCCGCATACTGCCTTCAAGCCCCCGGTTAAAGACGTTGTCGCCGTCGTGAACCACGGTCATCCTTATGTCCCCGCAGTCCCAGTCAGAAACGCAGCACAAAAAGCGGTCACCCTTCTGCATACCTTCCTTTTCAATAAAAGGGGTAATGTCTATTCCTGTAAGATGCACCTTGTTGGGAAGCTCAAATTCCCTCTGAACAAAGTCAAGGTCCTTGTTTGCGGGGTCAGCCACAATATACTGGGGCGCATACTCCTCGCCGTAAAGAATGAACATGTCTATGGCAAGGTCGCTGTCAAATTCTGCGGTCTTCTTCTTAAGCTTCTTGCCGTTCTCCCCGTAAAAATTAAGCGTGGAAGAAACAATCTCGCTGTCCACAAAGGGAATGCACCTGGAACCGGGAATCAGAATACCCTGCTCAAATTCCTTGGCGGTAGGCTTTATACTAAAAAGTTCCCCGGTAAAAACGCCGGCCCTTGTAATGTAGCGTCCGTTCTCCAGGCAAAAGACAAGCGGATTAGCCTCCAGATACTCCTGAGCTTCTCTTGAAGAAATCTTAAATTCGCCTCCAAATTCAGCCGTAAGCTTAGACACATCGCGCGCTGTAAAGTTCTTGCAGCACCTTCTGAGGAATTTGTCTATTATCAACTGAGTCTGAAGATTCATATACTATAAGATAACGTATTTTTGCAAAGAAAAAAAGGGTTTTAAAAAAATTTTAATCTAAATCAACAATTTGCCATTCTTCTGGAGCGTATTTTGTCTTTAAACTGTGTCCGGCACTCCGTGTCCGGCCAGAACCATGCAATTTTTCCCTTTAACCAATAGTGCCATGGACGGCACGTCATTTGTTTGCAGATAACACACTGCAAGTTTTCGTAAGAAAACTTGTGGGTAAAAATTGCAAGGAAGCAATTTTTACCCGCTTTCCAGGGTTCCGGCTTCCGCCTCCATTGCCTTGCGGCAACCCGCTTGCGCGGGCCCTTCCAATCGGGGCTAGGCTTAATATCAAGTAAGCCCTGTAGAAACAATTCCCCTGTTACTGATATAATCCAAGTCAAGAAAGATTCAACCGGAAGGCGGCAAAATGTCCAAACAAAACATCTATGACAACGAAATCTTCTTTGAAGGCTACAAATCAATCAGGCAAAAAAAGGAAAACGCAAACATCCTCTTTGAAAAGCCGGCCCTATTTTCCCTGCTCCCAGACTTAAAGGGCAAACGAATCCTTGACCTGGGCTGCGGCTATGGCGAAAACTGCATAGAATTTGTAAAGATGGGAGCCTCCAGGGTAGTCGGAGTTGACATCTCAAAAAAAATGCTGGAAGTTGCAAAAAAAGAAAACCCTTCCCCAAAAATCACCTATCTTAACATTCCAATGGAAGAAATTGGCAGCATACAAGAAAAGTTTGACCTTATCGTAAGCTCACTTGCCCTGCACTACGTAGAAAATTTCCAGGAAATCTGCAAGCTCGTTTACAATCTTTTGGACAAAAAGGGACACTTCATCTTTTCCCAGGAAAACCCCATCAACACCTGCTTTACATCCGGCTCCCGCTGGACTTGCGACAAGGATGGCAACAAGCTTTACGCAAACATATCCAACTATTCAGTAGACGGAAAAAGATGCTCCACGTGGTTTGTTGATGACGTAATAAAATACCACAGGACATTCTCCAGCATAATAAACACCCTAATCACAACCGGCTTTACCCTGGAAAAACTCCTGGAACCTTACCCCAGCGAGCAAATGGCCAAAGCCCACCCTTCCACCCAAGACCTGCTCCACAAACCAGACTTCCTCGTCGTAAGGGCAACAAAAACCCCTTCTTCCATACAACGTACAGAAGAAGGGCAAAAGGAGAGGAGGATGCAGTAAAAACCGGCAATGCCATGTGTGCGCTGGCAAATGCCGGAAAAACTGCGACATGGATTGTATTGACAAACAAGGTTTGTTGCTATTGCAATCAACTGTTAAACCACGGTGCTGCAAATTGGTTACAGGGACTAGCTAAAAGTCCGCGTCTTCGTCAAAGCCGTCATAGTCAAATTTGTCGTCGGCATCTTCGTCTTCACCGTACTTTTCGTCTTCATCGTCTTCTTGGTCACGCAAGGAGGACTTGGACTTTCCGGGCTTACGGCTTGGACTTTTGTCAAAGAATAGATCTGAAATTAAACCCATGATTTTTCCTGGCAAACTAAAGTGCTATCTGGTTAAGGGCAGAGACTACCGCGTCTACACCCGCACGTCCTACGCTGGTTGACTTTCCTGCACCCCAGTACTGCTTTCCGTCCTGGGTTGTAAGCTGAACATAAGCCATTGCAAAAGTGTTGTTTCCCTTGCCAATGCTGTGCTCGTGGAAGGCCGTTATGCTAAAGGCTGGTGCCGGCGTCTTGGAAAGTGCGCAACAGAATGCGTCCAGAGGTCCGTTTCCCTTGTCTCCAATGGCGTACTGCTTGCCCTTCCATGTAACGACTGCGCGGCAAAGAGTCTGCTCTTCTGCACCCTTTTCCTTGGAACCTTCAACATGGGTTTCTGCAAGGTCCACGATTGCAAGGTTCTTGTCTGCCTTAATCCAATGCTTTTCAAAGAGCTCGTAGATTTCGGAAGACTTAAGCTCGCGCTGTGCCTTGTCCGCAGCATCTTTTATGACTGCACCGAGGGATGGATGCATGGCCTTTGGAAGAACAAGCCCGTACTCCTGCTCAAGGATGTATGCTGAACCACCCTTTCCTGACTGGCTGTTTATGCGGATAATGCCTTCGTATTCGCGGCCAATGTCGTGGGGATCGATTAAGAGGTAGGGAACATCCCACAAGGCATTTTCCTTCTGGTTTGCCCGGGCTGCCATTCCCTTGCGGATAGCGTCCTGGTGGCTTCCGCTAAAGGCTGTAAAGACAAGCTCTCCTGCATAAGGCGTACGCGGAGGAATTTCCATGCCCGTGTATTCCATGTATTTTTGGGCAACAGCCGGCAGGTCGCGGAGGTCAAGCATTGGGTCAACCCCCTGACTGAACATGTTGAGCGCTACGTTTACAATGTCAAGGTTTCCAGTGCGCTCTCCGTTTCCAAAGAGGCAGCCTTCAACACGGTCGGCTCCGGCCAAAAGCCCCAGTTCTGCGGATGCAACGCCTGTTCCGCGGTCATTGTGGCAGTGGGTGCTTACGATTACGCTGTCACGGTCACTTATGTGTGAGCAGAAGTATTCAATCTGGTCTGCGTAGACGTTGGGCGTGGCACATTCAACTGTAGTCGGCAGGTTCATGATGATTTTATTGTCCGGTGAGCAGCCCCACTCCTTTTTAACAGCCTCACAAATTTCTACGGCGTAGTCAATTTCCGTCATGGAAAAGCTTTCCGGTGAATATTCAAGGCGGATTTTCTTTAAGTCTTCAGGAGAAAGGCATGACTTTATGCAGCGCACACCGTCTATGGCTATCTGCTTGATTTCTTCCTTTGTCTTTCCAAAGGTGTATTTTCTCTGGGCAGGCGAAGTTGAATTGTAGATGTGGAAGATTACGTTTGGGGCACCCTTAATGGCTTCCAGGGTCTTTTTTACCAAATGCTCGCGGGCCTGGCACAAGACCTGGATTGTTACGTCGTCGGGAATCCTCTTTTCGTCTATAAGGCGGCGGAGAAAGTCGTATTCGGTGTCGCTTGCGGCGGGGAAGCCAATTTCTACTTCCTTAAAGCCTGTCTTTACGATAAGGTCAAAAAATGCAAGCTTGGTTTCTATACCCATGGGGTTTACGAGGGCCTGGTTGCCGTCGCGAAGGTCTACGGAGCACCAAATTGGTGCCTTAGTGATGCGTGCGGCTGGCCACTTGCGGTTAGTCATTGGAATGTCCGCAATTGGAGCGTACTTGCCGGTCAAAGTTCCGTCGGGGTTCATTGAAGCCATAAAAATCTCCTTCTAAAGCAAAAAGTTTAAAACAAAAAAGACCCGCTGCCGAAGCAACAGGTCTGTAAGTTACAAGTTAAAACTACCCTTACCAGCGCCTATTTTCGGCAATCAGAGAAGACTGAGCATAGTAGAAGTAGTGTTTTGTTCATAAACTTAATATACAACTTTGATTCGCAAATGTCAAGGCTTAAAAATTGAATGTCAAAACTTGAAAGCTCAGGATTTGACCAATTTTTTCGGACGAAAGTTTTTCCGCTCTACCAGCCACTTTCATCCTACAATCGGCAGCCATTGATTAGCGTCACCGCCCTTCCGCCCTTCCCTAACGGTCATTGCCGCCATGCGGCAACTACGGGGCTCCACGGCGGCGTAGGCTGGGTGGCCATTTTTTTCAACAACTATCTGGCCTGCTTTCACCGTCAACAGCACTTGCATCATCAGCAGTCTCATCAACAGCGGATGAATCACTTGCGCTTGCACCGGCAGACTCAACGCCAGCATTGGGCTCAACGCCAACAGTCGCATTACCGCCAGTTCCGCCTTCCCCACCCTTGTTTTCAGCACCAAGAGCCGCGGCCTTCTCCGAAAGCATAAACTGCCATGCCCTGGTCATCACCTGGCTGTAGTAAGGCAAAACCCAAATAGAAGCTATTCCCAATGTGACAACGCACAAAATGCTCCAGCCAAAAAAGGAAAGGTTGGTAACAAAAAGATTCGTGCGGAAACCTTCCGTAACTTTTACCGCAACATCAAGCGACTCCCTAACATCCAAATCAGTCTTGTCCGCAAGGGCAAAGAACATCATGGAATACGATGTGATTTTTGCAATCAGAACAAGATACAGGAAGATAAAAAAGAAAAAGCAGCAGTAGACAATCACAGCAATGACCACGCGCACAGAAGAAACCTTGGCCAAAGAAGCGACAATCCCAATTGGAAGAAAGGCCACAGACAAAAGCAAGAACCACAAGAAAACCCTTAGCAAAAGCCAGAAGATGGCAGGAATAGCCTTTAGGGTAATGCCGTGGAAAAAATTCTTTACATCATAATTGCCTTCCTTTAGCAGAATGTTGCTCCACCTGAACATGGCAAGGAAGAGCATGGAAAAGACGGAGTAAATAAGAACCACAAAAGGAAGCACCCGGCAAAAAACAACAAAGGCACCAGATGCACCAGGTACAAAAAACGTCTTCCAGAAAACCATGAAATACAGAAGTGCAAGCACAAGGCAGGAAAGAAAAACACAAAGACCAACAAGCCCCGCATTCTTCCAATTGCCCTTCAAATCCGCAAGGGCTTCCTTCTTAAATTTAGCTCTATTGTAAAACATCAAAATCCTCCTCTTTAAGAACACCGCTTTCAATCGAATTCTTCTTAATAGCCTCGTAAGCGTTTATATAAGAGTTTTCAAGATATGGCATCAACAGGATAAAACCAAAGCCAAGCGTGATGATTGAAAAAATCCACCAAAGGAAAAAGCTAAGCTGCATCACCAGAATATTCTCGCGGCAGCCCTTGCACATCTTTTTGGAAAGATTCATAGCGCGGCAAACCCCAAGCTTTGGATTATCCGCAAGAACATAGCGCATCATGGAATAACCCATAACCTTTGCGTAGGCAAAAATAACATAGAAGAGCATTAAATAAATCACAAGCATTGCTATTCCTACCCTTGGAGAAACTGTAGCAGCCTCACCTGCAGCAGAGGCAAGCCCAGAAGCAACTGTAGGTACAGAAGATGCAGCCGCTCTCTCATCAGATAGAAGCTTTGAAAAAAGAATAGAAACGGTTTGCATGGGAATGGAAAAAATAAAATTCCACAAAGAATACCAGGCAGCCCCCCGGAAAGTCCTGCCCGAAAAAGATTTCAGAAAGGAAGCAAAAGAACTTTCTCCGCTCTTGCGCCAGTTAAAAACATAGCGCGAAACCGCAAAGGACATTGCCGTAAAAACAAAAAACAAGGCCCATCCAACTAAATATATAACCGTTTCTTCCAACACAGATCTGGAGTCCTTTACATATTCCCAATAACTTAGCCTTTGCTTCACAGACAAGGAACCGTCCTCTCCATAGCTGTACACCATCTGAATGTTGTCATAATCAATTTCTTCGCCTGCCTGGAATTCATGCAAGTCGCCAAAGCCATTCCAAGTACCCTGCGCATTCATAACAGTCTCTTTCCAATTCTTCTTCCAGTCACTGTGCTTTTTCACATAATAGGGAAAATAAACCGCTGCATACAAAAGGACAAGCACAAGCACTCTCGCAAGGCTAACGCGAACCATCTTTTTGGGAAGCCCCTGGGACTTTTCATAAGCCTCCCACTTATACTTTTTTCTGTCGAACATCTCGACCTCCTACATTTTATAATCTTACTTTGTTTTATATAGTATAAATAAAATAACAGAACATACAAGCAAGAAAAGCGACAATCGAAAGTATTACCAAAGCCCAGCCAATTCTATTAAGGATAACAAATTTCTTAAACAGTTTACCATCCATATTATTTCTCCACAAGGCACATCACAAAGTTTCGTATCCGCATTTAAAAACTTGGAACCAATATAGCAAAAAAACATAAAAAAATATACCATATATTTTTATAAAAAAGTGACACTTTACTTTTCTTTGCGTGTCTTATATTTTAGCAAAGGAGCTTCCCATGATAAAAATTATTATTGAAAAGATTTTCCAAATTGCCATCCTTGCATGTGCCGCACTTTTAATAGACTGCTCTTCCTCCGCCTACACGGTTACGGAAGGAGAAGCATCGGAACTGCCAAAAGCGGCCTCCTACGCCATAACAGTCCCGGAGGATTATCCGCAAGAATCAGACTCAGGAAGCTCAACTTCCATAGAAATAAGAAAGGTGCTGGCAAACCTTGGAATAAATGCAACACTTCTTTACCGCTACCCAGACTACAAATCGCTCCCTTCTGACACAAGGGCCAAGTACGACTACATTGTTGAGCCAGTAATCAACTATTGGGAAGACAACGTAACCGCATGGACCGGAAAGCCAGACAAGCTTCTTCTTGACATAATAATTTACGACGCAAAGACATCTGCAGTAATGGACAAATTCATCATAGACGGCAAATCTGCCAGAATGATTGCAGGAGGAAACGACCCGGTGGAACTAATCAAGGACCCAGCCAGTGTCCACTATGCAAAAATAATAAAATAGTGCACGTATTGAAAACTTAGCCAAACAGTTGTATTCTATTGAATATGGAAAATTCAACAGAACAAAAAGAAAGTGTGGCTGGCACTTCCCCGGCAAAAAAATCGGGAAGGTCGCTTGTGGCAAAAGGCCTTTCACTTTCATTCCTTACGCTTGCATCAAGGCTGCTTGGTTTGGTAAGGGAAATGACAAAGGCAAAGTTTCTAGGCACGTCAACACTTAGCGACGCATTCGTAATAGCTTTTCAGGTTCCAAATTTTTTCCGCAGGCTCTTTGCAGAAAATTCGGTGTCGGTCGCTTTTATTCCAACGTTCAAGTCAAGGCTTGAAGATTCATCTACGGAAGAAGGCAAAAGGGAAACCCAGGAATTCATAAACGCAACTTTTACCCTTGTAACTTTTTTTACGGTTGTCTTTGTAACCCTGGGCATGATTTTTACCCCGCTCATTCTTAAGATTTTCTTCGGAAAGGAATCCCTTGATGCCCTTACAGAAGCTACAGTCCTTACAAGGATAATGTTCCCATATCTTGTGGTAATTTCCATTGCAGCCCTTTTGCAGGGAATACTCAATGCGCTAAAGATTTTTTCTCCGTCTGGTTTTACCCCCATCCTCTTTAACGCAATAGTGATTGCATTCACATACGTTCTTACATATTTTGGCCTTACAAAAAATCCTGCCCGGGCAATGTCCATAGGTGTAATAACCGGTGGCTGTGTGCAGGCAATTTTTCAGTTGCCCTTTGTACTGCGCAACAATTGGAAGCTTTGCTTTACCTCGCTAAAGAAGGCCTTTAAAAACCCGTACACAAGAACCGTAATCCGCCTTATTGGACCTACAATAATTGGAATGGCAGCATACCAGATTAACGACATTGTTTCTTCTTCGCTTGCAACTAGGGCTGGAACTGGTGTTTGCTCAAGCCTCCAGTACTCGCTAAGGCTGCAGGAATTGATTCTTGGCATTTGCGCAGTTACCATAGGAACCGTAATTCTTCCAGACCTTACTGGCTTTGCAAAAAAATGCGAATGGGATTCATTCTCAAAACTATTAAAGCAGTCTGTTAACATAATGACCCTTATTTCAATTCCGATTACTTTCTATTCGCTCATAATGGCAAAGAACCTGATTACGCTTGTCTTTGCAACAGGCAGGTTCAATGAAGATTCCATTCTTATGACGCAAAAAGTTTTCTGCTGCCACATACTGGGGCTTACCTTTATTGCGGTTAACAGAATTGTCTCTCCGGCTTTCTATGCACAGGGCGACACAAAAAGTCCAACCATTGCAGGGCTCATAAACTTTGCAGTGAACATTTC
>JAFXWC010000042.1 GCA_017534445.1 Treponema sp.
ACGAAACAGAAGGCTTTAACGAGGCAATCTTTGCAATCATAGAGTCGGGTCTTTTGCTTGCTGAAGAACTTCCCACATGGGCATTCAAGCACCTGGCAGAACTTGGCCGCTACCACGAAGACGAGCACTTCTGGCAGAACATCTGCAAAGTGGCGCGCTGGCTAAAGAACAACAAGAACTGCAACCTCTACATACGCGAGCTACCCTTTATAAATTCCATTCCGCCCAAATTTATAGAAGACAACAAAAACCTTATACATTCGCTTGTTACCCAGAAGGCAATAAAGATTTCCTTTGAGGCAGACCACGGCCTTTTGGGCAAGCAGACGACCGTAAGGTTCCGCTCGCTTTGCAAAGAAGTGCCCCTTATGCTTGGCCAGATGGAGCTAAAGGAGCTTACGGTTCCAATAGAAGACTTTAGCAACCTTCCCAAAAGCGGCATACTGCAGGGCATAGAAAATGTCTTCATCGTGGAAACGGAGATGGTCTACCTAACCTTTCCCGAATGCAAGAAAAGCCTTTGCATACTGGCACAGGGCTACAACGCAAACATCCTAAAGCTTTGCGACTGGCTAAAGGATTTTTCACTTTTCTACTTTGGCAACTGTAGCGAAAATTCATTCGGCATGCTTTCCAGCCTAAGGGGTTACTTTGACAAGATAAATTCCTTCTGCATGGACATGGCGACCATCAATGCCTACAAGGACTGCCTGCAAAAAGAGCCTGCTTCTTTTGTTCAGACCATTCCGCCAAACCTTGACTACAAGGAAAACCAGACCTATCTTTTCCTGCACGACTCACCGGAGAAAAATTGCCTTAGCCAGGACAATATTTCTATAGAATATATTCAAAAAGCCCTTGCACAACTTTTCCAGGATTGTTAAAATTAATCTTAATGAGGTCGGTTCTTTTTTTTAGGGTTTCCATTTTTTTAGCTGCAATTTCCCTTTTTATTGCCAAGGCGTCAGCTTCTGATTTTTCTGTAAAACAAGCCTTGATTTCCAAACCCATCCCCAAAGAGCTGCACTTTTTTCAGGATGCCTACCCAGACTTAGTTTTTTTCCTAACCTACGACACAAACATTGGCGACTGGAACATAACCGTACGCTTTCCTCCGGACCCGGACAGAGGCGGCAACTACGAAACCGCGGAATTTTACTGGGCAGACGGAAAGCTTTTACCCAAGGAAGAACTTGGCAACAAAAAGAACTACACGGAAATCCTCTACAAATACCCGGAGCTTTCTTGCGCACCGGAAAAGCTTACAAAAGCGGAGCGGCAAAAGATAAAGGCTGAATATTCCGCCGCAAACAGAAAGACTGCCCCCGGAACTTCCATGTTCTTTTTTGACGCAATGTATTCTGCCACCAATAAAGTTGATATGGAATCCCACTTGGTAAGGACCACATTCCTTGGCCACCCCACAAGGATTCACGAGCGCATCTACTACCAGTTCAAAGAAGTCGAAAAGAAAATAAAAAAAGCCGCCACAAAAGACAAAGAACTTCAGACCTTTGTAAAGGGCATAAAATCTTCCGCGGCCTTCAACTGGAGGGTCATAGCAGGAACCAACAGGCTTTCCCTTCACAGCTACGGAATCGCAATAGACGTTCTGCCAAAGAAGCTTAAGGGCAAGGCTATTTTCTGGCAATACGAAACTGGCAAAAATCCAAACGACTGGATGGCAATTCCATATTCCAAGCGCTGGATGCCGCCAAAAAAGTTCATTGATATTTTTGAAAAGGAAGGATTCATCTGGGGTGGCAATTGGGTAAACTTTGACAACATGCACTTTGAATACCGCCCGGAACTTCTTTACTTTAACGGGATAGAGGTGGAAAAATGAGACTTGAGCAGGCAATAAAAATCGTAAGCGAGCAGATTGACGCTCTTTTATGCACAAAGGAAAAGATCATTGTAGCCATAGACGGCATCTCCGCCTCCGACAAATCAATGCTGGCCCATGTGCTCCACAGGATTTACATTCCCGACACCACGATTTTCCGCACCGATGATTTTTCTTTGCGCAAGGAACAGAGGGACCCAAAGCGAATCGCAAAGCCCGGCTACAACTTTGACTGGGAACGCTTTGAGCAGCAGGTTCTAATCCCACTCTCAAACGGAAAGCCCGTAATCTACCAGAGGTTCAACTTTTCTACGGAAGAGCTGGAGCCTTCAATTACAGTCATGCCGGCAAAAATAAACATTGTTGAAGGAACTTTCTGCATGAACGAAAATTTGCAGAAATACTACGACTATTCGGTTTTGGTAAGAATGCTCCCCTCCGCTTTGGAAGAAAGGCTCAGGAACCGCTCTTCCGCAAAGAATTCCATTTTTGCATCAAGGCAGCCTTTGGAAGAAATCTACTTTGAAAAAACAGACGTGGCCTCCAAGTGTTCTCTCGTTGTGGATTTGGAATAATGAAGGTTTCAAAGCGCTTCTTGCTTCTGGCACTTGCAAACACCTTGGCGGCATTTCTACTGGCAGCAGGAATTGTCCTTTACGAAAGGCATGTTTTTAGCGGCCTTAACAAGCTTTCCTACACCCGCTTGTGGTGCGACGGATGCTTTGTTTCCGCAGTCATTTTTTTGGGTTCAGGGATTCTTGTGGCAGTAAGCAGGAACGGCGGATTTGATTCAATCAGCTATGCATTTTCCCGGCTGGCAAAAA
>JAFXWC010000043.1 GCA_017534445.1 Treponema sp.
CTTGACAGCAAGATTGAAAAGCCTGCAATTATTGCCGTTGTTCCAAGCGGTAATTTTGGAAACCTTACCAGCGGCCTTATTGCTCGCGAGATGGGTGCTCCAATAGCTGGTTTTGTTGCAGCAACAAATTCTAACCACACTATTCCAGACTGGATTGCAACCGGTGAATACAATGCACGTCCGTCCGTAGCAACTCTTAGCAACGCAATGGATGTTGGCGCTCCAAGCAATTACGAAAGAATTGCAGCAATGTATTCTCTTGAACAGGTGCGCTCACTCTTTGCCTCTTACTGGACAGATGATGAGGGTACGCTCAAGGCTGTTGCTGACTGCAACCTTAAGACCGGCTATATTATTGATCCGCATGGTGCTGTTGGTTGGAAGGCTTGGGACGACTTGCGCCACGGTGCAATGGCAAAGCTTATGGAAGGAAAGGAAGACGTAGACATTAACAAGGCAGGTCTTACTGCTAACGTTCCTTCTTGGGCTGAATATGTTACCTCTGGAAAAGCAGTAGGCATTTGTCTGGAAACTGCACATCCTGCAAAATTTGGTTCCACTGTTCAGAAGGCAGTTGGCTGCGAACCAAGTATGCCGGACAGGCTTGAAAAGGTAATGGCCCTTCCCGACCGCGCAATTCCAATGTCAAAGGAATACGAGCCGTTCAAGGAATGGCTTGTGGCTAACCTCTAGTTTAAGCATTTTGTGTCATTTTGCAACGGACTGGTTTTTTGCCGGTCCGTTTTTTTTGAAAAAAATGGGCTATCCATATTGACATTTTTTGTGATACTTGCTATATTATTTATACGTTACGCGGTAGTGGTATAACGGCTTATTACCTCAGCCCTCCAAGCTGAAGACGAGGGTTCGACTCCCTTCTACCGCTTTTGGCTAAAGCACCTTCTTAACTGAGGGTGCTTTTTTTGTACTCAAATTGCTGAAGTGAGGGAACTTTAGTGCAAAGACTGTGTACCAGTCCGGAGTGATTATGAGCAGTGATAGTAACAGTGGCTACATCCGCCCTACTTGGGATGAATATTTTATGGAAGTGTGCCGCACCATAGCAAAGCGTGCCACTTGCGACAGGGGAAGGTCCGGCTGCGTGATTGCAAAGGACAACCAGATTCTTGTAACGGGATACGTAGGAAGCCCCGCTGGTTTACCCCACTGCGACGAAGTTGGCCACCTGATGCGCAAGATGATTCATGCGGACGGTTCCATTACCCAGCATTGCGTGCGCACCGTACACGCCGAGCAGAACGCAATCTGCCAGGCTGCAAAGCGCGGAATCCCGATTGACGGTGCCACCGTTTACTGCAAGATGACACCCTGCCGTACATGCGCAATGCTTATAATCAACTGTGGAATTAAGCGGGTTGTCTGCGAAAAGCATTACCATGATGAAGCTGACTCTATGGAAATGTTCCGCCAGGCCGGAATTAAGATAGAGCACTTGGAAGATTCCGTGCAGACTTACGAAAACATGTAGGAAAATAGGAAAATTTTTTTTTTATTTTGGGCGGCAGCTGTATTTTTAAGGGATTATCTCCTATGCTTGCCTTAAGTGCCCTTTCTGTGGCGCTTGCGGGGTTCCGGGGCTTCCCCCTCCATTGCTAGCGCAACCCGCCTGCCGGCGGGCCCCTCCAGTGCCTGCCGCGCTTTCTTTTGCTAAAAAATCATGATTCGCGGGCATCTATGTTCAGAACTGTGCATGCCGCCTTTGCCGCTGCCTGTTCAGCCGCCTTTTTGCTCTTGCCTTTTTCCGGGCCGTAAGAAATTGTTCCAAGGTGAACGGTAACAAAAAAGGTCATGTTGTGGTCGGGACCTGTCTTTTTTACAAGTTCGTAAACAGGGCAAATCTTGTGCTTTTTCTGGTAGTATTCCTGAAGGATTGACTTGTAGTCCTTGTTGCCCTTGTCTTCCTGCACCTTGCGTATTTCCGGCACAATAAGGTTGCGTACCAGGTTTTCCGCTGCTTCGTAGCCAGAATCAAGGTAAAGCGCACCGAGAACCGCCTCAAGAGCGTCTGCAAGAATGGCCTTTTTGTTCCTGCCACCGGTCATTTCTTCGCCTTTGCCAAGAATCAGGTATTCGTTTATGTGCATTTTTTCTTTTGCAATCGGGGCAAGGGTCTGCTCGCTTACCACATTTGCCTTAATGCGGGCAAGGTCGCCTTCCGGGTTGTCCATCATGTCTTCGTAGAGAAATGCTGCTACCGCAAGACCAAGCACGCTGTCCCCAAGGAATTCCAGGCGTTCATTGTTGTAGCGCCTGTGCTCTTCGTTTTCGTTGGAAAAGGAGCGGTGGTGGAATGCCAAGTCAAGAATCTTAAGGTTCTTAAAATGAAGGTTCAAATTTTTGCAGAATTTTTCCAGCTCTTTTTTTCTTTCTGAGTCCAGTTTCTTTGATTCGTAAAAAAGGTCCCTTAGATTCATTTGGATTTCCCGTGTAAAATGCACCATTTAAAATAAAAGAAGCACAGTCAATACAACTGTGCCTCTCTTGATTCCAGTCTAAGCCGCTTTTATTTCTGCTGGGACTTGATGTAGTCGTAAGCGTCCTTTACTGTTTCGAATTCGTTTGCCTTGTCATCAGGGATAGAAACACCTGTTTCCTCTTCGATAGCGTAAACCAATTCGTATGTGTCAAGACTGTCTGCGCCAAGGTCTCCACGGAATGTTGCTTCCATTGTTACCTTTGCTGGATCGATTTCCAATTTGTCAGCAATCAACTTCTGAATCTTGTCAAACAATTCGTCCATAATGGTCTCCTAATTTTAGCCGTTTACTTCAGGTGTGATTACCTGGCGTCCGTTGTAGAAGCCGCACTTCTGGCATACGTGATGCGGGAGGATAAGGTTTCCACAATTCTTGCACTCAATCAGCTGCGGAGTTGCAAGATGCATGTTTACTCCGCGTCTTCTTGTAGTTACGGCGTGTGAAGTTTTTGATCTAGGTACTGCCATAATATATAACCTCGCTATAAATTTGTGTCGTCTGTATAACGTTGCTTATATTACTACAGATTCCCGATTTATGTCAATCATTATACAGTCATTTTTTACTATTTGTCAATATTTTTTTTGACAAAATATAAAAATTTGTCAAATGATTAGGTAAGCTCGAAAAACTCCCCTTCCGAGAGCTTTGAAAGGTTATAATTTGGGAAAACAGCTACGCCGCCATGGAGGGGCGAGTTGCTTGCAACTCGTTGCGCCAGCAATGGAGCCGAAAGGCGGAACCCCGGAACGGCGGTGGCGCAAGGGCATGGAAGCCGAATTAGCAGGGGCATATTATTGTAGAGCATAGCCAGGTACCGTCCAAAAACAAAAAAAGCCCTTAATTGTGGCTCTTGCCTATTGATTTTTCCCGGAATACTTTTCCCTTATTGCCTTTTCCACAGCTGGCGGAACCATTGCGCTTATGTCGCCCCCGAATTTTGCCAGTTCCTTTATGCTGCTGGAGCGTATAAGAAAGTACCTCTGCTCCGTGGGGACAAAAAGTGTCTCGATTTCCTCGTTAAGCGAGCGGTTTATCAGAGAAAGGTCAAATTCGTAGGAAAAGTCGTTTATGTTGCGGATTCCCCTAAGCAGGACCTTGGCTCCAACCTTCTTGCAGTAGTTGACAACCAGAGAGTCCCACTTGTGCACGGTTACGTTCTTGTAGCCGGCGGTAATTTCTTTTAGCAGGGAAAACCTTTCGTCCTCGTTAAAAAGGCATTTTTTGTCCGGATTTACGGAAATAAGCACGTCCAGCGAGTCAAAAAGCTTGCTTGCCCTTTCTATTATGTTAAGATGTCCAAGCGTGGGCGGGTCAAAGGATCCTGGGAAAACTGCGGTGCTCATAAAAGCCTCCATAAAATGCAAAAAAATAAAACTACAGAATTGTGCCTCCAAAAGTAAGCCTGTTCTGGGTGTTCAAGGGGGGAAGTCTCCCCCTCGGCTACAATGGCAAGTTTGCCATTTCCGCCTACCCCCTCTGCGGGCTCAAACGCCGCCCGCAACGCCTGCTTTATTTGAGTTCAAGGTCGCAATCATTCAAACAATAGCACATTACTAAAAAAAATAGAACTGTTTTTTGTAACCCGTTTAAAATTAATTTTATTTAATTATCGGAGGGGGTGCTTGCAGGCCTTGCTTGGTTTGCAACCTTAAATATGTATTGAATTAGGTGTTTTTGTTCATTGACCAAATGGACTTTACGCTGTAGAATGGGAATTATGATGAGTACACATATTTTTAAGATATTGTCTATATTTTTATTTTCTCTGGGCTTTGTTTTTAACACGGGCTGTGCCTCCAAGCAGGAGGAAAAGAAGGAAGCTGTCGTGGTTCAGCAGCCAAAGAAGCCTGTGGCAACCCAGCCCAAGAAAGTTGTGAATAATGCCGAAAAAAAGCCGGTGGCAAAGCCTGTCGTACAGGAGAAAAAGCCTGTTGTGCAGGAAAAAAAGCCGGTCGTACAAGAAAACAAGCCCGTTGTTCAGGTAAAAGAAGAAGCAAAGCCTGTCGTAAGTGAACCGGAAGAGCCCAAGGTTACGGAGGTTCAGAATGTGCTTCCAGAGCCGGATCCTGAGACCCAGGTTGCCGTTCTTGAAGATATTCCAACTCCGGCTAAGAAGGAGGAGCCGGCCAAGCAGGAAGTAGTTGCCGAAGTGGAGGCGCCTGTGCCTGTTTCTGATGAATATGAGCGGTCTGTAAGCAAGATCCGCGAAAACATAACAAAAGAAACCTTTGAGGAGGACAAGAAAGAAATACTTCAGATTATTGACCAGCTCAAGAAAATCATGGTTTCTTCCGACTACGTGGCTTGGCTCAAGTACGTTGACGAAGAGAGCAAGGTTTACTGGTCAAACAGGGAGAACCTTAAGAAGGTTGCAGCCCTAAAGAAGGGGCTTCAGCTTAATTACCTTAAGGATTACTTCCTCAAGATTTTTGTGCCGGCAAGAAAGGGGCGTCGCGTAGACGAGATCCGCTATGAGACCGACACGCAGGTTAAGGCTGTACAGGTTAACGAAGGTAATGACACAATCTACTACGATTTCAAAAAAGTGAACGGACAGTGGAAAGTTCATTTACCGCCTATTACAGATTGATTTTTTACCGATAATACATTATAATCATTCATATAAAGTCAGGAGGAACTGATAAATGAAATTAACAAAAATGATTGCCGGAGTTGTGTTTTGCGCAGCCTTCGCAGGAGCCGCCTTTGCACAGCAGACTGTAAAAAGCCAGAAGTCGGCAGGAACTGAGTCAACTGTAGAAAAAGAATATTTTAGCAATGTAGAAGACGTAATTATTACTGAGCTTGCTACATCCCCCGAATATGACAATAAGCTTGTTGCATTGCAGTATCTTGAGGAAGCCGTAAACGAAGGCCGCACATCTCCGGACATCGTTGCAGCTCTCCAGGGTCTTGCAGGTGAAGGCGTTACAAAGCAGGAGCGCACAGGAAGACGCGTAATGAACAACTTCCCCGACATCCGCGCAAAGGCTTGTGACTTGCTTGGCGAAGTTCCGTCAGAAGAAGCAAAGTCAACGCTTATGGTTATTGCACAGGATGACAAGGAACCAATGGTTGTTTCTGCAGCAGTACGCTCACTTGGCAACATTGGCCTTAACAATGGCAACGAAGTTGTAAACATGATTGCATTCATCCAGAAGAAGTACGCAGCACTCAACCCAACAAGCTCACTTGCACTTGAAATCCTTGTTGCATACGAAAAGCTTGCCGCTACTGTAACAGAACCGGCAGACAGAAGCACAATGATTGAGTCTGTAACAGAAATTGCTTCAAACTACCACTTTGTAACACCTGTTCGCACAAAGGCTCTCCAGCTTCTTAAGGCTCTCCAGGGCAAGAGCACTGGTAAAAAGAGCAAGTAAAGCTTCTTTAAAATAAGAAAACGGACATTCTTAAATCATCTGGTTTAAGCAATGTCCGCTTTTTTGTTTGGGAGATACGGGACTCGAACCCACAACCTTCGGCTCCGGAGGCCGACGCTCTATCCAGTTGAGCTAATCTCTCGGATGTGTATAATATAAAATTAAAAAACCAAAATGTCAACAAATAACTTTTAAAAAGAGGCTTTATGTACCCTATCATTCTGGCATCGTCCTCTCCACGAAGACAAGAAATCCTTAAGCTTATGAACATTCCTTTCGTTGTGAATCCTGCAAATATAGAAGAAAGCTACCCTTCTGACATGAAGTGCGAAAAGGTTGCGGAGTATCTTGCGGTAAAGAAGGTAAAGGCCGTTATGGATTCTGGGAGTTCGGAGATGGAATCCACGTGGATTCTTGGGGCGGACACCATTATCATACTTGACGGCAAGATATATGGTCAGCCGAAAAGTCAAGATGAGGCCTATTCTTTCCTACAGGAGTTTCAGGGTAAAGTCCACAAGGTTATGACGGGTATTGCACTTTACAATCCCGAAAGCAAGAAAATCGTAAGCAAGCTTTGCACAAGCAAGGTTACTTTTGCCCAGATGAGCAGCGAAGAAATAGAATGGTACCTTAGTACAGGCGAATGGCACGGGGCAGCTGGAGGCTACAGAATCCAGGGACTCGCATCATGCTTTATAAAAACAATATCTGGTACCGAAACTGCCGTTATGGGCTTGCCTATGTTTGAACTTTATGATATATTGAAGTCGCAAAATTATTCTTTTATTAGTTAATTTTGCCGGGCAGAATACGGGCCGTTAGCCTTGTGTTTTGTTGCGAAATCTTCCGGGCCGTTTTATACGGTCACGAGAAACAAGGTCAGGTGGGAAAATCACCCTGCTAAGGGAAGGCTTTTGCCGCAATTGGTTTTTCCGGTGAAGGAGTTAATCATGGCAGTAGTAACCATGAAGAGTCTGCTTGAGTCCGGCGTACACTTCGGACATCAGGTAAAGCGTTGGGATCCGCGCATGAAGAAGTACATCTTCGCAGAGCGCAACGGAATTCACATCATCGATTTGCAGAAGACAATCACTGCAATCAAAGACAGCTACGAAGAAATCCGCAAGGTTGCTTCTTCTGGCAAGTCAGTGCTTTTTGTAGGCACAAAGAAGCAGGCACAGCAGGCCATTCAGAAAGAAGCTGAACGCTGTGGCCAGTTCTACGTAAACAACCGCTGGCTTGGCGGTACACTCACAAACTTTGCAACAATCAAGAAATCTCTCTTGCGCCTCAAGAAAATCGAAAAGATGGAAGTTGACGGCACATTTGACAACCTTACAAAGAAGGAAGTTGCAAACCTCCTCAAGGAAAAGGAAAAGCTCCAGAAGAACTACGGTGGAATCAAAGAAATGAAGGAACTGCCGGGAGCAATCTTCATCATCGACACTCACAAAGAGCAGATCGCAGTTGCAGAAGCACGCCGCATGGGTATCCCGATTGTTGCTATTGTAGACACAAACTGCAACCCAGAGGGCATCAACTTCCCTATTCCAGGCAACGATGATGCAATCCGCGCAATCAGCCTCTTTACTTCAATCATTGCAAATGCAGTTCTTGAAGCAGACAACGAACAGGGCCTCAAGATCATCGAAACTCTTGGCGACTACGATGACGTAACAACAGATGCTTCTACAAAGAAGGAAGACGAAGAAATCGTTGACTACTCTAACTATACTCCTACAGAAGTAAAGGAAGAGGATGCAGAAGCTGACCGCCGCGAAGAAGAGCTCCTCGTAGACGAGGACAAAGCATACGAAAAATAATTGGAGTTAATAAAATGGCTATTACAGCTGCACAGGTAAAAGAATTGCGCGAACAGACAGGCGCAGGTATGATGGACTGCAAAAAGGCCCTTACCGAAACAAACGGTGACTTTGACGCAGCCGCAAAACTTTTGAAGGAAAAGGGTCTCGCTGCCGTAGCAAAGAGAGCTGAGCGCGTAACAAGCGAAGGCCGCATTTTCATCCGCCAGAACGGAAACAAGATTGCTGTTGTTGAACTTGTATGTGAAACAGACTTTGTTGCAAACAACGCAGACTTTATTTCCAGCGGTGAAAAGATCCTTGACATGGTATTCGAGAAGGGATATACAGAACCAAACAAGGAACTTTCTGACGTTCTTCTTGATTTTGCAACACGCACACGCGAGAATATGTCTTTGAACAAGGTTCAAATTATTGAAGTTCCAGAAGGCGCTTCAAGCGGAATCTACGTTCACTCAAATTTCAAGCAGGCTGCTGTTGTTATCGTAAAGGGCTCTACAGATGACAAGGTTAAGGAATTTGCAAAGGACTGCTGCATGCACCTCGTTGCATTTACACCTGCCTACATCAAGCAGACAGACGTTCCGCAGAGCTACATTGACGAGCAGAAAGACATCTTTAAGAAGCAGATGGAACAGGATCCAAAGATGGCTTCAAAGCCAGAAAATGTCCGTGAAGGAATTCTTCAGGGAAAGATCAACAAGCATCTTGCTGAAGTATGCTTCGTAGACCAGATGTTCGTTAAGGATGACAAAAAGTCTGTAAACGCAAAACTTGCTGAAATTGGAAAGGAAGTTGGAGCCAGCCTCGAATTTGGCGACATCAGCCTTCTTGTTTTGGGAAAATAAATTTTTAATCTTAGGCGGTCTGTATTAATTAAGCAGGCCGCCACTATTTTTACGGAGGAATATTTATGGCCGGCGATAATGAAGCAAAAATGGAAAAAACCGTCAATTCTTTGAAGGAAGAATACAATACAATCCGCACAGGAAGAGCTAGTGCCTCTATTTTTGACAAAGTGCGCGTTGACTATTACGGCACACCTACTCCTTTGAGCCAGGTCGGTACAATTTCCATACCGGAAGCACGCCTTGTAGTTGTTTCTCCGTTTGACAAGAGCCTTATTTCTGCAATAGAAAAGGCAATTCAGACAGCAGACTTGGGCCTTAACCCAAGCAACGACGGTAAGGTTATCCGCATTGCAATTCCTCCGCTAACAGCAGACCGCCGCAAGGAACTTGTAAAGCAGGCAAAGAATACTGCAGAAAACTACCGTACAACAATCCGCAACATCCGCCGCGACGGAAATGACGCTCTTAAAAAGCAGCAGAAAGGCGGAGAGCTTACGGAAGATCAGCTTAAGACAGAAACAGACAAGCTTCAGAAGCTTACTGACAAATATATAGAAGAAATCAACAAAGTCTACGAAGCAAAAGAAAAAGAAATTATGGAATAATAACCGTGGACATTGAGATTAACAAAAGTCCGGAAGCCCTTCCCGTTCATATAGGAATAATCATGGACGGAAACGGGCGCTGGGCAAAGCAAAGAGGTCAGATACGCACTGCCGGTCACGAAGAAGGCTTAAAGCGTGCAAAGGAAATTGCAAAGGCTGCGTCTGACCTTGGCATAAAATACGTTACCCTCTATGCTTTTTCTACGGAAAACTGGAAGCGTGCCAAGTCGGAAGTCGGATTCCTTATGAATTTGATTCACACGCATCTCCTTAAGGAACTTAAATTTTACAAAGAAAACAGCATAAGAGTCCGTCTTTTGGGAGATATTACAGGTCTTCCGTCAATCATTCAAAAAGATATTCTCGAAACCGAAAAAGACACAAAGGACTTTACCGGCCTTACCATCTGCCTTGCCATAAACTACGGCGGCAGGGACGAAATTGTCCGCAGCATAAAAAAGATGATTCAAGAGGGAATTCCTGCTCAAGAAATCACAGAAAATGCAGTTTCCTCTCATTTTGATGTTCCTGAGCTGCCGGATGTAGACCTTCTTATAAGGACTGGTGGAGAACAACGCATAAGCAATTTTTTAATCTGGCAAGCGTCTTATGCGGAATTCCTGTTTACAAAGACCTTATGGCCGGATTATAATAAAGAAGAATTTTACAATAATATCGCTGAATTCCAAAAAAGGTCTCGGCGTTTTGGAGCGGTGCCTGTATGAAAAGCAATGTAATTCCTAGACTCGGTATTTTTTTTATAGGCTTTCCCTTGTTGCTTGCAGTTATCCTCTTGCCGTGGGGAAACCATCTTCCGTTGCATCTGTTGATTGTGCTTGTATCTGCCCTGTCTGCAAGCGAAGCATACAATATGTTCCGCACAAAGGTTAAGATGCAGCCAAAGAGCTTCATCATACTGCTTAACATGTTCATAACAATTGTAGCTTCTTTGACAAAGCTTTTCCCTTTCTTCTTTGGCAAGGAATTTCCTGTCGGCGAAGAGATAATTTCATACACTTTCATTTCCACCATGCTTATAATTCTTATGGCGGAAGTGTTTTTTGCCCCTTCATTTGAAGATTCACTCGGAAGAATTTCATCAGCCGTATTTATCCTTTTGTATACGGCCTACCTTATAACTTTTGTTTCCAGAATGACCACTTTCTCTAAGGGTGGAAAGGATATTTCATCCCAGTTGATAGCAGAATTCCTTATCATGGTCTGCTTCTGTGACAGTTTTGCCTGGTTTTTCGGTGTCTTGTTTGGAAAAAACAACAAGGGCTTTATTAAGGCTAGCCCCAACAAGAGTGCCGCTGGTTTTATCGGGGGTGTTGCAGGTTCAATAGGTGCCGGAGTCATGGGCTACTATCTGTGGCCAGAAATTTTTACCGGCTCAATCGGAAAAATTATTTTCATTGGCGTCATAATGGCTCTTACCTCTATCATTGGAGACTTGACGGAATCCGTTATGAAACGCTCTGCTGGATTCAAGAATTCCGGCAGCATAATTCCTGGGCGCGGCGGAGTATTGGATTCAATTGACTCAATGCTGATGTCTGCCCCGCTTTACTACATGCTGATTTCTATTTTTTACGGACCGCTATGAAAAAAAGAATTCTGGTTCTTGGTTGCACAGGCTCTATAGGAAGCCAAACTTTGGATATTGCCCGCAAGATGAAGGATGATTTTGAAGTTGCAGGGCTTTGCGTTGGTAAAAATCAAAAAAAACTGGATGAGCTTTGTGCCGAATTCAATTGTCCTGGAAGTGTTTTTGAAAAGGACGGAATTGCAGGAATTGAAAGGCTTGTAAAAGAATGCAATGCGGATATTGCCGTAAACGGAATTGCAGGTGCGGCTGGGCTTGAACCGTCTGTTATTGTGCTAAAGAATGGCATGGATTTGGCCCTTGCAAACAAGGAAACCGTTGTTATGGCCTGGCCTTTGGTTCAGGAAGTGGCTAAAAAATCCGGAGCAAGGATTGTCCCCGTTGATTCCGAACACAGCGCAATATTTAATCTTATACAGTTTGCTGGCTTTGAAAAAATAAGCGAGCTTGTAATAACCGCAAGCGGAGGCCCTTTCCGCTCCTATACAAAAGAACAGCTTAAAAACGTTACCCTAGAGCAGGCTCTTGCCCACCCAACTTGGAATATGGGGCCAAAAATCACGGTGGACAGCGCAACGCTTGCAAACAAGGGGCTTGAGGTAATAGAGGCGGCACGTCTTTTTAGCCTTGACGTTTCAAAAATACGCGTTGTGGTTCACCCGCAGAGTCTTATACATTCGCTTGTGCGAACAAAGGACGGTATGCTTTATGCACAGATAAGCAACCCGGACATGAGGCACCCTATTTTTGGCGCACTTACCTTCCCCGAATACAAGGAAAACTATCTTGAGCCATTTGACCTTGCCGGCCACGACATGACTTTTATGGCTCCACGAATGGATGACTTTCCCCTGCTTTCATTGGCCTATGAATGCGCAAAAAAAGGAAGATCCTATACAATAGCCTTTAATGCGGCAAACGAAATTGCAGCCCACGCTTTTCTTGACAAAAAATGCGGATTCTTGGACATAGGTGCAATCGTAGAGCAGACTTTGCAGAGCGACTGGTCTGAAGAGCCATCTTCGCTTGAAACTGTCTACCGGAAGGATGCAGAAGTTCGTGAAGTGGCAAAAAAGATTCTTGAGGAAAATTTGCGGAGGAAGCTTTAGATGACTATTGTTTATGGAATTTTGGGCCTTGGCTTTCTTGTTTTTTTCCATGAACTGGGGCATTTCCTTGCGGCCCGGCTTTTTGGCGTAAAGGTCGAGGCTTTTTCCATAGGCATGGGACCGGTTCTCCTTCACCGCGGCTACAAAGGTACCGACTACAGAATTTCTCTTATTCCCCTTGGCGGATATTGTGCTATGAAGGGTGAAAACGACTGGCGCACTGCTTTGGAAGAGAATAAAAATGTAATTGAAGGTGACAAGGATTCTTTTTACGGAATTCATCCTTTAAAAAGGCTTCTTATTGCTTTTGCAGGTCCATTTTTTAACTTTGTCTTTGCCTGCATTGCTTTTTTTGTGATTGCCCTTATTGGCTACAAGTATTATGATGCCGGTACGACAGTTAAGATGGCTGATGAAGTTTACGAAGGAGTTGCCTCTCCTGCACATGAGGCTGGAATGCTCTCCGGCGACACAATCACAGCCCTTGACGGTAACAAGGTTGAATATTTTACAGAAATTTCAGAATACATTGCCATGAATGCAGACAAGGACATTAGGATTTCCTTTATCCGAAACGGAGAGCCTTTGGAAATAACGGTTCACACTGTTTTGGACAAAAATACCGGGGCCGGAAAACTAGGCATTGTGTCCCCGGAATTTGACAAGGAAAGGCATTATGGTCCTTACCCATTTTTTGCGGCTGTAGGGCAAGGCTTTTACAAGGCTTCCAACATGCTGTTTGTTACAGTAAAGAGTATCGGCGTCTTGTTCAGCGGGGTAAAAATAACAAGTGCGGTTGCAGGTCCTGCCCGTATAACGACAATGCTTGGCGGTGCAGTAAAAGAAGGCTTTAAGGCAGGCCTTGGCATTGGCGTTGTAAGCACTATGGAGTTCCTTGCTCTTATAAGCATATCACTTTTTATAACAAACCTTCTGCCTATTCCTATTCTTGACGGCGGACTGATTCTTTTTGCCTTTATTGAGTGTGTCTTTAGGCGGAAAATGCATCCGAAAGTGCTTTATTACATACAATTTGTCGGAATTGCCATTATAGCCTTGCTTTTGGTTATTGCAATAGCGAGCGATTTTCATTATTTTATAAATAAGTCTAAATAAGGAAGGAATGTTATGAAACCGTTTTTCAGATGTATAATGATGTTTGTTCTTGCATCAGCAGGAATTTCTTTGTTTGCAAAAGGAAACTGGGGTGCTGACCGCACAAAAAACTATAGCTTTGAAACAAGCCATACAGGAAATGTTACAGGAATTTTGGCTGACGCAAGCGGGAAGTCATTCTTTTCTTGCGGCAAAGACGGAAGCATAATAAAGTGGTCTGAAAACGGAAGCGGTGAAAAATACCAGGTTTCTTCCTTCGAAATAACAGAAATGGCAAAAAATCCGGCCGGAAATGATTTTGCCATTGTGGAAACAGACGGCAACGAGATGAATGCCATAACTGTTTTTGACTGGGGAACTCTTACCAAGAAGTTCTCAAAGCGTTTTTCTGAAAAAATCACAGGTGTAGCTTATTCTCAGCGTGGAAAATACTTGTTTGTCTCATCACGGGGAGTCAGCAGCTACTACATTCTTGACGCAAAGACTGGCGTTATCCTTAAGCAGATTGGCGACATCTCCAGCCCAATCTCTCTTGCAAAGACTGGGGCTTCGGAAAAGAGCGCGGTCTTTTATCTTCCTGCAGGAAAACTTGTTTACTACAACCTTGTAAACTTTGGCAGATTCAAGAGAATTGACACAGAAGCATCTTTGAACCAGCCTACCCTGCTTAACATGAACAAATATCTGGCCGCAGAAAAGAACGGCCATATATATATTATAGACGCAATGACAGGAAAGGCAGTAAACAAGACTGCCGCAAGCAGCCCCATAATTCTTGACTGCGAAGAAAGCGATACCGTACTCTATTATATTGAAAAATCAGGTAAGACAGGCCTTTTCCTTAAATCCATCAACGTAGAAGACTCATTCAAGACAGAAACTCTTGGCCAGATATCTCTTAACAACGAAAAAGAAGCGGTTAGTTGCGCCGCAAAGGTCGCTTCATCCTTTATTATTGGCTCGTCAGAAGGAAATATCTTCAAAATCAGCGCAAAAAATTTGAGTGATGGAGCCGCAAGGGTTTCAAAGAATGAATTTGCAAAGGTTTTGGATTTGTGTTCTGCCCCGGACGGTTCTGTTTATTTTATTGCCGGAAAAAGTGTTTACAAAAGCTCCTATTCCTCAAAAGCGGTTGAGCTTGTTTATTCAGGAGTCAACCAAACCAATATTTCTTCCTTTAAAAATAATTTTGTCCTCTGGTCAAACAATTCGGCTCAGACAGTTCAGTATTTGAATTCCGAGACCGGAAAGATAAGCACTCTTTTTGTTCCTAAGGCAAAGATAAAGAACCTGAATGTCTGCGGAGAAAAACTTGTTTACATACAGGGAACTGCTTCCGTTTATTCCCACGATGTTGCTTCTGGTGCCAGCAAGCTTTTGTACACGGGAACATCAGTGGAAAGTGCAGTTCTTTCAGGTGATACTCTCTATGTAGCAAAAGCTCTTGTGGGATTGACCGACTCTTCTTTTGTAAGGGTGAACACTAGGACAAAGGAAACTGTGCCTCTTTTAAAGAGCGGATTCTCTTCTTGCGCTCTTTGCTGCGATGCGTCCAGCTCTTCAAACCATGTCTTTGGTATAGTCTTGAACGATGAAAACAATGCAAAAACATCAGAGGTTTTTGACTATGACCCTGTGGCAAAGACGACAAAGATTTTGTTCACGACATGCGATAATGACTTTCAGGCTTTTATAACATCCAAGAACTCAGAAGTCTTTACAAATTTGGGTAACAATTTTATCTCCTCCTATGACAATGCAGATGGAAATGTTTTGGTATACCGCCGCGGAAGTTCAATGCCGTCAAAAATAGAGGTGTTGGAAAACGGAAAGATTGCATCTGTTAATGATGACGGAAGCGTTTCTTGGTATGAAAAAGCAAACAGGACTCCTCTTGGCCAGTGGTATCTTTTGACTAAAGATACAGAAGATGGCCCTTCTGTTCAGTGGAAGGAATTTTCACCCTTCTAATTTTTAACTTTTGACTTGCACAAAAAAAGCCGCCGGTACATTCATGCACTGGCGGCTTTTTATTTTTTATGAGCAAATATCAGCTTTTAATTCCGCAACCTCTGAACAAGGCCTCTTTGTAGACCTCCTCGTAGGCTTTTCCGGCCAAATCCCAACCGAATTTTTTCTGCATGCCGTTCTGCTGCATTTTCTTGATGTGGTCTTTCTTGTTGTAGTATGCCCAGACTGCCCATCCTACAGTGTTGTAAACCGCGCTGGGGGTAAGCTGGTCAAAGACAAAGCCGGTGCCCTCGCCTGTCTGTTCGTTGTAATTTTCTACAGTGTCCGCGAGGCCTCCTGTTCTGCGTACGATTGGAAGGGTTCCGTAGAGCATTGAGTAAATCTGGTTAAGTCCGCATGGTTCGTATTTTGACGGCATAAGGAAGAAGTCACTACCCGCTTCAATAAGGTGGCTAAGGTTTTCATCATAGCCTATGTATGCGCGGAAGTTAGGAAGCTTGGACTGAAGGGTTAGAATTTCATTCTCGCACCATCTTTCACCGCTTCCCAGTACCACGAACTGAACCCTCATGTTAGCACAAATGCTAAAGACAGAACCGTATGTTGGTGCAAACACTTCCGCGATTCCCTTTTGGTCAACGAGCCTTGTTACAATCCCAACGATAGGTATATTAGGATCCACTTCGAGCCCCATCTTTTTCTGAAGGTCTGCCTTGCATTTTGCCTTGCCGCTCATGTCCTTGATTGAATAGTTGTAGGGTATGCGCTTGTCTAGCTCTGGATTCCATTGTGAAACATCCGCACCGTTCAGAATGCCCCGTATAACGTCGCTTCTTACACGCAAAAGGCCGTCCATACCGAATCCGCCTTCTGCAGTTTGAATTTCATGCGCATAAGTCGGGGAAACCGTCGTAATCATGTCTGCGCAAGAAACACCCGCCTGTAAGAAATTTATTCCGCCTTCGTGCTCAAAGCCTGCCCCGTAGTAGAAGCCCCAGTCAATACCCAACGCTGGGAACTGGTCCTTTGAGTACTGCCCCTGGTAGCCCTGGTTGTGGATTGTAAGGACGCTTGCCGTATGTTCAAAGCCACAGTAGCGGCATACATTCTTTACAAGAACCGGCGCAAGGCATGAAGACCAGTCATGGGCATGCACAATGTCCGGGTACCAGCCGAGCTTGCGGCAAAGCTGGAATGCTCCGTGGCAAAGTACGGAAAACCTGTAGGGGTTGTCGTGGAAGTCTGTTTCCCATGGCGTTCCATAGACACCGTCGCGTCCAAAGCACTGCTCATGGTCAATAAAATAAACCGGAAGCTTTTCGCAGCCCGGCATGCTTGTCTTGTAAACCGCTGTCCAAGTTTCACCCTGCCCTGCGGCAACAGCCATTGGTCCCGGCAGAAGCTCAAGCTTTTTTCTGTCTATTTTGTAGTAGCGTGGCATGACAATCCTTACGTCATGACCCATTTTTATAAGCTGAATTGAAAGGGCGCTAACCATGTCGGCAAGTCCGCCTGTCTTGGCAAAGGGAAC
>JAFXWC010000002.1 GCA_017534445.1 Treponema sp.
GTGCTCGTCTTCGTGGTAGCGGCCAAGTTCTGCCAGGTGCTTGAATGCCCATGTGGGAAGTTCTTCAGCAAGCAAAAGACCCGACTCTATGATTGCAAAGATTGCCTCGTTAAAGCCTTCTGTTTCGTATTCAGAAGCGTCTCTTTCCGCCGAAGCACCCTCTGCTGAACTTGCTGCATTCTCCGCTGCGTTGCTCTTTATAAGAAATGCCAGGTAGTCATCTTCCGTCAAAAAGCATATCCGCTTTAGAACCTTGCGGTTACCCTTGCTGCGTGTGCTTACAAGCTCAATCTCCAGCGTGTAGCCTGTACCGCAGACATTCTTGCTGTTCTCGTAAAGCTCGCTAAGAATCTGTGCCTTTTCTTCGGGGTTTTCCGCTTCCTTTGCAAAGTTTACGCGCACCGGCATTGGAAAAAAATGCGTGTTCTGAACAAGGGCTCCGGTAAGGCCGTCACAAATGTATTTTATAAAAAGAGGAAATTCTTTTTGCGCAAGTCTCTTGATTTCATCCAAAGCAGTCATAATGCGCCCTTATCTTACCACAAAGCGGCTTGTGTTTCAAATTCTTCTTTGGCAAAGGTAACACTGCGCAGAATTAGGCTCCCAGAGTGTATTGTCCTGTCGCTCCAGTTGCCGTCAAACGACCTGCGGTCTTTTAGGGCAAAAGCAGGATGCAAAGTCGCGCCATGCCAATACGCTCTTCCGCCTACTTCTGCGCACACTTATTTGCTAAACAGGAATTGTGGTAAGCTAAATGCTAAACTCATCATAAGCCTTTCCGTCCACAAGGTTTTTCCATACAAAAAGACCGTCCTCGTAAACCATGTAGGAGTGTGCGCTATTTTCCTTTGGAATAGAAACTGAACCCGGATTCAGATAGGTAAAATTTCCGCAAGACTTTTTGGCAGGAACGTGGGTGTGCCCACAAAGAAGAATGTCGCCCTCGCAAAGTGGCGGCGGATTTTCGTCATTAAAAATGTGGCCGTGCGTCGCATAAACAAGACGGCTGGCTGCTGCAAAAACTGCGTACTCTGCGCAAATCGGAAACTTAAGCACCATCTGGTCCACCTGGGCATCGCAGTTCCCCTGAACGCAAAAGCTCCTCTTTCCAAGTGCATTCAGCATTTCAATAACCTTTTTTGGCTCGTACTCCAGCGGCAGGTCATTGCGCGGCCCGTGGTAAATCAAGTCCCCCAAAAGCAAAAGCCTGTCCGCACCCTCTTCCCTAAAGCGCTCCGCCATCTTTGCACAAAAGGCAGCAGAGCCGTGAATGTCGCTTGCAATCATCAATTTCATAAGGCAATTCTACCGTTGCCAGCCTTCTCTTGCAATAGACTCTTTCCCTTAATTTTTTTTCTTGAAATTTGGACGGTACCTTTATCCGCTCTACCATCCATTTCTCCTCTAAAATCGACACTTGCCATTTTTTACCTGCAAACAAGCAGCGCCATGGAGGGTGCGTCACATCTTAGCGCAAAAGATTCGCAGGTTTTCGGCAGAAAAACTGTAAGTAAAAAATGGCAAGGAGGCCATTTTTTACGGGCTTTCCGGGGTTCCTCCTTAATCAATAAATGTAAAACAAGTAGCGCCAAGGAGGGCGCGTCATTTGTTAGCGAAAAAAACAGGTGAGTTTTCGTAGAAAACTCATGGTTAAAAATTGCACGGATGCAATTTTTAACCAACGGCCCCTTCAATCCCGCGTAGGTTTCTAATGCTTCGCTTTCCGTAGGCTTTATGCCGGCTGGCAAGAATCTTCTTTTGCTTTGCAGATTGGCAAAAAAGTGTTATATTTATAGAAGAAGGAGGTGTGATATGAGTGATTTTGCATTTAACTATTTTAATACCGAACTTGACAATCTTGGTGTTCCAGAATTGACACAGATTTTTGAGAAGGTAAAATTTTTGCTTTCCCAGAAAACGAATGCTAAAAAAACTCCGTTCACCCGCGAACTTGGCGGTCTGGAAGAAGGCTTTTATATGGCACCAGACTTTGACGAAACTCCTGAATGTTTTAAGGAGTATATGTGAAATATATTCTTGATACAAATGCTCTTATCTATACTCTTTGTAATCCGAGTGGACTTACAAAACAAGCAATCCAAATTATTACCACTGAAAAAGAGTTGTGCGTAAGCATAGCTTCTTTCTGGGAAATTGCAATAAAACAGACTCTTGGAAAACTGGCAATACAAACAACTATCCCGGATATAGAAAAAATCTGCAAGAACAGAAGTATTGAAATTATTCCTATCCTTTCAGAGGAAATAGAAGGGGTAAAAGTCTTGCCTATGATACATAAAGATCCTTTTGACCGGCTAATAATTTCTCAGGCAATAAAAAGAAAACTAACTATAATTACAAGTGACACTATAATCTCTCAATATGCTGTAAAAGTTTTATGGTAATGCATGCTAATACCTGGGTGGTATTGGAATTTGTATAAGGCATGTGCTATAGCCAAAGAATTGCCAATCTCTTCCATAAAATAGCGCTATTTGCTATAATTCACGGCATGGCTACTACTACACATAAAGAGGTGTCTGAGGACACTTTGGAAAAACTTTTGTATCTTTCTCGCCTGTCCCCGGAAAGTACGGACATGGCAACCCTTAAGAAGCAGGTGGACGACATCGTTGGTTATTTTGACATTCTTTCCAAGTACGATGACAGTGAAAATCCATACGATGCTTACCCTTCAACTGATGCGGAAAAACTTCGCGATGACACTGTTGTTCCCGGTCTTGAAATGAGCGACGTAAAGAAAATCAATGCGGCTAATTTTATGGACGGCTATTTCCAGGTTCCAAAGGTTCTTGGCGAGGGAGCGTAGGCTGGTGTTGGCCGCAACCTCCTGTTGCTAACGGGTTTCTTCGAAACTCGCAAGGCATATATGTGACACCTGTTTTTTTGAGCAGGCGTTGCGGGCGGCGTTTGAGCCCGCAGAGGGGGTAGGGCGCAACGAAGTGCGACCGCAGGGGGAGGCTTCCCCCACCTTGAATATTATTATTCTTTTAATTGCAAAGGAATTGTTATGAATACTATAAAAGAAACAATCGCTGCCCTAAAGGGTGGCACGGTAACCAGCGAGCAACTGGTGCAAAAGTCAATAGACACTTTTACGGCCGACCAGAAGTCTGAAAAGCCGCTTAACGCATTTATTGAACTCTACGATGATGCGCTTGAACTTGCAAAAAAAGCGGACGAAGAGATTGCAGAGGCCCGCGCATCTGGTAAGCTTGATGCTTTGTTTGAAGAGAAGCCTCTTTTGGGTCTTCCCTTTGCAACCAAGGACAATATTTCGGTTCAGGGAAAGCGCCTTACCTGTTCTTCTAAGATTCTAAAGGGCTATGTTGCGCCCTACAACGCAACCGTAATTGGCCGCCTAAAGAATGCAGGTGCAATTCCGCTTGGCCGCTGCAACCAGGACGAATTTGCCATGGGTTCTTCCACAGAGTATTCATCCTATGGCCCAACGCGCAACCCGATTAACCGCGACTATGTTTCCGGCGGTTCTTCCGGCGGTTCAACTGCGGCTGTTGCTGCAAACCAGGTGCTTTTTGCACTTGGTACGGAAACTGGCGGCTCTGTACGCTTGCCTGCTTCCTACTGCGGGGTCTACGGTCTAAAGCCAACTTATGGCGTTTTAAGCCGCTGGGGTGTTGTTGCATACGGTTCATCCCTTGACCAGGTTGGTATTCTTGGCCACACGCCACAGGACATAGCAACTCCCCTTAGCGTTATGGCCGGCGCAGACTTTTACGATGACACTTCTGCCGATTTGCCTTCTGCCGCTTCACTTAAAAATCTTAGCGCAATGTCTTCCGCAGACTTTGCCAAGCTAAAGATTGCAATTCCAAAGCAGTTCTTGGAAAGCAAGGGTTTGGACGAGGATGTTGGCAAGGTCTTTGCAGAAACACGCGCATGGTTTGAACAGAAGGGTGCCAAAATAGACGTTGTTGACCTTCCAGTTTTGGATGCTTCCATTGCAAGCTATTACGTTATTGCCTTTAGCGAAGTTGCATCCAACCTTAGCCGCTTTGACGGAATCCGCTACGGTGACCGTGTGGACAATGAGGCCGGTTACGACCAGCTTTATGTAGACACCCGCAGCGCAGGTTTTGGGCCAGAGGTAAAGAGAAGAATCATAATCGGAAACTACGTTCTTTCTGAACAGTTTTCCGGCAACACATACAAGAAGGGTATGGCCGTACGCGCAAGAATCCAGAGGGAAGTTGCAAAGCTTTTTGAAAGCTACGACCTGATTCTTTGCCCAACCTGCCCAACTCCAAGCTTTAGACTGGGGCAGAAGGTTGACGATCCGCTTGAGATGTACCTTAGCGACCTCTTTACGGTTTTTGTAAACCTTGCCCGCATACCAAGCATTTCCGTTCCCTGCGGACACACAAAGGGCCAGGGTGTGGAAGCCGGAATTACGGTTGGCGGAAACGGTCCCTTTGCAAAGGCTGCCCTTACCGGTAAGAGTGACTCAATGCCGGTTGGCATACAGTTTGCAGGCCCCATGTTCAGCGAGGCAAAGATTTTGAGCGTTGCACAGGCATGGGAAGAAGAGCACCCCGGCTGCGGATCTCCTGTTGGAGAAAGTAACTAACACTTAGGCTGTTGGCCTTAGGCTGTAGCCTTTAGCTAGCCACCAATTGGTTAAGGAAACGAAAATGATAGACAAATATGAAATAGTAATCGGCTGCGAAATTCACACCCAGCTTTTAACAAACACAAAGGCCTTCTGCGCCTGCGAAAACCGCTACGGTGGAATGCCCAACACCCGCGTTTGCCCGGTATGCCTTGGCCTTCCCGGAGCAATGCCCCGCATTTCCAAGGGCTACGTGGAACTTGGTGCTGTTGCCGGAATGGCGCTTAACTGCAACATAGCCCGCTTTACAAAGTTTGACCGCAAGCACTATTTTTACCCCGACCTTGCAAAAGGCTACCAGATTACCCAGTACGACATTCCGCTTTGTACGGACGGCCACGTTGACCTTCCAATGGCAAAGCTTCCAAAGGACCAGCAGAAGGGCGGCGAAAAATTCCGTCCGCTTAACTTTATTGGAAAGGACTGCATCATAGAAGACGGAAAGTACCGCCGCGTCCGTGTAGAAAGAATCCACTTGGAGGAGGACGTAGGTAAGTCCCTTCACCTTCCCGGAAAGCACTCCTACATTGACTACAACCGCTCAGGTACGCCTCTTATAGAAATCGTAACCAAGCCCGATATGTCTAGCCCGGAAGAAGCAGCCCTCTTTATGGAAACCGTTCAGGAAATCCTCCGCTACATGAAGGTAACAAACGGTAACCTGGAAGAAGGAAACATGAGGTGCGACGCCAACATCAACCTGAATGTCTGGGAAGACGGCAAGATCTGGCACACACCAATCAGCGAAATAAAGAACCTTAACTCCTTCCGTTCAATCAAGGAAGCCTGCACTTACGAAGCCCAGAGGCAGCTTAAGGAATTCCAGGAAGACCGCCAGGAATTCAACCCGGGATTCAAAGTGACTATGGGTTGGGACGAAGAAAAAGGCCAGACAGTTGTTCAGCGTACAAAAAACAGCTTTGTTGACTACCGCTTTGTTGTAGAGCCGGACATTAAGCCCTTTAGCGTTGGCGACGACCTGCTTAGCCGCGCAAAAAGCCGTGTTGGTGAACTGCCAGAAGCCAAGCGCGTTAGGTTGCAGAAGGAATACGGCTTGAGCGACTTTGACGTAGAGACCCTTACTTCTACCCGCGACCTTGCCGAATGGTTTGAAAAGGCCGCCGAAGGTGCCAAGGACGTAAAGAAGGTTGCAAACTGGATTTTGGCAGAGCTGCTTTCCGTCTTGAACGCAAACAAGCAGACAATCAACGACGTAACAATTACGCCTGCCCACATTACGGAACTTGTAAACATAATTGCGGAAGGAAAAATCTCTGGTGCCCAGGGAAAGACCGTTTTTGCAAAAATGCTCGAGACAAACGACATGCCCGCAAAGATTGCAAAGGATCTTGGCATGGAAGTTGTTTCTGACAACGGCGCAATCGAAGCAATCGTAGACAGCGTTATTGCCGCAAACCCCAAGGCCGTAGAAGACTTTAAGGGTGGAAAGACCAACGTTATTGGCTGGCTTACCGGTCAGGTAATGAAGGAATCCAAAGGCAAGGCCAACCCAAAGATTGCCTCAAAGCTAGTAAACGAAAAGCTCTCCGCCCTGTAATAAATTAAGACCACGGACCTGCCTTAAATTGCTAACCCGCTTTCCAGGGTTCCGGGGCCCCAACCCCTCCATTCGCGGCAGGCCCGTCCGTTTTACAGGTCATGCCAACGCTAACAGGTGGCTTTTTGTATGCCCTGCCGCGAACGCTGACGCGCCCTTCCAATCGGGGGTAGGGCTGGTCGTGTAAAAGAGAAAGTTTCTTTTCATAACAGTTTTTTTGGCTACGCCTCTGCTAAAGAACTTGGGCAATAGCCTAGAGCAAGCGCCTTAGCATAAGGGAAAATGCAAGTATAAAGAAAAGAAGAGGAATTACCGTAAACAAAAGGCTTGTAATGGGGATTCCAAAGACAACAAAGTCAACTGTAAAGACAAAACCAAAATCCAAGAGCAAGTTGTAGACAATGCCGGCGTAGCCTATTACTGTTCCTGCAACAAGGCTCATCCATGCGGAATCGCGGGTTTTGCTCCACAAAAGCACGGCTAAAAACGCAGTCAGCCCTCCCAGAATTAGCTTAAGCAAGTAAAGAATCAATTCTGACTGCGCCATAGAGCCGTCCTCCCAAATATATCATCGGGCAACCTCCACCCTAGGAAAATTGCCTGCCTACATATTTTATCGGCAAATTAAAAATCGAATTTAGGGAAATGCGATTTGCGTCACCCTGAACTGGTTGGTGAGCTTGTCGAACCACAGGGTCTGTAAATCCTAAATCTGAATTTTTTTAGGAGAAGTTACTTTTGCTCACGGAAAGCAATTTTGTGTTCCGCTCCCAGGCAAATCCGTCTGAAAACCCGCTGTGTCGCGGAATAGGAAATTAAACTCGCTGCGCTCGTTCCGCTCCAATGCGAGTTTTCAGCCGGCTTTGCCTTCCGCTGCACCCAAAATTGCTTTTCGGTTTCGTTAACATAGGGAAAATAAAAGAAACCAATTTTCACTGTTCTTTTTTTTGATTACCTGCCATCATATTTTATGAAAATTAATTTCTATTGCTTTTGCTAAGCTTTGCAAAGACACCCTTGTCTGCTCCAAAGGGCACTATTCCGCTCTGGTCATAGGAAGGCGGGGGAACAAGCTGGCAGTCCAGGCAGAAAGAAACAAATTCATCGTATCTTTCCCTTTCCACCTTGGGAAAAAGATAGGGCCCCTTTCTGGTCCAGTAAGGGGAAATATACTTGTCGTAGATAAAAAAATCCTTTTCGCTGTAGCTTTGTATGGCCGCAATCAAGTCGTAGATTGAACGTGCAAGGGCAGCCTCTGTTACAGGCGCAAGATAAGTTGTATGCAAATCCTTGGCAGCATTTTCATTTTCTTCAGCAAGCTCTTCCTTTACAGAAAGCAGCTCAATTTCCCCTGCCCAGGGAAAGGGTGGCTCAAGAATTACGCAATCCGTAGAAGAAAAATCAACAGAAGACGAATCCTGAGCCAAAGCCCAAGGCTTGTAAAAAGAAATGTCACTGCTGAATTTTTGTGCGTCTGCAAGTACAGCCTGTTTGCCCGAAAAAGCAAAAACCCGCCGTTGGCTAAAAAGAAGCTCACTAACAGCCTTTTGCAGGCGGTAAGACATGGCCGTTATAAAACTGCCGGTAAGCCCGCGCTGCAGAACATCCTTAAAGACCGTAAAAGCACCGCTGCCTTCTGCACCCCAACCAAGAATTGCCCTTCCGCCTTCTCGGTACAAGTCTGTAAGGCGCACGCCTTTTTCCGTATACAAAAAATTTCCCCGCGCACGCTTAACGTTTCCAAAGCGCGAGAAAATTTCATTGCGTAAAAATTCAGCCCTCTTCATACACCTTGTCTCTATAGGTTCAAGGATGCACCTGCGTAGAACCTGATGCAGCTAAGGTCTATGTCGTCGTCTATGGTGTCCGAGTCGCCGTCAATGCTAATCCGGTATTTTTCATCCCCAGTAAAAATACCCTTCATACCAAGAACCGCACTCAGTGGTGCCCCGGGAAAGAGTTTTCCCTGAAGGTCAAAGCCAAAGCCCATGCTCTTTTCGTAAAGGTTGTAGTCCACGGTCTTTTTTCCTATACCAACAACGTCCATGTCTCCGAACATTCCCATATAGTGCCAGGCAAAGCCAACTGCGCCCTGCACCGCAACAACATCCGCAAGCTTAAAAGTAACAGCTGGTCCTATAAAAGTGTCAAAGCCAATCAAAAAGTCAAAGCCATCGTTAGCCCTTTCGTTATCCGCGTCGATGCTTCTGCCAAGGGTAAGGTCGCATCCTGCCAGAAAACCAACTCCCATAAAACTAAAGAGTTTGAATTCATTAAAAGACTTAAACCCAATGTCAAAATTCTTGCTCTTCCATCTAAAGTATCCGTTGTCAACGCTGACGTGCTGAGTCTCGTGTCCAAGAACCAGCTGAATGTCGCCCATGTAGTCTCCTGTTCCGTCAGACTGTGCGAATGCTCCTGCTCCACCAACAAGGAGAACAGCCAGTGCAATGGCTTTAGTAATAAATTTTTTCATGATTACTCCTTATCCTTATCTTATCCTTTTAAATATACCTGTTTTCCTTTACTATGTAAATCGGTTCTACCGATAATAACTGTATGTCTAAGAAACTAAAAATCAACAACGACTCTCCTGTTACCATTTGCCTTGCCTTGCTTTTGCTTGTGGCATTTGCAATTGACTCTTTTGCGCTAAAAGGAAAACTCCTTGCCTCCGTCCTAACTTGCCCCGGCGGAAAACTGAGCAATCCAAGCTTTAACTTTTCATCCGGCCTTGACTACATAAAACTCTTGCTCCATGCCTTTGGCTCTTCCTCCTGGCCCCTTGTCTTCATAAATTCTCTCTTTGCCCTCATGCTTGGCCCGGAACTGGAAGAACGCTACGGTTCACCGGTCTTTGCCCTAATGCTGGCCGTGTCCGTTTTGGTAACCGGTGTCTTGAACGCATGCCTTTCGCCAGCCCCGCTTTATGGTGCAAGCTGCATCATCTTTACAATGATTTTCCTTGCCGGAATGACTGACCTTGCAAAAAAGAAAATCCGCCTTTCATGGATATTTATATTTGTCTTCTATATAACATACCAAATTTATTCTGCCTTTGCCGCAGGAAACGCAAGCCTTGCAACATCCGCCAAAGCCGCCACAAGTGCCATAAGCCTTGCCGGTGGAATCTGCGGAAGCCTCTTTGGATTTCTTGTCTCGCCAAAAAAACGCTCGGCTCCCAGAAAAAATTTTGACGATACCGAACTGGAAGCCGAACCCGATGCCCCCGCAAAACAGGGCCTCTTTGGCAAAAAACATTCCCTTCTAAAAAAAGCGGAAAAGGCCCGCAAGTCCTCCTCCAAAGACGAAACCGTAATCGGCACAATCAGCCTGTAAAAATTTCTTTTTTCTGGACCCGCATTTATATTGCTAACCCGCTTTCCAGGACTACGCTTTCGCTCCGGCCCGCCTTCCGGCGGTCTGGCTGCGCCATCCTTCCAATCGGGGGTAGGCTTTGTTTTGTAAAGCAACAACTTTCTTTGCCAACAAAAGGAATCGCACCCTGAGCTAGTCGAAGGGTGTGGTGTTTGCAAAGTAATGCAAAGTTTAAAAACAGAAAAGGCCCCCGGCACTTCGACTATGCTTAGTGACCGGGGGCTTTTGGTTAGGTTAGTGTAGTGTTAGCTACGCTAGGCTTAGAACCATACAGAGAGAGCTACAGGGATTGCCCAAACGAAGTTCTTTGCTTCACCCTTGTCGTTCTTGCGACCTTCTACACCACCGAGGCTACCGCTGTTTGTAACGCCCTGGAATGCAACTCCGAGGTAGCCGTTAGAAGATACGTTCTTTACAACGCCAACAGAGAATGCGATTCTGTCTGTGTTGTCTTTCTTTCCGGCCTTGTTCTTTTCAGGTGACATATAGCGGAAGTCTGCGTTTGCAGCAAGACCGTCGCCGAGGTCATAGTCTACGCCAGCACCAGCCTGGAAGCGTGGCTTCATAGCATCGTTGTTGTAGTACTGGAAGAATGCACCGCTTGCAGATACCTTGAGCTCAGGCATAACCTGGTAAGAAACACCAACAGCAGCCTTCATCTTTTCGGATTCACCAGCAGTGTCCTTTCCGTCTTTGATTACGTCATAGCGGAAACCTACACCAGCTGTAAGGCCTTCTACTGCAAGAACGTCAACTTCTGCTTCGAGCTGGCAGTTGCTATTTCCGTCAGCATCAGCTGTTGCTGTTTTGTCTTTTGCAGAGATTGTGTAGTCGTCATTAATCTTAAATGTGCTTGGATCTGTAACATCAATATCTTTTGCTGTTCCGTAGATTTTATCTCCAGCCTTTACAGAACCAGAACCTTTACCAATGTACTGACCCTTAACCTTTACAAGACCAGGAACTGTGTAAGCAAAACCACCGCGGAGCTTCTTGTATGTGTCTCCAGCCTTAATGTTCTGGTTTGTTATAGGAGCGAGAGCCTGGATGTAGAGACCGTCCATTGGAGTAACTTCTACCATAAGACCCGTGTCTTTGTTTCCGCTCATCAAAAGACCTTCGTCTCCTTCGATCCATGCGTTCGGGCGCATCCAGTTCCATGAACCGTAGCAGCAGTCACCACGGAGTGTGTTGTTGTCATAGTGACCGTATGAAACCTTTACGATGTCAATCGGCTTTACCCAGAGGTTGTGCTCGTCTGGAGCGTCAAAGCTGAAGCCATCAGCCTTTGTGCTGGAGTATACGCCAAAGTTGTAGCCAGCGTTTCCGTCTGGAGCAACTGCTGTAACGTTAAGGCGTGCTGTGCGAGGAGCTCCACCCCAAGAGTTAGAAGCTGCTGTGATTGTGTCCTCTCCGTTGCTTGCTACAGGAGCAGCAAGAGCGCGGAGCCAAGCACTAAATGTGATACCTTCTGCGAAAGAGACAGCTGCGAAAGCTGCCATTCTGTAAGTAGTATTGAAGAAAAATGGGTAGAAATGACCCAAAATATTTAAAAAGTAACATTTTGTTGGTAAATTTAACATTTTTTCGTGTACTAGAATTTAAGACTATTGCAATAAAATTTTGGGCGAAAAATAATTTTTTGTTATATTTTTAACCACCCTAGATAAATACCTGTAATGTAACAAATTACAGACTTACAATACTGTTATATAGCAGAATTAATAATAGGTGTTTTTTAAGGGGCATTTTACCTGTATTACGGTGTTTGTTTCAGGCAAATGTTTGTACTGCAAGAAAATAACCTGTAAACTCCCCAAAAAAGCTGCCACTGCAAAGATGCACCGGTACAGCGGGTAAATTCTGCGATTTCACCGCCTCTTGGACAGTTTGCCAGACGCGAGGCGGAAAAAAACAAAAAAATCTGCGTAAAAGCGTCATTTTTTGAATTCCAGTGACAAATGTATAAGTGTATGGAACTAAAACTAAGATCCATTCTGTTTTTTTATGAAAAGCAATGCAGGGAATCAATTTTGGGTGAAACGGAAGAAAAATATGGCAGAAACGACCTTTGCGCGGGGGAGCGACAGCGACCTTAATACCTTGTACGCGCAACTGAGGCGTTTCTGCCATATTTTTCTGGTAGTGGAAGCCAAAATTGATTCCCGTGTTTGCGTAGGATGCGCTACTACCAGGGGCTCTTGGACATGGACCTGCTCATGAAGGGGCAGGACTACGGGGACCTGTGCCAAAGCTACGTCATATTCATCTGCAGGGCTGACCCCTTTGACCGGAGGCTTCCCGCCTACA
>JAFXWC010000044.1 GCA_017534445.1 Treponema sp.
AAGATGGGTTCTTAGGGCGTAAGCCCTAAGCCGTGCCGGGAAAGGGAGGGGTTTTAGGGGAGGGAAAACCCTCGCTTCGGAGTAGGGGGTTGTCCCTCCCCTAAGGTGGGGTATAAGGGCTCGCCCTTGAAAAGGTTTTATATAGTAGGAGAAAATATGGATTTACTAAAAGGAAAAAAAGCCCTTGTAACAGGATCTTCAAGAGGCATCGGATTTGAAATAGCAAAGACTTTCCTTGCAAACGGTGCGGAAGTCTGGGGTATGTGTACCCACGAATCAAAGAACAAGGCCCTGCTTGAACAGACTGCAAGCGAAAACGGAACAGCCTTCCACGAATTCTATGCGGATGCAGGAAACGCAGATGTCCTTACAGCCGCAGTAAAAGAAGTGCTTGCTGCTTCCGGCGGATTCGACGTTCTTGTAAACAACGCAGGAATCACCCGCGACGGACTAAGCTTCCGCATGAAGAAAGAAGACTGGGATTCAGTTCTTGCAGTAAACCTTACTTCTGCATTCTTGGTTTGCCAGATTGTCTCCAACGACATGATTCACAAGAAGAGCGGCTCAATAATCAACATGTCTTCAATCGTTGGTCTTCATGGCAACGGCGGACAGGTAAACTATTCCGCAAGCAAGGGCGGCCTTATTGCCTTTAGCAAGTCTTTGGCAAAAGAAGTAGGCGGACGCGGCGTTCGCGTAAACTGCATTGCACCTGGCTTCATCGAAACAGACATGACCAGCGTTCTTAAAGAAGAATACCGCAAGGCAATGGAAGCAACAATTCCCCTCAAGCGTGCAGGAAAGGCAGAAGAAGTTGCAAATGCAGCACTCTTCCTTGCAAGCGACCTTAGCGTATACGTTACGGGGCAGGTAATAGGAGTTGACGGCGGCATGGGCTGCTAAATAGAATAATAAGCCGAATGCTAAGCTTAAAAAAAGTGTCATTGCCGTACTTGATACGGCAATCTTTCAAAGTAGATTATCTGGTCTAGACCGATAATGACACATTTCGTGCAAAAAAAATCGATTTACAAACTAATAGATATTTTGTTGTGTTCGATATGACATATTTGGAGGATTTTTATGAGAAGAGTAGTTGTTACAGGACTTGGATGCGTTTCACCTGTAGGAAATTCCGTTGAAGAAACATGGAATTCAATAAAGGCCGGAAAAAGCGGCATCGCTACAATCACGCACTACGACAACACAAACTTTAAGGTAAAGTATGCCGCAGAAGTAAAAAACTTTAAGGCAGAAGACTACATGGACGGAAAGGCTGCCCGCAAAATGGCACTCTATACAAAATATGCCGTGGCTGCCGCAAAACAGGCATTGGACGACGCAAGCCTTACAGACAAGAAGGACATTCTGGAAGACACAGCCGTTTACCTTGGCGTTGGAATCGGCGGACTCGAAGTTACGGAAAGCAGCATGAAGTCCTACTTTGACTCAGACCAGAAGCGCATGCCTCCAATGACAATCCCAGAGCTTATCCCCAACGAAGGTGCCGGCAACATCAGCATCATCTTTGGCCTCCACGGAGCCGCACACACAGTTGCAACAGCATGTGCATCTGGAACAGACGCAATCGGAAACGCTTTGGACAACATCCGCTGCGGAAGAAGCGACGTCGTACTTGCAGGCGGTGCAGAAAGCACACAGTGTGGCTATGCAAACCTTGGCTTTACAATGCTCCAGGCTTTAAGCAGCAAGTGGGTGGACTGCCCGGAAAAGGCAAGCCGTCCATTCGACAAGCAGCGCGACGGATTCATCATGGGCGAAGGTGCAACAATCCTCGTGCTCGAAGAATATGAACACGCAAAGGCCCGCGGTGCAAAAATCTACGCTGAACTCGTAGGCTACGGCGCATCTTGCGACGGTTACCACCTTACAGCCCCCAACCCCGACGGAATCACTGGCGCAAAGTGCATGACCCTTGCAATGAAAGACGCTGGAGTAAAACCGGAAGAAGTAACCTACTACAACGCACACGGAACTTCAACCCACTTAAACGACTCTGGAGAAACAAAAATGCTCCACATCGCATTCGGTGAGGCCGCAAAAAAGCTCCACATCTCTTCAACAAAAAGCATGACAGGCCACTGCCTTGGAAATGCCGGTGCACTCGAAGCACTTGTCTGCGTAAAGGCAATCCAGGACAGCTACATTCCTGCAACAATCAACCTTGACGAAGTAGACGTAGAAGGCGGCTGCGACCTTGACTACACGCCAAACAAGGGCATAGACATGAACGTAGACGTTGCCATGAGCGCAAACTTCGGCTTCGGTGGCCACAACGGCTGCCTGGTCTTCAAAAAGTTCAAGGCCTAATTAAAACTTGTAGGTAAGGGGGGAAAGGTCTCCCCCTGCGCCCGCACTTCGTTGCGTGCTACCCCCTCTGCGGGGCAGACTCTTTGCAAAGCCCCGCAACGCCCCATTGCGCTTGGTGTTAGCAAAAATATCCGCGAGTTACGAAGTAACTCGGTAGCTCGCGCAGCGAGCGGACAACGCCTGCTTAATTTGATTGCAAGGTCGAAAAAATCAATAGGCAAAAATTTCAAAACAAAGAATCGTCACCAAGACGAAGAGCCGTCACCCTGAACTAGATTCAGGGTCTGTTCCGCAACAAATCCATCAGTCCTACAAATCCAAATCCCCAAGAACCGCCCGCAAAAAAGAATTCCCTACCTTGGCAAGAGCCAAAAGCTCCTTAACATCCTCAAATTCCTGCATCAAGCCGTATTCCTGCCCAAAGAAAACCTTAAGCCCTCCCTTTCCGTCAGACTCAGCCCTAAGCGCATACCGCTTGCCGCCATATTCAAAAGAAAAATCCCTTCTTGCATTCAAAAAATCAACAAACTGTTCAACCGTCATACCCCCAAGCATACCAATCCCCCGCCCCCTTGTAAAGTAAATAAAATTCATATCTAATATGGAAATCAAATTTTTCAATATTTTCTTGTGCAAAGAAACTGATTTTCCCCTTGCCCCAATTAATGTAAAAGTCAACTGCAAATTTCCAATAATTGTAATGTAAAAATATGTTAGAAAGCACTGTAAAAACGCAATTTATATATATAAACCAATAAGGAAATCAGTTTTGGGCGCAACGGGAAGGAAAATATGGCTGAAAATCCATTTGCGCGGAGCGACCGAAGGGAGTGAAAGTCCTATTACCGCGCACCATGGATTTTCAGCCAGATTTTCCTGGTAGTGGAGCCCAAAACTGATTTCCGTTGTTGTTTCTTCTTCAAGATAAAATTAATTTCCCAAAAATCAAAAATGCGTGTTATAATAAAAGCATATTTCAATCTTTCAGATTGCAATTTTTCAGATTGTAATCTGAAAGATTGCATTCACAGGAGCAATTATGGACGCATCATCAATTTTAACGGCAATGCTAAGCACATCCAACATCAAAAACATCGGAAAAGCATCTGGCGCTTCCACCGACCAAGTAAAGAGCGTTTTAACAAGCGCACTTCCAACCCTTTTGTCCGGGGCAAGCACCCAGGCAAACACAGCCTCAACCGCAGCAGGCTTCCTTCAGGCACTCACAAGCCACGCTGGAGACTCCGCAAGCAAGATAGACCTTGGCGACGGAGCAAAAATCCTTTCACATTTATTGGGCTCTTCCCAGGCAAAAAACACAACTTCAATCGCAAAGGCATCCGGCGTAGAAAAGTCAACCGTAACATCCATCCTTGCAGCGGCCGCACCCTTGCTTCTTAGCGTACTGGGCAAGCAGTCAAACGACTCCGGCATGAGCGGCAATGCACTAGGCTCCCTCTTGGGCGGACTTTCTGCCGGCAACATGGGCTCCCTTCTTACGGGCCTCTTGGGTGGCACATCTTCTTCTGGCACAAATTCATCTTCAAGCTCATCATCCAGCAAACCCGGAAAGAAACCGGCCGCAAAAAAGCCTGCCGCAAAGAAACCTGCCGCCAAAAAAGACAGCGACACCCTCTCCCAGGTTGCAGGCCTTGTCGGAAGCCTTCTTACGGGCAAGTAAGCCTTTTGCATTTCCCAGCCGGGGCAACCTTTGCCTTGGTGCGGCAATGCAGAAAAGATAGCTTGACATCTGCCGTAATTCTGCGGCGGATTTTTCCTTGCGCTGCACGTCCGCATAGACGTGAAGGAGTAACAATGAAAAAGTTTTTGATGGTAATGGCCTTTCTCTTCTCTTTTACCAGCCTTTTTGCACAGGAAGAGGAGACCATCGTTTTTACCGAAGGAGTGCACGTTCCCCGCACATACACAATCACCAAAGACAAAATAAGCATTCATGACGAAGAAACAGAAACAACGGAAGAACTTGACCGCAGCAGATTTTTCCTTGGCGAAGACAAATTCTATCATTTCATAAACAAAGGTGATGTTGAGGAAATCGCTTTCTTTGCCAACAATTCCCACGTCCAGTTTTTCTCCCTCGAATATGTGGAAGATGAAAGTACCGAGTCGTTTCTGGAATGGGAGCGGTCATTCAGAAAGACCGTGCAGGAAAACAATATGTATTTTTCCTTCCGTGACTTTGGTGCAAAATACTCCGCAAGTTCCGAGCTAAAGGAAAAGACTACAAAATATGTCGCAGAAAACCTTGCAACCTTTTCCCTGCCACCTGCCGACAAGGGAAGCTCTTCAACTTGGGATACCGAACATAAGCCTTGGGTAGAAGGCGCAAAAGGCTACGGAATAAACCAGTACATAAAGTTAAAAACGACAACTCCGTTTTCCAGCCTTTCAATCGTAAACGGCTACGTTGACTTTTACCGCAGGGACTTGTACAAAAAGAATTCAAGGGTAAAAACCTTCCGCGTAAAAGATTTGGATAACAAGCTGGAATATGACATCAACCTGGACGACGCCGTTTATGTACAGTGCATAAAACTCAAAAAGCCAACCAAAAACATAATTCTTTACATCAAAGAAGTCTACAAAGGCGACAAATGGGACGACACCTGCGTTTCCTGCCTTGTACCAACTAGACTTGATTAATCCTAAAATTCTTCTGGAGCGGCTTTTGTAGTCTTACTGTGCGTAAGGCTACGCCGTTCCGCAATCTTTCGTATTACCCGCTTTCCAAGGCTGCGCTTACGCTCCGGCCCGCCTGCGGCGGTCTTGCTTCGCAACCTTTCCAATCGGGGCTAGGCTCTATTTGCAAAAGCTGCTAAGAAAACATTCGTCTTTTGCTTTAATAATTCAATCCGCTTCGTTTGGATGTTTATCATTTTTACCTTGTTTTTTTTTCAGACAAGTTGCAAAAACAGACACCAACATCAGCGCAATGATAAGCCAGCCTCCGTTTTTTTGAATAAATACAAATATGTGGTCAATCATATTTTTTATAGATTCAATAAGATCGAAGAAACTTACGGATGATTTTGGAATGTGGCTGTACATCCTCATTTTAGTCTTCGTCCTTATCGTAACGGCTGTAAAACTCTTTAGAAGAACTTGCCCCGCTCCAGGCAGTGCGCTTTTCGTAAAGCATCTCCGCATCTTCCCGCCCCTGAACATTAGCCCACTCTGAATACCGCCCACTTTCCAAAGGCCTTATTCCGTCTTTTTTCTTTTCGTCCAAATCTTCCTTACCGTTTGCCATCTTTTCCTTCCTTCTACGCCCCAATAATAATTACAAAAAAGCCCCCTGTCAACAAAAGTTTTTTCTTAAATAAATTCTGCGAAAAAATAAGTTAATACAAATAGCATAAATAAATAGAATTCAGAAGTGTAAGTGTGCAAGGAGAACTGTCTGTATATGGATAAAAATCGCTGTGAATTAAATGAAACCGGGTTCTTAGGCATATCGCGAAACGTTGAGCGATATGGCCCTAAGCCGTGCCCGAGATGAGACGGTAGCAAGTGCGTACCGTTGAAGGGTGGTTTGGAGGGGGAAAAACAGCGGGCTTCGGACTCTGAGCGGTTTTTCCCCCTCCAAGTTTGGGGGTCCAAGGGATCTCCCTTGAAAATATTTTTAAGTAAGCATAATGTTTTTTTTTCGCTCTATCATGAGATGAAAGACCAATGTGCTATATTACCTTAGTAAACTAGCGGAGGTATATATGGTAAACAAAGACAGCGTTAGGTTCAATGTATTGGAAGCAATTTCGGTAGTTGCAAACAAGCTTTCTGATTCTAAGTTAAGAATCAGAAAAACGCAAGAGTTTTCCAAAGCACAGGAAAGGCTAGACAGCTATTTTAAAACCAAAAGCAGCGCAACCTGGATACTTTGCGGCATCATCTCGCATTATTTTGACAACGAAGGAGACGGCTGCAATTTTAACAAGCTTTCAAATTTCTTTTGCGTACCCGTAATGAAAGTCGTATCTTATACAAGCGATATAGAGACCTTGCTAAAAAAAGGTTATATAACAAACACAGTTGGGCTGGATAGCGAGGAAGTGGGCATTCAAAATTGCTTTGAACTTTCTAGCGAATTTCTACAGTCTATTATCAGTAACAAGAAAATTTCCATCACAGACAAAAACGAAGGCGAAGACTTTGTGTTTTCAACAATTAGAAAAATGGGAAGGTTAATAGACAATCCTTTCGCTCCGAATTGTGATAAAACTTTGCAGATAAAAGATATGGAAACAAAACTTTCTAACAATGCGTTCTTTTCCTCTGTTATTAAACTTGTTTCAGATTTTCATGACCGGATGTTTTTCTATGACTGCTGCTCGGATTTGCTTGATGGACACGAATCACATTTGTCTACCACCCTGGATAATGTTTATGCAGACAATAAATTCATTCTTGCCGATGACTTTTTGAATGAAAGCCACATCCTCTTAAAAACGGACTTAATAGAATTCACGCAAAAAGGGAATCTTATGGATTCTGAAGTCCAACCTACGGCAAAGGCAAAAGAAATGCTCTTGGGCGAAAAAGCAAAGTTCTTTACAAAATCCGCAAAAGGCACGGAAATCATTCAGCCCCAGTCCATAAAGCAAAAGGCCCTCTTCTATGCCAGGGAAAACGAAGCAGAAATCAACCGCCTAAAATCATCCCTTCACGAAGAAAACCTGCGCCCCATTCAGAAACGCCTGTTGGAAAAAGGCTTGCCCCAAGGAATTGCCGTCCTGCTCTACGGTGCGCCCGGTACCGGAAAAACGGAAAGCGTCTATCAGATTGCAAAAGAAACAGGCAGGCAAATTCTCCATGTGGACATAAGCAGCGCAAAATCCTGCTGGTTCGGTGAAAGCGAAAAAAACATTAAGAAAGTCTTTACCGACTACAGAAGCTTGTGCAAAACCGCAAAAAGCGACAAGAACGGAAAAATGCCCATCCTGCTTTTTAATGAAGCGGATGCCATACTTTCCAAACGCAAGGATTCTGCAAGCGGAAATGTGGTTCAGACGGAAAACGCCATGCAGAACATCATCTTGGAAGAAATGGAAAAACTCGAAGGCATAATGATTTGCACCACAAACCTTGCCACCAATCTTGACACCGCCTTCGAAAGACGCTTCTTGTTCAAGATAAAATTCGAAAACCCAACAGTAGAAGCCAAGCAAAAAATCTGGAAGTCGAAATTGGACTGGCTCAATGATGACATGATTTTGTCCGTGGCACAAAACTATGACTTAAGCGGCGGCCAAATAGACAACATAGTCAGAAAAATCACCATGGATGAAATCCTAACCGGCAAAAGACCAGATTTAAACGAACTGCACCAGCTCTGCAAAAGCGAAAGACTAGGCAACGCCGAAAAAAGAATCGGCTTCTTCTAAAACTAAAATAATTTGTCATGCCCCCAAAAAAAACTGTCATGCCTAAAAAAAACTGTCATGCCGAACTTGATTCGGCATCTGTAACCCCAACGCCCTACCATAAAAGGCGTCATTCCGAACTCGATTCGGAATCTGTAAAACTTTGCATCCAATCTATCATAAAGTGATAGCATTTTTAAAACAGCCATGTTATAATATGAGCATGAGTAAAAAACTTGACGACTTAGTAAAGGAAAGAAACAAGGAAAAATTAGAGGAAAAACGCCGCAACAAGCGCTTAAACCCAAAACTCGCCGAGCGCGATTATGACATGCTGCGCATTCTCCGCACTCCGCCCACTGATCCTACAATAAAATACAACGCAAAGTATTTTGAAAAACGTTTTGGTGTTTCCGAAGTTACAATTTACCGCATGGTAAAAAAGCTAAAGGACATGGATCTTCTAGAAGAAAAGCAAAAAGGTGGAAGCTATGTAATCAAGGAAGAAGTGGAGCAAATATATTCAGAAAAAACAGAAGAGAACATTGCCCTTGTTGCAAGCCTAAGGGGACTTTTGCAGCACTTTGAACACACACCCCTCTTTGAAAAAGTCACAAAACTCATATATTTTCTGCAGCCTAAAGTTGCAAAAAACGACTCCCTCTTGTCGTCCGGCCGTGTAATAGTTGCGCCCCAGATTGAATATGACATCAAGCCAGACAACTGGGAACTCGTTAATGAAGCTCTCCAGAAAAACTACAAAATAAAATTCCGCTACACAAAAATTTATTCCAACACTAAATCTCAGCGGACAGTCTGCCCCTACCAGCTTATCTTGGACAACGGAGTTGTATATCTTTTTGCCTACAGCGAATATGCAGACAATATAATTTTGTATGACTTAAATTTTATGGCAGACATCATCGTTACAAACGAAAAATTCTCACTGCCCAAGAATTATGACTTTAACAACTACAGTGGCGGCGGAAGACTCGGAGCATTTAAAGAAGACAAAATACAAAACTTCGAAATCCGCTTTACCGGTTACGCCAAAGACTGGATGAAATACCACAAATGGGCAAACGACCAGCAAATAAAAGCAGAAGACCAAGACTCCCTAACCATGACCTTTTCCTCAGCCCAAGAATTCAAAGTCCTAAGGGAAGTCCTAAAATGGGGCACCGACGCCCAACCTCTTGCCCCCAAATCCCTAATCAAACGATGGCGCGAAGAAATAGCCGGCATGTACGAAATGACTATGGCGAGCAAAGAGAAATAAACGCAATCTGCCAAATGGCGTCTTTGTAAACGCATGTGTCATTGCCGTGGCTGTCTGTCTGGTGATGGCATATTTTGTGCAAAAAACTCAACATTCGGCCTATATAAAAAATATTTTAGGCTATCACGCTATGATAGACCGCTTGTGCTATAATATATCCGTGAGGTAAAGCAATGACATATTACGCAATAGATTTTGAAACTGCAAATGTTTATCAGAATAGTGCTTGTTCTGTTGGTCTGGTGCGCTTTGTAGACGGTGTTGAAAAAGACAGCGTTTATTCACTCATCAAACCTGCAAAGATGTATTTTTGCCCGGACTTTACAGACATTCATGGAATCAGTTATGGTGATGTTCGGAACTGCCCTCACTTTCCGGAAGTCTGGCAGACTGTTGTGGAACCTTTCCTAAAATCATCAGGGGAAGAAAAAATACATTTTGTGGCTCACAACGCACGGTTCGATATGGGCGTTATCCGCGCTTGCTGCGACTACTTTGGTATGCCTCTGCCCAATGCGGACTATGCCTGTACACTTCAAATAGCACGCAAGGCATGGACGGAGTTGGGAAGCCACAGGCTCACCTTTTTGGCAGAACAATTTGGAATTGTATACGATGCACACAACGCCCTTGACGATGCAAGAACCTGCGGGAAGATTTTTGCAATGGCGGCTAAAAAACTTGGCTGTAATATAGAAGAATTATTTTTAGGTTGCCAAAGCACGCTTTGAAAACTTTATCATTGAGTAGCTTTACAAGACATGGTATAATCTGTATGTACTTTCCATGTTGAATAAAAATATTCTTGCGCTAACATCATCCACTTCCTCGTTCCGCTTTGTTTCCAACGGCGAGCATTATACGGAAGTGATTGAGCGCATTCAGTCTGTAAAGAAATTACTTTGGATTGGAACTGCGGACATAAAGGATTTGTATGTAAAAGATGGCTGCTCTTCAAAACCTCTTTTGGAGACGCTGTCGGATCTTGTAAAGTGCGGTGTGGAAATCCGTCTGATTCATGCAAAGGAACCGGGCCCTGCTTTTAGAAAAGACTTTGACAAGTATCCTGCGCTAATTGACGGCATGGAGAGAGTCTTGTGCCCGCGCGTGCATTTTAAAATCATTGTTTTTGACTTAAAGGCTGCCTATGTTGGTTCTGCAAACCTGACCGGTGCGGGGCTTGGCATGAAAGGCGATAATACCCGCAATTTTGAAGCCGGTGTATTAAGCTCTGACAAGGATTTTGTTAGGGCCGCCGCAAAGCAATTCGATGACGTGTGGATGGGGTCCTTTTGCAAAAGCTGCCGCCGAAAGCAATTCTGTTCAGATCCAATTTTGTAAAAAAAACATGAGAGCATTAAGTAGCTAAAAATTCCTTCATGATTTCTTCTATTGTGTTTTTTTTATTGAGCAGAAAAACTTCTATATTGCCACTTCTTTCATCAAAAGTTTCAGTTCTGGAATAGACATATCTATCATTGTTTTGTTCTGTAAGATTAAAACCGTTTTTTTCTAAGATATCTTTATATTTATTCCGTTTTTTTGTATCATCGAAGATTTCATAATCAATATTTGGCTTTTTTCCAAAACCTATTTCTAGTTCCATGTTTTCTCCACATATATAAAACACATACTCTCCTTTTCTTTTTATGTAACCTTTGTGACCATTTGTTTCTTTTTCTAAACCTAGTTCTTGACTAATTTTTTCTAATTTTTCATCAAAAAACTTACTCACTGCGTTAGGAGTTTTGTCATAATATCTCGTGGGTTGTTCGCGCCAATCAGAGAAGATTTCGTACAAGACTTTTGCGGCGTCTAACAAGCTTTTGTTTGAATAGATTTTCTCTAATATTAACATCTTTTCAACGTCATCCATTGTGGCATTTCCTCCTAAATGTCCTAAAAGAGTTTTATATTGTTCCAAGTAAATTTTTTTTAGTATATGTTGCTCGTCATTTTTTCCTTCAAAGAGTTTTATGCAATTTTCCAGGAATTTATACAAGTCAGGTTTGGCTTGTTTACTGTCGACTGCCGATCGATATTTTAGGATGTCTCCGTCCTCTCCGGTTATAGCATCTTGCAGCAAGTTTGTATAGGGTGAAAAACTAGGGGCGTAGTCTTCTATATTTGGCTTTTTTCCATTGGGTATCAAGGTTAGGTAAACAACTCTAACATTTTCCTTGAAATCTTCGGAATCTGAAGATATATCTTTTCCGAATTTTTCTTCCCAAACATATTTCATGTAGCGGACAAGCTGATTTTTCGTGTCACGTGCATCGTTTATTTTGTTTTCTATGATGATTGCCTGATTGTTATTATTCGTAATTAACAGGTCTGTATACCCCTTTTTATCCTTTTCACCATCAAAAACGATATTAAATTCTTGGTTTGAAACTTTCACTGTATCATCAACTGTGAACTTAAATGAGGTGTCAACCATTTTCACAAATTTTTCAAGAATTTTGTCATTGCAGATAGAACCTATTTCTGGAGTATTTGGATCCAAAATGCTAAAAAGAATGTCTGTGTGAAAATTTTCTAGTTTATATTTATCTGATATAGTTTCAAAGATGTTGAATTTGTCTGTTCCATTTAAGTCGTATTTTTTAGTTATTTTTTTCTTTTTATTAGAATAATCTTTTAGAACTTCATTCGACAATAGATCGACAATATTATTGTAATCAGTGTCTATTTCTGCTACAGAGTTCAATAAATTTTCTATTTGGTCAAGGCTTTCTTTATTATTCACCATCATAATCAATTGTAAAATGCAAAATGAAATTTGTCAATTTTTCAATGCCATCCACTCTGCGTCATTCTGAGCTTGGCGAGAGATGCCGAATCCACATTGGTTGCAAGGGCGTGCGAATGTGGCGTAGTAGTTTGGCCTGGCAGTCCGTTTGCAAAAAACAGCACGGCTGGCACTGGAGTGACGGTTGCTAAAAAAAAATCATCCATGCAATTTTTTAGCATGAGTTTTCCGGTGGAAACTCACCGTTTGGGGTATTAACATATAATGCGCTCTTTACGGACATGTGTTTGCAAAAAAACGCACGGCAGGCACTGGAGTGGCGGCGAAGCCGTTGCCGCAGGCAATGGAGCGCGTAAGCGCGGAACCACGCAAGCGCCACACACTGGGAATGGATGTTAGCAGAAGGGTGTTCGGTTCAAAATGCAAGTGCCGCAAAAAGAGAAATCAAAAAATAATTGAATTTTTCTGCGATTTTCTTTATAATCTAGGCCTAGTTTATAAGAGGTGGCTATGGGCGGAATTTTTGGCGTTGCAAGCAAGGGGGACTGTTCCCTGGACTTGTTTTTTGGCATTGACTATCATTCGCATTTGGGAACAAGGCGCGGTGGAATAGCCATTTACGCGGATAACGGAACTTTTGAGCGTTCTATTCACAATATTCAGAACTCTCCCTTCCGCACAAAATTTGAGCGCGACATTGACGGTATGCACGGTAAGCTTGGCATTGGCTGTATTTCTGACTACGAGCCGCAGCCGCTTATGGTGAACTCCCACTTGGGACGCTTTGCGGTAACGACTGTTGGCATTGTGAACAATAAGGACGAGCTTGTTGGCGAGATTCTAAAGAGCGGCACCCACTTTCTTGAGATGTCCGGCGGAGAAATTAACCAGACTGAACTTATTATTGCGCTGATTAACCACGAGAAGACAATTCTTGACGGAATTAAATACGTTCAGCAGAAGGTTAAGGGTTCAATGACGCTTCTTGTTATGACTCCCGAAGGTCTTTATGCTGCCCGCGACAAATTTGGCCGCACGCCTCTTCAAATTGGTAAGAAGGAAGATGATTCTGGTGCCTTTGCCCACTGCGTTTCCTTTGAAAACTTTGCCTACATAAATCTTGGCTACACGGACTGCCACGAGCTTGGGCCTGCGGAGATTGATTTTGTTACCGCAGACGGTTACGAGGTTTTGCAGAAGCCACAGAAGGAAATGAAAATCTGCACTTTCTTGTGGATTTACTACGGCTACCCGACGGCTTCTTACGAGGGCGTTAATGTTGAGGACATGCGCTACAACTGCGGACGCTATCTTGCCCGCCGTGACCGCGATGCAAAGACTGCAATCGATGCGGATTCAGTTGCCGGTGTTCCTGATTCTGGTACTGCACATGCGGTTGGATATGCAAACGAGTCTGGCATTCCTTTTGCGCGTCCATTCATCAAGTATACGCCAACTTGGCCGCGCTCCTTTATGCCGACAAGCCAGGAGCAGAGAAACCTTATTGCCCACATGAAGCTGATTCCTGTTCAGCCGCTTATTAAAGGAAAGAAGATTCTTTTGATAGACGATTCAATTGTCCGCGGAACACAGCTTCGTGAGACGACGGATTTCTTGTACAAGTCTGGGGCAAAGGAAGTGCATGTTCGCCCGGCATGCCCACCGATTATGTTTGGCTGCAAGTACCTTAACTTTTCGCGCTCAAAGTCGGAGATGGATTTGATTGCCCGCCGCGTGGTAAAGCAGTTTGAAGGTGACAATGTAAGCGAGAAGGTTCTAAAGGAATACTGTGACCCCAACAATCCCAAGTACGATGCAATGCTGGAAGAAATCAGAAGACAGCTTAACTTTACAACCCTGCGCTACCACCGCCTGGACGACATGCTGGACAGTACGGGCCTTGAGCACTGCAAGCTTTGCACCTACTGCTGGAACGGCGAAGAGTAAGGGTATATTTGGAGCCTGAATTTTTTGGAGCTTCCCAAAACAAATAAATTTTAAGTATAAATAACTATAAATTTAATGGAGAAAACAATGGCAGCATTTACAGAAATTGAAAGTCTTTTGCCCCACAGAAAGCCCTTTTTGTTCGTAGACACAATCGAAAGCTATGACGAAAACGGTTGCGTTTGCACAAGAAAATTTACCGACGAGGATTTCTTTTTTAAGGGGCACTTTCCCCAGTACCCAGTTGTTCCCGGCGTAATCCTTATAGAGACAATGGCACAGGGGGGGGGTGCGGCACTCAGCCTGCAGAAAACTTTTGCAGAAGGTTCGCTCTTCTTCCTTGCCACAGTGGACAAGGTAAAGTTCCGCCATCAGGTTCGCCCGGGAGACACAGTGCGCATGGAAGTTACTAACTTGCGCGTTTCTCCCCGCATGGTAAAGCAGGCAGGAAAGGCTTTTGTTGGCGACACTTTGTGTGCAGAGGCCGAATGGATGTGCCTTGTTGGCAGTGGTGAAAACTAGGGCCTTGGGCTAAACTTGGGCTAGAACGCATTCAAAAAGCAAAAGCATCTGGTTTTTCCGGGTGCTTTTTTTTATTTTTTTGCGGCAGTTTCTTGGTCATACAAATGTTGTATGAAAGAAGTTCTTGCCATTTTTTACTCTGGCTAACAAGCAGCGCCACGGACGGCGCGTCAAATGTTTACAATAAATAGGCCGCAGGTTTTCGTTAGAAAACCTGTAAGTAAAAAATGGCAAGGAGGCCATTTTTTACGGGCTTTCCGGGGTTTCATTGCCTTACGGCAACGGCTACGCCGCCCCTCCAATCCCTGCCGTGCTTGCTTTTGCAAAGGTATTTAAATCGGCAGTTTTTTTTGCAAAAAAAGTGGCACTTTTTGCGTCTCCAGGTGTCTTATCTTAAGAATGGCGCTTGAAAGGGCAATTTTTTGTAATCTTGACTTTTTAAGTGTGTTATTCAATAAGAGATACATATTTTGGAGATTTTGAATATGAAAAAGAACGTTAAGCTTTTTACGACAGTTTTGACTGTAGCATTTTTGGCAGTGGCATCAGCTTGTCTTTCGTCATGCAAGCATATTCGCGACAAATTTGACGAGGACATAGATTTGACTGTTACAATAATCAACGACTCTAACGGCGGTTATGCAGAGCTTACCTGGGATGGCGGCTACGAACCCTATGAGGTTTACCGCTATTATGCCTCGGAAACAAAGGGCAGCAGCTGGTTGGAGCACCACGGTGACGAACTTGCGGAAACACACGAGGAAGCCTATTATGACCATCACGCATCCTTGTGGAACTGGTACACAGGCGGATATGTCTACTACTGGGTAGAAGACCGCTACGGCAACACAAGCAACTTTGTCTGCATGCACCAGCAATAAAGTGCCGCTAACTGGGGGAGTGCTAAAAAGTTTAAATTTTGGCATTTCCCTAGAAAATTCTCCTAAAGATGTGTTATAATTTAGGTAGTATGAAAAAAAAGTTAATTTGTTCTACATTAATAAGAATCCTCACCTTGAATTTGGCGGTCCTTGCATTTGGACAGCTGTTTATTTCATGCGCAAGTACAAATGTCTATGAAAAAAGAACGGATCAGCTTTACCAGAACGGTGTCTTGGCAGGAGAAGAAACTTCCTTGCTAAAAGACGGAAAGAAGATTTCTTCTACCAGCAAGGTCGTAAAGACTGTATACACCAATGGACTGCGCGCGGAAGCTTCCATAGAAAGAACGGACAAGGACAAGTACGATTCAACGACAATAAAGCTTTATAATAAGGAAGAACTTGTTTCCGAGCGGACTTTCAAGACAAAAGACGGAAAGATTGTAGAAGGTGCCCTTTCTGATTCGGAAAAGAAGGAAGAGCAGCAGCAGGTCTACAAGAAGCACATAGATTTTGGCGGCGAGGTCTTTGTTCAGACAAAAAATGAAAGTGAAAGCTTCTTTGTCTCCAAGACTGAAGTTACGCAAAAAGAATACAAGAGTCTTATGGGGGTTAACCCCAGCCGCTTTACAGGAACTGCATGCCCTGTGGAAAACGTTACCTTTATACAAGCTCTTGAATACTGCAATGCCCTTAGCAAGAAGGAAGGAAGAACATCCTGCTACATAATAAGCGGTGATTTGTGGTATTTTGACAAAAAGGCAGATGGTTACAGGCTTCTTTCTCCAAAGGAATTCTCCTATGCATCCTCTGGCGGCGTGCTTTCTGCGGGCTACAAATTTTCCGGTGGAAACAAGGCGGAAAAGGTTGCCTGGTTCAAGGGGAACAGCGACAAAAGCATTCATCCGGTTGGCGAAAAGCAGGCGAATGAACTTGGTCTTTTTGACATGAGCGGAAATGTTGGCGAATGGTGCCATGATTCATCTCCTTGTGTTTGTGGCGGAGGCTACAGGGACGGCAAGGACAGTATTGAAACCAGCTCTTCTGCACCTATGAGCAAGGGTTCCTTCCGGGACGTGGGCTTTAGGGTTGCAAGAAACGCATCGTCTTCTGAAATTGCAAAGTTGACTCACAAGAATTCAGATTCTGCGGACTTGGATTTGTACTTTGCAAACGTAGTGAACCTTTTGTACAAGGACAGTGCCGTAAGTTCTTTCATAAACAGCGTAAAGGACGAAACTACCTACACCCGCCTTACCGATTACTCAACGTCGGAAAAGGTTACGGTAAAAAGCAGGCTGAATGTAGGCTACATGCTCTATCAGTTCCTTGGAAAACCCTTTGTTATAGTTGGGGCTACTGTCTACAACCTTACAAAGTGCGCGGCCTATGCAACCGTTAATTTTATTGGCGGTTACCTTTCAATGACAAGTTCAGAGGACGGGCTTGTATGGATGATGCCGGACGTAAAGAAGGCAAAGCAGAATGCTGCTTGGGCAAGGGAAAACAACGGAATAAAGCACTATCCCGAATATCACAAGGCCTTTACCAACAACCACATTTCCGTGGAAAGCATTTCCAACGGCATTGACCAGCAAGGGAACCTTATTAAGACAAAGCAGACCTATTCCTATGACAATTCAATTTCTGTAAAGCGCTCAATTTCTGCTGATGCGAATTCTACTGCGGCAGTTATTGGTGTTGCAGGAACCGCTTTAACAATTCCTGTTTCTGCTGTAACATGGGTAGGTGGAGCGGTGTTTGGTATATATAGCGAAATTGCCAACAGCAAATAATTTCGTGACTTAAGGGAATGTCCCTTTTGGGAATTTATCCCTTTTAAATAGAAAAAACTTCATCAGGAGGATATCATGAAGAAAGTTTTATTAGTTGTGTTTTCTATGGTCCTTGCGGCAACTTGGTTAGCAGGTTGTGCTTCTTCAACAAAGAAGGTTGCAAAAAAGAACGACTTGCCTACTTGGGTTGTTGATGAATCTGAACTGGAAAGCAAGAAAGGAATTTACGGTTCTGGTGCTGCACGCTATGCGGATAAAGCCACCTCTCTTAAGGCTGCAAGGCTTCAGGCAAGGGGCGACTTGGCAAACAAGCTTGGCACTTTGATTAACAACGTTGAGCGTTCAAATACGGACGCAAGCCTTGACGGTGTTGATTCATCATATCAGCAGGAACTTGATGCAGAGGCAAAGCAGGTTGTAGCTGGAGCAATCCAGAAGAACCTCTATGTTGATGACGACGGAACTTACTGGGTTCTTATGTTCATGCCGTATGAGGATGTTCTTAAGAACTTTAAGTCTGTTGCAGTTAAGCAGGGCAACTCCCGCCTTGAACGCCTCTTTAGCAAAATCACTGTTGCAGATTTGCAGTCTGCAGGTGAAAAAATCGACTACACAGTTGACACTTCTGCTATAGAAAAATAACTCTTGATTGATTCAAGATTGACGGGGGTGGTTCGACTAAGCTCACCAACCGCCCGACAATGACATGGTACTGTTAATCAGTATTTTTTTATTCCCGCACTTGCTTGCCGTTTTTAGGGTGAGCAAGTTGTGGGAATTTTTTGTTTGCATTAAGAAACATGCTTTGCGCAAATAAAGCCTACCCCCGATTTGGAAAAAATATGAATGCATACCGCAGCTTTATCGTAATTACTTTTTTGTTTTTCTTTGGAGGAACTCTTGGCTGGTTCCTTGAACTTTTTTACAGGCGCTTTCTTTCTCCTGCCAATCCCAAGAGGCAGTGGCTTAACCCGGGCTTTCTTACGGGGCCTTGCCTTCCGCTCTATGGTTTTGGCGTTGTTGTGCTCTACGTTTTGAGCCTTTCCGAAGCATATTTTACAAGGTTTGATTCGGGGGGAATTTTGCACTACCTGCTGATGTTTGTGGTGATGGCTCTTGCAATGACCTTGATTGAATATATTGCGGGCATTGTTTTTATAAAGGGCATGAACCTAAAGCTGTGGGACTATTCGAATGAGTGGGGCAACATAAAGGGAATAATTTGCCCTAAGTTTACGGTGATTTGGGGACTGCTTTCTGCGCTGTATTACTTTCTTCTTTTTCCGCCTGTTAACCGCCTTGTTGTTTGGTTTACGCAGCACCCCTGGTTTTCTTTTGTGGTGGGAATTTTCCTTGGGGTTTTTGCAATAGACTTTTCTTTTTCCATGCATCTTGGAAGCCAGCTTAGGAAGGCCGCAAAGGAATTTGACCAAAAAGCCACTTTGGATATGCAGAAGTTCCAGTCATTTTTGCGCGAAAACAAGCTTTCCAAATTCTTTACCCCGCACGACGACCGCTATCTACTTACTCCCCGCCTTGACCGCTTGGAGCAATTCATCCGCCGTTCGCCGGACAAGGTAAGGGGCTAGATATATGATTTACACTTTTTTATTTGGTATAGATGCTGTTTTTAGAATTAATAAAGCCCTTTTGTTTCATACGGCAGCTTATTTTTTTGCATATATTATTTCTGTTTTAGGCTGGATTTTTTTAAGGAAAAATAAGTCCTTGTTAAAAACTTGCCTGGGGTTTGTTTTCTTGCCGGCTTTGCCTTTGTTTAATACATTGTATAGTTTTGGTTCAGAACTGCGCCGCTTTCATATAGAGAATTTTTTTAAATTTGGCGGCATTTATTTTGCGGTTCTTCTTGTAAGTTTGACCGTAATTTTATTGATGACGAAAAACAAAAAATTAAATAAAGGTGGAATACAATTTGTTTTTATCGTATTGTCTGGCTTAATGATTTCTATTCACAGTTGCATTGAGTTGATTCCAAATTTTGAAAACTTTAGAAACTGGGAATTCTTTTACTTATCAATAATACTTATAGTTTTTTATTATTTGACAGTTGTTAAAATCAGAATTTATTATGATGATATTAAAAAGTCCAAGGTATTGAATCTTGTCTTAGGTATTTTGTTTTGGGTTTATATGATTTTGTATGATTTTACCTGTTTTGCTCTTGCGGCGGGTAGTGTATAAGGTAAGAGGTGCCTATGTTACAAATTAAACCTGTGCCAGATTTGCGCAATAAGTTCGCAGAATGGGAAAATAGTTGAATGATACTTGCGGTTAATTTTTTATACAGGTTCTAAGCAATTTGCAGAAAAAAAACATGATGGTGTATAATAAAGTTTCGTGGCCGATGGTGTGGCTTTTGGCGTAATTTTTGCATGTAACCTTGAAAGCGTGATAAGATTATGATATTATAATGATAGGAGGTGCCTATGCTGCAAATTAGACCTGTTTCCGACTTGCGTAATAAGTTCGCAGAAATAGAAGAGATTGTATCAACAAACAGAAGTCCTGTTTTTCTTACAAAAAATGGCTATGGTTCTATGGTTGTAATGAGTCTTGATTTGTATGATAGTCTTACAGATAGCATTGAGGCAAAGTTAGATGAAGCTGACATTCAGGCTGCTTCTACCGAAACTCGTTTGAGCCATGATGAAGTTTTTTCAAAAGCCCGTTCATTGGTAAAGTCTAAGTGATGGGAAAATACAAATTACGCTATCTTCCTATAGCAGAGCAGGATTTGCTCGAAATTGTAGAGTATATACAGAATAATTTACAAAATCCTATTGCGGCCGAGAATACTCTTTTAAAAATTGAAAATGCGATAATTGAACGATTAGAATCCCCAGAATCGTTTGCAATCTGGCCATCAAAGAAAAAACGCCCTTATCCTTATCGAAGAATTAATGTTGGAAATTATACAGTCTGGTATGTTGTCATTGATAATGTAATGGAAATTCGCAGAATATTGTATTCAAGACGAGATGAAGAGAATTTGATTTGAAAATAAAAGAAGCTGTTTATGACTATTCAGTTATTCCTGTAAAAGGCAATCAGGAATTTTCAATTAGTGTGCGCTACGGAATGTTTGATGAATGGTATTATTCTTCAGAAAAGAAAATTTGGGAATGGGAAAATCATTGAAGTGGATGTTTGCGTGAATGGGGTGTAGCCTACGCCCGATTGGAAGGGCGCGGAACGCGTTGCCGTTAGGCAATGGAGCCGAAAGGCGGAACCCTGCAAAGCGGGGATCTTGATGGAGGTCTGACCGGACACGGAGTGCCGGGCACAGTTTAAGGCTGGCATTCCGTCCGGGAGAAAATTTTTAATATTACAGGCTTCTTGTTTTTTTGCCTGATGAGTTTGTGGAAGAACCCTGGGGTGAGGATTCCAGTTTTACCTTGATTTTTTGGTAGCTTTTGTCTCTGTAGACTGTGACCGTGATGGTGTCTCCGGGGCGTTTGTCTTCCAGGGCGCTGGCATAGTCTGCGTAGTTGCGTACGTTGATTGAATCTATTGCGGTGATTATGTCTCCGCCAAGGTAGATTGTGGTTGGGTTGAAGGTTCCGTACTGGACGGCTTTGGTTCCGCCCTTGATTCCGGCTTTTTGCGCTTCGGAACCGCTGCTTACTTTGCTTACGATTACGCCAGAAGAGATTCCGTAGCCTGCGTAAGATGCGATTCTGCCTGTGTTCTGGACAAGTGAGATTCTCATTACACCGCGGCGAACTTCTCCGTACTTGAGCAAGTCTGCAACTACCCTGCGGGCTGTGCTTACCGGTATTGCAAATCCAACTCCTGCAGAAGATCCGCTTGAAGAATAAATCATAGTGTTTATGCCAATCATGCGTCCCTGGCTGTCCAAGAGGGGGCCACCGGAGTTTCCCGGGTTGATTGCGGCATCTGTTTGAATCATGTTGCGGATGATTACGTTTTCGCTTTCCTGAATAGGCCTTCCCAGTCCAGAGATGATGCCGGTTGTCATTGTGCGTTCCAGTGCGAAGGGGTTTCCGATTGCGATGACCTTTTGGCCAACCTTTAGGTTTTCGCTGTCTCCAAAGGCGATTGTTTTAAGCTCTACGTTTGATGCGGGTTCAAATTTGAGGACTGCTATGTCGCTTTCCGTGTCTTTTCCTATTACGCGGCCTTCGTATGTGCTGCCGTCTGCAAGTGAGATGTTTATGGTGCTTGCGTTTTCTATTACGTGTACGTTTGTTACTACGTAGCCTCGCTTGTCTATGATGCTGCCTGAACCAGAGCCGCTTGATGTTACCACTGGCTCAAGGAACCAGTTGTAGCCCATTACCTGGGTGGTGATGTTGACTACTGCTTCGTTGCATTTTTCGTAGACTGCAATGTTCTGGGCTTCGTCCTGGGTGTAGCCGCTTTCCGATGTGGAGGCAACCTGTAGGGCAGGGGTGTTTGTTTGCAGGGCAACCTGTTCTCCGTTTTTGCCAGTTGTTTCTATGGTGCTGGAGGAATTGTCTTCCTGCAAGAGAGTTTCCTGTGAGGAGACTTCCTGAGTCTGGGCAGTTTTTTCTGTCTTGCTTCCTGTAAACAGGCTTTTGCAAACAAAGGCGGAAAGTGATGCCGCTGCGACTGTGCTTAATACAATTGCCAGAACGATGTGGCGCCTTGAATACAGTTTCATCTTTTATGCCTCGCTTGGTTTTGCCTTTCTTGGGCGGCCTGCCTTTTTCTTTGCGGAGCTTTTGTCTTCCGTTGCGGCAGATGCGGATGCTGAAGAGGCTTTTGGCTTTTTCTGCTTCATCAGCTGGATGCAGTGGTCTTCTGCCTTTACAAGTTCTTCGAATTCCTTGCCGGTCATTGTTTCTTTTTCAAGAAGCTGGTCTGAAATGTACAAGAGCAAGTCCTTGTGCTTTGAAAGCAGGGCGATTACGTGCTTGTAGCGTTCCGCCATCATGCGGGCAATTTCTTCGTCTATGTATTTCTGCGTTTCTTCTGAGTATTCGCGTACAAGTTCCGGTTCACCTGATGCATAGCCGCGTCCGCTTTTTCCCAGAGTTACGTTGTAGAACTTTTTGCTCATGCCGTACTGGGTAATCATGCTGCGGATGATTCCTGTGGCACGCTGGATGTCGTTTGCGGCTCCTGTGTCCACTATGCCAAGGCATATTTGTTCTGCGGCGCGTCCACCCAAGAGGATGTCTATGTCGTTGATGAGGTCTTTTTCCGTGTTAAGGAATTTTTCTTCTTCCGAACGCTGCATTGTGTAGCCCAAGGCTCCAACACCGCGGGGAATGATAGAAATTTTGTGTACGGGCGATGTGTTCTTTGTAAAGACTGTAACAAGGGCATGGCCTGTTTCGTGTACGGCAACGCTCTTGCGCTCTTCTTCTGACATGACGCGTGTTTTCTTTTCAAGGCCGACTACGGTCTTTTCTATTGCCTCGTCAAAGTCTGGCATTGTTACCTGTTTGCGGCCTCCGCGTACTGCAAGAAGGGCTGCTTCGTTAACAATGTTTGCCAAGTCTGCACCGCTGAATCCTGCTGTTGCGTGTGCAAGGGAGTCAAAGTCTACTGATGAGTCAAGCTTTACGTTCTTGGAATGTATGCGGAGAATTGCCTCGCGTCCCTTAACATCAGGCTTGTCCACTGAAACCTGGCGGTCAAAACGGCCTGGACGTAAAAGTGCCGGGTCCAGGATGTCCGGGCGGTTGGTTGCGGCAAGGATGATAAGGCCTTTTTCGTTGTCAAAACCGTCCATTTCTACAAGCAGCTGGTTAAGGGTCTGTTCGCGCTCGTCGTTTCCGCCAAGGCTGTTCATGCGGCTTTTACCGATGGCATCAAGTTCGTCTATAAAGATGATGCAGGGGGCTTTTTCGCGTGCAGTTCTGAAAAGGTCGCGTACACGGCTTGCACCAACGCCTACGAACATTTCCACAAAGTCTGAGCCTGAAATTCTAAAGAATGGAACTCCTGCTTCTCCTGCAACAGCTCGTGCCAAAAGGGTTTTACCGGTTCCTGGCGGGCCAACCAAAAGTACGCCCTTTGGAATTTTTCCACCAATGTCCGTGTATTTCTTTGGGGACTTAAGGAAGTCTACAACTTCTACAAGTTCTTCTTTTGCTTCGTCTACGCCGGCAACATCGCTAAAGCGGGTCTTTACCTTGCCTTCGTCCACAGCCTTGCTCTTTCCGCTGCCTCCGAATATGCCCATGCTGTTCATTCCGGCACCAAGGCGGCGCATTGCTATGAAATAGATGGCGAACAAAAGGATGAATGGGAGCAAATTCAGAAGAATCTGGATGAAGATTCCTGACTGGCGGGATTCAAATTTGTACTCAACGCCTTTTTCTATGAGAAGCTTTTCAAAGTCGTCTGACCATAAGCCGTTTGTGCGGTAGACCTGCCTGCCTGAGTCATCATCTGATGAGGAAAAGCTGAATGGAGACCAGCTTTTTTCTTGCATGGAGGCTGCGCTCTGGGTTTCCGGTCCGTAGCCTATAAAATATGGGTCTCCCAAGACTACGCGCGTAATGCGGCCACTTTCTATAAGGCCCCGGAATTTTGAAAAATCAACAAGGTCGTTGGGCTTGCTGGAAAAGAACATGTTCATCAGCAGAACTGCGCCCACTACTATTGCAAGTACGGCTAAAAATGGAAAGGGTTTGCGTCCTTTTGGCTTTTTGTCGCCGTCGTTATCATCATCTACCGTAAGCCGGAAGAAATTATAAGGATCGTTTTCGTCCTTTTTTGGCTTTTTGTCGTCTTCATCGCTCATATTGGCCCTCAGTTTTTGGGTTGTGTCAAAAAGTTGCCTTTCTGTTCTTATATAATATATGAAAATTCGGGGGAATAATCAACTTAAAAATTTGCACTTGTCTTCTACACGCATTGGAACAGGGCTGGCTGAACTTGCCACTTGCTTTTTTTGGCTTAAAATGTTATATTAACCGAAATTCGGGGATATAGCTCACCTGGTAGAGCGGCTGGTTCGCAATCAGCAGGTAGTCGGTTCGAGTCCGATTATCTCCAAGATAGACAAAAGCTCTCTTAGTACAGGGAGCTTTTTTATTTTTAAAGCAATAAAAGTTAGCAATTTTAGGACTCGAAGCGGAAGGAGCGCCGACCAGAGGGAGGAAAAGGCGGCAAGGATGCCGCCGTCAGCGAGTGAAGCCGGCCTGTAGAGAGGCAACAGGAGGTTGCCGAACGGAAGGCGAGTCCGATTATCTCCAAGATAGACAAAAGCTCTCTTAGCACAGGGAGCTTTTTTATTTTTAAAGCAATAAAAGGCGAGTCCGATTATCCTTAGCATCCCCGGGCACAAAAAATGGCCTCCTTGCCATTTTTGTGCCCGGGTTTTCTGCAAAAACCCGCAAGTTCCTCCGCAAACATTTGACGCGCCGTCCTTGGCGCTATTGTTTAACAAAAGAAAAAATGGCAAGGTCTTCTATTAGGAACAGACGGTAGAACCATTCAAGAGCCGCAAAAAAATCAAAAAAAGTAAAAGAATTAAAAGCCCGGTTAACAGAAAACGTGGTATAATGGAGGAATGGCAGAACAGTTATTGAGTGCAGACGAGCTTGAAAGAAGGATGGAGTGTATTGCAAGCACCTATCACCTTGTGGACGTAAGACACGACAGGCTTTCGTATTATGCGCTTACCCAGGAAGAATTGAATAAAAGTGAATACTGGCTTTGCATTTCCGGCAAGTTCCTGAATCTGGTAATGGACGGCGAATTGGACAAGGCCATGGAGCTAATAAATTCGCTGCCGTCAGATGGACAAATGGGTTTCCTTAAGCTTGGCTGCCTCTTGGTGCATCCCCAGATAACATGGAAGGAATTCAAAGGAATCATTAACAGCCTAAAAAGCGCAAAGTGTCCCCTTGTACATGTGATTCTTACGGCGGGGCGGCCTTCCGTTCTGAACGGCTTTAACGATTTTACGCGCTTGGGGCCCCTTTTGGAGAGCCGAAAGGAGCTGTTTGTGGAAGACCTGTCCTGGATTTACGAAAAATCTGTGTGCCCTGCAATCTACGACATGTGCCTTGCGGAATACTATTACCAGCTGGACAGAACCTTTGACGCAGAAGTGCTTGTAAGCAAGACAATAAAAGAGTTTGACCGGGGTTCGGAAAGAAGGCTTTTGTTTGCGGCCCTTAGCCTTCAGACAAAAATCCTTATTGCGCAAGGAAAAAGCGTTAATTTGCAAAGCTACATAAAGAACATACGCAAGTACGTAAGGCAGACAGGCGAGGCTGAATTCTACTACAACCTTGATGCCGCCAAGGTAATGACCGCTTTTTACGAAGGCGACAACGACCTTATGAGCCACTGGTTAAAAGACAAGGCCCCGGATGAATTTGCCGACTTTAACATGCTGGACCTTTTCCGCTACATGGTAAAGATGCGCTGCTATATAATAGAAGAAAAATACACGGCACTCGTAGCCCTTGCGGAAAAACTGCGCCCCCTCTTGGAAGCAGGCAAAAGGCACATGGACTTGTGCGAGATAGACCTTCTTCTTGCAATATGCTTTTACCGCGCCAAGAAAAAGGAGCTTGCCTTTGAAGCCCTTGGCCGCGCGCTAAAAATTGCAAGGAGGCGGAAATACTACCGGCTTGTTGGGGACGAGGGTGAGGCTATTCTGAACCTTCTTGTTGACTACATAAAGGAAAAGGGCGAAACTGACTTTTTGGTAAAGCTTGTTGAAATTGCAAGAAGCATGGCAATAAACTATCCCCTGTATCTTACCAAATTCCAGAAAAAGGAAGCCTTGTCCCAGCGCGAAACGGAAATCCTAAAGCTTTTGGAGCAGGGAAAGTCAAAGGAAGAAATTTCTGCCTTCTTTTTTGTAAGCGAAAACACCGTGAAATACCACATGAAAAACATCTATACCAAGCTTGATTCAACTTCTGCCCTGCAAGCCATCTGGAAAGCCAGGATTATGGGGATAATTTGACATCTTTTTCTTAAAAAAAACTACCCTTTTGGGTAGGTGCAATCCTTTGTTTTTATGCTATAATTAAGCTACGGGGAATTGTTTTTTTTGGTGCGGCTCGGAGGATTGTAGAATGAGAATAAGGACAAAAAGTTTTGCGTTCTGTTCTATCCTGTTTTATTTTATTCTGTCTCTGCTAGCTTGTAGCTTTGATGTTCCCGAGATTAAAAATGATGAGCCTGTAAAGGAATATTTTGAGCACTGGACTTCGACATGTCAGGTTGGAAAACTTGAATATTCCACAGAACACGTTACCATGGGTGGCGTAGAAAACCTTTCTGCGGTCAATGAAGTAGAAATCAATTTGTATACCATAAATCCCCAACAGCTGCGCCTGCTTTGCAAAGAGGGGCAAAACGGCTTTTACTTGCAAACAGAAGATGGCTTTGTAGTATCTGGTGCCGACTACAGGGAGTGCATGGTTGACCCAAGTCACATAAAAATAAATGCAAGGCTTGACGATGCCCACGAAGGAAAAATGTGGACGCTTTCTGGCTGTCTTTGGCCAGAAAACCGTACGGAATTTTCACTGGAAGATTTGAGGGGGCAGTCACCGGAGCTTTTCTATTCTGCAAATTTTAGGCAGAACACTCCGCCCGACAACGTAAAAGACCTTAAGGTTGTAAAGGAGCCTTTGGACGGCAAAAATGCCTACCTTTACTTTAAGCTGCCAGACACACAGAATTTGAATAGAAACACAGGTTCCACCTATGATGTAAACTATTACCTGCGCGAGGCTGACGGACAGCTGCACTGGAAGGGAAGGGCAGAGCTTACCCTGGCAGACAACAAGAATTTAGCCGGTGGCAACGAATTCTTTTATTGTTTCCCCGAACAGGAAGCAAGTCTTAGCGCATACGAATACACAGTACAGGTAAACGGCCCCCATGGTCTTAAGTCTGAATTCCTTTCCACTGACCCAAGCCTTGGCGTTCTTATTCTTGTTGAGCCGACAATCACTATGGTGAGTGCGCCCAACGGCAAATTTGATGCGGACAACGCCGAATACGAATGTTACGAGGTTGCTTCTAATGACGGCACTGTTTCCTTTACTGCGGCTCCTGGTCAGGAAGAAGACAGTCTTTCGGTTATGGTGGACAACATTCCTATAACAGCAACAGGCGGTGTCTATACAGTAAGCGGAATAGGACAGCACGTAATAAGTGTTACTTCAAGCCGTGTGGGTGCGCGTTCCGTAACGGTAACAAAGAAGATAACTCTTGTTAAGACACCAGATCCTGCAGAGTTTACATTCACAACAGATTTTAATGGCTGTGAAGCAGACTTGGAAGGCTTTACATTCATAGAAGTGGAAAATGCGGAAGACCTTGTAGGCTTTACAATAACTGCACCGGAAGCAGGAACAAGTCTTTCCGTAAGCATAGACGGCGGAATTGAATCTGGCGAATTAACGGTTCCTGCAACAGGAAGCCTGAATGTGAACCGCCACACCCTTGTTGCCACGGTACATAAGAAGAACTGCAACAATGTTACTACAACTAAAAAAGTCTGCATATTAAGGTCTCTGGATGAACCGACAATCACTATGGTGAGTGAGCCCAACGGCATATTTGACGAGGACAACGGTGAATACGAATGTTACGAGGTTGCTTCTAATGACGGCACTATTTCCTTTATTGCGGCTCTAGGTCTGGAAGGAGACACCCTTACTGTTAAGGTGGACGGCAATCCTGTGGAACCAACAGACGGTGTCTATACAGTAAGCGGAATAGCACAGCACGTAATAACTGCTACCGCCAGCCGTGCTGGTGCGCGTTCCGTAACGGCAACAAAGAAGATAACTCTTGTTAAGACACCCGAAGCAGCCGTATTTGCCTTCGGAAAAGACTTTAATGCTTGTGAAGCAGACGCAGACGGCTACAGGTTCATAGAGGTGGACAATGCTAATGATCTTGTAGGCTATACAATAACTACACCGGAAGCAGGAACAAGTCTTTCCGTAAACATAGACGATGGAGGCGACTCTGGTGAAGTAGCAGGACCTGTGACAGGAAACTTGGATGTGAACCGCCACACCCTTGTTGCCACGGTACACAAAAAGAACTGCAATGACCTTACTTTAATTAAAAAAGTCTGCATATTAAAGTCACTGGAAGAGCCAACCTTTACGATTGATAATGGAACCAAGACCGGAACTGTCTCTTATTCAGGACATGCCTACGATAAATACGAGTACAGCTATCTTACTTATAACAACCTAAAATACACCGTAACTAATCCTTCTGCCAATGCAGGCTCCACAATGACGGTAAAAGTGGACGGAAGCACTGTGGCTTCGCCAACAAGCGCAGCGCTTTCTGACGGCTACCGCATAATTACGATAAAGGTAGAAAAAGAAAATCTTACTCCGGTGGAAATTACAAAGTATGTTTACGTTAGGATTAAGAGGGTGTGCGTAACGGTCGGAAACATAAGTGCCTATAATTCGGACGGGGGAAAGCATGTTGACCTTAAGGGATATTTCTATGCCAAGACAACGCAGACTTCGCGGGTTGTGCTAAAGGCCTATACGGCATCAAAGGGAACGAAGGTATCAAAGAACCATACCATAACGCCAGATAACCATGTTCTTTATATGGATTCCCCTTCGGATAGGTTCTATTTCTACACCTCAAAGATTGAAGACTATGACGGTGGTTCCGACAACGACGATTTGGGTACTGTTACAGAAGGAAAGTCGGATTCTACTAGAACCCTGGCTGCTCTAAAGGCAGACAAACACTTCCATTCCTACTCATCAAGGTCTGACTGTGGCCACTATGAATTTTATGTTACCCTTTCCGAGATTGCACTGCCTTCCATTACCTTTAGCCCGGATTTGAATGGATGTAAGGACGGAAGCAGTAGCTATGAATACATAGAGGTTGAAAACTCAACTGACAAAGTAAGCTACACTATTACTTCTCAGGAAAGTGGGGCGACACTTACCGGAAAAGTTGACGGAACGTCATTCAGCGGAAACAAGACAGGCCAGCTTGACCTTGGAGATCACACAATAATAGTTAAGGTTTCCAAGACAGGCCTTGTAGGGGCAACGGTAACACGTTACATTAGGGTTGTGCAGGAACTAAAAGAGCCTAGCATAAAGTTTACCTATGATGGTAGCGAAGTTACATCGTCTGGAACTCCGGAATGCGGCTCAAGCTATTTGCTTTATGATGCATACGATATTGCCCTTGCAAGTAACGGCAGCGGAAGCTTGTCTTATGCCGCAACGCCCAATTCTGCCGATACGGGGGCAAGCGTAGTCGTTGTAGATAACTATGGAGACAGCCCTGTGGATCTTAACGCAAGCGGAACCCTTGCTCTGGGCCCCCATAAGCTTACACTCAAGGTTTCAAAGCCTGGCTACAGGGAAAGGGAAACTGCCTCAGAGAAAATGGTTTTTGTACAGGGAATACTTTCCAAACCAAGCTTTAACACTACAAACGGAACCATACAGAATGCAAATGCGCAAGGCACCTCAGGAGATCCGTTGAAGTATAATTTCAGTTATTTGAATGCCGACAACATGATATGTTCCATTTCTTCTGGCAACACTGGAAATGCTGTGAGCATGACTTTAAATAGTTTTTCAGAGTCTTGCAGTGGCTTTATCCTGAACCCTAAAAACAATGCAAATGATTGTTATGTGCTTGAAATCACACAGACAAGAGACTTCTGCAAAACTTTGGTTACAACATGGTACGTAAACGTAATGATTAAACCTGTGTCGGTAACAGTAAGAGATGCCGCCTTAAAACTTAACTTTAATGAAAGCGGAGATTCTGATGTATATGGAGATGTTTATATGAGAAAAAATACTGAAGATTGGATTTTACTCCGCAATTTTAGTGATGCAAAATTTGGAGATGAATCTAATTGGGATAATTATGGTACTCCGGGTGCTACGACATTTATATTATACAAGCCATCTGATAGCGTAGCATATAAATCTGAGGGTCTGTATGAAAGTGATGGTAGTAATAAGGATTGGATTGGAAACGTAATTGTCTCAAAAGATCTTACTACTCTGCGGGCAGAATCAGATCCTCAGCTTTATGCACAGTCAAGCGATACGGGAGGCAGCCATCCTACAGAGCATAGGGTAAGGTTAAACTTGTCCGAATAGGATGTTTTATAAAGTTTGTAATATAATCCAATGAGAAGAAACTGTCTTTGCTTAATCCTGTATAAGAATACGCTGCTTTGAGAATGTACAGGTAAAGGATATTGTTAAGGGGAAGAGTTTTGTTGTGATTTATACAAAGTAGCAGGTTCCTGGAAAACTTTTGTTGGCAGTAAAGGCACTTGTGTTTTTGCGGTTCATGCACGGCAGGGATATGTGAAAAAAAAATTACGTCCGTGTAATTTTCTTTCACGCGAGTTTTTGCGGTGCAAGCACGGCAGGGATTGGAGGGGCGGCGTAGCCGTTCCGTAGGAATGGAGCGGGAGCGGAACCCCGGAAAGCCCTTAGCATAAGAAAGTGCCGCATTGTATATTAACCCCAAAAAATGCTATACTTTGGGCAAATGAATCTTCTTTCTATTAATAATCTTGCAAAAATTGGGCGGGAAGAGCCGCTTTTTACTGGGGTTACTTTTGGGCTGGACGAAGGGGACAAGGCGGCCCTGATTGGACGCAATGGTACGGGTAAGTCCACTTTGCTGAATACTGTTGCGGGGCTGCTTGTGCCGGATGAAGGTACGGTTGTGATTAACAAGGAGGCGGGGCTTTCTTTTTTGCCGCAGAATCCTCTTTTTAATCCTGATGATACTATTGAGTCCCACATTTTTAAGTCTTCTTCTCCAAAGCTTAATATTATCCGCGAGTACGATAAGGTTTGTGCCCAGATGGAAAGCGGTGCAACGGATTCACTTCAGGCTAAATTTGACGAGCTGAATTTTAAGATGGAAGAGGGTGGCCTTTGGAACTACCGCCAGCAGATTGAGTCGGTGCTGAGTATGCTTGGCATTAATGATCTTTCGCGCAAGATGGGGGAGCTTTCGGGCGGTATGGCAAAGAAGGTTTCGCTTGCCCAGGTTCTTGTGGAAGACACTAAGCTTTTGCTTTTGGACGAGCCTACAAACCATTTGGATATTACGACGATTTACTGGCTGCAGAACTATCTTGCCCAGACTAAGCGGGCAGTTCTTATGGTAACGCACGACCGCTACTTTTTGGATGCAGTCTGCAACAATATCTACGAGATTGCTAACGGCGGCGTTAAGCTTTACAAGGGCAACTATTCAACTTATTTGGAAAAGAAGCAGACCGAGCTTGAGGTTTACAAAAATACGGAGCGGCGCATTGAATCTGTTCTTCGTGTTGAGCGCGACTGGCTTATGCGGGGTCCTTGCGCAAGGGGAACAAAGGCTAAGGCTCGCATTCAGCACGATATGGCATTGATTAACCGCGAGAAGCTTAAGGAAGAGAATGGCTTTGCATTTGAGGTTGCGGGGCGGCGGCTTGGCGGAAAGATTCTTGAGCTGAAGGATATTTGCAAGGATTTTCCCAAGGGGTATGCGGCGGCTAAAAAGGCCGGGCTTTCAAAGAATGGTGCTTGCAAGAATGGTGCTGGTAAAGATACGGGTGCTCAGAATGCGGTTCCTGTGCTTAAGGATTTTAGCTTTACTTTTAACAAGGGGCAAAAGATTGGCGTTTTTGGCAACAACGGCACTGGTAAGTCAACTTTGCTTAACATAATTACCGGGGAACTTTTGCCGGACAAGGGTTCGGTTACGGTTGGGGAAAACACGGTCTTTGCCTATTACAAGCAGAATCCGGTTTTTGCGGATTTGGACATGACGGTTCTTGAGTATGCAAAAGAGGCGGCTGAGGTTATGCAGATGAATGACGGAACTACCCTTAGCGCATCTCAGTTTTTGGACCGCTTTGGCTTTGAGGGAAAGGTTCAGTATTCACCGGTTGGAACTTTGAGCGGCGGTGAGAGGAAGAGGCTTTTTCTTGTGCGGCTTCTTCTTTCCAATCCCAACTTTTTGATTTTGGATGAACCCACCAACGACTTTGATATTTTTACGATGAATATTCTTGAGCAGTTCCTTTCCGGTTTTTCCGGCTGCCTTTTGGTTGTTAGCCACGACCGCTATTTTATGGACAAGGTTGCAGATACGCTTCTTGTTTTGGAGAGCGACGGAAGCGTTTCCGGTTACGTGGGGAAGTGCAGCGAATACATTCAGTACATGGAGCTTAAGGCAAAGGAGGATGCTGAGGCTGAAAGGGCAAGGCAAAGTTCTTTTGCGGACTCTAAGAAGGGAAGTGCTGCTTTTGATGGCGCTTTGTCTTCTGGGGCTTCGCAAAGTGCCTCTCCTGCAAAGAAGAAAAAGCTTTCCTTTAAGGAGCAGAAGGAATTTGAAGGGCTTGAAGTGCACATAGCAGAGCTTGAGGATGAACAGAAAAAGCTTGAGGAAGACATGGCCAGCGGTGACTATGAAAAGGCCTCTGCTGCCGGCAACAGGTACAAAGAGGTGGAAGAGGAGCTTGAGCGTTCCTACTCCCGCTGGGAAGAGCTTGCGGCTTTTGTGTAAAGAATCGATCTTGATTTTAAGCCTACGCCCGATTGTAAGGGCCCGCGCAGCGGGTTGCCAACGGCAATGGAGCCGAAAGGCGGAACCCTGGAAAGCGGGGTAAAAGATAAGGCTGACCGCACGGTGTGCGGGCACAGTTTAAAGGGGCATGCCGTCCAGTTGAAAAATACGCTGCAAGTCTTTATAATAAGACCATGACAATTAAAGAAATACTCGATAACAAAAAAACGATTGTGTCATTTGAAATATTTCCTCCAAAGCAGCAGGTTAATTTTGACAATGTTGTGAATGCTGCAAAGGAGCTTTCTGCCCTTAAGCCCGATTTTATGTCTGTTACCTGTGGTGCGGGCGGCGGAAAAAGAACCAACAACGTAGAGATTGCCCAGAAACTGATTTCTTTTGGAACACCGGCACTTGCCCACCTTACATGCGTTCGCAACACTCCTGAATCTGTCCGCGAGACCGTGCGCGACATGAAGGGCTGCGGTATAGAAAACGTTCTTGCCCTGCGCGGAGACATGCCCCGTGACCTTGAAGAAGGGGAAACTGCCCTTGTTCCCGAACTTTGCCATGCAAACCAGCTTGTTACGATTTTAAAGGAAGAGGGCTTTTGCGTTGGCGGTGCCTGCTACCCTGAAGGCCATCCAGAAAGTGCCAACCGCGATGAAGATGTGGACAACCTAAAATACAAGGTGGATGCTGGCGTTGACTTTTTGACCACCCAGATGTTTTTTGACAACAACATGCTTTACAGCTACCTTTACCGCTTGCAGTCCAGGGGAATAAGGGTCCCTGTTTTTGCGGGAATTATGCCCATTACAAATTCAAACCAGGTGGCGCGCATGGTAAAACTTTCCAGCGCATACATTCCTTCCAAGCTGCTTTCTTTCTGCGACAAGTTTGAGCACTATCCCGAAGCAATGTGGCAGGCCGGAATTGACTATGCAACAGACCAGATTATAGACCTTGTTAGCAACGGCGTTAGGGGAATTCACATTTATACGATGAACAAGCCGGAAGTTGCAATTGCAATAATGAAGAACATTGACAAAATCATTGAGGCGGGGAATTCAATTTAGATGGGCAAGTTGATGGACAAGAAAAAATATACCTTCCGCGAATTTTTAGCTTCTCAAATTGAATCTGGAAAGCCGGTATTTTTTGACGGCGGCATGGGAACCATGATTCAAAAGAGCGGGGTTGTTGGCTATGCAATTCCAGAGGACTTGAATTTTTACCACCCGGAAATTATAGAAGACATTCACATGCAGTACATGAAGGCGGGCTGCAATGTGCTTACCGCAAATTCATTTGGTGCAAACCCCATTAAGCTTGAAAAGTCTGCCCACACAGCGGAAGAATACATTGCAAAGGCTGTAGAAATTCAAAAGGCGGCAATTGCAAAGGCCGAGGCAGAAGGAATTGAAGGCCCCCATTTTTGCTCCTGGGACACGGGCCAGATTGGAAAGCTTTTGGAGCCGATGGGAAGCCTTACTTTTGACCAGGCATACGAATCCTACAAGACGGCTTGCGTGGCGGCAGAAAAGGCCGGTGCAGACCTTGCCATAATAGAAACCATGAGCGACTTGTTTGAGGTTAAGGCTGCGATTCTTGCCGTAAGGGAAAACACAAAGCTGCCCATTGTTGCCACGATGACTTTTCAGGAAAACCTTCGCACTCTTACCGGAGCGGATGTCCTTACCTGCGTAACCTATCTTGAAGCCCTTAGGCCGGATGTTATTGGCTTTAACTGTGGCGGTTCGCTTGAAGAAGGTGAGGAACTTGCGCGTCAGTTTTTGCGCTATGCCCATCTTCCGGTTTTGATTCAGCCAAATGCCGGTTTGCCACAGGTGGTGGACGGAAAGACTGTTTTCCTTGTTGAAGGAGCTGAATTTGCCGCGTCCCAGCTTAAGAATAGGCGTGAAGGGGCTGTTCTTTTGGGCGGCTGCTGCGGAACAAACCCAACGCATATCCGCGCAATGATAGAAAGTATTTCTAAAGATGAATCTTCTGGTGTTAGCGGCAAGCCTTTTGGCAATGGCAAAGAAGAAATACCTCTTACGGACGGCGTTAACGCAACCTACGTCTGTTCCTACAACAAGAGCCAGCAGATTGGCGGAAGCTTTGGCCCTGTAATAATCGGTGAGCGCATAAACCCAACCGGAAAAAAGAAGTGCAAGGAAGCGCTTACTGCAGGAGACATGCAGTTCTTTATAAACGAAGCAGAAAGCCAGATAAACCAAGGTGCCCATCTTTTGGACGTGAACGTAGGACTTCCTGGCATTGACGAAGCGGACATGATGGTTCGTGCGGTAAAGACAATCCAGTCAACATTCAACGTGCCTTTGCAGCTGGACTCTAGCGAAGCGGCTGTTTTGGAGCGGGGCTTAAGGTACTACAATGGAAAGGCCTTGGTAAACAGCGTAAACGGCAAGCAGGAAGTTATGGACAAGGTATTCCCAATTGTTCAGCATTACGGTGGATGCCTTGTTGCCCTTTGCATAGACGAGGGCGGAATTGCACCAAGCGCAATGGGCCGTGTTGCCGTTGCAGAAAAGATAATTGCAGAAGCCGCAAAATACGGAATCCCTGTCCGCGACATTTTTATAGACACGCTTACTCTTACCGTAAGCTCTGAACAAAAAACTGCTCTGGAAACGGTACGCGCCATCCGTATGCTAAAGGAAAAATACGGCAAAGACGGCTTGCAGTTTGTGCTGGGCGTTAGCAACATAAGCTTTGGCCTTCCAAGGCGTGACATTATGAACAGTCGCTTTTTTGCGCTTGCACTGGAAGCAGGTCTTACCGGCTGCATTGCAAACCCTGCAAGCGCACAAATGATGGACACTTTCCGTGCATACCGTGCGCTTGCCTGTTACGACGAAAATTCACTCGACTACATCCAGACATACACTGGTTCCGTTGACCCTTCATCTGCAAAGGCAAGGCAGGCAATCCTTGAAGAGGCTGTTGCGGACGGAACAATTTCCATCTGCCTGAACACAGGGAGCGGAAGCACTTCATTCAAGTCGGCAGGAATTTCTGCTGGCGGTCAGTTGAATCAAAATTCGGATCAAAAAAAAAAGCCTGACGGACTAAATTCTTCTGGAGCAGGAAATTCAGACGGAAAAAAAACTGGTAACAATCCTCTTGAAGACAACCTTATAACTATTATAGAAAAGGGCTTTAAAGAAAAAGCCGCCGCTGCAACCGAAGAGCTTTTAAAATCGGAAGCACCGGTAAACGTAATAAACAACTGCATTGTTCCCGCACTGGACAACGTAGGAAAGGATTTTGAGACCGGAAAAAAATTCCTGCCCCAGCTTTTGCTTAGCGCAGAAACCGTAGGAAATTCATTCGGAAAAATAAAAGAGACACTTGCCGCAAGCGGTGCAGAAGAAGAAAGCAAGGGAACCATAGCCATTGCAACCGTATACGGAGACATCCACGACATTGGAAAAAATATCGTAAAGGCAATGCTTGAAAACTACGGCTATACGGTAATTGATTTGGGAAAGAACGTACCCTACCAGACCGTAATCGACACGGTATTGCAGAACAAAATAAAGCTTTTGGGACTTAGTGCCCTTATGACAACGACCGTTGCCAACATGGAAGAGACAATAAAGCTTTTGCATCAGGCGCTAAAAGATGCCGGTGAAGAGTGCAGGGTAATGGTTGGGGGTGCAGTCCTTACCGCCGACTATGCAGAAAAAATCGGGGCGGACTACTACGCAAAGGATGCCATGGAATCTGTTGCTATTGCTAAAGAGGTGTTTGGAAAATGAGCGGAATGTATCCTTTTAGAAGGGGGCTTGTAAAAGAGCCTTCTGCAAAGCGTATTCAGAAAGTGTGCTGCAAAAGCATCAATTCATTTTGTCCGGTTTCGCCCTGGTTCCTCTTGCCGCTGAGCCCATTCAGCTGCATAACGTCCTTTAGGCTGGTCTTTGGTTCCGTAATAGGAAAATTCTTTGCGCCGCTTTACCTAAGAAAAATAAAGCTTATCAGGTGGCCTGTAAAACACGTTGACCACGAGCTGGACGAAAAGGTTCCCTTCCGCGCAGACACCGTAAAGTGCTACATGGATTTTATAAATATCTGGATCCGCCCGCTAAACATGTTGCTCCACCGTTACGGCTGGCTGCAGGGTTCAAGGCATTGCGCAGAATTCATGCGCTACCTGATAAAGACCTACACCTATGCGCTAAAAATTTACAGGCACTGCATGACCACAACCTACCGCACACCCTGCGACCAAAAACAGGTAAAAAAACTCCGTGCCGCAGACCCGCACTATTGCTGCGTTCCAAGCCTGCACATTTCCATCGTCTGCCTCTGCTTTAGCTTTTACAAAATGCTCTTTGACCGCGAGAACTTTACATTCATGGAAAAACAAAGGTGGAACTGGGAGCTTTATTCCCGCGCGGTAGAAATTGGCGAGACCGTCCTTTACCTTAAGCAGCACAGCGTAAACTGCATACCCGCCGCCCTCTACATGCTCACCCGCCTTGCACCGGAACTTTTTACACCAAGCGATGCAGTCCGTTTTGTGAACGACCTCTTTCAAAAGGCAGAAGACGTTGCCGAAAAAGACAAGGGCGAAATCCGAAGCCACATAATTTTTATGTACGAGCGTTTCCTTCTGGAAGGCACCACCGAAGACGACTGGACCCTTCCCATAACGCGCTGGCTGGATGCCTACGAAGCCTACACGCCCTCTTACGCAAAATAATTTTTTTCTTGCGGCAGTTTTTTCTGCTAGGGGCTTTCCGCCATTCCGCTTTCGCTCCAGCCGCTTCCCTCACTCCCTTGCGGTCGTTCAGTCCAGTGGCCGCCTACGGCGTGGCTCCAATCCCTGCCGTGCTTGCCTAAAAAATCCCTCCATGGATTTTTTTTAGGATTGCAGATTTACAATCAAATCTGCATGTTGCTAAGTCGCCTTCCATGGCTTTATATTGATTGGCAAGCAACACCACAATGTGCTGCAAACCGGTCATGCCGAACTGGTTTCGGCATCTATGAATGTTAGCGGACGTATGGTGGCACAGACCCTGAAACAAGTTCAGGGTGACGCAGGGGAATGACGTAAAAAATCCTAATCAAAATACAAATCTTTGATTAAGCATTTCTTTGGGTTTTCATTTTTTATTATTAGCTTTACTTCTGAATCCATGTGAACGTATCTTGTTTGCTTGTTGTTAAAGAGCATAAAATGTTTGCTGCAGCTTTCTCCGTTAAAGTTAAACTCCACGTCTACTCCGCATCTGTCTTTTATATAGTTTATGTCTACAACTTTTGCGTCTACAGTTCTGTACTCGTTTTCAAAAGACTTTATGTACAAGACTCTTTTTACAAATAAAATAAGTGTTACGACAATAATCAGGGAAAATGAAGCTATAATACGAAAGTCAAGAGTTGCCGGCAGTTCCTTGAATGGCAGTTCAAGCAAGACTCTGGGGCTAATGGTTTTTGTGGCAATAAGGACGACCTCTATAACAATACATGTTATCGGTGCAATTAACAAAAGTCCCAAAAGGTAGTCGTTCTTGATTGCCATTTTTAAATTCATTTTACATTCCATTTATATCTCTCCTTGCACACTTGTGCTCTTTTGTTTTTGCAGGATGTAATTGTATAAAAGCCTTACTTTTTCTTCGCCGCTTTTGTATTTTTTTAGCACGGACAAATTATTTGCGGAAAGATCAAAGTTTATGTTCAGTTTGGCCTTGGGGTTTTTCTTTAGAAGCAGTTCGGTAAAAGAAATTAGTTCTTCAACCTCGGGGCTTCCCATTCCAAATCCGTTCCACAGGTCAAGGCTTTTCTCTCCTGCGTGAATAATGAATTTTGGCTCGGCAGACTCTTCTTTGCGCTTGCTTATCTCTAGGCAAAAATCAACGCTGTCTACGCTATGCCACTGAATAAGCTCTGACTTTAGGCTAAAGAATTTTTTGTGGATAATGCCTTCGTCGCGCACCCTTATGTTGTAGAAGATGCTAAAGACAAAAAAGAAAAGCGCCACAAGTTCTATTACGATGCAGAATACCATGTCCCTTTCATAAGAGCCAAGACTGTACCTTCCGCCCCTGTAGTTTTCTTTTGAATCTACTATTAGTGCAAAGAATTTGTTCATCCCAAAAAGCATGGAAAAGACTGCCTTAAGAATATAGTATGAAATTGGAATCCAAAGCACAAATCCTGTGATCGAAAAGATGTGGCACCCTATTGGCGCAAACATCAGCTCACCCTTCTTTATCCCAAACAGCACCTTCATAATAGCCACATATTTATCCATCAAAAACAGCCAGACAAAGCCCATTTGTGCACAATAAACAATCAGGAAAAAAATAAAAATCACAATTTGAGAAGAATTTCGTTTTTGAGCTTTATAAATATAGTACATGATAAATCCCTTCTGTTTACAGCTTCGAGTGTTTCTTTATAAATTATATGGTTTTCAGTAGATTATTTGGTTCTGCAAAGCGGTTGGGGTTCTTAGGGGCATGTTGCTCAACGTATCGCAACATGCCTAAGCCGTGCCTGCCCAAGAAAAAAACCTCCGTGGATTTTTCTTGGGATTGCAGAATCGCTATGCAATTCTGCACGCTGCTAACCCGCCCTCCATGGCTCGATATTGTTTGGCAAGCAAGAAAAAACGACGCTGAAACCGATAAGTAGAACTTTCTCAAAAAAAACATTTGTTGAACGAAAAATTCGGGTTCTTAGGGCAGAGCCCTAAGCCGTGCCGGGAAAGGGAG
>JAFXWC010000045.1 GCA_017534445.1 Treponema sp.
CTTGTTGGCGTATTTGCTTGCTGCTGGCAGTATGAATTTGTTTGCCATCTCAAGCATAGTTTCTGCTTCGATGTTGATAATCTTGGAGTAGTTTTCATTGTGAATCTCGAAGCGGCTTTCAAGTTCCACCTTGCTGTAAACACCGAACTTTTCGAATACCTTAACGTTCTTTTCGTCAAGAATGTGAGGAAGGGCTTCCGGTGTAGACTTAAGGTTGTAAAGTCCGCGCTTTTCTGCTTCCTTAACCCAAGAATCATCATAACCATTTCCGTTGAAAATGATTCTCTTGTGCTCTTTGATTGTCTTAAGAATAAGATCATGGAGAGCAGCCTTAAAGTCAGATGATTTTTCAAGAAGATCTGCAAACTGGCTAAGCTCTTCTGCAACAACAGTGTTAAGGAATACGTTTGCACAAGCGATTGATTCATTTGAACCAAGCATACGGAACTCAAACTTGTTTCCTGTAAATGCAAATGGAGACGTGCGGTTGCGGTCTGTTGTATCCTTGTTAAAGTCAGGAAGAACAGTAACGCCAATCTGCATCTTTTCTTTTTCGTGCTTTCCATAAGGAACGCCTTTTTCTATGCTGTCAAGAATTGCGCTAAGTTCATCACCAAGGAAGATGGAGATGATAGCTGGCGGTGCCTCGTTGGCTCCAAGACGGTGGTCGTTACCGGCAGATGCTACAGAAATGCGGAGCAAGTCCTGGTACTCGTCAACAGCCTTAATGATTGCGCACAAGAACAAAAGGAACTGTGCATTCTGGTCAGGACTTGTGCCTGGGTCAAGAAGGTTCTTTCCAGTGTTTGTGGAAATTGACCAGTTGTTGTGCTTACCGCTTCCGTTAACACCGGCAAATGGCTTTTCGTGCAAGAGACAAACCATTCCGTGCTTTGCGGCAACCTTGCGCATCATTTCCATAGTAAGCTGGTTGTGGTCACAGGCAAGGTTTGTTGTAGAGAAGATTGGGGCAAGCTCATGCTGAGCAGGGGCAACTTCGTTGTGTTCAGTCTTGGCAAGAATACCAAGCTTCCAAAGCTCTTTGTTCAAGTCTTTCATGAATGCCTGAACGCGGGGCTTAATCATACCAAAGTAGTGATCCTCAAGTTCCTGTCCCTTGGGAGCCTTAGCACCAAACAAAGTGCGGCCTGTATAGATAAGGTCTTCGCGCTTGTCGTAAACGCTCTTGTCTACAAGGAAGTATTCCTGTTCAGGACCAACTGTTGTCTTTACGGAAGTAACGGCTTCGTTTCCTTCAAAGAGTTTAAGAACACGAACTGCCTGTTTGCTGATTGCCTGCATTGAGCGGAGGAGCGGAGTCTTTTTGTCAAGGGCTTCTCCTGTATAAGAACAGAATGCAGTTGGAATGCAAAGTGTACCGTCTTTAATAAATGCGTAAGATGTTGGGTCCCATGCTGTGTAACCGCGGGCTTCGAATGTTGCACGGATTCCTCCGCTTGGGAAAGAAGAAGCATCAGGTTCACCCTGAACAAGTTCCTTACCGCTGAACTCCATTATAACTTTTCCGTCGCTTGTAGGAGTAATAAAGCTGTCGTGCTTTTCCGCAGTAATGCCTGTAAGCGGCTGGAACCAGTGAGTAAAATGAGTTGCGCCTTTTTCAATGGCCCAGTCTTTCATTGCATTTGCAACAACTGTAGCAACAGAAGCGTCAAGTTTTTCTCCGCCTTCAATAGTTTTCATCAGCTGTTTGTAAGTTTCCTTAGGCAACCGAGCTTTCATAACCGTTTCATTAAAAACATTTTCGCCAAAAATTGGTGTAACTTCGTCCATCTTTTTTTCCTCCAAAACATTCGCTTTAAAACAAAAATGCCGCAAAGATTTCTGGAGCGTCCTCCAAAAAAAATTGCGGCACCTTTGCCTTTATGGAATAAACTGCAATCAGTGATTGTCAATCTGCGATTGTCAGCCTTGTATATGGTTTAAACATTATGCGCACCCGCCTTCGGATGTATGCATAAAAAACAAAAAGGTCGCAGAAATACCATTCCTGCGACCTCATTGCCGTTTGTTACTCTTGTTATACTGCTTACAAAAAAAAATGTCAATATTTTTTCCGAATTATTTTTCTAAATTATTTCTGACTTTAGAGGACAAGCGACAACTTTCAATAATTGTAATGCAAAAATGTGTAAGAAAGCACTGGAATGGAGGCGGGAAACGCAGCAAAAAAGCATTTGCGCGGTGCGAGCGTAGCGAGTCTAATACCTTGTATCCGCGCTCGGCTTTTTTGATGCGTTTACTGCCGGGAATGGAAGTGCTTTCGTGTTAAGATTTGCACTTGGCTTCTACAGATGTAAATAGGTTCTTGACATAAATGGCCTAAAGTTCTATAACAATAATAATACAAGCAAAGGTGCTTATTCGAGCTGGTGGAATTATTGCCGCCAGATGGAATGAGCACCTTTTTTTTGTTCATTGGAAGTACGTTAACTATGGAAAAAGCTTATTTGATTCTTGCAGACGGAACAGTTTTTACGGGAAGCCCAATCGGGGCAACAGGCTCCACCATTGGCGAAACCGTCTTTACAACAGGAATGACCGGCTACCTTGAAACCCTCACCGACCCAAGCTACTACGGTCAAATCGTAACCCAGACATTCCCCCTCATCGGAAACTACGGCACAATACCGGAAGACTACGAAAGCCCCCGCTCCTGTGTACGTGGCTACATAGTCCGCGAGCTTTGCGACCTGCCATCCAATTTCCGCTGCCAGACCACACTCGACTCTTTTCTAAAAGAACAGGGAATAATCGGAATCTCTGGAATAGACACCCGCTCCCTTACAAAAAAACTTCGTGAAAGCGGCGTTATGAACGGAATGATTGTTAGCGGAAAATCTGCCAAAGATTTTTCACTCCATGCACAGCCTCCTGTAGATTCTTCTATATTGCAAAAAATCCGGGACTACAAAATAGAGCATGCGGTAGAAAGCGTCCAGCTTAATTCAGATGGAGAAAGCCCACTCAGTGGGGGAAGTCTCCCCCTCGGCTCCAATTCGCTTCGCTCATTTCCGCCTACCCCCTCTGCGGGGGACGCCCCCCGCAACGCCCCCCATATTTTGCTTTGGGACTTTGGTGCAAAGGCAAACATAAAGCGTGAACTTGAAAAACGGGGCGCTCAAGTAACAGTCCTTCCATATAATACAAGCGCAGAAAAAATTCTTTCATTGAATCCAGACGGAATCATGCTAAGCAACGGCCCTGGAGACCCTGCAGAAAACACTTCTATTATAGAAGAAATAAGAAAAATTTGTGAACACAACAAAACAAGCCATGCCATTCCAATCTTTGGAATCTGCCTTGGCCACCAGATGCTTGCCCTTGCCCGCGGCTGCAAAACATGCAAGCTAAAATACGGACACCGCGGAGGAAACCATCCTGTAAAAGACACGGCAACAAACCGAGTCTACATCACAAGCCAGAACCACGGCTATGCGGTAGAAAATTCATCGTTGCCCCAGTACGCAAAGATGAGCTTTTTTAACGTAAACGACGGAACCGTAGAAGGCATTACATATACGGATATTCCTGCATTCAGCGTGCAGTTCCACCCGGAAGCTTGCGGTGGCCCACACGACACAAACTTTTTGTTTGACAAATTTTTGGAGATGATAAGATGCCGTTAAATAAGAACATTCATAAAGTCATGATTATAGGCTCAGGTCCAATCGTAATAGGACAGGCTGCAGAATTTGACTATGCGGGTAACCAGGCCTGCAAGGCACTAAAGCAGCTTGGACTTGAAGTCTGCCTTGTAAATTCAAACCCGGCAACCCTTATGACGGACCGCTCCATGGCAGACGAAATTTACCTTGAACCGCTCACACTGCCAACCCTAAAAAGAATCATAGAAAAAGAAAAGCCGGACTCCCTGCTTTCTACACTGGGTGGACAAACAGGCCTTACCCTCAGCATGGAACTTGCAAAGTCAGGTTTTCTTGCATCGCATAACGTTCAGCTTTTAGGCGCAAGACCGGAAACAATAGACAAGGCAGAAGACCGTCAGATGTTCAAGGACACAATGGAAGCCATAGGTGAACCCTGCATTCCGTCAAAGGTTGTTACAAGCTACGAAGATGCGGTGGACTTTGTTCACAACCAGATTGGCTTTCCTGCAATCATACGCCCGGCATTCACTCTTGGCGGAACTGGTGGCGGCATTGTAGCAAACGACCGCGAGCTTGACGAAATTGCCCACAACGGCCTTCACCGCTCACCAATACACCAGATTCTTGTAGAAAAATGCATAAGCGGCTGGAAAGAAATAGAGTTTGAGGTAATGAGGGATGCAAACGCAAACGTCATCACGGTCTGTTCAATGGAAAACTTTGACCCGGTTGGCGTTCACACGGGAGACTCCATCGTAATAGCTCCGACTGTAACGCTTGCAGACAAAGAATACCAGATGCTAAGAAGCGCGGCTCTAAACATCATAAGCGCACTAGAAATTGAAGGCGGCTGCAACTGCCAGTTTGCCCTTAACCCCGACAGCTTTGAATACGCGGTTATAGAAGTGAACCCAAGGGTAAGCCGCTCATCCGCACTTGCAAGTAAGGCAACAGGATACCCCATTGCAAAGGTTGCAGCCCTTATTGCGGTTGGCTTTACCCTGGACGAGATTCAAAACTTTGTTACCAAAAAAACAAAGGCATGCTTTGAACCGGTACTTGATTACGTTGTAGTAAAAATGCCAAAGTTCCCATTTGACAAATTTGTTTACGCAGCAAGAAAGCTTGGAACCCAGATGAAGGCAACAGGCGAAGTTATGGCAATAGGACAGAATTTTGAAGAGGCAATCCTAAAGGCATGCAGGGGACTTGAAGTTGGCGTAAAGGATCTGAACCTTCCTTCCTTTGCAAAAGAAGGGGATGAAAAAATACGCGACCGTGTGCACCAGTGTACCGACCAGAGAATCTTTGCAATTTACCAAGCTCTAAAGCGAGGTCTTTTGAGTGTGGAAGAAATTCACAAGATTACAAAAATAGACGAATGGTTCTTGTGGAAACTTGAAAAGATTTGCAAGATGGAAGCGCAGGGCGTTGCGGGGCGGCAATCGAGCCCCGCAGAGGGGGTAGCGGAAAACGCCAAAGGCGGTTGCAGCGAGGGGGAGACTTCCCCCACCTTGATATACAAACCTGTAAGCTTCAAAATGGTAGACACCTGTGCCGGAGAATTCAATGCGGAAACACCGTATTTCTATTCAACGGCAGGCGGAGAAAACGAAGCAGAATTATTCTTAAAGGAAAACAGATAAGGAGGTTTTTATGTGTGGTTTTGTTGGAGCATTTGATTTAAATAGCGGAAGCCAACCGCTTGCAGAAGGTCTAAAGGAAGAACTGCGCTCGCAGATTTTGGAGATGAGCAAGAGGATAAGGCACAGAGGACCGGATTGGAGCGGAGTGTATACAGGAGAAAATGCAATTCTAAGCCACGAGAGACTTGCAATCGTTGACCCCCTTAGCGGAAAGCAGCCGCTCGTAAGCGATGACGAAAAAATCATCCTTGCGGTAAACGGAGAAATCTACAACCACAAAAAGCTCTGCGAAGAATTTGCGTCTTCATACAAGTTTAGGACACAAAGCGACTGCGAAGTTATAATACCTCTTTACAAAAAATTCAAAAGCGCCGGAAACTTTTCCGCAATGATAGAAAAGCTTTCTGGAATATTTGCATTTGCACTTTACGACAGCGAAGACGACACCTACCTTATTGGCCGCGATGAAATTGGCGTAATCCCGCTCTACCAGGGTTGGGACAAAGCAGGACGCTACTATGTTGCAAGCGAGCTAAAGGCTTTGGAAGGTGACTGCCAGACAATCGAAGAATTCCCCAACGGCTGCTACTTGTATTCAAAAGAAGGAAAGCCTGTACGCTGGTACCACCGATCATGGGAATCTTACGACGTAGTAAAAAATTCTGCACGTGCTACGGACGACAAGGGAGAAGTTATCAACCCCAGTGTAATAGAAAAGCTACGCAACGGTCTTGAGTCTGCCGTAAAAGCCCAGCTTATGAGCGACGTTCCATACGGGGTTCTTTTGAGCGGAGGCCTTGACAGTTCCATCATTGCGGCTGTTACGCAAAAATACAGCAAGAAGCGCGTAGAGTCAGACAGTAAGGAAAGCGCATGGTGGCCGCAGCTGCACTCATTTGCGGTAGGACTTGAAGGTTCCCCGGACCTTGTTGCCGCAAAGAAGGCAGCAGACTACATTGGAACTGTTCACCACGAAGTTCACTTTACAATACAGGAAGCATTGGATGCGCTGCCGGACGTAATCTACCACATAGAAACTTATGACATTACAACTGTCCGCGCAAGCACACCCATGTACCTTCTTGCAAGGGTAATAAAATCCATGGGAATAAAGATGGTTCTTTCTGGAGAAGGAAGCGACGAGCTCTTTGGCGGCTACCTCTATTTCCACAAGGCACCCAACGCAAAAGAATTCCACGAAGAACTTGTGCGCAAGATGAGCAAGCTGCACCTCTACGACTGCCTGCGTGCAAACAAGAGCCTCATGGCATGGGGTGTTGAAGGCCGCGTTCCCTTCCTGGACAAAGACTTTATAGACATTGCCATGAACCTTAACCCAAGCGACAAGATGAACATAAAGCTTCCTGATGGAAAGCAGCGTATGGAAAAATGGATCTTGCGGAAAGCGTTTGAAGACCTGCTTCCCCAGGACATCTGCTGGAGGCAAAAGGAACAGTTCAGCGACGGCGTAGGCTACAACTGGATAGATACCCTCAAAAAGATGACGGAAGAAAAAGTAAGCGATGCAGAATTTGCAAGGCGCGAAAACCGCTTCCCGGTGAACCCTCCAAAAACAAAGGAGGAATACTACTACCGCGAAATCTACAGCCGCCTCTTCCCAAGCGACAGTGCCGCAAGGTGCGTCCCCCACGAAGCCGGGGTTGCCTGCTCTACAGCAAAAGCCCTTGAATGGGATGCCGCATGGAAGAATGCAGACGAACCAAGCGGAAGAGCCATTGCCGGTGTCCACAACGACGCCTACAAGGCCTAAAAAAGACCTTTACTTTTTTCAGAGGATTTTTATGTCAGACAAATCAAAAGGGACCATCGTCGTACTTGGCTCAGGACCAATCCGCATCGGGCAAGGCATCGAATTTGACTACGCATCAGTCCAGTGCGTCCAAGCCCTTAAAAAACTTGGCTACGAAGTTGCAATCATCAACAACAACCCGGAGACCGTTTCCACAGACTTTGACACTGCCGACCGTCTCTACTTTGAACCGCTAACACCGCCAGATGTAATGAACGTGCTGGCCGTAGAAAAACCGATTGGCGTTGTAGTTGCCTTTGGAGGTGGAACTGCAATAAAGCTTGCAAAATATCTGGACAGCCAGGGTGTAAAAATTCTTGGAACCAGCGCAGATGCCATAGACCTTGCAGAAGACAGGGAACGCTTTGAAGAGCTCTGCGACAGGCTAAACATAAAAAGGCCAAAAGGGCTAACAGTTTTTACGGAAGCGGAAGCACTGGAAGCAGCCGCAAGAATCACCTACCCTGTACTCATGCGCCCAAGCTACGTACTTGGCGGACAGAACATGATTATAGCAAGGGACAATGCGGATGTAAAAGAATACATGAAGATAATCCTCCGCGGCGGAATAAAAAACCCGGTTCTAATAGACAAATATATGGAAGGAAAGGAACTGGAGGTTGACTGCATCTGCGACAGCAAGGACGTTCTTATTCCGGGAATCATGGAGCACATTGAACGCACTGGCATCCATTCAGGAGATTCAATTGCAGTTTACCCGGGACAGTTTACTGCGGAAATAGAAGAAAAAATCGTACGCCAGTCATGCGACCTAGCACTGGCACTTGGAACAAAGGGGCTTGTAAACATCCAGTACCTAATCTACAAGGATGAACTTTACATCATCGAAGCAAACCCCCGCTCAAGCCGCACCGTTCCCTACCTTAGCAAAGTAAGCGGAGTTCCTATGATAGAACTTGCAACCCGCGCAATGTTGGGAGAAAGCATCAGCAGCATGGGTTACGGCACTGGCCTCTACAAAAAGCCGGGCTACTTTGCGGTAAAGGTTCCTGTATTCAGCTTTGAAAAACTCATGGACGTAGACACCCACCTGGGCCCGGAAATGAAGTCAACAGGTGAAGTGCTTGGAATTGCCTCGACCCGTGAAGAGGCAATCTTTAAGGGAATGAGCGCTGCTGGTTGGAAGATGATACGTCCCAAAATGCAGGAGGGGGAAGTCTCCCCCTGCGGTCGCACTCCGTTGCGCCCTACCCCTTCTGCGGGGGACACCCCCGCAACGCCCCCGCAATCTGCATACGGCATATTGTTCTCCGTAAGGGAAACCGACCTTCCTGAACTTGCGCCTCTTGCAAAGAAATTCTACGACCTAGGCTTTACCCTGTATGCCACAAGCGGAAACGCCACAACAATAGAAAGAAGCGGAATGAGCGTAACTCACGTTGCCAAGGTTCACGAAAACTACAGCGAAAACGTAATGACCCTTTTGGAAAGCGGCAAGGTTTGCTACGTGGTCTCAACCTCTGCAAAGGGACGAGACCCCGCAGTAGAAAGCGTAAAGCTGCGCCGTCTTGCGGTAGAAAGGGACATAGACTGCCTTACCGCAATAGACACTGCAAACGCACTTGCAGACTGCCTTGCATCCGCTTATACGGAAGAGAACACAAGTCTTGTAGACATCACCAAGCTTTAATTTTTTATGGGAGAAAAAACAATGTCTAAATTCATATTTGTAACAGGCGGAGTAGTTAGCGGACTTGGCAAGGGAATTACAGCGGCAAGCCTTGGACGGCTTTTAAAATGCCGGAGACTAAAAATTGCATCTCAAAAGCTTGACCCATACATGAACGTGGACCCAGGAACAATGAGCCCCTTCCAGCACGGCGAAGTATTCGTAACAGATGACGGTGCGGAAACAGACTTGGACCTTGGCCACTACGAGCGCTTCATAGACGAAAACCTTACAAAATATTCAAACCTAACAAGCGGCAGGGTTTACTGGAACGTACTTAACAAAGAGCGTCAGGGTGAATACCTTGGCCAGACGGTTCAGATTATTCCCCATGTAACAAACGAGATTAAAGACTTTATCCTAAAGAACGCAGAGGTTAGCGGAGCAGACGTAAGCATAGTGGAAATAGGCGGTACGATTGGAGACATAGAAAGCCAGCCCTTCCTGGAGGCAATAAGACAACTTGCACTGGAAGTTGGAAGGCGCAACTGTCTTTTTATCCACGTCTGCCTTGTGCCTTACATAAGCGGTTCGGACGAATACAAATCAAAGCCAACGCAACACTCCGTAAAAGAACTCATGGCCGTAGGAATCCACCCGGACATTATAGTTGCCCGCTGCGACAAAGAAATTCCTTCCGACATCCGCAAAAAGATTTCCCTCTTCTGCAACGTTGGCGAAGACTGCGTTATCAACAACACAACCTGCAAAAGCCTTTACGAAGTGCCCCTCATGCTGCACGCCCAGAACATGGACGACGTTGTTTGCAGGGACCTTGGCTTGGAAAACAAGGCGGACTACCCTGCCCTTTCCGAATGGTCAAAAATGGTGGAGACAATCCACAAGAGGAGCGGAGACTTACAGATTGCCCTGGTTGGAAAATACGTAAAGCTTCACGACTCCTACCTTAGCATAATCGAGTCCTTGAACCACGCAAGCTTTGTAGTTGGAAAGAACGTAAAGATAAAATGGGTGGATTCAGACAGCGTAACGGACGAAAGTGCAGCGGAGATTTTTGCAGGCTGCCAGGGAATAATTCTTCCGGGAGGATTCGGCCACCGCGGAATAGAGGGAATGATAAGCGCATGCCGCTTTGCAAGAACCCACAAAATCCCATACTTTGGCATTTGCCTTGGAATGCAGATTGCAGTAATAGAATTTGCCCGCAGCGTACTTGGCTACAAAGATGCAAACTCCAGGGAATTTGACGAGCTCTGCGAGCACACGGTCATAGACTTGATGAAAGACCAGGAAGGTGTCATAAAAGGAGGAACAATGAGGCTTGGAAGCTACCCCTGCCTTGTTTCTGCCGGAACAATTCTGGAAAAGGCATACAAAAATGTCCTTAAAGACAATACAATCCACGAGCGCCACCGCCACCGCTACGAATTCAACAACGACTACCGCGAGCAGATGAAGGACGCAGGCCTAACAATCAGCGGAACAAGCCCGGACGGCACACTCGTAGAAGCTGTAGAAATACAAGGCCAATTCCACGTGGGAGTTCAGTTCCACCCGGAATTCAAGAGCCGCCCCAACAATGCAGGTCCCCTCTTCGTAGAATTCTTGAAAGTATGCCTGCATTAAATTATAATAGAAAATAACGAAAGAGGTTTTTATGTACACAGTAGAAGAAGTTTTGGAATATGTTCAGGAAGAAGACGTAAAGTTTGTAAGGCTTGCTTTTTTTGACTTGCGCGGAGTGCAGAAAAATATTTCCATCATGGCGGGACAGCTAAAGAGCGCATTCGAAAACGGAGTTAGCTTTGACGCTTCTGCAATCTACGGCTTTGAGACAGCAGAAAAATCAGACCTTTTCCTGCACCCGGACCCAACAACAGTTGCTATCCTTCCCTGGAGGCCAAACACAGGAAAAGTTGTAAGGATGTTCTGCACAATCTCCTACCCGGATGGAAGCCCCTACAAAAAGGACTGCCGAAAGATTCTTTCTAATGCAGTAAAAAAAGCCCGCGATGAATTCGGTGTAGAATTCAGCTTTGGTACGGAAATAGAATTCTACCTCTTTAACTTGGACGAAAAGGGAGAGCCAACAAAGATTCCTTTTGACAGGGCTGGCTACATGGACATTGCCCCAGAAGACAAAGGGGAAAACATCCGCCGCGAAATATGCTTTACACTTGAACAGATGGGCATTCAGCCAGAAGCAAGCCACCACGAGGAAGGTCCCGGACAGAACGAAATTGACTTCCACCATTCAGATGCACTCACCGCAGCAGACAACGCCACAACATTCAAATGGATTGTACGCACAAGAGCCGCAAGCGCAGGACTGTATGCAGACTTCTCACCCAAACCTCTTGCAGACCAGGCAGGAAGCGGCTTCCACATAAACATCTCATGCATGGATGCCGGAAAAAGGCGCAACATGCTGGCAGGAATCCTAAAGCACGCAAAAGAACTAACCTACTACATGAACTGCACGGAAAACTCCTACGACAGACTTGGTTCATGCAAAGCACCAATTCACATTGCATGGGGCTACGAAAACCGCTCAACATTCATCCGTGTTCCCGCAACCAGACAGGACGACGCAAGCCGCCTAGAAATCCGCACCCCGGACAGCGAATGCAACCCCTACCTTGTCTTTACCCTCCTTATACACTCAGCGCTCGACGGAATCAAAAACAATCTTGAACCGCCGGAGCCGGTAGAAAAGAACCTGTTTGAAAAAGCAGCAGATGGAGACATGGAAACTTTACCAGACACACTTGATTCAGCCAGAGAAATTGCAGAAAGCAGCCAGTTCGTAAAGGAAGCCCTTGGATTTTAACAAATGACAGAAGATACCCATAGCGTTTTAGTCGTTACAAAGGATTCAAAAATTTCTCAGGCCACAGGCATTATGCTTATGCCCCCGCTCTTTGAAACGGAAGTGCTGTCAGACTTTAATGAAGCCCGCCGCCGTATTTCCGAAAGGAGATACAACATCATACTTGCAGATTATGCAGAAGGCAAGGGAGAAGATTTTGCAGTAGACGCATCAGAAAGCCTAAGCACAATCCTGCTGCTTACCCCCACCGCACTTTTTGAAGAAGTGAGCTACCGCGTGGAAGGCTACGGAATTATCACGCTTTCAAACCCATTTGACCAGTTCTATTTTTACAGCATGATAAAGGCCGCAATTGCAGTCCAGTACAAGGTACAGGTTCTTTCCAGCCAGACAACAAAGCTAAAGGTAAAGATGGAAGAAATAAAACTTGTAAACCGTGCAAAAATGCTTCTTATGCAGAACATGAGCATGGCAGAAGCAGAAGCCCACCGCTTCATAGAAAAAGAAGCGATGGACACTGGTCAGAAAAAGATAGCCATTGCAGAAAACATAATCAAGAGATACGGCTGAAATAAATTCAGCATGACAAATAATCAAACAGGATACTCGCCGTTAAAGCAGCCGTTGCAGAAAGAGTCCGCACCAAGAGCTTCAAGCATTCCTTCAAGAGAAATAAAGGAAAGGGAGTCTGCCCCTATTTCCTTGCGGATAGATTCAAGTTCGTGGGTACTAGAAATAAGTTCTGCCTTGCTTGGAGTGTCAATTCCCAGGTAGCAGGGAAACTTTACCGGCGGAGAAGAAACCCTAAAGTGAACTTCCCTTGCACCTGCCTTGCGCAAAAGCTGGACAAGTCTGCGGCTGGTTGTTCCGCGCACAATGGAATCATCTATTACAATTACGCGCTTACCTTCAAGATCACTTTTGATTGCATTCAGCTTTACAAAAACCATGGATTCGCGCTCAGCCTGAGTTGGTGCAATAAAAGTTCGCCCAATGTACTTGTTCTTGATGATTCCTGTTACGTAAGGAATTCCGCTTGCCTTAGCATAACCTAGTGCCGCTCCAATTCCGCTGTCGGGAACTCCAATCACAACGTCTGCTTCTACAGAAGATTCCCTTGCAAGAACTTCTCCCATCCTGTATCTCGCATTCTGAACAGAAATTCCGTCAATCACAGAATCAGGCCTTGCAAAATAAACGTATTCAAAAATACAGGTCCTCTTTTTTTCTTGGGCGTATTTTATAGAGCTAAGACCTTCCTTTGTAACAACGACAATTTCTCCGCCCTCAAGGTCGCGCAAAAATTTTCCGTTAACGGCATCAATGGCACAAGTTTCCGATGCAATTATATAGGAGGGGGGCATTCCCCCCTGCGTTCGCACTTCGTTGCTCTCTACCCCCTGTGCGGGGGACACCCCCGCAACGCCCCCGGAAATTTCTCCTAGACACAAGGGTCTTATACCGTTAGGATCGCGGACTCCAATCAGCATATTTTCCGTCATAATGCAAAGGGCAAAAGAACCTTTTATAAGACCTGCCGTCTTTACAACAGCATCTATGAATCTTTTGCGGTTTTCTTCTGCAGACTTTCCACCGGTATTGGGGCTACCAAGCTTGCCGCCGTTTTCTATATACTTTCTTACTATGAGCTTAAGGATAACTTCACTGTCGCTTGAACTGGAAAAAGTAGAACCTCCGTCTTCCAGCTGGGCCCTTAGCTCTGCATGGTTCACAAGCTGACCGTTATGGCACAAGGCAATGGAACCGTTCTTAAAGGAATTCAAAAAAGGCTGGGCATTTTCAATAGTGCGTCCACCGGCAGTTGCATAGCGTACATGGCCTACAGAAATATTTCCGCTAAGCTTCTGCAAGTGTTCAGTAGAAAAAACATCTCCCACAAGCCCCATGTCTTTGCAAAGACTTATCTTGGCTCCTTCTGAGGACGCAATACCGGTGTCGCTAACTGCAATGCCGGCGCTTTCCTGCCCTCTGTGCTGCAAAGCCGTAAGCGCAAAATACGAAAGCCTGGCTGCATTCTCTGCACCAAAGATTCCAACAACACCGCATTCATCGTGAAACTTGTCTTCTGTCATTTTATTGAGCCTTGCCCATAAGGTAATCGTCTATCTGCTTTGCACATTCACGGCCTTCCGCAATAGCCCACACAACAAGCGACTGTCCGCGGTGCATGTCTCCCGCCGTAAAGATTTTTGGAACGGTGGTTGCATAGCCTGTCTCCAAAGCCTTTACAGTTCCCCGCTCTCCAAGTTCAACACCAAATGCATTTGCCGTATATTCTTCACAGCCAGTGAATCCTGCCGCAACAAGAAGCAAGTCACAGGGAAGAGTTTTTTCCGTACCGCTTCGTTCAACAAGCTGCCTCTTTCCGTCCTTTACCTGGAATTCAACTTCCACGGTGCGCACAGCCTTTATGTGTCCGTTCTCGCTGATAACTTCTTTTACGGTTGTCTCGTAAACACGCGGGTCTTTGCCAAATTTTGCAATTGACTCTTCTGCACCATAGTCCACCTTAAGAACCTTGGGCCACTCAGGCCAGGGGTTACTTGAAGCGCGTTCAACTGGAGGACAAGGCATCATCTCTATCTGGGTAACACTTGCAGCCCCCAATCTGATTGAAGAACCGCAGCAGTCGTTTCCTGTATCGCCACCGCCAACAATAATAACGTGCTTTCCTTCAACTTCAATTCCGTAGAGTTTTTTTAGCATCTGGGCAATCTGTCCGTTTGTAGGCTGCATGGAAATTTTTTCCAAGGCAGAGCTTGTAGAAATTACGCATTTTGTAACAGCGGTAAGAAAATCAACCGCAAACATTTTTCCGCCGGCAGCGCCTTTGCCATCTGCTAAAAGCTTTTCAATTCCAACTGCATTCAAAGACCTTGCTTTTTTTGCACCGCAGCAAAGGGCAACTGCATCGTATTCACCAAGGATATGGTCTGCAGAAGCAGAACGTCCAACGTCCGCATTAAAAACAAATTCAACGCCCTCTTCCTTCATAAGGTTTATGCGGCGTTCAATTATATTTTTTTCAAGCTTCATGTTGGGAATGCCGTACATCAAAAGTCCGCCAGCCCTGTCTTCCCTTTCAAAAACAGTTACGCTGTGTCCGCGGCGGTTAAGCCAGTCTGCAACGGCAAGTCCGCTTGGCCCCGAACCAATTACGGCAACCTTTTTTCCACTGCGGGTCTTGGGAACTTCTGCCTTCATGTAACCTGTTGCAAATGCCTTTTCTATAATAAAAAGCTCGTTGTCGTGAACGGTAACCGCTTCTTCTCCAACAACTGGACTTCCGCAGTTGCATGCCTTTTCGCAAAGAGCAGGACAAACGCGTCCTGTAAATTCGGGGAAGCTTGAAGTTTTTAAAAGCCTCCATGCCGCCATGTCAAACTGTCCCTTGTAGAGGGCATCATTCCACTCCGGTATGTAGTTATGCAAAGGACAGCCGGTAACCATTCCCTTTAGCTTTAGGGCAGCACCACACATGGGAACTCCGCAGTTCATGCAGCGTGCAGCCTGTTCGCGCCTGGCATCTTCGTCCAGTTTGGGATGAAATTCCTTAAAGTTTGCAATGCGCTCCAAAGGGGAAATGCTTGCGTTCTCTACTCTTTTATATTCCATGAATCCTGTTGGTTTTGCCATTTTAATCCTCCTAAGCCGTACACTTTCTGAAAGCTGCAAGTACCGCATCTTCGTGCTCAGAACCACTCTTTTCCTGAGCTGCAATTTCCTTCATTATCTTTAGGTAGTCATTAGGAATGATTTTCTTGAAGGCTTTGCGGTAATGATTCCAGTTGTCAAGAATAGACTTTGCGCGGACACTTTCTGTTTCTGCAAAGTGCTGTTCGATTAAGGAATGCAGCTTGTCTTCATCTGTTGTTGAAGCAGAAAGGGTTGTCGTCTCGTCGTCCAAGGCGTACATTTTTACAAGCTCGTGGTTAAGCCTCTTGTACAAGTCATGCTTTTCATCAAGCACGTAGGCCACTCCACCGCTCATTCCTGCACAGAGGTTCTTTCCTGTTCCGCCAAGGATTACTGCCATTCCGCCTGTCATGTATTCAAGGCCGTGGTCTCCGCATCCTTCCGCAACAACTGTGGCACCGGAATTTCTTACGCAGAATCTTTCGCCAGCAACACCGTTAATAAATGCAGTTCCGCTGGTAGCTCCAAAGAGGGCTACGTTTCCTACGATAATATTTTTGTCTGCATCTCCTTCAAAAGCAGCAGGCTTTTTGATTACAAGCTTTCCTCCGCTCAAGCCCTTGCCAAAAGCGTCGTTTGCATCGCCTTCAAGCCTAAGGGTAAGTCCCTTTGGAATAAAGGCACCAAAACTCTGTCCAGCCCCTCCCCTAAAGTTTACGCGGTAAGTGTCGTCATCAAGACTGTTGCCAAACTTCTTCTGTATCTCGCTTCCAAGAATAGTTCCCACAGTACGGTCTGTTGACTGTATGTTGATATAATCTTTTTCTCCGCTTCCTGAATTGCCATTCTTTTCAAAGTCAGGAAGGAGTTTTGTAAGGTCAATTCTCTTTTCAAGCTCAAAGTTAAAGAGTGAACGGTCCTTTTTCCAGCCACAAGCTTCTTCTTTATTGGCTTCTGAGTTTGCAAGAACGCGACTCATGTCCACAAGGCCTGCCCTCTTGAATCCCTGCTTGTCTTTAAGCTTTAGCAAATCGGTGTGGCCGCAAAGTTCTTCTACAGAGCGCACTCCAAGTTTTGCCATAATCTCGCGCATTTCCTGGGCGATAAACTTCATGAAGTTTTCAACATACTCAGGCTTTCCCGGGAACTTTGCACGGAGTTTTTCGTTCTGGGTGGCAACGCCAAAAGGACAAGTGTCCAGCTGGCAAACACGCATCATTGAACAGCCCATGGAAATAAGTGGAGCCGTTGCAAAACCGAATTCCTCTGCGCCAAGCAAAGCGGCAATAACAACGTCCCGTCCGCTCATAAGCTTGCCGTCTGTTTCCAAAACAACGCGTCCGCGAAGTCCATTCTGAATAAGTGTCTGGTGGGTTTCCGCAAGGCCAAGCTCCCAAGGCAATCCAGCATGGTGAATTGAACTTATAGGGGCAGCTCCTGTTCCGCCGTCGTGTCCGCTAATCAAAATTACCTGTGCTCCAGCCTTTGCAACACCGGCAGCAATCGTACCAACGCCAGCTTCACTAACAAGCTTTACGCTTATTCTTGCCTGGCGGTTTGCATTCTTTAAGTCGTAGATAAGCTGGGCCAAATCTTCTATAGAGTAAATGTCGTGGTGCGGTGGCGGAGAAATGAGGGCTACACCCGGAGTTGCATAGCGTGTCTTTGCAATCCAAGGATAAACCTTTTTACCGGGGAGGTGTCCTCCTTCTCCCGGCTTTGCTCCCTGTGCCATCTTAATCTGAATCTCGCGGGCACTTAAAAGGTATTCTTCCGTTACTCCAAAGCGGCCAGATGCAACCTGCTTGATTGCACTGTTGTATTCCGTTCCAAGACGCTCAGGTTTTTCGCCGCCTTCGCCGCTGTTGGATTTTCCGTGCAAGTGGTTCATTGCCAAAGCCATGCACTTGTGGGCTTCTTCCGAAATTGAACCGTAGGACATTGCACCTGTCTTGAACCTCTTTACAATTTCGTCCACGCTTTCAACTTCTTCGAGAGGAATTCCCCCGTCAGAAGCAAAATTAAATTCCAGCATAGCGCGCAAGGTATGTGGATGGTCATTGGAGTCTACAAGGGCTGTGTATTCCTTAAAGCGGTTGTAGTCTGCGTTGCGGGTTGCCTGCTGCAAAGCAACGATCGTCTCCGGGTTGTAAAGGTGGCTTTCTGCGGTTGGTCCCCTTCTAAGCTTATGGTTTCCAACTGAATCAAGATGCTGGTTTACAGTAAGACCTGCCGGGTCAAAGCCCTGAGCGTGATGGTAGCGAACATCCTCTTCAATTTCTTTTAGCCCAATTCCACCAACACGGCTTACAGTGTTTGTAAAATATTTTTCTATAACGTCAGCTGCAATTCCAACTGCTTCAAAAATCTGGGCGGACTGGTATGACTGGATTGTGCTGATTCCCATCTTGGCGGCAATCTTTACAATACCGTTAATGACAGCCTTGTTGTAGTCGTCTATTGCAGTGTGGTAGTCCTTGTCCAGAATCTTCTGGTCAATTAGTTCAGCGATGGCTTCGTGGGCAAGGTAGGGGTTGATTGCGCGGGCACCGTAACCAAGGCACATTGCAGCCTGATGAACATCGCGCACTTCTGCACTTTCAAGGATTATGGAAACGGCAGTGCGCTTTTTTGTTCTGATAAGATACTGCTCAACTGCACTTACCGCAAGGATTGCAGGAATTGCTGCATGGGTCTTGTCTACACCGCGGTCGCTAAGGATGATTATGTTGTAGCCTTCTGCATAGGCCTGGTCTATCTGCTTAAAAAGATTTTCCAGTGCAGCAGACAGGAGGGGGCGTTGCGGGGTCTCCCCGCTAGAAGGGGTAGCGCAAGACGGCTTGCCGGCTTGCGCGAGGGGAAGGCTTTCCCCACCCAGAGAATCTGCAATTTGGAAAAGTATGGAAAGTGTTTTTGCCTTAAGCCCATTTGAATTGAGGGCGGCAATTTTTATTAAATCCGTTCCGGTAAGAATTGGATTGTTTATTTCCAGAACGCGGCAGTTTTTTGCATTAGGCTCAAGAATGTTTCCGTCCTTGCCAACATAAACTGTTGTGTCCGTAACGATTTTTTCGCGCAGGCTGTCTATAGGCGGATTTGTTACCTGGGCAAAGAGCTGCTTAAAATAGCTAAAGAGGCTCTGGTGCTTTTCGCTCATAACTGCAAGCGGTGTGTCTACGCCCATGCTGGCTGTAGGTTCAACACCGTTACGCGCCATTGGCAGAACCATCTCGTTTACGTCTTCGTAATTCCAACCGAATGCGCGGTAAAGAATGTTTCGCTCTTCCAAAGTGTGCACAGGAATTTTCTTGTTTGGAATTTTCAGGTCTGCAAGATGAACAAGGTTCATGTCCAGCCATTCGCCATAAGGATAGGTGTTTGCGTATTGTGCCTTGCATTCTTCATCGCTGATGATTTTTTTCTGAACAGTGTCCACAAGGAGTATGCGTCCAGGCTGCAGGCGGGATTTTATTTTTATGTTTTCTTCCGGTATGTCAAGCACTCCTACTTCGCTGCTAAGGATTAGCATTCCGTCTTTTGTAATGTAGTAGCGGCTTGGGCGCAGTCCGTTGCGGTCAAGGGTTGCGCCAAGAAGGTCACCGTCGCTAAAGAGTATTGCGGCAGGTCCGTCCCAGCTTTCCATCATGGTTGCCCAGTAATGGTAGAAATCTTTTTTCTGGGCATTCATGTTTTCGTCATGCTTCCATGGTTCCGGTATGCACATCATTACTGCAAGGGGAAGGGGCACTCCGTTCATCATAAGGAATTCCAGAGTGTTGTCCAGCATTGCAGAGTCGCTTCCGCTTGTGTCTACTGCGGGAAGAACCTTTGCCATTTCTGCATCAGAGAGTTTTGCTGAATGGAGGGTTTCTTCGCGGGCAAGCATACGGTCTACGTTTCCGCGTATTGTATTGATTTCTCCGTTGTGGGCAATAAAGCGGTTTGGATGTGCGCGCTGCCAGCTTGGCTGTGTGTTTGTGGAAAAGCGTGAGTGCACTATTGCAAGGGCCGACTGGTATTCTGGTGACTGAAGGTCTTCGTAGAAAGTTCTTAGCTCGTGGACAAGGAACATTCCCTTGTAGACTATTGTTCGGGAAGAAAGCGAGCAGACGTAGGTTTTGCCTAAGGAGGGGGAAGTCTCCCCCTCGCTGCAACCCGCTCCGCGGTTTTCCGCTACCCCTTCTGCGGGGGCATCCCCCGCAACGCCCCCTGTTGCAACCTTTTCAAAGTTACGCCTTACGATATAGAGCCTGCGGTCAAAGTCTATTCCGATTTTACAGGATTCGGGTTTTGCAACAAAGCCCTGCCAAATTTCTGGCATGCAGTCACGGGCTTTTTTTCCAAGGACCTTGGCATTTACTGGAACCTTGCGCCAACCAAGGAATTTAAGTCCTTCTGATGAACAGCACTGTTCAAATCTTTTCTTTTCATTTTCTGCACCGTCATTGCCCGGAAAGAAGAACTGGCCTATACCGTATTCACGCTCGCCAAGCTTGCCTACCAGGTCTGCAGCCTGCTTGCTAAAGAAGTCGTGGCTAATCTGAACCAGGATTCCAACACCGTCTCCTGTTTCGCCAGATGCATCCTTACCTGCGCGGTGTTCCAATTTCTCTACAATGCTCAGCGCATTGTCAACGATTTTGTGGGACTTGCTTCCGTCAATGTTTACTACTGCACCGATGCCGCAGTTGTCATGCTCGAAACTTGGTTCATAAAGTGTTTTCATCTTTCTTCGCTCCAAACAACAAAAGGCCGCACGCACAGTTCTTCCACTGTACATGCAGCCCCTTTGCCGACTTTGAGATTTAAAAAGGAAAAGGCCGTAGATAGAATTTTTGCATGGAAATTCCATACAAAAAAAATACCTACGACCTCTTTGCCGTTTATGTAATACTACTTGATTAATGGGTTCATGTCAAGTAAGTGTAATTACAAATCTTTATGAAAAGTAGTAAATGTAAATGCTAACACGAAAGCACTTCCATTCCCGGCAGAAAACGCGTCAAAAAAGCCGAGCGCGGATACAAGGTATCTGACTCGCTTCGCGGCTTGAAGCTACGCTGCCGGGTTCGCTCCGCGCAAATGCTTTTTTGCCACGTTTCCCGCCTCCATTCCAGTGCTTTCTTAATATTTTTTTGCATTACAATTTCATCACGCCCTCTTTACCACACAGCACCTTTGACCTTACGCGGAACCCATACACCGTAACAAGTGCGTTTTGCATACATATTAAAAAAAAGAAAAGCCGGTGAGTTCTGTAAACTGAACCCAGCCCGGCATTTTTTTTGATTTAGTTTTGCAAGTTTTTTTTACTGCGTTTATTTGCTGCCTAAGAATTCGAGGGCGCTGTCTGCGGCAATTTTTCCGTAGACGCAGATGTCTGCAACGGCATTGCCACCCAAACGGTTTCCGCCGTGGATTCCGCCGGTAACTTCTCCTGCTGCAAAAAGACCCTTTACAACAGAACCGCTCTTGTTAAGAACCTGTGCCTTTGTGTTAATCTTTATACCGCCCATTGTGTGGTGGATTGCAGGACCAACTTCTACAGCGTAGAAAGGAGCAGTTGCTATTGCGCGGGGCATGTCGTCGCCCTTGCGGTTAAAGTCCGGGTCCTTGCCAGAAGCCTGGTAAGAATTGTATGTGTCTACAGAAGCCTTAAGGTCGGCAGCTGGAATGTTAAGCTTTTGTGCAAGCTCTTCAAGACTTGCGCCTTCAGTCAAAAGACCCTTCTTTGCATAGCCTTCAATAGCCTTGAGTGATTCGCGTACACCCTGGTCAAAAAGAAGGTAGGCTGTCTTTCCAGTCTGTGCAAGAATATCAGCAGACATAACGTCGCGGGTTGCCATTTCGTTTCCAAAGCGCTTACCCTCGCGGTTCACCATGATTGCACCGTTACCGCGGACAGCTTCCGTAATCATAAAACCGTTGGAAGGAACAACAGTCGGGTGGGTCTGAATCTGGTCCATCTGGATAAAGTCTGCGTCAAATGGTTCAACCAAAGCGATTGCGTCTCCTGTTGCACCCTTGTGGTTTGTAGTTCCAAAGCCAGCAAGATCGGGCCTGTATTTTACAACAAGCTCAGGACTTGCACCAAAACCGCCTGTAGCAACAATAACTGCGCGGGCACTTATGGTATACTCTCCTTCAGAAGACGAAACCTTTACGCCTGCAACGCTTCCGTCCTTGTCCTTAAGGATCTGGGTTACCTTGTTGTTGTAGCGGATTTCTGCACCGGCAGTCTGGGCAGCTTTCTCAAGAACGGGAACAAGATGTGCACCAACAGGAGCACCACCCTGGGGTCTGTGGGTACGCTTGTTTGTAGAACCAGCCATCTTGCCAACATCCGTAAGGTCTGCGCCAAGGGAAATAAGCCAGTCAACAGTCTCTGCTGAATGTTCAACCATGTTGCGAACAAGCTCAGGATCGTTAAGATTGTGGCCACCCTTAATCGTATCTTCTATATACTGGGCATTTGAATCCTCTATGCCAAGCTTCTTCTGGATGGAAGTTTCGCTTGCGTTAAGACCGCCTGTAGCAGAAAGGGTGTTTCCTCCTGCATTGCCAAGCTTTTCAAGAACTACAACCTTCTTTCCCAAAGAGGCAGCTTCCGTAGCGGCAGAAAGACCAGCACCGCCTGCACCAATAACAACCACGTCTGCCTTTTCATCCTTAAGGGCCTTTGCAGAAGACTTTGCTGCAATTCCACGGGATGAATTAAGGGCATTCTTTAGAGCCTGCTTGGTAGCGTTAGAAGTAACAGTAGCACCAGAAACGGCATCAATTGAATCCACGCTCTTTCCGGCAAGCAAAGCCTGGGCTATCTGATCAATTGCTTCCTTTGCAAAATCAGTCTCTTCTTCCTGCAAGGTTTTAACCGCAGTAACCTTTCCACCAGAAACCGTAACAGACATAACGACATCACCGTTACGACCGGCAGCGCTTCCAGTCCATTCGCCATCCACAAGCGGTTTTTTAGCGGCAAACCTAACGCCTACAAAAGCAACCACTGCCGAAAGCGCAAGAAATGCTGCTGTACACACAACAAGCTTTTTGTTTTTCATATACTTCTCCTATTTATAACTTAGCCTTAGCTTCATTCCAAAAGTCTTTCATCCTCTCAAGATTTTCAGCACCCTGGGAAAGTCCAAGCTCCTCGCACTTTTTCTGAACATAGGAGAACCTTGAGTAGAACTTTTTATTGGCCCCGTTAAGAGCCAAAACCGGATCAACGCCCAGCATGCGGACATAATTCACCGCCGAAAAAAGAAAGTCTCCGCACTCCTCTTCCAGATGGGATGCATCCCCTTCCGAAAGGGCAGACTTAACCTCAGAAAGCTCCTCTTCCATCTTGCAAAGCGCCCCGTCCGCATCCGGCCAGACAAAACCCTTCTTGGAAGCCTTCTTCTGGTATTTGCATGCCTTTAAAAGCGGGGGATACTCCTTGGGAACAGAATCAAGAACGCAATCAGACTTTCTCCCCTCAACATCCTCCTTTATCTTGTCCCACAAAGGCAGAACGTCCTTTCCAGAATGAAGGGCTTCTTTTACAGCTGCTTCTTTTTGACCGCCAAAAACATGGGGATGGCGACGGATAAGCTTCTGGCAAACACCGTCAAGCGCATCTTCCACAGAAAAACCTTGGCCGCCCTCCTGCCCATACTCATCAAACATGGTGCAAACAAGCGTCGCGTTAAAAAACAGGTCGCCAAGTTCTTCCTTTGCATGCTCGGCATCACCTTCACTAACAGCGTCAACGGTCTCGAAAGTCTCTTCTATTAAGGCAGACCTCATACTGCGCGGAGTCTGTTCCCTGTCCCAAGGGCAACCTTCCTTTGAGCGCAAAATCCGTGCAAGCTCGAACAAACGGCAAAAAGCGGCAGCAGCACGCTCCGACTTTCCGTCAAAAGGCAAAATGTCATTTCCACGAGCCTTCAAGACACAAGACTTTTCCAAAGCGTCATCCATTTTTTTTCTTCCGTTTAATTTTTTCCTTGCGGCACTTTCCTTTCCAGACAAATGCAAAAAAAAGAACATCCTGTCATTTGCCCTAGGGGATTCCAGTATAGCAAAAGAGGAGGATAAAGTGAATAGGCTTTTTTGACCGTGTTTTAATCTGTAAAGCTCACGTTGAACAAGAAAATTTTTGAATTGCCTGCATAGTTTGCAACAACTTTAAGCTGGTAAGTTTCTGTCGTGCTGCAAGAAGAAGCATCAAAGCTAACGGCAGAAGAGTTTCCGCTGCTTGGATCTGCCCTATTTGAAGGCTGGCCCGAAAGAAGCAAGTTCCACGACCAGGTAACACCTTCCGTAATAGGAGTAGTACCGCCTTCTGGATAGGCAGCAAGATTAATGGTAACATTAGAAGCTTTTGTAAGAGTCAATGGAGCCAACACAGTTTCAGACGGAAGCTTTCCGTTTGCCTTAACAAATATATTGTCAGCAACACCTATTTCGCCGTTTCCTGAATAGACAAATGGCTTTGTAGTTACAGTACATGTGGATTCCCCTGAATCCATAAAGAGATTCTTGTGGGCATAGGCCTTTACAATATAAGTTTGCGGTTCATTCGGTATTGTAGAACAAGGAATTACTATGCTTTGCTTTCCGTTTACATAACCGGACGTAATAAAGTTTCCTGTCGCTTCCGTATTCCTATAAACTCTGTAAGCAAGGACCGCATCAGGATGGTCAGGCGGCGGAACAAGCACCAGGTAAGCATTTCCATACTCACCATAAATCATGTTGCCAGAAAGAGTTCCTGGATGTGTAGCTGACAGAGAATCTACATACTCTAATGTGGCTGCATTCGTATCTTCGTAGGACACCTCGCCAATTTGCTCTGCAGAAGCGTTAATTTCTACGGCAGAAGTAAAGCCCATCAAATCTATCAGCTCTATTACATATGATTTTTCTACAGACAGAATCTCCCCTGTTTCATAAAACAAGGTGGTACCGGAAGAACCAGAAGTACCGGGAGAAAAAACGGCATTTCCTGCAAAGCGGTGATAAGTTTGCCCATTATATGTAACATCTCCGTTGCTAGGATCTACTACGGGTGTGGCGCTTACATGCAAATCAGTTCCACCTGTAAAAGAAACAGTACCGGGGCTAGACAGGGATTCTATGCTAAACGGCCTTCCGTCAATCCTCAAAAAGGCAAGATCCTTATGAATGGACTTAAGAACATCAGGATTTGGCAACTTCATAAAAAGAACAGCCTTGTTGTCATTGTCTGCAAGACAGACACTACCAAAAATTAGTGGCGGGGCACTGTTGCAATAAAGCGGAAAAGAATAAGTTCCAAAGTCTTCAAGAGAATAGGGATGCCTTATATTTATAATCTCGGTAATTGGATGAAAGCCACCTTCCCTTTCCCTTAAAAAGGCAGTTGAATATTCAACAACAATAATAGAAGGATCCTCTAAACTCTGGGAAACAAGAACCCCGTCTGCTTCAGAAACAGTCTCCACATAGGAATCTTCAAGACCGTAGATAAGGCTTTCGCCCTTAGTGAAGATAAAATTCTTTGGATTACGCAGGTAATAATTTATAGAAACAGGACCGTCGGCAGAAGAAACACAAAGCTGGCCACCTGCACCTTTCTGGGTTGAAACAGAAATTTCGTGCTTTTCTATTACGGCCGTATTAGTCATCACGTCAAAGTATTCATGAACTTCATTGTTGAAGGAGCCGGAAATGCCAGAACAGGAATAAAGGACGCAAGTTGCCGCCAAGAGTAAGAATGAGTATAGAAAACGAAATACCTTTATTTCTTTCATACGACCCCCGTTAGAACTGGAATCCGGCAGAAACCTGTGGAAGAAGATAAATACTCTTCATATCTGGAACAAAGGCCATAAATCCGTCTATTCCAGCCTCTACGTAAATTCGCGACGTAATGTAAGTCTGAAAGCTAAGTCCTGCTATCGCGCTCAAGTCCGTACTGTTAAGCTTTGGCGTATCAATTCCGTGGGGAAAGTGAAACTGGTAGTCCATAAAGTAGGCAATACCAGCACCGCCGTGAAGCTCAACGGTAAAAGCATGCCGCCTCTGGTTTGTTCCCTTTACCCTAAAGCGTATTGGGAACTGGTAAACAAGAAGGCCATGCGCAGTGATAAGGTTACCGTCTACGGTATAGTTCCCCTCATCAAAGAACATCCTTGTGTAAGAGCCCGTTACTCCAATGCCCAGATAACCCCAGTTGTGCTTAAAGGGCATGAAGGTAACTTTTGCAGTTGCGCTTAAAGGCCAAACCTGGCTTCCCATGTATTCCTTAAAAGTAGTATCCTTAACGATGATTGGACATGTATAGCCACCGCTTACGTCAAGGTCGAAAGGCTTTTTGTAGCGCACGGAAAGTTCATTCTTGGACCCAAGTTCAGTATACAACCCACTCGCATCTTTTGCAACTACATGATAGTCTCCGGTGTCCAAATCTTTTAAATTAAATTTTAAGGTTACGCTGCGGTTCTTTTTGTCGTTATCCAGAATTTCCGGCACAATTCCGTCGGATTCAATGTCTCCACCCTCCGGCACAAGCACGTAATTCGTAAATTCAAGGGACTTGTTATTCTTGTCCGGCGTAAAGAGGTTGCGTCCGTCAACCACAAAGACACCGTCGTTGTACTCTTCCAGGTAGATTGTAGAGGATTTGTTAACCTTACTGCTAACGTCCTTGATTTCTGGCTGGTGGGCACTGTAAACACGGAAACGCTTCCATTCACTAACCTTTGCAGGCCGGTTGATAAGGTCGTAGGTTACAACCTTAAAGCGGTAGTAGCCAGGCTCCAAGAGCGGAGAAATCTGCATTCTTGTGGTGTTGTCCTCTGTCTGGAGGGTTACGGCCGGTCTGTAGCCGCCACCAACCTCTTCTTCTATAACAACTTCATACTTTAAGACAGCATCAGGGTCATCTTCCACCCAAGAAAGCATCTGCCATGAGTCTTCCGGGCGTCCCTTGCTTTCTGAATCATCGTCCTTCTTCTTCTTTTTCTTGGACTTCTTGCTTTTGGAAGAATCCTTCTTAGCTTCGCTTGCCTGCTCTTTTTTAGATGAAACTTCACTTTTGCTTTCTGTCTGGGCGGACACGGAAATTCCCAGTACAAAAACGAGAAGAATCAGCAGTGTGGAAAATTTTCTATTTCTTTGCTTTGCCATAGGTATTCTCCACAGGGTTAATCTTTAGGTCTTTTGGTTCTGGAACGTCGGTTATCAAAATGGAAGGCACGTCCGGGCTTTCCTGGAAAATAACGTCCAGCTTTCCGTCTTTGTTTGAGTCAATGCGGCGCAGGGCCTTTATGCACCAGGTGAACTGTCCGCGGATCAATGCATTCTTGAGCTTGTCATCCATTGTAACAAAGTCAAGGATATATTCTGTCTGGTCGCCAAGGTATTTTTCAACCAAGACATTACCATCTGCATCCCGGATAGAGAACTTGTAGTCGTTGGCATTCTTTACGGACTTCCAACTGAATTCTATCTCGCGCTTGTTCTTCTTTTTCCTAAGGTAGTCCCTGTTGAACTGCTCAGGTGAAGTCTTCATCCTCTCAGGATTATCAAGAGGAGGAACTGGAAGAACGGTAAAGCGTCCCTTGTATTTTTCATCGGTACCGGAAACATCTATTCCGTCCAAGGTTTCTGCGTAGACTACAATTTCGTAAGTTCCGCTGTGAAGGCCGTCTTCTGGGGCAAGACGCACGGAGAAGGGGGCAACACGGTTTCCAGCCGCCATCTGCTCGTCTGTCGGAACCTTCATTACTTCTACAGGCGGGTCAACGTCCGTCCTTGTAAGCACAAGCTGGGCGTAAGAGTTCTCGTCAACACTTTCCCACTTTGCGTAAGGCGGATTCATGAGGGCTTCAAGACCGTCTATCTCGCTGCCCTTTAGAGGAGACACAACCGCAACAGGGTGCAGCTTTGCAAGAAGGAATGAGGCTCTAAGCAAGCGTCCGGTACGACGGCTTACTATGCCGGGTATTGCGTTGCTAAAGGCCTGGATTTCAACGTTGTAGTTGGAGCGGTCAACAAAGCCTGGGCCTGAGTACATGTTAAGGTCAAGCTGGGTTCCGTAAACAATGTCGCGGAAGATGCTCTCTCCAGTTGCCTGGCTAAAGATTTCAACCTTGTAGTAGTCTGCATGCTCAACAGGAGCCCACTTTACGGTATAGAGCTTTCCTTCGCGGGCAACAGCCTTGCCTCCATTCTTTGGGTCAATCATTGCGGACTCGTCCAAGCTGTCCAAAACCTCGAACATGCGGGGTTGGGTTGTCATTGTGTTTCCGCCGCCAGAAGAAGAAAGGCGCCAGTAATACTTTCCAAGCGCAAGGTTTGTAACCTGGAGTACATTGTTTGCAGACTGTCCGGTGTAAACAATGGAACCAAAGTTTGCGTCGCGGGAAATCTGCACTTCAGTTACAAAATAATCAGGAAGGTTTCTCTTCCATGTAAAGTTCATATCGGGGAGAAGGTTCTGTGCAATTCCGTAGTTGTCGGCAGGCTCTACAACGTGCTGCTCGCGGTTACCCTTCATTGCAAAGAAAGGACGCACTTCGGAAAGCGGAGACTCTGCCCCCTCCGAATCTGCAACCTTTACAGCCCAGAACCACTTGCCGTCATCAAGCTTCTCTTCCTTTGGCAAAAGGTGGAAATTCTTTGTTACGGTTATAGTCTTTGCTTCCTGGGTAAGAGCCTCGTTGCGGGCAATTACAAGGGTGTACTTAGCGGCTTCCCTGTTGGCCTTCCAAGAGAAGCTTACCTTAGAGGCCGCATCTCCGTTGTCTATGATTGCACCGTTCTGGGGAACAAGAAGCAAGGGCTTTTCCAAGGCACCGGTCTTTTCTATCTTAAAGGACTTAACCTCTCCAGGAGCGGCAAGGCCTATGCGGTTTACAGAATAGAAAGGCGTTACGCGCCAGAACCAAGTTCCTTCCTTGAGAGTGGAAATTTGCCTTGAATTCAATGAAGTTCTTTCGTCAATTTCGTGGGTAGAGAAATTCTTGTCGGAAGAAACCTCAAGCCTGTAAGAAGAGGCATGAGCAGATTCTTTCCATATAAACCTTACAGACGGAAGCTTTGAGCGGAAGGTATAGGCATAGTCTTCTGCAGGAGAAAGCAGTTCCGGTGCATAAGAGTGGGCAAAAAGGAAGCGGTTCTGCACATAGGTTTTACCCTTTGCATCCGCAATGCGCCAGTAGTATATTCCGTCATCAAGACTAACGTTTGATGAGCCAGAAAGTCCAGACGTTGGAATGGAAGAACAGTCTATCTTTTCTTCGTAGGCAGAAGAAGCAAAATTTCTGTCGGAAGAAACCTGAAGCTTAAGGGCCGTACCGCCATTTACGGCTTCTGAAACGGAGCCCGCCATCTTCCAGGCAAAAAGCACTTCCTTGTCGCTGGGGGTAAAATACAGGATTTTAGACGACGGACGTGGGCTTGAAACCAAGACATGAAGGTTGTCGCCGCTGTTCTTTAGGGCAAGCGCATCTCCTTCGCCAACATTCACAATCTGACCGTCGCTTGTAACAACGGCATTACCCTGCAAAACCTGGACCCCGTCCATACCGGCCGCAACAGAACTGCCGCTTTCTATAAAGACATCACTTCCGTCAGCAAAAAGACGCATACCGTTCTTTGAGTCCATACTGTCTACGGAAGCAGAACCCTGGGCAAGCTGGGCGGAAACAGAGTCGTTGTCGTTTACGAAAACCTGGACCATCGTGTCTTCCGCAAGCTCCATTATGTTGCCGTCAAAAAAGTTGATGGTGGCTTCACTCAAGTGCTCAGTGCGGATAATGTCTCCGTTGTACAAGGGAGAAGTCTGCCTAAGGCGGTCCCAAACCATGCGGTCAAGGAATTTACGCTCGGCTGTTTTGTATTTAAACGTAATGGTCGCAATCGGCTTCTCATTCATCTTTGAAAGAGAACGGTTTACGCTTTTGTAGAAAAAATAGAAGTTCAGGGCTGCCCCGGCGCAACAAACAAGAATGGCCAGAATGAAGGGCAATAAAAGGCTACTGCTTGACCTGTATCTTGTTTTCTTCTTCATTCAAGTTCACCTTTTCAAAGTCAGGAATCGGAATGCCAAGCATGTTGCGCACTTCATTCAACGTTTTAGGTCCAGTTGGTCCCACGGCCTTTACACAATCAGGGTCGGCCACGAAATCCCTGTTACCCTGCCTAAAGAATTCCTCTATGCTGAATCCAGGCATGTTTACGACTCCGTAGAAGTGCTGGGCACCCTTACCCTTTACCTCAAATTCAACAGGAATGCGTTCAACCACAATCTCGTTTACAAGGTTTTCCTGCGGAATCGTAAAGTTGTTGTCTTCGGTTCTTATATAATCGTTCCTAAGAAGCTGATAAGTGTCTTCCGTAATAAGAATGTCCGTACCACAAGGCTTGTTGGAGCTTTCTGTACGTGATGCAAAGTTTACCGCATCACCAATAGACGTGTACTCCATCTTGTCCTGGCCACCCATGATACCGCATGTAGCGCGTCCTGTGTTAAGACCGCAACCAATCCTAATGTGGGGCTTGTATGTAGCAAGCGGCTCATTCTCATGTGCTTTTGTGAATGCCTCTGCGTCCTTGTTGTACTTCATAAGGGCATAGCGCATGGCAATGGTACCGCGAACCGCATTAATAGCGTCTTCCCTAACGTGCTTCTTGTGCTTTTCTTCAAGAGCCTTCTTGTTGGGGTCGCTGTCGGGCAAGAGCTCAAAGTCCAGGCTTTCGTCGCGGAGAATTCCCCATACGGCCATAACAGCATCACCTTCAAACTTGTCTATGTTACCGTGGCTAAGGGTTACGCACTCAACCATGCGTCCCATGTAGTCGTTCAAGAAGCCAATGATTTCCTTTGGAGAATTTTCCTGGAACTTCTGCTTAAAGCCGTCACTTATTGCCGTAAAACCGCGGATATCCGAGAAGAAAATCGTAATGTCCTTAAGGTGGGGAGAAAAGTCAATCTCGTTACGGGCAATTGCCTTTGCAACGTTCTTGTTGGTGAACTTGGAGAAGGTGTTCAAGAAGCCAATTTCGTTCTTTGTTGCCTGGTTAAGAACACCAATTTCGTCGTTGCGCTTTGTATTGAGCTTTGAAAGTATAGACGGAGCAAAGTTTCCGTTCTGAATCTCGTCCGCAGAATTCGTAAGCCTCCTAAGGTGGCGGGAAATTGCAAGCCTTGCGAACAAGAGAATTACTATGATGGAAAGGAAGAATACGACAAGCGTAATGTAAATGTTGTTGAGCATTGTAGAGCGCACGCCCTCAAGAACGTAGTCAAGGGGAACTGTGGTGTAAACACCAATGTCTCCGGTTTCTATGCGCGAATATGCACCAAGGAACTTCTGCACTTCAGCAGGCTTTCCCTCCTCGCGAAGAACCTCATCCTCAAAAGTAACCTGCTTTGTCTCCTGCCCAGTCTGAACCTGGCTCTTCATAAGAGATACAAGCGGATGGCTTTCCATTGTCTCGCCGCGAAGAACACGATCCGAATCCGGGTGGAAAAGAAGGTCAGAGCTGTCGTTTATAAGGAAAGTTGTGTTTACGGAATCAACGCCAAGCACTTCCGAAATTGTCTCAAGAGAAAAGGTTATGGCGCAAGTCTGGTCAAGACCGTTTTCCTTATAAGGAAAGAAAATAGTAATTACAGGAACACCAAAAATAGGCGAAGGGTTTGCCGCTACAGTTTCGCCTGAGCAAGAACGCATAACGGTCTCTGAGTTCTGGGCAAAGAACATGAGCATGAGCGAAGACTCTATCTCGTTTTCTATAAAGAACTGCTCGTTGGGAATATTAACGTTGCGGTTCTCTATGTCGCCAGTACCAAGAATGTTAATGGAAGCAACGTCCGCATTACGCTCGTAAAAGAAAATCTGGGCCTGTCGGGCAAGGGCAATCGACGCATTGCCGGTCGCATTCATAAGGTCCAGCAGCTGAAAGACAGAAGCCCTCATGCGCAAGATTTCGTTCTCTGCCATCTTTGCACAGCGGGAGTTTACGGAAAGATTTGAATTTTCCGCAGTACGCCTTACGTCGCGCCCCGAAAAATAGCTGTTAAGGAAAGTTACCATACCAAGCGAAATAAGGACAACAAGTCCAATGATTATGGCAAGCTTTACACCGAGCGGAAATTTTACTTTTTTTACAATATGACTCTTTTGAGCCTCGCTCTTAACTATGTCACTTTTCTTCATATCTTACTACTTCACTCAACAGCCGCCAAATAAATGGCAACTGCTTTTTATGCTACATTAAAGTCATTTTAAAATTATGACCTATACTATTATAACGGCTAAAATTAACGTAAGTCTACAAAAAACTATAAAAATCTCTAAAAAAAAGTAAAAAAATTAAAATCTCCACACAAAAAAACTATATTTTTACAGAGTGTTTTAAGATTTTTCTCTTTCGGACGGTACTTTTTCCTGTTCTACCATCTGTTCCTTGACTGCAACCGGCTTTCAGGTCCTTGCGACACCGCCCTTCCGCCCTTCCCTTTGCATCCGAGATGCAGGTCATCCCGTCCTGCGGCCGGGACTAGCGGGGCTCCACGGCGGCGTACGTCGCTCTAAAAAATCCATCCATGGCTTTGTATTCGTAGGGGCCTTACATTTTCTCCAGGAATGGTACCAGCACCAGGTTCATTGCGTTGCGCAAAACCGTAAGCGTGCAGGAGGCCAGAGTTAGCCTTGCACTTGCCAAGTCCTTGTTTTCCTGTGCAATGGAAAGAATGGGGCAGTCCCTGTAGAAGGCACTAAAGGATTTGCAAACTTCGTAAAGATAGGAAGCCATCTGGCTTGGATCCAAATCAGTAGCGGCCTTTTCCACAACCTGGGGAAAGCGTCCAAGACTTTTTACAAGTGCCCATTCGCTTTCGTGAGACAAAAGTGCAAGCGCCTGTGGATTTTCATCGCAAGAAAGCCCCTGTTCCTGGGCCTTGCGCAAAATAGAAGCAATTCTTGCACCCATGTACTGAAGGTAAGGGCCTGTGTTTCCGTTAAAGGAAAGGCTTTCCTCCGGGTTAAAGAGCATGTCTTTTACAGGGCTTACCTGAAGGAGGTAGTAATGAAGGGCTGCAAGTGCAACCTTTTCTGCAACGTCATCTGCATCGCCAACTTCTTCGTCCCTGCCCTTATCCTGGATTGCCTTTAGGGCATCTGCATGCAGGCTGTCTATAAGGTCGTCCGCATCAACAACGGTACCCTCGCGGCTCTTCATCCTACCGGACGGAAGGTTTACAAGACCGTAGCTTAGGTGGTAAAGGTTTGAAGCCCAGTCGTAGCCAAGCTGCTTTAATATATGGAAGAGAATCTTAAAGTGGTAGATCTGCTCGCTTGCAACAACGTAGACCATCTGGTTAAAGTCCCAGTCGTTGTGGCGGGAGATTGCTGTTCCTATGTCCTGGGTAATGTAGACAGAAGTTCCGTCCTTGCGCAAAAGAACCTTGGAGTGGTCTTCTCCGTCCTTGCCCTTGCCTGTTACGTTTGTTACGTCAACGCGTACAGAGCCGTCATCCGCCTTAAAGAAGATGCCTTTTTCCAAGCCCCTCCTTATTTCTTCCTTGCCCTTAAGGTAGGTGTCGCTTTCAAAGTAGAGCTTTTCAAAACCAACGCCCGTCCTGTCGTAGGTCTGCTGAACTCCGGAAAGGGTCCAGCCGTTCATCTTCTGCCAAAGGTCACGGACTTCCTTGTCTCCGTTTTCCCATTTGATGAGCATGTCTTCTGCCTGCTGCAAGGCTTCGGGGTGCTCCTTTGAGTATTTGTCAAATTCTACGTAGCACTGGCCTACAAAGTGGTCGCCCTTTATGCCAAGTGATTCCGGGGTGTCGCCTTTTGCCTCGTGGAAGAGCTTGTAGGCTATCATGGACTTGCAGATGTGTACTCCGCGGTTGTTGATGATGTTTACGCGGTAAACTTGGGCACCAGCCTTCTTTAGTATGCGGCTTACGCTTTCGCCAAGGGCATCGTTCCTCATGTGGCCCAAGTGGAGGGGCTTGTTTGTGTTGGGGCTAGAATATTCAACCATTACGCGGCGGCCTTCAAAGGGCTTCTTTCCGTCTTCTGCAAAGGAGCCGTATTCATCGCCTTCCTTAAGGATTTTTTGCAGGATTCCTCCGGCAGCATTTTCTTTGTTGAGCTTTATGTTTACGTAGGGGCCTACAGCTGCGACAGTACCAAGTTCCTTTACACCGCTACCGGCATTGACGATTTTTGCAACTTCTGCGGCTATTGCCGGGGGAGCCATTCTAAAGGCCTTTGCAAAGGGAAAAAGGGGTACGCCCAAATCGCCCATTTCCGGCTTGGGAGGATTTTCTACGCGGACCAAGGAAGAAGCGTCCAAATCGCCCTCTATTGATTTTTCTGCCTTAAACTGTTCGATTGCTGCCTGCACAAGGGCACGGAATGATTCTTTCTGGTCAGCCATAATTTTTCTCCTGTTTCTTAGTCGGGTGTTATGTTTGGTTGGAAAAAGAGTATAGCAAAATTGCAAAAAAAATGGTAGAGGGGGGTAAATTTTGTAGAAGGTAAGTGCAAATATAAATGAAACTTGGCAAGCATTAATCTAAATGCGCAAGCACATTGCTTTGCTACATGGCTTCCCTGTTTGGCGCACTTACATTCTGCAAGTTTTGTAATAAAGAAAAGAATGATGTAGGATGCTTTTACATAACGATTATATGCCAATATTGAGAATTTCGATTAACACTTATTAATGACAGAGGAGGTTACTGAGCGGTACCGAACTTCCGCGAATGCGGAAGTTTACAATAATTTCCTTGCAGGTCCAGCCGACTTTAGTTGGCTGTGCGAACCACGCGGAAGCCAACACTGTCTTCACGGCTACCCGGGTCGCGGCTGCGCCGGTACGCAACAAAACAGTAGTCAGCGTCACCTCTCCAGCTGCCACCACGGCGCACGCGGCCTGAACCGGACGAGCAACCGGTAGAAGGTGTGTCCGTAGTTATTGTATCATACCAATCCCAACACAATTCCCATACGTTCCCGCTCATGTCGTATAATCCAAGTGAGTTGGGCAACTTTTTCCCTACCTCATGGGTTTTGTCTCCACTGTTTGCAGAATACCAGGCATAGCTTCCAAGGATTGCACCGTCATCTGTCCCTGCAAAGTCGTAGGGATCAGCTGCAGAGCACCCGGATGCACCGCCACGAGCTGCAAATTCCCATTCTGCCTCTGTTGGAAGCCGGTATCCGTTGGCACTAAAGTTGCATGTTATCTCCCCGCTTATGCTGCCGTCTGCATGAGGGGTGTAGCCCCACTGGCTTGTGTCATCCTTTCCGTTCACCTTGTAGCAGGGGGTCAGGTTTTCGTTTTTGCTCCTCATATTGCAGTACATGATTGCATCATACCAGCTTACATTTTCGACAGGTCTGTTTGTCTGTGTCTCTCCGCTTGCTGGGCTTGACGAGAAAGAACTCGGGTTGCTTCCGCTTCCCATAACATCCTCGTACTCTGCCTGCGTCACCTCATGTTCGCAGATGTAGAATGACGAAAGAGTTACCGTGCGATTGGCTACAAATACCCCCTTGTAAATGTCAGAAGTCATTTCTGACCAGGTAAACTGGTTGCCACCTGTTACGATTCCGTCCGACACCAGAACCAATCCGGCTGATGCAGTCTCGTTTTCCGCCACCGGGGCTTCATAGTCATCGCTTCCTCCTCCACCGCCACCTCCGCAGCTTGTGGCAAGCAGGGCAAGACCCAGTCCAAAAATCGCCGTAAGGGCAAACAAAACTTTTTTCATATAATCCTCCATTTTTATTGGTTAAACATTTATAGATGCTGAATCACACGACCGTAGCAAGTGCGTATGGTCGTGGCGTAGCGTTCAGTATGACAGCCTTACCGTCACCCTGAACTTGATTCAGCATCTGTGTAAGCTAAAATGTCAGCTTTTACACGGCCCTTCGAGAGCCCGCTCGAAGCTGCGCTGCGAGTTCCAGGGACCGTGGTTTTATTTTCTTTAAAAACAAAAAGCCCGGACTCTTACGCAAGGTAAAAATTCCGGGTATGTTTAAAATTTATATAGAGAAAATTTATGCGCGAATTGCGAATTTTGCACCGCAGGGCAATTCTTGTCAAGAGGCAGCTTTCTGTAAAAACTTTTTTCCATAATTCTCTCTGATATATCAAATTATAAGCCAAGAAAGAAAATGCGTCAAGTTTTATAGAGAAACACAAAAAAACTTTGATTCGGGATGACGGAGTGCGGGGAATTTTTCTTGCCAAGCAGCCTACGCTCGATTGGAAGGGCCGCGAAGCGGTTGCCGCAGGCAATGGAGCCGAAAGGCGGAACCCTGGAAAGCGGGATAAAATGCCCTCCTTGGCATTTTATCCCGTGAGTTTTCTGGCGAAAACTTGCCAGTTTTTTCTGCAAACTTTTGACGCGCCGTCCGTGGCGCTATCGGTGTGCGATTAGGGGAAAATGCAAAGGAGTCTGGCCGGTCACGGAGTGCCGGACACAGTTTTACCGGGCATGCCGTCCAGATAAAAAAAAGAATTACCGTTCAAAAAGGAGATATTTTTATTGAAAGTTAGAGTTTTTTGATTTATACTAAAAAAAGGTGAATTGAGGAGCCTTTTTCGTGAAAAAATACACGGCCTATGAATTCAAGCAAATTTCACTTGTGATAAACACGGGAATGACGGTTATTCATTCGTTTCTCGCTATTTTTTTCTATTATTTTAACATCCGCTTTATGTTCCTCTTTAACGTGGGAAGCGTCATCACCTACCTGCTTGTCTTTATCGCCATAAAAAAGCAGGCTGTCCGCACCTACATTACGGTTTCTTTTACGGAGGTAATAGCCCATATGACGGCGGCGGTTATTTGCTGCGGCTGGAACACGGGCTTTTCCTACTACTGCTTTGGAATTATTGCCGTCCTTTATTTTTTGAAGTATCTCTACGCATCCAAGTCCGGCTTTAAGTACGTTGCTGAAAACGTGAGCTTTATAGCCGCAATCCTTTTTGTGTCGCTCAGGGTTTTCACATGGTTTTTCCGCCCCATGGAGTCTATTCCCGAGCTGCCGCAGAAGATTATATACACGGCCAACACGGTGATCATCTTTGCCATAGTCTGGTTTTCGCTTTTCATGTACACAAAGACTTCCACAATCAACGAGAACCGCATTACCCAGATGGCGGAATTTGACGAGCTTACCCAGCTTTTTAACAGGCGCAAGATGATAGAAATCCTCATGACCATCCGTGATGAATTCAAGGGGAAAATTTTTCTTACAATGTTTGACATTGACGACTTTAAGAAGATAAACGACACCTATGGACACGATGCGGGCGACTACGTTCTTAGCACCATTTCCGCCATGATTTCCAAGGCCTGCAAGGAAGACAAGCATGCGGTTGCCTGCAGGTGGGGCGGAGAGGAATTTCTGCTTGCCCATGAGATTTCGCAGCTTAGGAAGGACAGGGACGGGGAACTTTTGATTAGGCGTATATGCAACATGGTTAAGCGCTATGACTTTAACTACGGTTCCGAGCATATTGTGATTACGCTTACTGCCGGTATTGCGCGGCTTACGAACGACCTTACGGTTGAGCAGGCAATCAAGAAGGCGGATGACAACCTTTACTTTGGCAAGAAGAACGGGAAGAACCAAGTGGTGTTTAAATAGATTTCAAGGGAGGGCCCTTGGACCCCGGTCTTGGAGGGGGAAAACCAGCTCAGAGTCCGAAGCCCGCCGTTTTTCCCCCTCCAAACCTCCCCCTTTCCCTGGGCACGGCTTAGGGCTTCGCCCTAAGA
>JAFXWC010000046.1 GCA_017534445.1 Treponema sp.
CTATTTTTGAAGGGGCTTTGCGGGGTTCCGCGGGTCCCTGCCCGCTCCATTGCTGGCGCAACGGCAACGGGTTGCAAGCAACCCTGCCGCCCCTCCAATCCCTGCCGCGCCGGGGGCTGCTATGTCCCTATAAGAAGTCCAGGACTCTTCCGGTAAGGTAAAGGGGGTAGCTTCAAAAACATGCAGGGCTTTTACCTATTTTTTTGCCTTAACATAGTGTTCTTTTATAAAACTTTCTATTTGAGCCTCTTCTTCTTTTGAAGAAAAACAGTGGCGGGGAATTAAGATTGCCTTGTGGAGGGCAACGTAAACTGCAATTACGCTCTTTCCAAAAAAGACTTTTAGAATGTCTTCCGTTGTGTAGGTATATGAACCGCGCGCAGAAGCATCTGTAATGCTGCTTTCCGTAAGGGTTAATTCACAGTCCCCCTGAATAGACCTATCTGATTTGTAGAACTTGGAAATTCTTCTTGGCCAGTAGACAAAAAAGATGAATGCGTAAAGGAGAAGGGTTATTATTAAAAAGAAAAATTCAGATATTTTTCCCGTCCGTCTAAAAGCCAGAAAGGAACTAAAAGTTATGAAGGCAATTAGCAAAACAATAAGAATTAAAAGCACTGCCGATCCTGTCTTATGAAAACTATGGTCATAGCAGAATTTCTTATAGTCGTCTTCGCTTACATTTACCTTGATTTTGTATTCCATATTAAACACCTCTCCAGTTCGGAATGCCAGCGGGGACTTCTGCACCAAAGAAAATGCAAGCTTGTTGCAAACATGGCGCAGAGTCCAAAGATGACGAAATATTTTTATGCCAGGCAACCGTCCAAAGCTTCTGTAATTGCCTTTTTGTCCATATTCTGGCCGATTACGCAAAGCTTAATCATGCGGTCGCCAACCTTTTCGTCCCACTCGTCTTTGATGCGGGGGTTTTCTGCAAGGATTTTCTTCTGTTCTGCTGGTGGGCATGCGGCAATCCACTGGCCTGAATAGCCTGCCTGAATCTGGCGGCCGCTTGTCTCGAACACCCATGCCATGTCTGGTTCATCGTCAAACCACATAAGCCCCTTGCAGCGGATGATGTTGCGGGGCCATTTGTCTGCAAAGCTGTCAAGCTTCTGGCGGTTGAAGGGCTTACGGCGGTAGTAGACAAAGGTTGCAATTCCGTATTCGTCTTCGTCTGCACCAGAATCTCCGTCGTGCTTGTGCTCGTGGTGATGATGGTGGTGGCCGTGTTCATCGTGGTCATCAGCATCGTCATCATCGTGATGGTGGCCGTGTTCATGTTCATCATGGTCGTGGTCATGCTCGTCATGGTCATCATCGTCATCGTCTTCTTCTTCCTCAAGCTTCTGGCACCAGCCTGCACTTGCGTAGACGGTTTCAAAATCAAAGCTTCCGGTTGCAAGCATGTCTGCAATGTCCGCCTTGCCGTGGTCTGTTTCTATAACCTTTACGCCGGGATGAATGGCATTAATAACGGCGCGGACCTTCTTGAATTCATCTTCTGTGACCAAGTCCTTTTTGTTGATTACCAGGGTTGAACAGAATTCAATCTGCTGGACAAGGAGGGATTCAATGTTTTCTTCGTCCATGTCCTTTTTAAGAAGACTGTCGCCGCCTGCAAATTCATCCACAAGCCGCTTTGCATCAACAACGCCGATTACGTTGTCCAAGTTTCCGTTTGAAACCTGCATCAAGGACTGGGCAATAGGCATTGGTTCGCAGACACCGCTTGCCTCAATAAGAATGTAGTCGTATTTTCCGCTCTTTATGAGGTTTTCTATATTGCTAACAAGGTCTGTCTTTAGGGTGCAGCAGATGCAGCCGTTTGTAAGCGGAACAATGCTGGAAGTATCCGTAACCTTTGCTCCGTCTGCAATGAGTTTTGCGTCTACGTTAACTTCGCCAATGTCGTTTACGATTACCGCAACCTTATAGCCCTTCTGGTTGGTAAGGATCTGATTCAAAAGCGTGGTCTTTCCAGCGCCAAGATAACCGCACAGCAAAGCCATGGGTGTAGTTTTTTTAGCCATTTTATCTACCTCTTTTGGTCTAGCAAATTATTTTCTTCTATAAAATACTCATTTTTGAACTTAAAATCAATAATTTGACAGAGGAATTAAATTTTTCTTCAAGGCGCGTTTGTTGAAAAAAGCAACTTTATTCAGAGCAAGTACGCACAAGACGGAAGCCTATGTAGTTGCAGCGTTTTTGCGGAGGATCATCGTGCCTACTGGAAACAGAGCTACTATTACGGCCATCGCCAAAACACCCGCTGCGGAAGACTTTTTCGGAATTGGACAAAGCAGCATCAACGCCTTCATTCGGAGTATCCGCAATAATATCGCCGTACCAATCCCAGCACCACTCATAAGCGTTCCCGCTCATGTCATAGAGGCCTTTTGCATTCGGAGCCTTTTTCTTTACCTCTTGCATTTCATCTTGACTATTCCCTGTATACCAAGCAACACTATCAATATCATCACTACCTGAATAAACTGTCTGCCCGGAGTTGCTTGTATTTCCCCCACGCGCAAGATATTCCCACTCAGCCTCTGTTGGCAAGCGGTAACCATTGGCATTAAAGTTGCATGAAACAGCATTCCAGGTATCATTGTAAACAACTGGAACCTCTCCCCACTCGCCGGGATTTGTCTTTCCATTAATTGAATAGCATGGCGAAAGACCTTCAGCAAGACTCCTCTTGTTGCAATACACAAGTGCATCGTACCAGCTTACGCAAGCGGGATACTTGTTACCCATAAAGTATTGTTCACTAGTATTACTGGCCATTGAAGCGGCAAAGTTACAGTAAACGCCATATTCCTCCTGTGTTAGCTCGTGGTCACAAGCCCACAAAGTCGGAATTATTACAGTACGGTTTTCAATAAAAACTTCAGAACCCGATATAGCTCCAACGACAGTAGAACCATCCACCTTTACAAATCCACTTCCAATTTCTGCAAGAACTTCTTCATCACTTCCTCCGCTTCCGCCTCCACCGCCACAAGCAGACAGCACAAATAAGACCGCAAAAGCAGCAATTGACATAAAACCAAACAAATTCTTTTTCATATTATAAACTTTCATAACGTCTTTCATTTTCGCATTGCTATTGTCTGCCTGTCAAGCAAAAAAAAGAAAAAAAGCTGCGCAAACTTGTCACTTTTTGACTTTTGCCTACGAATGAAAATATGAACGCGGACGACAAAAAGTAAAGCCTAAAAAAATCCGCGGGGAGTTTACATGACGTCTTTTGAATTAAAAACATTCTTACTAAAAACACTTTTACCGGCGGCTTTTCTTACGCTGGCGGTACTGGCAAGCTTTATGCCGCTTGGCTGCAAGTCTTCGGTGGAAGGGCTTTCCATGCTTGAAGGGGATTTTTCTTGTCCAAGGGCAGAGGATTTTTTTGTTACGGGAGAAGATTCATTTCTTGTAAGGTTCAACAAGAGCGTGTCTTGCAAAGAGGCATTTTTCTGGCGGACGGAGACAGGGGAAGAGACAAATCTTGTGGCAAGCGTACAGGATGAAGGTAAAAGCCTTGTATTTACAAGCCCTGTCCCTATGCAGACTGGTGCGGAATACACTTTTAGCGGAATAGTTCAGGATGGGGCTGGAAACACACTTACGATTACGGTTCCATTTTCCGGCTACAACGGAAGGGTTCCCCGCATTGCAATTTCTGAGGTTCACATTGCAAATTCAAAGACTGCCAAAAACAACTGGAAGGCTGAATATGCGGAATTGCTTGTTCTTACGGATGGAAACCTTAGTGGCCTTGAACTTGTATGCACGGGAAGCTGCTCTTCCAAAAAAGAGGATGCCGGTATTTACAAGTTTCCGCCGGTAGAAGTTAAGGCTGGGGAATACATTACAGTTCATCTTTGCAAAAACGAAAGCTACACTGGGATGAATGACGATGAAGAAGACAATCTTTCGCTTAGCAAGTCGCCCGACAGTTCAAGCTTGGCACTGGACTTGTGGGCTAATAACGAAAGCAGCGTAACAAAGACAAGCGATGCCCTGCTTGTGCAGAATTCAGCGGACTCTTGTATTCTGGATGCAGTTTTATTTGTTCAGGAAAGTAGCTCCGGCAAGCGTACAGAGTGGAAGACTGGGACAAAGGAATGGCTGGGGGCTATAGAAGCAAGCGGTGTTTGGCAGCAAAGCGACGGAAGCTCTTCTGCTTCGGAGGAAAGCGCTTTTTGTGGCAGCTGGAGCAAGAGTGCAACAACAAAGTCTATATGCAGAAAGAATACCAAGTCTCTTTTGGATGCGGTAAGGCAGGATAAGGATGCGCTTCTTAAAAACAACAAGGGCTGTTGGGCTGTGGCTTCCCCTACCCCGGGCTATGCAAACGGTATATAGGATAGGTTAAAGAGCATCACGTCCAGCTTCTTCTGTTTGCAGATTGGGGATTTCTTTTTTGCGGGTGTACTTCCAGTCGTAGGCATGGCTTCCGGGGAGGCCACTTTCTATGCGCTCATTTTCTTTTGAAAGCTGGAATTCTATCATCTTGCGGAAGATGTACATAAGCGGTTCGGGGGAACATTCGGCTTTGGCAAGTGAGCAGGACTGGAGTTCCTTGATTATGTAGTAGCATGACTCGATTGTGCTAACGCAATAGTCGTAGGGTTCCTTCTTAAAAGTAAAGATGCTTTTATAGCTACCCTTAAACGAAAGCTTTGGAAGCTTGTGGAGGTTCTTGCTAAGGCGTATCATCTTTTTGGAGCAGAACCAAGTAGAGTCTATTATGATTACAAGCGGCTGTTTGTTGCCAACGGCCTCTTTGAATCCCTGGCGGCCACAGTTCCATGCATCTTCGCCGGGGTACATGAGCATTGGGAAGTAGCGCTCGTCATTCAGCAGGGAATTAAGGCGCTCGTTCTGGGTAAAGTCAATGCCCATGATTATTTCGCTTCCGGGAAGACAGATTGATGCAAGACGACCTGTACCTGTACGCTGCCTTTTGGCCTCTTTGGGGTGCATAAGAAAGACAAACTTTATGCCACAGTCTACATCACTTGCGTAGCGGCAATAGCAGTTTGAGATTGGTCTAAAACAGCGCAGGCACAGTTCCCTCATCTTTACTACCCGGCCTATGCGTTGGCAAGCTCAATAAGCCTGTCTTTTGAGATGGCACCAACAGCCTGGGAGGCAGCCTTACCGCCCTTGAAGACGATAAAGTTAGGAATGCTCATAACTGCATACTGCTGGGCAAGATTGGGGTTTTCATCAACATTCACTTTGCAGACCTTGAATTTGCCATCTGCCTGTCCGCTAACTTCTTCCACGACTGGCCCCATCATCTGGCAGGGACCGCACCATGGAGCCCAAAAGTCTACAAGGACAGGGATTTCGCTCTTTAACACTTCGCTTTCAAAAGTTCCTTCATTTACCTGGATACTGGCCATAGGCACCTCCGCATCTTTGCTATTATCTCGTCTCCATATAGAATATAATAATTTAGTTTGCAAAAGTCAAAGAAAAGGGCTTGCATAACAAGACTTCAGCATGAAACATCAAATCAAACAGTCAAAATGAGTCAGCGGGTCCCAGTTACGGAAAAAATCAAGGAATCCTCCCTAAAGGGGCCCTCCTTGCTTTTTTCCTACGTCCCACTGCCTCATTTTGAATATTTTATTTGCACAAGAAATGCCGAAGCCCTGCCTTCCGTTGCGCCCAAAACAGATTTCCATGATAATGAACAAGCAACCTATACTAAAGCCCCCGAATAGTTGCGAATAGTTCTGCGACGCCTTTTTCTCCTGCGCGGCACAGGGCACTGGCAAAGGGTCTGCCAACAAGAACACTTGTTGCGCCAAGTTCTGCAGCGGCAAGAAGATGGCTATGATTGCGGATTCCTCCGTCAACCCAAAGCTCAGAACTGTTGGACTTTAGGACGGAAGCATATTCCTTTAGGAAAGCGGCAGTGCTACCTTCGCGGGTTTCAACCCTTCCGCCGTGGTTAGAAACAAAGACAGCATCCGGCTTAACCTCTTTAACCATCTCCACATCCTGCTCAAGAAAAATCCCCTTTATTACAAAAGGAATGCCCTTGGAATTCAGTTCCTTCTTTACCGCAAGAAGCTGTGAAGGGGTCTTTCGCTCCAAGTGGACAAGGTTACGCATGGTTGCAATATTGGAAGAGTCAATGTCTATTCCGCAGTATTCAGCAACAGGACGCGCCCATTCAATACGCTCAAAAATCTTTTCGTCAGGATAGGGCTTTATAAAAACAGCAGCCTTGGAACCAACTTTCTTAACAGCATCAATACCATACAAAAGCTTGCAGTCGGGAACACCGTCTCCAATTCCAAGCAGAACCCCAGCCTTGTGGCAGGCAGAAATCAAGTCGTAGTAGAAAGGTTTCTCTTCATCATAGCCAACGTTTTCCACGGCACCGGTCATTGGAGCAAGACGAATCTTTACGGAAGAAGCCTTTTCCTTGGCAGCTTCCATCCTCCGGGAAGAAGACTCCAGGTCTTTTGCAAAATCATTCCAGTCTGAACAGTTGGCAATAAAATTGCGGCTAAGAAAAGGCCCACCCATTCCGGGCATCTCGCCAATACATCCGTATCCATCGCAAATGTGGCAAAAGTGACAGTTAAAGTTTCCCACTCTAATCCCCCAAACAAGTTCCAAGTTCACGCGCAGTTTTTATCATCGGATGGTCAACAGGAATGTTCTTTACGCGGCCTGCAATTTCTTCCAATGGAACACCGACAATCTGACCGTTCTGCAGGGCAACAAGCTTTCCAAAATCCCCTTCCGCCAAAAAATGTGCGGCTTCAGTTCCAAACCTAGTGGCAAGAACCCTGTCGTAAGAACTTGGAGTTCCGCCCCTCTGCAAATAGCCCAGAACTGTAACACGGCTTTCCAAACCGGTAGCGTTTTCCAGTTCATGCGCAACCCGGTAGGCAATTGAATATGGCATGGCAGCCCTTGCCTTCTTAAAAGCCTTTTTGTCCAAAAGCGACTCTTCGCGGCTCTTTGCACCTTCGGCAACTACTATAATAGAAAAGTTTCTTCCTGCATCACGGCGCTCTTCAACCTTCTTTGCAACGCAGGAAATGTCATAAGGAATTTCAGGAATCAAGATAACGTCCCCGCCGCCGGCAATACCTGAATAAAGCCCCAGCCAACCAGCCTTGTGGCCCATAACTTCAATCACCATGATTCTGCTGTGGCTGTGAGCGGTTGTGTGAATGCGGTCAATGGCATCAGTTGCAACGTCGAGCGCTGTGTGAAAGCCAAAAGTCATGTCCGTGTGAACGATGTCGTTGTCTATTGTTTTTGGAAGACCAATCACGTTAAGCCCTTCCGCCGCAAGCATGCTGGCAGTAGTATTCGTTCCGTTTCCGCCAATGCAGACCAAGGCATCCAGCTTCCATTTCTTGTAATTCTTCTTTATTGCTTCTACCGGCAAAAGACCAGTTTCCTCGTCCTTCTCCGGATTCTTAAAAGGTTTTTCTCGCGATGTGCCAAGAATCGTCCCGCCTACGGTCAAAAGACCAACCAAGTCATCCTGTTCAAGGGGAAACATGTCGCCTTTTATAAGCCCCCTGTATCCGTTGCGAATTCCGATTGCCTTCATTCCATACTGGGTGCGGGCGGTTCGGCAAACAGCCCTGATTGCAGCATTAAGACCGGGAGCATCACCCCCGCTTGTAAGTATGCCAAAAGTCTTTACCTTAGATGGTTCCATTCGTCAAGTATAGCACAAGAAAATTGATTTAACAAGGTGAATCTTTCTTTGGTGTAACTCGAAGCTGCGCTGGGCGTCCCTTGAAGATTCTCTGGGCGTTACCCGCTTGCGCGGGTCGGGCTTTCCGGGGTTCCGCTACCGCTCCATTCCTTCGGAACGGCTGCGCCGCCCCTCCAATCCCTAACGCATATTTTTACAGACAAAACGATTCTTCACGCATTCTCCATGTCCCGAAGTTCAGACATAGATTTTACAACAACCTCTCCTTTTTCAAGTTGATCAAAGCTTCTGTCCAACATCTCAAGATATTCTGCATTGGCTCGGTTCTTACTGTTGCTTAGAACCATGTCAAGAAAGCGAGAAACAAATTCAAAATCCTGCTCTGGAATCATGCGAGGCTTCTGTTCCAACACTGCATACGGCATTCTTCACCTCCATACTACAAGTATATCACAGTCCCGCAAACTAATCTACTTTTCTTTTGATACAACAAATTTTGCTTGCTGCGCAGTCACTCTTCCGAATGGCTCACTCCTTGCCGAACACGTAAATTGCCTTGCCGGAAACTTTTTGCTTATCCTCATACACCAATACATTTCCGATAAGGATTCCGTCACCGCTTGAACTGGAAACATCCTGCAGAATAATTCCATTTGCACCAATTTTTGCAGCCTGCTTTTTTAATTCAGCCACAGCATAGTTCAAATCTGTCTGCGCACTGCCAGTCGCATCGCTAGAAGCATTCACTATTCCGATTACCTCATATTTTTCCGGTGCTTCCGTATAAATCACAACACTTTCGGGATTTGTAGCAGGACGCTGAGTTCCCGTAACAAGTGCATTACCACTTGCACAAGCAACAAGACCGAGCAAAACGGCAACCATTAAAAATACACTAAAAATTTTCTTCATATAAACACTCCTATCAAAAAAATTATAGCATGACTTTTAGCAAAAGTCATCAAAAACATCTCCGCCTGTCCATAAAGAATGATTAAAATTTCCGCTGTATAAAGAAACGTAATTTTTCATTTGCTTCTAGTAACGACATAAAGCGGTTTTCACTTATATTTGCTCGCACGAACCACCAAGGAACTCTTCCATTACAATGACCAACACAGTAAATTCCTTTTTTATTTTTGACCTCATAGCCAAAACAACAAGTTTTACAAATATTGGCACTTACATTACGCCATTTTACAATACCTCCATAAACTACAACTCCTTTCATATGACAGTGACGGACGACTCCATTTTCAATCGGCTTGAATTCTCCCTGGTTCATAATAATCATCTTTTTCTGTTCAATATAATAGTGAACCAAGTCATCATCATAAATTAGGTTAATATTATTAATATCATGAACCGCCTGCCTTACCTCAGATTTTTTTTCAAAAATCTTTTTTGAAAGATTAATTTCAAAAGTCGTCAGTTTATGATTTCGTATTTTTTTGAATTTTATCTCATCAACGGCATGTGAAACATAGATTTCTATTGCAACAGGCTTTTCATTATACACTGCATACAAATCGGGTTTTATATCACCCAAATTTTTCTCTTCTTCAACAGCTTCAACAGGAACAAACACGATTTGTCCATCATTAACAAGAAATGGTATTTTCTTTTCTTCCACAATGATTTTCTTTGCCAACAAATGCAAGGACGTTTCACTGCATCTTATATTATCATTTCCGTTTTCATGTGCAAAATGATGAACCTTTATTTTGCCATTATTTTTTGCAACAAGTTTTCCACCGCATTCCGCACATGTGCAATTACAACTTTTTCCATTCGGCACATCATCAATATATACAGATTCTTTATTTTCATTTAATGCTTGGAGTATGTAGTGTTTTACCATTATTTTTCCTCCTTAGTCATATCAAGTTTTATTTCTTTCCCAACCAGAAAAAGCAATGCTTCTGCTGCCACCAATTGCTTAGCCTTTTTCTTTGATGCATTCATTGCTTCAAACGGAATTTTTGCCTCTGCGAGTTTACACTTACAATTCCAAATTGAATTTCCATCCTTATCGTGGGATTCGGAAAAATCATAAACAGGTTCTTTTATCAAGCCTTTTTGCCAAAGTTCATGAAGCTGGTTTGCTGCAAGATTTTCATCAATTGCCACAATGTTTTTTTGTATCTTATCCCGCCTTAATATCCATTCATACAATTCTTTTGCCGACTGAATAACAGACAGCGCATTTTTAGATTCAATATCCAAATTGAAGTCAGAATATATTGATGAAATATTTGGAATCTGTAAAAACAGTCTCTTTTGAATTGAAGAAGAACAATTCACAGTCTGTCTGTTCATCAGTGATAGACCATCACACGAGTTTCCGAAACACATTTGCAAAGGCAGCTCCTTCATAATTCTAGGCAAATGCCATCCGCGTTTTTTGCACTCTTCTTCAAGCAAAGCAACATAATTCGCTTCAAAACCAGAGACAGAAAATAAATTTTCACAAACGTTTTTTATGTCAGAAGAATTCCACTCGCTGTCTATAGCAACGGCACCAACTATTGCCTCAAACAAATCTTCTTTTACCGAATCATTTTCCCAGACTTTATTCATTATATCCGTCGAACCAAGTTTTAAAAACTTTTCCAAGCCCAAAACAGAAATACAATGAGAAAGCCGATTTTTATTAACACTTTTGGAACGAATTTCAGAAAGTTCCCCTTCCTGTTTCTCAGATACATACTGTCCGCTTTCCACCCTTCCAAAAAGCTTGCTCATCTCGCTACTAACATAAAGATTCAGAGCCACATCCCCATAGAACTCAAGAATTTCATTATCTGCAAATTCTGAGTTTTCCTGAGCAAAAGACCTTCTTGTAAAAGCCTGTTGCAGCAAGCGAGGATTCTTAAATTTATACCCTATTAGGTCTTGAACATAACCAAGATCAAATTCTTCCAGCTTCATAACAAAGTCTCCTAAAAATAAATTTAGGCACACTACACCCGTCGGCATTTTTTTGAGAAAATAAATTGTAGGTGCAGAAAAAAAGAAAACAGAAACTAGGATAACTAAGAAAACCCTGATTGCTATGCTCAACTTGCATCAAGACATGACAAGCAAAATTATTTTAGAAAAACTATTTTGGTTTCTCTTCTGCCTTTAATTTAATATACGAAGTTTTCTTTCACTTGTCAACTTTTTTTTTAGCAGACGAAAAGTATAGCACTTGTACTTTATGAGAAACGGATGTTGTGGATTCGCTGCTTTTCGCGGTACAGGTCGGTGTCGCTTGATTTTATGAGTTCTTGGGCAGCGGCTTCGTCACGGCCCATCATGAAGGAGTAGCCTGCGCTGATGGTAAGCTCGTAGGGTTTGCCGGAAGAGGAGTTGTATTCGGCAAAGGCCTTGTAAAGGGCAAGGCGCAAGGCTTCTGCATTCACGCTGACTTTCTGCATTGGGTCGGGCGAAAGTATTAGCACTGCAAACTCGTCGCCACCGTAGCGCGCAATCATGCAGTTTTCCTCTTTAAAAATTTGCGAGAGGATTTTTGCAGTTTGCTCAAGGGCCTGGTCTCCCTCTGGATGACCGTAGGTGTCGTTTATGTCCTTGAAGAAATTTATGTCTATCATAAAAAGACAGGATGAAAATGCCTTGTCGTCGGAAATGGAATAGATGTAGTTGTCAAAAGAATTTCTGTTGTTTACACCGGTAAGTCCGTCGCGCACAATTTGAGAGAACTGAACTTGGGTAAAAAGAACGAAGAGTGAAATAAGAATGAATATCCACACAATGTTAAAATATGGATTGATTGTGGTTATTATTCCGCTGACTATAGGCACCATTACAAAGACAAGAATATAGGTGCAGCACATCTTGTTGCTCCGCCTGCATTTTATGGTTTTAAAAAGGGCAAAGCAGGATGCGCTTCCAAGATAGCCGTATGTTGCAATCATGTGGATGAAGCAGAACTTGCCACGCGTGTAAAGGTTTGTGTACTTGTCCACGTAGAAAATCCAGCGCGTAAAAACTGAAACCAGCACAAAAATGGAAACGATCACGAAGGGAATGAGCATGAGATGGCGTATGCGTTTTGGCAGGGACTGCTTTGGGCGCAAGAAGTGGAGGGTATACAAAAGCCATGTATACGAGGCATAAGCGGCAAGGACAAGGCGTATGGCGTTCAATATGATGTTTGAAAAATAAAAGGAATTTTCAGCTCTTCCGTTAACAAGGGAACAGGAAGCTTCCAGAGCGAGTACGGCCGTAGTGCAAATGGCCATTCTAAAAAATATCTGGTTGGAAGCCCTAAGCGTGCCTTCTTTTTTTACCATCAAGGCAAGCCAACAGCCGAGCATAATGCTTAGCGCATTCGCTTCCACAAAATAAAAGAACTCCATGCTTCTATTGTACAGGATATTTTATGTTTTGAACAGTGAAAGTTTCAAGTGCACGGAAACCAATGTTGGCACTGTACATTATTTGGCATTCATTATAAATTATTCGCGGAAGTTATGGAAATTACTATTCTTTGCAAAGTTGTGGACAATTACGGTGACATTGGTTTTGTTTACCGGCTTGCCAAAGACATTAGCGAACTTTACCCGGACATTGAGCTGCGTCTTGTTGTTAGCGACCTGAGCTCTTTTGCGGCAATGGCTCCTTTTGTAAGGACAGACCTTGCCCGGCAGAGCGTTAAGGGCTGGCAGATTTTTGACTGGAACTGCGAAAGCCTTTGTTCCAAAGAATTCAGCACAAGAATTCCAGAAATAATCCTTCAGTGCTTTCAATGCGAAAGGCCTGAGTGGCTGGACGAGATTCTTTTTGCCCCGGAACAAAAGGAAACGGTCCGCATAGTCAACCTTGAATATTTAACCGCGGAAACATGGGCAGACGACTTTCACCTGCTTAAGAGCGGCACAAGAAGCATCTTTGTAAAGAAGGTGAATTTTATGCCGGGCTTTACAAAGAAAACAGGCGGCTTGGTCTTGGGCAGGCAATTCTTGCAGTTTACAGCAAGCAAAGAAGCGGCTGTGGAAATGCTAAAGGATGAATTGGAGACGGAGCTTTTTAAAGACGTGCACACTTTTTGTGTAACGGTTTTTGCATACAAGAGGAATTTTAGGCACCTTGTCCGCGCACTAAAGTCTTTTGCGGAAAAAAGAAGAAAAAGCGACGGACTCTTTAAGGTTCATGCCTTTGTTGCCTCCGGGCTTGCATGCGAACCTTTTGAAGAGGCATGGAAAAAAGAAGGCTGCCCCTTTGCCATAACAAAGCTACCATATCTTAGGCAAGAGGCTTGGGATGCACTTCTTTGCGCAAGCGACTTTAACTTTGTGCGCGGTGAGGATTCCTTTGCAAGGGCCTGCCTTTGCGGAAACCCCTTTGTCTGGCACGCCTACCCCCAGGATGAAGAAGTCCACTTGCTAAAGGTGGGTGCCCTTTTGGAAAGGATAAAGGCTTTTGTTGCAAATGCAGAATTGTTCCAGGCTGTAAAGGAATACTTTCTTCTATATAACAAGCGTTTTCCAGAAGAAAGCGGCAGCGGGGCCAAGGATGAAGAGCTTACGGAGGAAAAGGAAGGGCTTCTTTTGCAAAAGCTTCTTGAAAATTATGGCGGGCTAAAAGAAGCGGCACTTGCTTTTTCCAAGGAGCTTATTGCAAACGGAAACCTTACGGAACATCTTGTTAAATACCTAGTCGAATATCTTGGGAGATAAAAATGGCACTTACTCAGATTCAAGAAGAAATAATACGCGCGCTTAGGGAAATGGGAGAAAAGTCTCGCTTTACGGAAGCAATTCTTGCCAAGAAAATCCGGGAGCTTAACAAGATGGACTCTAAGAAAAAGGCAGGAATAGCCCTGCAAGACTTGGAAGCGGCAATTTTTAGCCTGGAGGAAGAAGGTGACAGGCCTTATGCGCTAACCGTAAACTCTTCCAACGAGCTTCTTATAGAAAGGCGGGATGAAGCAAAGCAGCTTACGGCAGAGGCAAGGCAGCGCCGGCTTAGAAGCGAAAAATCAATGACAGTGCTTAAGAGTACGGACTTGGAACAAAGGCAAGGAAAGAAAGATGCAAAGTCTGCAAATCCAAGGCAAATGAGGACAAGGCGGGAAAACCTTAACATTTACGGTGACTGGGAAGAGTAAAAAAATGCCGGAAATTCCTTGGCGGAAGATCCGGCTTTTGTGTTTGATTCTATATGAAAGGCCAGCCTGCATTAGGGCAAGGCTTTGGGCCTATGGATTACTTCTTTTCCTGAATTTTGTCTTTTTCCTTCTTGATCTTCTGATCAAGCACGTCCATAAGTTTGTTCAGGCCGGCTGCAAAGTCGTAGTCGTCGCTGGTTACGTGGGCATTTGCGCCCCAACGGAAATTTACCGTGGTATCAAAGTAGTATTTTTTGTCCTCCTTAACGCGCAAGATAAGGTCGATTATAAGGCTGTCCGCATAGTCGATGCGCTTAAGTTTCTGGTTAATAAGGTCCGACTGGTCCTTTTCCAAAGAAAATCCCTGTGCAGATATAGATTTTGTCATTCAATAATACTCCTAAATCAATTATTCTCTCTTTGGCGGTCAACTGCCGCCCATGAATATATTATACTACATATTTCTAAAATATCAAAATAAATTTATTTTGTTTTTCAAGGGAGGCCCTTGGACCCCTAACTTGGAGGGGAGGAAACCTCTCAGAGTCCGAACTGTGCCCGTGCAGGTGCGCAGCACCTACGTTTCCTCCCCTCCAAACCACCTTCGACGATACGCACTTGCTATCGCCTCATCTCGGGCACGGCTTAGGGGCTAGCCCCTAAGAACCCCAAGTTTTCTTTGTTTCTTGCCAAGGAATATCAAGTCAGGTAGGGATTCTCCCTGGGAGATTGTACGCCGCCGTGGAACCCCGGAGTTGCCACGAAGTGGCAATGAGCGTTAGCGAAGGGTGGAAGGGCGGTGATGAGTTGGCATGTTGGCCGATTTTAGATAAAAAACAGGTGGCAGAGCATCAGAAAGTACCGTCCATATATAGGAAGAAAAAAATTTCTTGAAAAACAAAACACTTGTGCTATAATTTAAGTAGTTTGTAAGAAAATCAGAGATTTTTTTGCAGACTGGCGGCTATCCGCTGCCGGGCGCTTTTGTATAAAGGCGCATACAAACTAAAATCCGTTGTAACGGAAATGGAGTTTTTTATGGCAACACAGAGAAGAACTATCGGTGTCTTCATTATCCAGATTGCATTGGCAATCTACCTCTTCATCACAGGCCTCTGCCTCTTCGGAGTTGGAAAGTCAATTTCCAGCGATGAAATTCAGGGTGTAACCAGCTTCTTCAAGGGTGGCGCACGCGTTATAGACTACATTATCGCGGCTCTGCTGATTGTATGCGCGGTTATGTTCTTTATCAAGGCTCTTGGCTTTGACTTTGGCAAGGTTGATGACGTTGTTAAAATTGTAACACTCATTGTCTGGATTGTGGTAACGGTCGTTACTCTTATCGGTATTGTCGGTGAACTCAGCGGCATCAAGGCCCTTCACTGGCTGCTCGTACTTGCCAAGAACTGCCTTATCATTGGCGGTATCATGACAATCAAGAACGGAAAATAGTTGGCTTTTTAATGCCAACTAATTAAGGCATTGCTACTGACAAGGCACTTCTGGTTTTCAGGGGTGCCTTTTTTATTTTTCTTCGGAAAGCTGGTTGCCGATTATCCATGCCCTTTTGGGAAGCCCCCACTTTTTACGCACTTCTTTTGGAATTTCCACTTTTATAAAAGGGGCAGAAACATAGCTACCCAAAGGGTCTTCTGTTAGCGTTACCCAAGGGGGAAAATCTGTTTGCCCTTCATAAAAACTAAGGAGCTCTGTTACAGGTGCACCCCGCTTAAGAGGACGGACTTTTGTTCCCTGGGGCAAAACTCCCAAAAGATCCTGTTTAAAGTCACAGCCGGCATCGCGCTTTAATAAAAATGCCCTTTCTGCGCTTACGACCATAGTTTCTGGGAGGGGAGGCTCGTCTCCGGGGTAAAGGGTTATGTCAAGGCATGTCTGGATAGTGTTCAAATTCGTTACTACAGCGTGGGTTCCCCGGGGTGTTTTTACTTTTTCCACATCGCCGTAAGGCCCCCAAAAAGCGTCTTGCCCATATTTTATTGTAACGTAGTATCCGTCTATCCTAACCTTAACCTCTGGAGCTTCAAGATTGGTCTTGTTTACAAAGGATACGGACCATTTAGCCTCGCAAGTGGCCAAGAAGTTGCAGATTGAACAGAATTTTACGGTAAGCATTGCGGAGACACATAGCAAGCCGAACAATATTTCTTTTTTCAACTGAATTTCCGCTAAGTGCTGTATTCCATGGAGTCGCTGCCGTGAATCTTTTGCAGGGCGGGCTTTAGGTTTTCAAGCCAAAATCTGTCTTGTATCTTGAACTTTCCTGCGGTAAAGCCAATGTGCCTGTCTGCACGGAGTTTTTCGCCGTGAAAGTCGCTTCCTGCGGTAACAACCATGCCCAAAGTCTTTCCAAGTTCTTCAAGCCGCTCCGCTTCGGAAATGCGTACTCCTGGATGCCAAGCTTCAAGCCCCATTACCCCCTTGTCGCGTATCATTTCCATTGTGGAATCCATTTTTCCCCAGGAAACGTACATGGAAAGGGGGTGAGCCTGCACCGGAATGCCGCCGCTGGTCTTTATTGCCTCTACAGCAGTCTCCAGATCCAACCCTTCCCTGTCCACATAGCAGGGTCTTCCTTTTGCAAAGTACTTGTCAAAGGCAACCTGACGCTGCTTTACTATGCCTTTTTCTGCCATGTATGTTGCAAAGTGGGGTCTTCCTATGTTTTTTTGAGACTTAAAACGCTCGCAGATTTCCTCGTAGGTGATGTCAACGCCATTTTCCCTTAGTTTTTCCGCCATTTTCATGTTGCGCCTGTTGCGTTCACCCTTTAGGAAGTTGATTGCGGAGTCAAGTTCAGTGGATTTTGTGCGAAGTCCAAGTCCAAGCAGGTGGAATTCTCCGGTTGGCCACTGTACCGTAAGCTCTATTCCTGGAACAAATTCAATTCCTGCGCTTTTTGCTTCTGTCTGGGCTTCTTTTAGGCCTTCCGTGGTATCGTGGTCGGTTAGCGCAAGGGCAGAGAGGCCTTTTTCTTTTGCATAGCGCACCAGTTCTGCCGGTGAAAAAGTACCGTCGGATGCCGTGGAATGTGTGTGTAAGTCTATCATTTCGAGGATATAGTATCATTTGTGGTGAGGGATTTTCAAGGGTGGCACTTACCCCACAGAAATCAGGTTTGGGTTCCGCTCCCAGGCAAACCCGTCTGAAAAACCGCGGTGTCGCGGAATAGGAAATTAAACTCCCTTCGGTCGTTCCGCTCCAATGCGATTTTTCAGCCGGCTTTGCCTTCCGCTACGCCCAAACCTGATTTCTTGCATTGTTTTTCAACCTGATTCGTTCACATTTAGTTCCTTTTTTACTGTATTTTCCTTAAATACTCTCCATTACATAAGAAATTTGGAATAATAGCCTCCAGTGTTACCAGAAAAATATTTCATAAAAAATGAGCTTTTATGTGCTTTTTTCGGAATTGTATGTTATAATTTAGCTTAAGATTGGGGTAGCTGTGCTGCCCAAGAGCGGAGTGATTGAATGCCAAAAATTATTAACTATCCAAAGAACTCAATGATTTTTGTTGAAGGAGACAAGGATGACCGCATATTCATCCTGCAATCCGGCTACGTAATACTGGTTTCAACAGATTTTGAGACAGGCAAGGTTCTTAATGAAAAGCTTGCAATAGGAGAATTCTTTGGCGTAAAAAGTTCGCTTGCGCGTGTTCCCAGGCAGGAAACAGCCACGGTAATGGCAGATTCCGTTGTCGTTCAGATGACACCAGCCGAATTTGAGAAGATTTTCAGCCCCAACCAAGCCGTAATGCTCAAAATGCTGCGCGTATTCAGCCGCAACTTGCGCGATTTGCACTACCGCACGGAGCTTCTTCTTAACAACAACGACCTGCTTATTCCTTCCGACAAGGGAATGATTCAGGTTGCACAGGCATTCCTGGATGAAGAGCTCTACAATTCATGCGAGCAGGTATGCGAAAAGGTTCTTGCACGCTACCCCTACGACGCAAACAAAGCAACGATAGACAAAATAATGGATCTTTCAAAGAGGCAAAAGGGGCGCGTAAAGCCATCCCACGATGCTGGCGACAGGAACGAGGCTTCTTTTAAGCACAAGAAGAACAATGCCCTTAAGCAGTTTGACCTTCCCATGTTCGAGCGCTTTTCCAAGAGCTATGCTGACGGTGACGTTATTATCTGCGAATACGAGCCAGGCGAAAGCTTCTACCTTGTCCAGTCAGGGCAGGTTCAGCTGGAAAAACTCATAAGCGGGGCTCTAAAGCACATAGACATTGTAAATCCTGGTGAATTCTTTGGCGAAATGGCAATTCTTGACGATTCACCGCGAAGTGCAACCTGTATTGCAAAGGGAGACGTCCGCTGCCTTGAGTTCAACAAGGAAAACTTCCGCGTACTTGTTACCGGCAACCCCCAGATTGCAATGATCCTCCTGCGCCTTTTCTGCAAACGTATCTACGACCAGAAGCGCCGCACAAAGATTCTTGTAATAAAGGACATTCAGGCGCGCATCAGCGACATTTTCCTTATGTTCGACGAAATGACCCCGCTTTCCGAAGCAGACATGGACACTTCAAAGCGCAAATTCAGCCTTACGGTTAACGACATTGCCCACTGGGCCGGCATTTCACTGGACGATGCCCGCGACGAAATGAACAAGATGAGTTCACGCGGCAAAGTTGAAATTTACGACCACCACATGGTTGTAAAGAACATCAACGATATGAAGCGCGTTGTTGACACTTACTATACGATTCTTAACGCCCACAGGGAACAGGAACTTCGCTAGCAAGGCCACCAGGAATTGAAAACAAAACTATGAAAAGAGTACTCTGCCTTTTTTCTTTTCTCTTTGCCATAATTTTTTGTGCCTGCGCAAAGGAAAGAAAGACTCCAACAGATTATCTTGAATTAAACAGGATAAGAAATGCAGAAAGCGTAATTACAATAGTGGATGAGCAAAAAGAAATCTCCCTTGTCCTAAACAAAGAACAAAGAAATGCCCTCTTGGAAAAGCTTGAAGTTTCCCAAAAACTGGAAGCAAAAGACTTCCCCTCCCCTTGCAAAGCATACAAACTTAATGTTTATTACGACGACAAATACGTCTCTTTTTTAACAAACGGAAAAACCATTTGCCAAAGCGGAAGTCCAGAAATGTATGAACTTTCAAGCGACCCTTCTGGCACAATAGAAGCCGTTTTTGGAATATACGATGCCTTTCTAAACCCTTTGCCCACGGCAAAAAACAATTCCGCCCCAGATTTTATTATTACAAGCTATTACCTTTTGCAAAAAAGGAACACGAACAGCTACTATGTCTTGGCGGTAACTTACGGAAGCGGCCTGCCGGTTACATCAATAAGGGCTTTTAATGCAACTGCAAGCAAAAACTTTATTCACCTTGACGACGATGAAAAAATATCCGTTAAAAACGATGAATACGAATTATACATCAAGGGTAAAAAGACAGTGGCCAGTATTTTTACAGATTACAGCCTAAAACGCCTAAAAGCCGACATGCATTCATTTTATATGTATCACAAGTAAAAAAGGGGCAGTACCAACATTAGGAGGCTATCGGTACTGCCCAAAGAATTATTTAATCACTTTTAGCGATTCGTGGTCTATGGTCAAGGCTACGACAATCAAGAAGATTATTCCCTTTACAAGCTGCTGGGTTGCGGCAACAGGGAATACCATCGGAAGCGATTTTTCAAGAACACAATAGGTAAGCGTTCCCAAGATGATATTGGAAAAGCGTGCCCTTGCACCACCAGAAATTGGCATTCCGCCCAAAACCAGGGCTATAAGAATCTGAGTTTCAAGCTGGCGGCCTGCGGTTCCTGTAATTGCACCAACATGGACTACGTTTATAAAGGAAGCAAATCCCGTAATGGCACCCGCAGAAACATAGACCATGAATTTTGTAAGGTCTGGTTTGCAGCCGGAAAAGCGGGCGGCAGTTTCACCGGCACCAATTGCCCTAAGGTCTACGCCAAGACGGGTGTAGTGCCAGAGGAAGAAGACAACCACAAGGACAATTCCCATCAGCACAAACTTGAACCAAGTCTGGTCAAGGGCAAGCACATTGTAGCTTGCGGGAACAGGACCTGCCGTAGTAATGTACTTGCAAAGACCCCTAAAGAAATACTGGGAACACATGGTTACTATAAAAGACGCAATCTTAAAGCGCACGTGGAAAAAGCCGTTAAAGGCACCCATCACCGCACCAGATGCAACGGAGGCAATTATGGCAAGGGGTATGCTGTACATGGAAACCCAGCAGAATATTATTGAAGAAAGTCCCAGGACAGACCCCTGCGAAAAGTCAAGGCCACCAACGGTCATTATAAGAAATACGCCGCAGCAGCAGGTCATCAGTACAAAGACCTGGCTTAGCATAAGGCTAAGGTTCTTTGGCTGGACAATTTTTCCGCCGGTCAAGACAGAAAAGAGCAGCACTATGCCTACAAAGCCAAAGAGGGGGCCAAAGTTGGAAACAATCCCCTTTAGCTTGGCCCTTTTGGCCATTTGTTCTTCCGTTATATTTTTTACTGCAACTTGAGTAGTCATACAATTCTCCTATACTATATCATCTTTGCAATGAGGTCTTTTTCGCCAAGTTCCCGGTTGCGCATAAACTCTCCGTTGAACTTGCCGTCCTTCATGATGAAGATGCGGTCGCTCATACCCAAAAGCTCAGGAAGCTCTTCGGAAATCATGATGATTGACTTGCCCTGCTTCTTAAGCTCCGTCATAAGTCCGTAGATGTCTGCCTTTACCCTTACGTCTATACCGCGGGTGGGGCTGTCCAAAATCAGAATGTTTGACCCCTTTCCTATCCAGCGGGCAAGTACAACCTTCTGCTTGTTTCCACCGGAAAGCTCAGAGACGTACTGCTTGATTCCAACCATTTTTGTGCTCATCTGGACAGCAAAATCCTGGGCAAATTTATCCAGCTTTTTAAGGCTAAGGATTCCGTGCTTGGACAAATCATCCAAAGAAGGAAGAATGATGTTTTCACCAATGGAGTCAGCAATAACAATTGATTCGTTGTCGCGGTCCTTTGAAGCGTATGCAACGCTGTGCTTTATTGCACCAGGGATATTCTTTATTTCGTAGCCGTCGCTCAGAGTTACCTTTCCGCTTCTGTTATATGAAGCACCGAATATTGCCTTGCCAATTTCATGCATGCCACATTCAGAAAGTCCGCCAATACCAAGAATCTCGCCCTTGTGCAGCTCAAGGTTTATGTTTTCTATCTCTCCGGGAACAGACACGTTCTTTAGCGAAAGCACAACCTCGTCTGAAACCTTTTCGCCGTAGTCGGTTCTGTAATACTTGTTGTCAAGTTCGCGGCCAACCATTTCGCGCTTAAGGTCATCCGTTGTAACGTCCTTGGTTTGGAAAGTCTTAACAAGAACGCCGTCGCGGAGAACAGAAATTCTGTCTGTGTGCTCAATAACTTCGTCCAAGTCGTGGGAGATAAAAATTACCGTGGAACCGTTTTCGCGGGTTTTATTCATCACCTTGAAAAGTTCCTGGCGGCCGTCGTGGCTTAAGGCGGTGGTGGTTTCGTCTACCACAAGGATTTTTGGGTTAAAGTATGTGGCCTTTACAATTTCAACAAGCTTCCTTTCTTCAAAGGAATACATGTCTATCATCTTGGAAGCCTTTATCCTGCCAAAGCCATAGGAATCCAAAAGACGCTGGGCTTCCCTGTTCATGGCCCTGGAATTCTTTACGATTCCATGCATGAACTTGTCTTCTTCGCCAAGGAAGATGTTTTCCGCAACAGTAAGCCCCGGAAGGGTTCCCATTTCCTGAACGATGATTGCAACCCCTTCCCTGTTTGCCTCAACCTGGCTTTTTGGTTTTATTTCCTTTCCCAGCAGGGTGAATGTTCCGCTTGAGATGGTGTGGATGCCGCAGAGCATGGAGCTGAACGTTGACTTTCCAGAACCATTTTCTCCGATAAGGCCGTGGATTTCTCCGGGATAGAGTTCAAGGGACAAATCCTTTACGGCATGGGTCACGCCAAAGTATTTATTTATTTTTTCCGCTTTTAAAAGTACCTGATTCATCTTCTTCTCCTTAAATTATTTTACTACGCTACCTTTCTTACCGCGGTTGGTAAGCGTAACGATGGCAAGGAGAACCGCACCAGTAACAAAGTCGTTGATTGTGGTGGGTACGTCAAGGGCAACAAGTCCATTGAATATCATTGTGATAATAAATTCACCGATTACGATTGCTGTGACTGGGCAGCCGTATTTTTTAAATGCCACGCCAAAGAAGGTTCCCATGAGGGGCTTAAAGTTTCTGTCCATGCTGGTCATACCGGTTACGGCAAGCATTCCCTTTCCGTAGCTTACGGTAAGCAGGGCCATTATTCCCACAAAGAAATGCAGGAGCACAAAGCCTATGAATTTATATTTTTCCACGCTGATTCCCATGTTTTTTGCAACAAGCTCGTTGCTGCCTATTGCATTGCAGTAGGTTCCGATTCTTGTAAAGCGCAGGATAAAAACCATAAGGAAGAATGCTGCAAATGCAACTATATAGTTCCATGGGGCATGGTTAAAGGCAAGTATGGAAGAGTTGGTAAGCTTTCCGGGAAAACCGGAAGTGTCAAGCTTTACAACATAGTTTGCAACGCTTTCCAGAATGAGCATAAGTCCGACAGTTACAATCATGGACGGAATCTTTAGCTTGGAATAGAAAACGCCGTTAAAGGCACCAATCAAAGCACCTGTAAGCAGGGTTCCGCCTATAAGACCTATGTAGCCCAAGTGCCTTGAAAGCAAAACGCCTACCATAGAAGAAAGGACGATGTTGGCTCCGATTGAAAAGTCAAAGAGCCCCATTACGACAATAAAATAAAAGCCGCATCCGCCGACTGCATACTGAATGCTTGTCTGAAGGTAGTCAGACATAAGCTTTGGCGTTCCAAAGTTTTGCGGGGAAAGCAACTTGAATATTCCCCAGCACAAAACAGCCAGAACCACAAGGGCCGTAACGCCAAAATAACGGCTCTTCTTGAACATAGTAAACTTTTCGTTAGCTAGTACCCTATTTCCAATATCACTCATTTCTGACACCCTAAAAAAAAAGGGGGCAGCCTTACAATTTTCTGCCCCCATCATGATTAAGATAAACGCCTATCTGCGGCTCTTTACGTCTTCAATAGAAAGCTTTGCGGTTGCAACTTCAAGATCTTTTTCTGAAAGTGCAGCCATTGCCTTAAGCTCCTCTGCGTTGTAAGGAAGTGCGTCTACGAAATACTTTGCGTATGCAGCATAGTCTTCTGGAGAAGCAACATACAGGTATGGGAAGTTTACGTCATAGAAGCCGTCTGTTGAAACAGCGTAGTTTCCTTTGATTGCATTGTAAACAAGCATGAATGCGATGAGCGGGTCGCAGTAGTGTCCGCCAGATTCAGCAGCCATGCCGCCGCTCTTGAGTTGTTCGTCAAGGTCAGCAAGGAAGTCTGTTGAAACAACGGCAATCTTTCCCTTCTTGCCCATTGATTCGATTGCAGCAAGTGCGCCAACGAGTGTGTCTCCACCACCACCGGCTACGATAAGGGCATCGATGTCCGGGTTTGCATTGATGATAGCTTCTGCTGTTGAACGGCCTGTGTCTGATGTTGTTCCGCCGTACTGGGGTTCAAGAAGCTCAATCTTGTCTGAGTGGGATGCGTTCCAGTCTTCTACGCCTTTCTTGTATCCTTCCCAGCGCAAAAGGAATGTTGCGTCTCCAGCTTCCCAACCTTCGAGGGCAATCTTTTTGTTTCCTTTTTCTGCAAGAATTGTAACGAGCTTTTTGCCGTTTTCTACTTCATTTTCGTGAACTGCACCTACGAAATAAGGTGATTTTGCTGCAAGGGCATACTCGTTGGGGTTTGCATCCTTGCTGATGATGCGGAAGAACTGGGCACAGTAAACCTTGTTCTGGTTGCATGTGTTGATTACGGATGTCATTTCTGCAGAAGCTGAATTGCAGATGATGATACCGTCACAACCGGCAGCGCTCAAAGTTTCCGCAGAGCTTGTTACGTTTTCTGAGATGTGTCCCTGGTCAACATACATTACCTGGACATCCAGGGCTTTTGCAGCCTCGTCGATAATCCTCTTGCACTGGCTTCCCAAAGTATCTGTTGAACTCCAAATGGAAACACCAATCTTTATCTTCTTTGAATCAGAAGCATTGGAGCTAGAAGCTCCGGCAGCCTGCTTCTTAGAACAAGAAACGAACATTGCTCCAAGCAGAGCCACAGCACAAACTAATTTAATTAATTTCTTCATTAAACATCCTCCATATATAATCATACCCCAGCCTGTGAATTTTTGAATAAGGAATCTTACGATTTTATGTCGATTTTTTTTTTACATTTTTTTGAAAGGGAAATGTTTTGCGGGAAGGTAAAATAATTTACTATAAAACGTTTGTTTTTTTACGGTCTCCAACATACACTCATATGGAAATCAATTTTGGGTTCCGCTCCCAGGCAAATCCGTCTGAAAACCCGCGGTGTCGCGGAATAGGTAATTAAACTCGCTACGGCTCGTTCCGCTCCAATGCGGTTTTCCAGCCGTATTTGCCTTCCGCTGCACCCAAAATTGATTTCCATTGCTTTTTATCTACCTGCCACAATATTCCCAACCAGCCTACGCCGCCGTGGAGGGGCGCGAAGCGTTGACGATGGGAGAGACGCTCCCTGAGCCTGTCGAAGGGGCGGCTCTTCTACCGGCAATGACCGTTAGGGAACCCCGGAAGGGCGGTGACGAAAGCAGCTTTCGGTCGATTCGAGCAAACAAACGGATGGTAGAGCAAAAAAAAGTTCGTCCGTAAAAAAATCCCATAATTTTTATTACAAAAACTTTAATTTTTTCACTATTTACAGACGGCTTTTTTCGTGATATATTTATCCTAGGATAAATGCGCCAACATTAGGAGTTATTATGAAGTTTGGTTACTTTGATGACAAAAACAGGGAGTACGTGATTACAAATCCACTTACACCCTACCCGTGGATTAACTATCTTGGAAACGAAAAATTCTTTTCACTTATTTCCAACACAGCAGGCGGCTACATGTTCTACACAGATGCCCGCCTTCGCCGCTTGACCCGTTACCGCTACAACGACATTCCGCTGGACACTAACGGACGCTATTTCTATATTACAGATGGAGATACAACGTGGAATCCCGGTTTTAAACCGATGAAGACCAAGCTTGACAAGTACGAATGCCACCACGGCTTTGGCTACACAAGAATTTGTTCCGCAAAGAACTCCCTTGCAGCAGACGTTCTCTTTATGGTTCCAAACGGAGAAAACTGCGAAGTTCAGATGGTAACCCTTACAAACGAGGGCAAGAAGGACAAGAACATTTCTTTGGTTTCTTTTATTGAATGGTGTCTCTACAACGGACAGACTGACGGTGAAAACTTCCAGAGAAACCTTTCCACAGGCGAAGTTGAAGTTGAAGGCAGCGTAATCTACCACAAGACTGAATACCGCGAAAGACGCAACCACTTTACTTTCTACAGTGTAAACTCTCCAATCAAGGGCTTTGACACAGACCGCGAGACCTTCCTTGGCCTTTACAACGGTCTTGACACCCCGGACACAATCGTTGCAGGAAAGAGCGGCAACTCTGTGGCAGACGGTTGGTCACCAATCGCAAGCCACCGCCTTGAATGCAGCCTTAAGCCTGGCGAAAGCAAGACTTACGTTTTTGTCCTTGGCTACATTGAAAACGAGGAAGACAAGAAATTCATTCCTGAGTCTGAGGTAAAGCAGCCATTTAAGGCTACCAACAAGTACTCTGGCATTGTAAACAAGGAAAAGGCATACGCACTCCAGGAAAGGTTTGACTCCAAGGAAAAGGTAGAGGCAGCATACAAGGCCCTTCGCGAATTCTGGGACGAGACACTTTCCCACTTTGCAATCAGCACAGGAGATGAAAAGCTTGACCGCATGGCCGTCTGGAACCAGTACCAGTGTGTTGTTACATACAACTTTGCCCGCTCAGCATCTTACTTTGAAAGCGGAATTGGCCGTGGCCTTGGCTTCCGCGATACATCTCAGGACATGCTTGGTGCAGCACACCAGCTTCCTGCAAAGAGAATCCGTGAACGCCTTTACGACGTTGCAGCCACACAGTTTGAAGACGGTTCTGCTTACCACCAGTTCCAGCCGCTTACAAAGAGGGGTAACGCAGACATCGGAAGCAACTTTAACGACGATCCGCTCTGGCTGGTACTTGGCGTTGGCAACTACATCCGCGAAACTGGGGACAAGGACTTCCTTAAGGTTGACGTTCCCTTTGACAATTCAGAGACAAACAAGGCTACAATGTTCGAGCACTTGCGCCGCTCATACAACTACATCCCCAACCACATGGGACCGCACGGGCTTCCGCTTATCGGACGCGCCGACTGGAACGACTGCCTTAACCTTAACTGCTTTAGCAAGGATCCCAACGACTCTTTCCAGACCTGTACCAACAAGGAAGGCAAGAACGCTGAATCCGTAATGATTGCACAGATGTTCGTCTACGTAACGCCTGACTACGCAGCAATGTGCCGCATCATGGGAGACGAAGCAGAGGCAAAGAGGGCAGAAGAGCTTTGCAAGAAGATGGAAGAAGCAATCTGCACAGCCGGTTGGGACGGAGAATGGTACGTACGCGCATACGATGACTTTGGCCAGAAGATTGGTAGCCACGAATGCGGTGACGGTAAAATCTTTATTGAATCACAGGGCTTTGGTACAATGGCACAGTGTGGTGCAGACAAGGGCTACCCTGCAAAGGCTTTGGACAGCGTAAAGAAGTACCTGGATTCAAAGTACGGTATCTGTATCGTAGACCCGCCATACAGCTCTTACCACGTTGAGCTTGGTGAAGTTTCATCTTACCCGCCTGGATACAAGGAAAACGGTGGTATTTTCTGCCACAACAACCCTTGGGTTATCATCGGCGAAATCAAGACTGGCCGCCCAGAAGACGCATGGGAGCACTACCAGAAGATTGCACCTGCCTATCTTGAAGACATTTCCGAAATCCACAGGACTGAACCTTACGTATACGCACAGATGATTGCAGGTAAGACAGCCGGACGCTTTGGAGAGGCAAAGAACTCTTGGCTTACAGGAACAGCAGCATGGAACTTTGTTGCGCTCAGCCAGTTCATCTGCGGTCTTATGCCAGAATACGACGGACTCCGCATTGAGCCACGCCTGCCAAAGCATGTTAAGAAGGCAGACTTTACACGCAAATTCCGCGGTACAACATTCCACATCCACGTTGAAAACAAAAAGAACGACGGCAAGGTGGAACTTGTTCTTACCAACAAGGACTTTGCAACAGACGAGGCATCACTCAAGGCAGCCCTTTCTACAGGCAGCGTTGGTGGAACACTCGTAAAAGCAGCTGACGGTGCAAAAGACGTTTACGTTCTTGCAACCGTAGGCTAATTAAACTGAGCAGTTAAAAATATAAAAAAAGTTAGGAGCCGGTTCTTGGCAGGAAGGTGCATTGCCTTCTTTGCCGGGAGCCGGTATTTTTTTAGGAAGACAGATTTTAAATTAGAATGTAACAGTAACTACAAGAGAGCCAAAAGCATCTTCTGCAGGCATATCACCAGATGGTGAAGCAGGGGCTGGTGAAGCAGCTGGTAAAGTAGGAACCAACAAAGCAGGGGCCGATGAAGCCGGGTCAGGGAAATCAGGTCCATTAGAAAGGGCACAGACTATAGGAGGAGCCAATTTTTCCAAGACCGTCTGAGAGAGAGTTCCAGAGCGTATGTCAATAATTCTTTTTGCAAGCTCTTTTTGCGGATAAACAGGGAGCCCTGTATTCGGATCCGTAGAGCTGTACTCTCCTTCATAAACAGGAATTCCCATGCCGCCGCTAACATCTTTTACGGAAGTAAAGGCATTAGTTTCACCGTCTGCCGGTGTAAAATCAGAAGGGGTGTCCGAAACCTGTGGAACTTTAGACATAGAAGGCATTTTTGCAACCAGACCCTTTGACGTAAAAAGAAAGCCTGCCGCGTTCATGGAAAAGGATGTTCCGCGAACGGAAGCCGTTGCAACAGGCGTGCTTACCTTAAAGCCGGTACGCTTTCCGTCCGCCTTGTTAACAGTGGCATCTATTTTTCCGCTGTCAAGATAGATAGAAGTTTCATTCTTTGAAGAAGTGGACACAAGCTTTTCTATAGTGATGCGTGTAAGAGGCCCCAGCTGAACCTTTGAGCCCTGAATGCTAAGTTCAGCAGAAGATTTGAAGCCGGTAGAAATTACATCACCGGCATATACGACATCTCCCGTGTTAAGGGGAACCCAAGCACTTCCCTTTTGAATTTCCACCTTGCCGGATGTAGAAAGAACCTTTGCCTCAAGGGCTGCGGCAGAATGAAGGGCAATAAAAGCAAGGGCAAACGCCAATAAAATCCTAAAAGTATTTTTCATAAAAATCCCCCTGTATTAGAACGCCAAGGTTGCGCCGAGTGTCAAAGAAGTTTCATTGTCTTTGTCATCATCGCCAATGTATTGGTGCAGTGAAAGCCCCAATTCCAAATCCGTATAAATCTGATATATCAATCCGCCGTATACCTGAACTCCCGCATACTCAAAACTGTCATCAGGACAAGAGATTATTACGTCGGCCCCCAAAGATGCAAGCATGTTAACCATTGGTTTTACAGTAGCACAAGCCCCCGCCTTGATTAGGCCAGAGTAGTCAGGAGCATACATTGCAAAAGAAGACTCTATGCTGGAAATCCCCTTGAAAGCGGCAAATGGACCTTGCTCGCCAGAGGCATACACTCCGCTAAAAGTTAGCTGGCAATCGTAAAATTCTGGAATATAGCAGGTAAAGGAAAGCTGGGTAAGGTTTGAAACCTTGTCAAAGTCTCCGTCTATTACCTCAGCCCCAAAGGTTGTAGAAAGGTTATAGAACTTTCTTGCGCCAAGGACACCAGCCAAGGAAAGGGTTCCGTAAAAGCGGTTATAGTCTGTATTGTCGCCATTGGGTCCTTTAGTACCTATTGCACAAAGACCTTCGACTCCCAAAGACTGGTTCAAGAAAAGATAAGGGAAAGTAACGGATGCCTGGCCAAGAAGGAAGGGGCTTGAACAAAAGTAGTAGTCATTGTCAACATCGTCAAGGTCACCGTTAAGAAGGACAGTGTTTATTCCGTTCTGCAAGCCGGTATAGCCTACATAACCGCCGGCAACAATATTTTGGCTGTTGTAAGACACGGACAAAGCGTCCGCAGGCAGATTCAGTATATAGCCAGAAGCATCAACAATACCAAACCTTCCCGCCGCAATATTCAAGGAAGAAGAAGCACCAGTCTTCATTGAATAAGCATATTTAAAAAGCGTAAGGTCTATAGGGCACAAAAAGTCACCGTCACCAAATTCCGAAATGTCGTTCACGTCATAAGTGGGAGCAACTTTACCCTCTGCCACAAAATAGGAAGAAGGACCAAGAGGGGTGCGGAAGAACAGAGTGAGTTTTGTCTTTTCCTCCATTGCAACAGGATCAAAGTCATTTGTATAAATCTCAACGGATTCACCCAAAGTGCCTCCAAATTCAGCGGCAAAGGCACTGGCAAACATAGAAGCCGCCAATAAAAGGGCTAAGGTCTTTTTCATCTGTTGCCTCCCCTGCCATTAGCGGACAATTCCATTACCGCATTTATCATGTTAAGGACATCATGCCCATTGGGAACCGAAGACGGATCGGCATTGCGCGGAATTATACCGTTGGCCCGCAGCATCGTAAAAGCATAGCGGGGAGAAGGATGGATCTTGTACATAAGGCTGTTGTCCACCTTCCACGTTTGCGCCAAAACATGGGCAAGCTCTTCAAGGCTAATCACAGAAAGAGCGTTTTTTCCCGAATCCGCAAGCCCAGCCTTTTGAATGGCAGCAAAAGCTTCGGAATTGGAAGCATTTTCAGAAACAAGTCCCTGTGCCACTGCAGAAAAATAAGACACCTGCCCCCAGCTTACTTTCTCTGTATTAATCATATTAGTTACACTATTAGCTGACTGGGCATGAGCCACAATTGATGCAAAGGCAAAGAAAAGAGCAAATACGACAAAATTCTTTTTCATATAAACTTCTGTCTCCAATGTCATAAAAAAACTTTTCACTTTATTATAATCTATGTTATACTTTTTGTCATGGCAAACAAAGTAAAAAAGATTTTTTTTTCGCGCAACACAGACATTTTGATGCTGATTGTCATAACGGCCCTTATAATGGTCCTTTCGGCTCTTAAACTCTTTACGAAATTTGACTACCGAATCTACGACATTCTTATCCGCCACTCCCCCAAAGTTCGTCAGGATGAAAACATTCTTCTGGTAGACATTGAAGACGTATCCCTAAACCGCGAAGGTACATGGCCCTGGACCAGAGACCTGCTTGGCAACGTTCTTATCAGGATGAAGGAACTGGGGGCATACAACGCCGTATTCGATATTGAGTACGTATCTCCGGCAAGCAAGGGGGCTTCGGGAGACATAGTTTCGCTTACGGAAGAAACCTTTGGAAATGGCGAGCAAAAAATTGCATATAATATAGAAGAATTCTCATCATCAATTCAAAGCGGCAGGACAAACGCCCTTAACGCCAGGCAAAAAGGCTCAGAGCTTACGGATGCCGTTGATGAAATTCTCTACGGAATGTACAATTCCATCTACGAGGGCATAAACAGGGACTTTGACGACTATTTTGCCCGCACCATACAGTTTTTTGGAAATACATCACTCACCATAAACGCCTACGACATAAAGATTGACCGCACCCCGGAGGAACAGGACTACGCAAAGGAACGCTTTCTCTTTAACGTCAAGGATCCAAAAGATTTTATCCGGCGGGAAAACGAAGAGGCAACGCGCACTGCAAACGCAGAAAAAGGCTTTACCACCGCCCTGCACACTCTAGGCAGTAGGGCAATAGGAGAAGGCTTTACCAACGTAATAATAGACACCGACGGAACACGAAGGCGCATTGAGCTTTTGAACTACCACGAAGGAAAATACATTGGGCAACTGGCATTCTCGCCGCTGGTCCGCATGCTTGACGTCCAGTCTTTTGAGCGCAAGAGAAAGTCCCTGCTTCTAAAAGGAGCTCTTCTTCCCGGAAAAGAAAAGAGGGAAGACATTAGCATCCCCTTGGATGAAAACGGCCGCCTGATGATAAACTGGCAGCATTCAACATACAATGACAGTTTCCGCCACGTTCCTGTCTACATGATTCTGGACCTGGACAAACTTGAACACAAGGTGATTGAATCACTGCGCCAGGTTGAAAACATAAGCCTTTCAGCTGATGATGCAAAGCAGGCAGAACTTGCAAGCTGGATTTCCTACGTCCCCGACCTTCTTGACGGCTACAAGCAGATTCTTGAAGAAAAAAAACGGCTGCTTAGCCTTTGCAATGGCTTTGACACTCAGAACAAGCCCATTGGAGGAGGAATTTCCGCGGGAGAATACCAGGCATACTTTTCCGCAAAGACCAGTTTCTTCCAAGATTTGGACAGTTATTCAAAGTCCATTCTTTCGCTTGCCCCTGCCGCAGGTGAAGATTCCGTTAAAGCAATAAATCAGTTTGCCACGGTGCTCTCAGAATACGAAAGCCTTCACAAGAGCCTTTCCGTTGAATTTGAAAATTCATTCTGCTTTATAGGAAACTCCGCCTCTGCAAGCACAGACCTTGGTGTTACCCCCTTCCAGAGCGGTTACCCCAACCTTGGAACCCACGCAAACGTAGCAAACACAATACTCCAAAAAGACTTCATCCGCACAGTAAATCCTTTTGCCGCAATTTTCTTGGTCTTTTTCTTTACGGCATTGGTGCTTCTGTACACCAGGAAATTCTCATCCTTTGCAAAAAATGCCGTTGGACTTGTCTATCTTTTCCCACCGGCAATAATCTTCTGCGCCCTGATGATTTTCTTCAGAATCTATGTTCCTGTTGTGGCACCCTTTCTTCTTGCGCTTTTTACCTACATAGCCCAGATGGTGCTGAACTTTGCGCTTGCGGAAAAAGAAAAGAAAACCTTGCGCAGGGGATTTGACGCTTACGTTGCCCCGGAAGTTGTAAACCAGATTGTAAAGAACCCGGCCCTTCTTTCTTTGGGCGGTGCAAACAAAAGAATGACGGCACTTTTCTCCGACGTAAGAACCTTCTCCGGCTTTACGGAATGCATAAACCGCGAAGAAGGAGAGCAGCACGGAGCCGTCCGCCTTGTAGACATACTCAACGGCTACCTTGGCGTATTGAGCGACGCAATCATGGACTGCCACGGAACAATAGACAAGTACGTAGGAGACGAAATTGTATCGTTCTTTGGAGCCCCAGTAGACGACCCCCTTAACGCCTACAACGCCTGTATTGCAGGAATACGCATGAAGCAGGCAGAAGCCATCTACAACGAAGAGCACAAGGACAAGCTTCCCATTCACCCAATCACCCACACGCCATTCCTTTTAAAGTCCCGCGTTGGAATAAACACCGGAGACATGGTTGTAGGAAACATGGGCACCCAGAAAAAGCTTAACTACACCGTCATGGGCAACAACGTAAACTTGGCATCCCGCCTAGAAGGAACAAACAAGGCCTACGACAGCTGGATAATGTGCAGCGAAAGCACCTGGCAGGAAGCAAATTCCGGGCAAACGCAAGGCCTTTTGGTAGCCCGCCAGCTTGACTGCGTACGCGTAATAAATGTGGAAAAACCGGTACAGATTTATTCTATTGTAGGACTAAAATCCGAGCTTAAAAAAGAAGAGCTTGAATCCGTGGAGCTTTTCAACAAGGCAATGGAATGGTATCTTAAGGGAAGGGAAGAAGGTGCAGACCCAAAGGACATAAAGGACTTTTCAAAAGCAAAGAAACTCTTCTCCGACGCATACCGCTGCAACCCCACGAGCGACGTGCAGGACAAAAACTATATCTCGCCCGAAAAAAAGATGATTGTCCGCTGCGAAAACTATATTGTAAACGGCCTGCCGCGGGACCTTAACGGAGACGTCATAAAATGGGACGGCGTGTACACAATGACTTCAAAATGATACATAAGCTTTTTGATTTTTTTCTCGGACCAGCTTTTGTTTGCAAACCCGCTTTCCAGGGTTCCGCGGGGCCCTACCCGCTCCATTGCTTCGCAACCCGCCTGCGGCGGGCCCTTCCAATCGGGGGTAGGCTTGGTTGGAAAAAAGCAAGACTTTTCTTTGCAACGCTCTTACTCCTCTTTCTGTTCTTTGCAAGACCTGCCTATTCAAAAGAAGCAGAACTTGCCCCCAACAAAGAAGAGCCGGCATCCGCAACCACGGAAGATGAATCCCCTGCCACAGACGCAAGCCTTTCCGAAAGGGAAGAATACCTTGAGCATGTTCAAACATACAACTTCTGGAGCACACTGGGACAGCAGTTTAAAATTTCAAGCGAAAGCGAGCCGGAGCTAAAAAGTTCATTCGGCTTTGACTTTTTAACCATGTTCTACGGAGTTGCCCACAAGGGATTCGGTCTTGGCCTTAGCTATGAAAAGCAGATAATCCCCCACCTTGCGCAAAAGGCACTTTTTTCTGCAACCTTCATGGACACAAAATACGACGGCATCTACGCCCTCCCGCTAACCGTAGGCTACTTCCCCTACTTTTACCCCATGTCAAGGCGGCTTCAAAAATTCTACGCGGGACTAGGCTGCTACATAGACTATGTTTCCTACTCCAAAAGCTACAGTCTGAGCTACGGAGGCGTAAACTTTTCCGCAGCGGCACAGGCAGGCTACAAAATACTCCTCCCCTACAACTTTATGGCAGACATATCCCTAACCTACAAAATGCCCCTAATAAACACAATCACGGCTTACGGCGACTTGGACGGCTACCTTAACAAAAAAATCCAGGTAGGAATAGGCCTAAAATACACAAAACTCCCCGAACTAATCAGAAACATCCGCACGGTAAAGAAAAATTTCACCAATGAGGAAAAAGAGCAAACCACAACCGACATCCCCTATTGACCTTTCCAAATACCCCCTAGTTAAGATATTCTCCAAAAACTCCACAATATTCCGCAAGTCACCTTGACCTAACCGAATTTTTCATTCATAATTGAAGCTATGAAGAACGAACACAGAAAGGAAGAGCGCTTTACGGACACCGGGCGTGTTGATGCCCATGAGCTTTGCGTTCTCCCCGGCGTGCTAGACGACATTAGCGCCTCAGGCTGCAGGGTGCACTTTCCTGTTCCCGTAAAAGTGGACATGGAAAACGACTACAGCATAAAGATGAAGGTTCCCCGCAAGGAATTCCTTCTTCCATTTTCACTTACAGGCCGTCCGCGTTGGGTAACAAATTCCGAAAACCGCTCCCACATTGGTTTTTCATTTTTATGCTCACCGGGCACTCCCCTGCTTTTGCGCTACATTGAATTTTTAAAGGCCTCCTCAAAAAAGGAAGCAGACAACCCACTTGACTGAATATAGGACTCTGTGTTGGAAATAGAAAAATTAAGCGGAAGTGCTTTTCTTCCCTTTCCCGAATGCAAGGCTTTTATGCTGGATGAATTTGCCTCGCGAATAGGCCTGGACACTAATTCCAGAAAGGAATACGGGGATCTTGTCTACTTGCCAAGCTACAGCGCAGATTGTGTAACAGAAACTTCATCTTCCATACCCTACTTTTGCGCAACAGCCCTTTTGGAACCCTTCATATTAAAATTCAATTCAATCGGAGAGGCGGCAAATGCACTAAAGGGAATACAGCGTTCTTGGGCACCCTACTCTTTTACCAACCACCGAAGGCAAACCCTTATACAGGAAAAGCTCCCCTACCTTCCGCTTAAGCCCCGAAACTTTCCTGTAAAGATTCCGCAAAGCCCCATGGGTTTCTACACCCTTTTGGACGAGCACACAATTCTTGCAAGCGCAAAAACTTCCAGCTGCATTCCCCTTGGAACCCTGAACTTTGAAGAAGACCACGAAAACCCACCAAGCCGCGCTTACCTAAAGATTCAGGAAGCACTAACACTATTCAACCACTTTTTTGGAGATGAGCTTCCCTCAAAAGAAAGCCTCTGTTTTGAAGCAGGAGCATGCCCCGGCGGCTGGACCTACGTTCTTACCCTTCTTGGCGCAAGAGTCTTTGCCGTAGACAGAAGCCCCCTGGCAGACAGCCTTATGAAAAACCCGCTCGTCACTTTTTCTGCCCACGATGCCTTTACGCTAAAGCCTTCAGACATACGAGACTCCCTTGGCGGAGACCCGGACTGGATTCTTAGCGACGTAATCTGCTATCCAGAACGCCTTTTGCAATGGGTAAAGACCTGGCTTGAAAGTGGCATAAAATTCAACATGATTTGCACAATAAAGATGCAGGGCGGAATAAACTGGCAGGCCGCAGAAGAATTTGCCTCTTTACCAAACAGCCGCGTTGTCCACCTGCACTACAACAAGCACGAGCTTACCTTTTTGATGCGCAACAGGTAAGCAATGGCATTGCTTAAAAACATCTTGTCTCTCAAATAAAAATCATAGTATATTATTTACATTGGAACATCGCAGTATCGGGTGGCTGTCTCCTAATCTTAATGAAAGGGAGATTTCGTGCAGATATGACAAAATACGAAAAGGCAATGCTTATAATTGCCATTCTTACTTTGCTTATAGAAGCACTCGCTCTCTTCAAGTAAACCTTGTAGAGCAAAAAATAAAGCCTACCCAAGCGTAGCAGTTTCTGAGTAGGCTTTTTAACAAAATGCTAAAAGGAGACGGCCACAAAACTGCGATGTTCCTTTTACTGTTTAAATATACCCCAATTTATTGCCACCGTCAAGCATTGCCTTGGCCAAAGGAGGTCGTATGAAAAATCTCACCAGCACACAAAAGCATTGCAACGCAAAACATTTCAAGGCAGCGCACAGCCTGGGCCTTGTCTTGGCCGCACTGGCACTCTGCACCCTTTCACCACTTACACCCACAGCTGCCCACGCAGAAAAAGCAGTAAAAACAGGAAGCTTCCCCTACGGAAAAAAGGGAAACACAGAAAAAGCCTTTACGTCCAGCTGCTACACAAAAAAATTCCCCAAGCTGGAAATGACGGTTGAAGTCCCAGAATTTGAAGGCTGCGACAAGCTAAACAGCAGCATAAAAGAATGGCTAAGCAAACAATGCAAGTACGCGGAAGAAAATTACACAGACAACGCAGAAGAAAAAGGAGAGTATTCAATCTTCATAGGAACCGTAACATACACAGGCTCCTATATCTCCGTACTCTTTTACGAAAAAGTCGATGCAGGCGGAATCCACCCCTACATAGCAAGAAAAAGCTTTGTCTACAACAAAGAAAGTAAAAAAATGGTGGCATCCGCAAAAGAATTCATCTCGGACAAAGCCTACAAAGAAGCACTTGAACCTGTACTGGAAAAAAATGAAACTTCGGCAGACGAAGCATTTGCCATTGGCATACCAGAACTGGACAAGCTGCCCTTCGTTCTTACCCCAACTTCTGTGGAACTAATAATAGGCGGGGAACACATGTACGGCTACATGTGGGGAATGGAATTCATTGTCCCTGTAAATAGGCAGTAACGGGCGTTACGGGCGGCGTTTGAGCCCGTAGAAGGGGTAGGACGCAACGCAGTGCGGCCGCAGGGGAAGGCTTTCCCCTCCCCATTTAAGCAAAACCTAGAACCAGAGAGAAGCCTGGTCTTCCCAGTCGATGATTTCTTCCGGTGCAAAGAAGAGGTCTATCTCGCGATTGGCACTTTCCTCGCAATCACTTGCGTGGATAATATTGTGCGTAGTGTGAGAGCAGAAGTCTCCGCGGATTGTTCCCGGATGAGCCTCTGCAGGACTTGTGGAGCCTGTCATCTTCCTTACCAAAGTAATGCAGTCATCTCCCTGCCAAACCATTGCAACAACAGGACCACTTGTAATGTAGTCAACAAGCGGATCATAGAAGGGCTTACCCTTGTGTTCGGCATAATGCTTAGAAGCCAATTCCGGGCTAATGTTCATAAGCTTAAGCCCTACCAGCTTAAGACCTTTCTTCTCGAGGCGGCTGATAACCTCGCCTACAAGCCTACGGTTCAAAACACCGGGCTTTAACATGGCAAAACATCTTGTACTCATAGTCTGTACAAATTAGCAGAAAATTCAACTTTATTCAAGGTCTTGCTAGATTTTTCATATCTGGAGCATACTTCTATTCTTACTGCCCCTTCGGGGGTCAATCGTATTACGGGCTTTGCGGGGCAATTTCTTCTAAACCAAGCAGCGCCAAGGACGGCGCGTCAACTGTTAGGAATGAAAGAATTTGCAAGTTTTTGAAAAAAACTTGCGTGGTAAAAATTGCACGGACGCAATTTTTACCACCAATCCCGGCTAGGATGCCTTTGCCTAAGGATATGCTAAAGAAAAAATTCTATTCCCCCACGACACTATTTGTCATACCCCCTGCATTAGACTAAAAAAAAGCGACAAAACAGGAGGACACTATTATGGTAAAGAAAATCCTTATCGGCACAGGCATAGGCCTTTTGGCAACAATCATCTACAGCACAATCAGCAAAATAAAAGAAGAAAACGAAGAACTCAAGGAATACAGCACGGATCTTCTCCAAAAGAACCTGGAGCTAAGTGAAATCATAAACAGGTACAACCTTGACGAAGTCGAACCAAGAGGTTTTACCGTATTTTCCGGAACAAAGGCATGAGGCCGGATTGGAAGGGCCCGCCAAAGGCGGGTTGCCAAAAGGCAATGGAGCGGGAAGGGACCCGAGGAACCCTGAAAAGCCGTTCCACGATAAATGAATGTTTGCAGAGGAACGGATGACTTTAAAGGAACTGCCGTCCAAAAAAAATCATTGCAAACAAAAAAAAGGCGGTGTATCATAAAATCATGCCAAAACACGAACACGATGAAAAGTCACCAAAACTTACGGTGCCGCAAATAATTGAATACTGCAAGAACGACCTGGGCCTTACGTTCAATCTGATGGACGAAGACACCGCCGCAGAATTCCTTAGGACTCACAATTATTTCTTCCGCCTAAAGCAGTATGCCGGAATTTGCAAGGAACAGACAAAGAGCGGCAAATACATAGGCCTTGACTTTGGTCACCTGGTTGAACTTTCTACTATAGATATGTTCCTAAGAAAGCTGCTTCTTAAAATGACTATAGACCTCGAGCATTACCTTAAGGTTAAGATTGTTAACGAATGCCAGGAAAACGATGCGGATGACGGTTACGGCGTAGTTGCTGCCTTCCTCCAAAAGCACCCCAAGGTAAAAAATTCAATTGAGGACAGCTCAAAACTTGCGGGCTACAACGGCTTCAACATAAGAAAATACGTTGACACCCCAGCAGTCTGGAATTTCATAGAAATGATTGGCTTTTTTGACTTCATCAACTTTTATTCCTTCTACTACGACTACTTCCATTTGCGGTGCAAGTACACAAAGTATTTCGACTCCGTGCGCAGGCTAAGAAACGCTGCCGCCCACAACGTATGCCTTTTGTACAACTTTACACCCTTGCAGACTTTCTGCTACGACATGGACATAAGCTTTGAGCTTCTTGGTGCAAACCTTGGCATAGGCAACGGAGTAATTTCAAGCTGCATGAAGGTACCCCTGCTGAACGACTTTGCCGCAATGCTTTCCGTCTACACCCAGCTGGTCTCTTCGCAAAAGGTAAAAGAAAAAACCCTAGAAGAAATCAAAGCCTTCTTTGACGGAAGGATGGTCTACCGAAAGCAGTATTTTGAATCCTTCCCGTCCGTCAAGAACGCCTACAAATTTGCCCGCTCTGTGCTGGACTGGTATTCAGGCAAGGTGGATGTCAAAGCGGCTGAGTAAGTTCAAGAAGAAGGGAGTCCACGTACTTCCTTATATTTTCCGCAATTGCTTTCTTTACAGCGGCTGAATCAGCAGAGTCATTTGCAAATGAACTTCCGACCGGAAGAAAAAGGCAGTGAATGTCCACGTTCAGTGCCTTGGTAATCTTTGCAAGATTTTTGTCGCTCGTCCAGCACCGGGAAAGCTCAATGTTCTTTACGGTCTCCTCAGAAACTTCCGCCTTCTCCGCAAGCTCAAACTGCGTAAGCTTACGCTCCTTCCTTATGCGCTTTACGTTTTCCCCAAGCCTCTTCTGTATGTCATCTGAAGTCATGCATATATTTTTCATATATAAGCCAATTTTCTAAATGATAGCTCACGACATATTTATTGAAATAATGTTGCAATCTAACAGAAACAGATGTATAATAAAAACATATTTTGCTTTTTTAGGTTTTGACTAGCACCAAAAAGGCAAAAATCAGCAAAACGGTTTGATATGGAACGGCAGATAAAATTACCAGGCTTACGGTTGGAACAGATTCTTGAACTCCTGCAGTCGGGAAAAACCTATACCGCAAAAGAAATTGCAAATACGGTTGTGGAAGGAATCTACAAGCCGCGAACAATTCAGCGAGACATTGAATACATGCGTGACACGCTCGATATCCCGATCAAAAGCAACAACAAAGGCTACTATTGCACGAAAAAAAGCTGCTTCATAAAAAGCATACCCATTTCCGAAGGAGAAGCATTCGCTGTTGCAGTCCTGAACCCGCTCCTTGAGCAATACCGGAATTCTCCCTTAGAAAGCCAGCTCCGTTCCGTATTCAAGAAAATTGCAGCATGCCTGCCAGACAAAATCACGGTGGACACATCATTTCTGAATCCTTCTATCACATTCATACCGGACAGGGCAGAAAACGTAAAACCAGAACTGTTTGAAGCCATATTTGAGTCCATAAAAACCTACCGTTCACTCAAGTTTGAATACCGCCCGCTTCAAAAGCCATCGTTTCTGGAACGAACAATAGACCCCTACCATGCGGTCTGTCAGAGGGGCAACTGGTACGTAATAGGAAAGTGCCACGACAAGGGCGACGTGCGAATCTTCTCCCTTGGCAGAATGAAAAACGCCGTACTCACCAAAGAAAAGTTCAGCATCCCAAAAGATTTCAAGACCTCTGACTATTTTGACAGTGAGATGGGAGTATGGCTTAGCGACAAAACACCGGTAGAAGTAGAACTCCTCTTTGACAGTGAAATTGCAACCTACGCCACAAACCGCACCTGGCACAGCAACCAGACCATAAAAGAAAACGCAGACGGCAGCGTATACCTAAAATTCAAAACCACGCAAAAGAATGAACTCATGCGCTTTATCCTAGGACAGGGACACACCGTAAAACTTCTCTCCCCGCCCGCACTTGTGGAAGAACTAAAAGCCGAACTAAAGCGCACACAGGAGATGTATGGGTAAAAACTTTTCCACCATGACATTCGCTTGCAAGGGTGGCAGACTAGAATGGAAATTATATTACGGTAAGGAGCAATTCTGATGAAAGTTTGCAAAAAATGTGGTTACGAAAAGAACACAAACGACGCAAAATTTTGTATAAACTGCGGAGAATCTTTATTAAATGATTCTGAAAACATAAAAACATATACAAATGTCGCTCTTGAAGGAGCAGCTGCAGAAACCGTACAACGTTACGGCTCTGCCGTAAAGGAACATTTCTTTGCATATTCTGGCGTTGATAATGAAACTGGAGAACAGCTAAAAAGAGGATTAAAAGCAATATCAAAATCTAAAGTAAATCCCAAATATATAAAACAAAACTTAAGACAACAGGCTGGTTTTTCTGCAGAAAATAAATATGCCGCCAGACAGAACGCAGAGAATATAATAAGGAAAAATGGTATTACAGTAAAGAATACAGACATAAAAGGGAGCGGTAGCTACAATGAATTTTTTGACCTGATAGCAAAAGACAAGGACGGAAATATAATTGCTCAGGATCAGATGAAATTTGTGGGGGGCGATCCAAAAGAATGCTTAACGAAACTTGCTTCTAAGAAATTCCAAAAGTATCTTGACGCAGATGCTGAAATCACCATTCCAAAAGACTATTATGAAGGTGTAGAAGTAGATGGCAAAATTGTAAGTATTTTTACCGAAATAGACCAAACGATAGGAAACCTTCAGAAACAACTTGAGCACGCAAAAAGCAAAGGAAACAAAGAACTTGCTGATAACCTTCAAAAACAAATTGACAAATATAAAAAAATTAGAACCAGTGTAAAAAACAGCGAAATTACAAATGCCGAAGCAATGGAAGCAAGGCTGCATCCTGAACTTTCTACCGCAAAAGATATAGGCAAACTTTCACTAAGAGCTGGTGGACAACAGGCTCTTTACGGAGCAGCTATCGGAGGCGGTATTTCAATTATTCAGAATTGCGTTGCACTAATAAAGGGAGAAAAGAATTCTAAAGAAGCAGCATTGGCTGTTGCAGGCGACACAACAAAAGCTGCGGCTATAAGCTTTGTCACAGGTTTTTCAGGAAGTGCAATAAAAGGTGCAATGCAAAACGCAAAAAACACGACTTTAAGAGCTTTGTCAAAGAGCAATCTTGCAGGAACTCTTGTAACTACGACTGTAGAGACAGGAAAAACACTCAAAAAATACATCAATGGAGAAATATCAGGATTGGACTGCCTTGAGGAACTGGGAGAAAAAGGAACAGGACAGGTAAGCGCAGCAATGTTTGCATTGATAGGACAGGCAGCGATACCTATACCAGTTGTTGGCGGACTTATCGGTTCTATGGTGGGGTACGCCCTTAGTACTGCTTTTTATAAAGAAGTTGTTAATACACTAAAAACTGAAAAATTTGCCAAGGAAGAAAGAATTCGTATTGAAAAAGAATGTAAAGAAGCAATTTTGCTTATTCAACAGTATCGTTCAGAAATGAATGTAGTCATCAATAACTATCTTTTAGATTATTCAACAACATTCAACGGAGCATTTGACCAGATGTTAGTTTCTTTGAATATCAATGACATTGATGGCTTTATTGGTGGTGCAAACACAATAACAGAAAAACTAAACGGAAATGTTTCCTTCAGAAGTTTTCAAGAATTCGAAACAAATGTAATGAATAATTCCGAACCATTCAGATTATAAAAAGGAGAAGACCTTGGATAAAAAAGACTTTATAATTATTTATCTATTTTTGTCATTGGACGGCAGAGTTACAGTCCGCGAACACAACCTGTTTAAAGAGATTATGAAACATGAAGGATATGATGATGCTGACGTAAAGGAAGTTGGGCGCACCACAATGAAAATTATCTCAGATGCTTATAGTGATGAGAATAGAGAAGCACTGATCCGGCATCAATTTGAAAAACATTCAAAAGATGCCCAAACTGGCAATACAGAACATAATCGCACCGTTCTTTGGACACTCATAAATCTCGGTTTTTCTGACAAATCATACTCAAAAGCCGAACAGCGTTTAGTTCATTTATATGCAAAAAATATGGGCTTGCATAAATCATACGTACTTGAGATGGAAGATACTGCAAAAGCAATGCTTTCTATCATAAACGAAAGAGAATCCTTGGAGAAATTTTCTCTTCCAAATTCAATAAGAAAAGAACTCGCAGAAAATCAAAAAGTTCTTGAAAAACAAGTCTCAGTTTTAGTTTCATTAGGATAGGAGATAAAACTATGGCAATACCTCTATTATTTATAGTTCCAATATTAACAAGTACTTACGGCATTGGAAAAGGTATAAAAGCAAGTGTCGATATAAAAGACGCAAAGGATACAAATGCAGAAGCAAACAATATTCTGGATAATGCTAAAAACGAGTTGGAAACACACCGCGAATATTGCAGTTATGCATTGGAAAATTTAGGAAGCAAAAAAATATATATTCTTCATGACAGCATTATGCGATTTATAAATGTTGTCGAAAAAATTAAGAATATAGAATTGCAAGAAACTTCAAATTTGGACGAATATTCAAGATTCCGCATTAATCAAAAATCTTTCGCAGAACTAAAAGAAATTGGTAACTATGCATATTCCTTAATCGGCAAAATAGCCGCAAAGGCCGTAACAGGGGCAGCCCTTGAATCGATTGCAGCCAGCTTTACCCCAGGTATTCTTGTTACCGGAGGAGTTGCATGTCAGGCTCTTTCTGTTATTGGCATTATTGTCGGTGCAAAGGCTAATACTCAAAAACAAAAAGCTTATTCAAACCTTGCCGAAGCAAACAAAATAGCGGAAGAACTTGCATCCACATCAATTTTATATGATGGAATAAGAAGACGTTGCAATGTGTTCTACAACTTACTGATTAGACTTGATGCTCTTTTTACTCCGCTTGTTATGCAAGTAGGAAAAATAATAAACACTGCCAATAATGATTACAGAAATTTCTCAGAACAGCAAAAACAAACTCTAGCGGCAACATTTGCACTTGCAAGTGCTATAAAAGCAGTTATTGATACGCCAATTATTTCTAAAGACGGAAAATTAACCAAGGAATCTGAAAATCTGATACCACAAATACAAAACCAAATAAAGCAGACTGGGCAACAAATTAATGTCAGCAAAGAAAATTCTTTAAAGAAAACGGTTTGTTGCAGTAATTGTGGAAAACATTTACCAGCAGGAGCGAATTTTTGTACCGCTTGCGGTACAAAACAATAAATACAAAAGGAGAAAACAAGATGAAAATTTGCCCAAATTGCGGACGAGAAAATGGTGATACCAGTAAGTTTTGCGCAGGATGCGGAACTAAATTAGAAGAGGCTTCAAAATTCTGTCCAGGCTGCGGTGCAGAACTAGAAGACCATGCAAGATTCTGCTCCAAGTGTGGCTACGCCCTTACAGATGAAACAATCAACAATGATGTCTATGCCGAATACGAAGACTCCAACTATGCTGATGGCTCTGATTCTTCCGACGACTACGAAGAATATGTAGACGAAGACGAATATGAGGATGATGAAACAACAGAAGAGAAGATAACAAAGATTGTAGATAAGTATATTTATGACATAAACAAAAGTTCTACAGCTTACAATTCAACAAAGTTACACGATTCTGAATATTCACAGGTATTACAAAATCTACGTTCAAACATTGCAAAAGATGTAAGTTCATCTGAAATCATAGGCTTTATTGATACAACTGTATTCGGAAAAGGAAAGGCTGGATTAGTTTTCACAACCGAAGCACTATATGAAGGATCTGCAGGGGCATCTTGGAAAATTCCTTATTGGCAGATGGGAGATATGAATTGCACTGGAAAGAAAATCGTATTCAACGGAACTAAAGATTGTGGAATAGGGTGGTTGAAAAAAGGAATGGATATAGATATTGATAGCACATGGTATAACATTCCAGCCTTAAAAGACTGCCTAGATGAAATATACGCAATAATATAAAAGCTACTACCTCCACTGCTTTGTGGAGGTAGTATAACAAATAAATTCATACAAGGAACATATCTTATGAAAAAATAATACAATGATAGAATATTTAAAATTTCTGTATGACAATCACAGACACATTGCTGTAGTGATTATTGGTTCTGAAAAATTCGAAAACACACGGGTTTCTATAGAAAAACGAGGCGATGATTTTTTCTTAATTTTTGAAGAGCCAAGAATAATCGAATTATTAGAAGGGAACAACGAATACAAAGTCGATTTTAATCATTTCGAATTATCACGACCCCCTTTAACGCTGTCCACTTGCTATGCCGGAAATCATATAGAAATAAGATGGTTATCAGAGGATGAAAATAAATAATTTATAACCGAGAGTAAGAGAGGATAAAAATGAAAATCTGTTCAAATTGTGGACGTGAAAATAACGATACCAGCAACTTCTGTGCAGGATGCGGGACAAAAATCATTGCATCACCCCTATTCTGCTCCGAATGCGGAACAAAACTAAAAAATGGCTCCAAGTTTTGCCCCCAGTGCGGACATAAAGTAATAAATATGGAAAATGCACAAAGTTATATTGAAAAAACATCAATTAGCACAAAAAAAACTACTGAAGATGTATCAAACTTATATAATTTCGGAAATTATGATGCTATAGTCCCATGGCAAAACAACTGGGACTTTGAACTGGAAGGTGCTATAATACAAGGCTATATCGATAAGACAAAGAGTCTCCTTGAAACAGGTTCAACCGTCGAAGACATACGATTTTATGCATTATCCCTTGTCCATAACGGTAAAATGCTCGATTTTCTTTTTGAACACGGAAAAGTAAACTGTTACGATTTAGAATTCAATAAAGACTTACTAACAGAAACAATTGAAAATTATGATCGAAATCTTCACGGCTATAGCAATGGCAATTATTCAAACCAGGATTTTGAAAGATTTGGAGATATTTTTAATTCCGAACAGGATATTCATAACAAATATCTTGGTATAATAAAAGTGCTACTTGAGAAAGAATTTGATGTAAATAGCATTCTTTCAAACCAAAAGACACCGCTAATAACGGCTTTGTCCGTATTTTTTTCAAAAAGCCTTATAAAACTTGCATTATATTTAATCGAAGAATGGGGTGCCGATGTTAACTTTGTTCCTCAAGTTAATGCCAAAGAAAAATATACCAAAGATTTGGAATGGTGTAAGAAAAATGGTGCAGAACCACCTCGTTTCAGTCTGGATGACTATATGAAAACAAATAATGAGACACCTTTAATTTTGGCATGTTCCATAATACCAAACAGTCCTGATACCTATAAAGAAAAATATGAGCTATGTAAACTTATTATAAATCACAATGCAAATGTAAATTATAGGCATTATGAAATTACCCTGCAAGGCTCAGTAGAGGTTTATACAACTCCATTATCAGCTGCCCTATGGCATATTGAATTTGATGCACAATTTGATAAGAATTGCTCTATAATATCTCTGCTCTTTGAAAATGGTGCAAAAGTTACAGATAGCATCACAAATACAGTAACTGACATAAAGGATGAGGAACTAAGAAAAAAAATATGCGAAATATTAGCATTGACACAAGAGCAACTTGATGAGGCTTATAAGAGGAAATTTCCAAGATAATAAAAACACGTTATTTATTAAAATGCTTTAATTGAAGCGCCCCGACGCAGAGCGTCGAACAGGCCTCTTGGGTCTGTTCGGCCCTGAAGTTCTTGTTATGTGTTATTCGTCTTCGCTTTCAATATTATTATCTATGCTCTTATAATAGGTTTGTAAGCCATCAATGTGTTCAAGCAAATCATCTGCAATATGATTTCCCATTGAATCCAAAACAAAATCAATTCCTTCGCGTCGAGCTAATTTTGCTGCGGGAACGAAATCACTGTCGCCACTTATTAAAACTATTTGGTCAACTAATTTTTTATAGGCAAGCGTAGTAATATCGATTCCGATTTTCATATCTACACCCTTTTGACGTAGATTAAGTTCAAAATCTTTTTCTGTAATGTCAGAAACATGCACTGTTCCACTGAAAAGCTTCTTTACTACTTCATTTTTTAAGGAAAAAGATGCTGTTGAATCAGCCAATTTTCCAAGCCTTAAAGCAACCTTTCTCTTGGACTTCAAGGAATTAAAAAAATCTACAGTCCATTTAAATGTTTCTGTTTTTGAAAAATCTATATTTTTCTTTAATAGAGGATGATATAATACCTTGGAAATTGAAGTACAGTCATAATAGAAAATCCTATAAAGTTCTTTGCGAGCAGGAATTCTTTTACCATCAGGAAGATAGATATTTTCATTTCTGTCTTTCAAATGTAGATGACAATATTTTATAAGCTCATCAGCCCTGTCTTCTGCTGATTTTTTACCAAAAAGATGAGAGGCTGTTTTTCTGTAAAAACCGCCATCAACTAAAATTGCAACCTTTTTCGTTTTTTTTACCTGTCCTTAAAAATTAAGGCTCGCAACTCCGGCAAATCCCGAATCATGGGAAGTCGTACTTTGCAAGCCCGATAAAATTGCGGAACAAACCGCTACTTAAGATATTATCACAAAAACATATTTCATGTCAATCTTGTAGCAATGCTTCTATTTCATAAGAAAACTCCAAATATTTTTTGAGAAAATCCGTTCTGGAATCATTTTATAAAAGATTTATTGCTACTAAAAAAAGAAGACTTCAAGAAAATTTTATAAATCATCTCCCCTCACGACACTATTTGTCACCCCGCGCATCATATACTAAAATCATAGGGGCAATCGCTCCAAGGAGAAAATATGATAAAGAAGTTTTTGGGAACATGCATTACGGCAGCATTGGTGGCGGTGGCTGCTAAAAAGCTTTCGGACTATGCAGAAACAAAGCCGGGGCTAAAAAACGTGAAGGACAAGATTAAGAAGACAGCCAGGGATTTTTCTGGTGACTGCAAGGATGTTATTGATGCCGCAAGGCGTGCCATTACCGGAGAACTTCCAGACGAAGGTACTGCCGTAGCGGAACCTTGCTAAGCTGCAAGCATAGCTTCTGCAAGCAAAAGAATCCGGCGGCACAGTTTGCTATTCTGCATCTTATAAAAACGGAACCAAATACAGAGGCAGGCAAAGGATGGAGTCGTCTTTTCTTAAATCTTTTGTATACACAAGATAGCGGTTCAGAATATGATTTGAAAATTTTTGTGCAAAATAGTCGAGCGACTTGTGCCGCCGGTAATCTCCGGACTTTGATTCAATGGGACAGATTTTATTTTTTCTGGAAACAATGAAGTCAATTTCGTAATTATGGTTTGAAGTTGCACTCGGAAAAGTGTAATAAAACAACTCGTAGCCTTTTGCCTTCAACATCTGTGCTATCACATTTTCGTATACATAGCCAAGATTTGCGGAGAGTTTGTCCGAAAGCAATTTTACCGCCTACCGAACAAGAGGGAATCTAGGGTTTCATACCCACTATTCTACAAAATCCCCATAGAAAAATAAGCAAAACACTGCAAAATCCCCATAGAAATACACATGACATTATTTGTCACAGGTGGCAGGATATAATAAGGTCAAGAAAGCACATAAGGAGGATGCCCATGTTTATGCCAAGCTTTGGGGAGACTAGATTTGTCTGTAAAAATTGTGGGGAAAGGTTTTCTGGCAGAGATACAGAAGAAGGCAAGAAGCAGAAATATGCAGAAGATGAGCCATTAAGCAGATTTATGCCAGGACCAGCCCATCCAAAATGTCCGCAATGCAAAAGTAGCAAAACAGAAAAAGACACTGGCGTGCATTATTGAAATTTTACAAGTAGGGCAAAAAAAATCCCCCGCATAAAGCATGCAGGGGATAAAATTCAAATAAAAGGTTGAATAACAATTAACTGTCAGCCATTCAGGCGTTAACATTCATAGATTCCGAATCACACTTTGTAGCAGGTGCGTGCAAAGTGGCGTAGCGTTCGGAATGACATGTTATTCTAGCAACGCAAAACTTACTTCTGCTTTGCGAATACCATTTCTGAGCCATCTTCAGTAAGAGAGAGCTTGCCGTCTTCTGAAACCTTGAAAGACACTTTTGACTCTTCGCCGCTACCATCAGGATCAGAGAGGGTCATTGTCTTTGAAGATTCATCCCACTTCAAATTGCACTTCATACCCATAATGCTCATATCACCACTTCCGTCAGCGTTCAGGTTCAAAATACCTTCAACTTTTGTACCAGTAACTTCTTCAAGCTGCTTAAGATCTGCAACTGACATACCGTCTACAGAGTCAATTGTGTAAGTTCCTACGAGAGGGGAAACCTTTTTCTTGCAACCTACGAAGCAAACCATCATTGCCAGTGCTGCCATAACAGCAAAGAACGCCTTTTTCATTTTATACTCCTTGTAATGAAAAAAATATATAATTCTACGCCCCTTAGCATATCAAAGAGGCGATTGAATAAATTTTTACTACGATTATTTGATATAGGCTTATTCTATAACCTTTACGTCGCTAGGATTGGCCTTAAGATACTGGAAGAAATTTTCCTTGTCGGTAACAACCTTTGCTGTTACCTTTATGCGGGACTCGTCTTCCGGGAAGTCGTCAAGTTTCCAGCCCTTTACGTCCAAAGTTGTACCAATGTACATTCCGCCTTTGCGTTCTCCAATGGAAGCTGTGCTGAATCCCTTTGAAAGCTCACCGTCGATTGTGATTGTCTGGCCTTCCTTGTAGCCCATGCTCTGCAATTTCTTGGCCATAACCTGCATGGCGGCATAGTCACCGTAGGCAATGCTGAATTCTGTGGATTTTGCCTGGCTTGATTCTGATTTTTTGTCCGTGGACTTGCTTGATGCGGCGCTTGCCACCGTATTAACCGCTGCTCCTGCTACGGCTTTTTTAGTTGTTGTGGCGCATCCTGTAAAGCACATTGAAGCTGCAAGTGTTGCAATAACTGCAAGGTTCATCAATTTCTTCATGTCCATTTCTCCTTGAAAACTGTTTGTGGAATACACTATAACCCCACTTTTGCGCCTTGTCCACAAAAAAATGTATTTTTTTATAGATTTTTTCAAGCAACCTACGCCGCCGTGGAACCCCGCAAGTAGCCGCAAGGCTATGAGCGTTAGCGAAGGGTGGAAGGGCGGTGGCGCAGAGGCATGGGTGGTCGGATTAGACAAAAAGTAAATTGGTAGAGCAATTAGGACTTCGTCCTGAAGGGTACCGTCCAAAAGAATAGCATAAAAAAAACGCTTTTAATTCTTGCAAAAAAAATATATACTGCACGCATGGCTATTCTGGTTTTTAAGCAGCTCTGCTACATGATGATCGTGGTTGTGGTTGCCTTTGTTTTTTCCAAGAAGTTTAAATTTGGGGGGACGGAAATTTCGTTTACCAGCAAAATCATGCTTTACCTTGTGAACCCCTGCATGCTTTTTTCTTCTTTTGACATTCCCTATAATCCGCAAAAGATTAGGGGACTGGCCCTTATGATTGGCATTTGCTTTGCCGTTCACCTTGCAATGATGGCGGCGGCCTGTATTTTTATCCGAAGCCGTACCCCAGAGGGAAAGGAGCTTGACGGCATTGACCGGGTGGGCGTTATTTTTACCAACAGCGGTTTTATTGGCATTCCGCTGATTAACGGCGTGCTTGGTAAGGAAGGCGTTTTTTACCTGATGGGCTACCTTGTTAACTTTAACATTCTGCTCTGGATTTTCGCACCGCTTGCACTTGGCTGCAAATTCAACATAAAGAAGATTATCTTTAACCCCAACGTTGTTGCGGTGGTGGCGGGCTTTATCCTTTTCTGCATACCGGGAACGCTTCCAGACATTCTTGCAAAGCCTGTAGGCTACATTGGCCAGATGAACACTGCCATGAGCATGATTCTTTTGGGGATGATTTTTGCGGACTTTAAGAAGGGCGAAGGTAAGAGCTCCCTTGCCCTGCGCGCTGGCTGGACGGTTGCGGTAAGGCTTGTAATCTGCCCCCTTGCGGCCCTAGGCGTTATTCTTGTGGCTTCTAGGATTTTGCCCATGCTGCTTTCTAGTTCGGAGGACATCCACCTTATGACGGTTACGGCATACATTGCATCCCTTTGTCCGGTTGGCATGAGCATTACGTCTCTTGCGGTGGTATTCAAAAAGGATGCACATTATGCAGGGCTTATTGTTGCGCTTACGTCTGCCCTTTGCGTCTTGGCTTGTCCCGCCTTCATTTACCTTGCCCAGTTTATTGGAGCGGTTTAGCGGTTTAGCGGTGCTTGCCAGCGGAGCTTGCTAGCACTGCCTGTTAGCGGGGACTGCAAACCGGGACTTGATTTCCCAGACAGTTTTTATTGGGAGTCGCCGTCGCCGGAAGTAGCGTTTCCAAGTCCGCTGCCGAGGGAGTCAAGGATGCCAAGGGTTTCGTTAAAGGCATTGGAAAGGTCCGAGTCAATTTTTTCGGTGTCTATTCCGTTGATCGTTGCCTCCAGGGAAGATGCAAAGTCTTCTATTGCGTCGTCTGCTGAATCCCCGAATTCTTCAATCTTCTTTTCAAAGCTTTCCGAGTCAAAGCTTTCTATGCCCTTTTCTATTGCATCAAGAACTTTGTTGGCACCTTCCGTTGTTGCGTCTTCCAAAGAATTGAGTATTTTCTTTGCCTTCTGAAAGTCAAATTTTGCGAACCTGGCGCATTTGTCAAGCTTGGCTTTCTTGAGTTTTCCAACAAGCTCTTCCCTTTCCTCGCTGTTCAGTTCAGAAAGAGATGCGATGTACTCTTTGAAAAGTTTTGCTGACTTGTCTGAGTCGGGGTCCTTCTTTTCGGCCTTGTTCCACTCCACTGCCGTTGCATAGGCCTTGTTAACCTTTGAATTTCCGCATGAAGCAAAAACCATTGCAAAAACAACCATCATCAGTATTGCTGCAAATATTTTTTTCAAAATAAACTCCTCGCACTTTTTAGGGTGCATGTTCAGTGCTTTTGTAAAGTGAAAAAAACGTATCACAAAAATAAAAAAAAGAAAAGCATGCTTTATAACTGTTTTTCATCACGGTCATCGATTGAGCGACTTTGCAAAATCTGCTATCCTACATTTATTATGGAAAAGAAACAATGGTTTGAAAACGAAAGCTTTTGGCTAAACTACGCCCCCATAATGTTTGACGAAGCCCACTGGGCAGAAGCAAGGGGAATTGCGGAAAGCTGCTGCAAGATTGCCGGGCTGCAAAAAGGCTCCAGGGTTCTTGACGCATGCTGTGCGCTTGGAAGGATAAGCGTGGAACTTGCCCTTTGCGGAATGGACGTTACAGGCGTGGACATAACCCAACCCTTTCTGGAAGCCGCAAGGGAAACAGCCCAGGACGAAGGGGTAAGCATAGAACTTGTAAAGGCAGACCTAAGAAACTTTTCGGTTGCAGAAGAAAAAAAATTTGACGCTGCGGTAAACATATACAACTCCTTTGGCTACTGCAATACAATAGAAGAAGACATGCAGATTGCAAGCAACATCTGCTCATCGCTAAAAAAAGGCGGCACCTTTATCCTTGAGTGCATAAGCCGAGAAACAGCCGTGCGCTGGTTTACGGAAGGGGAATGGTTTGAGCGCGCAGGAAAAACTGTCCTTACAAAATTTACGGTGGAAGGGGCATGGGAAGGTCTGCGCTCCAAGTGGATTCTTTTGGGAAAAGACGGCAGCCGTATGGAGCATGAATTTGTGCAAAGGCTTTATTCGGCACCAGAGCTAAGGGACATGCTTCTAGAAAAAGGATTTTCATCGGCAGAAGTATACGGTGGCTTTGACCTTTCGCCCTACGACTACAACGCAAAGACAATGGTAATCGTCGCAAAAAAGTAACGCAGGCCAGCCGGTGCAAGTCAGTGCATGCAAAGTGTAAGTCAGTGCATGCAAAGTGTAAGTCAGTGCATGCCAAGTGCAAGTCAGTGCAAGCCAGTGCAAGCCAGTTGCAAGTCACGGTAGGCAGGATGCAAGTTGCATGTTACAAGTTGCGGAAACGCATGTTTTATAGTATATAGTATAACTGTGAGAGATACATTGCCCGGAGGTTTTGTATGAAAAAAAAGATAAAAGCGGGAATTCTCGCAAGCATAATCACGGCGGCAGCATCTTGCGCATTCGCAGAAGTTTCCTTTAATGCAGAAGCAACAAGGCTAAGCTCAAGCAAATCCACCATCTCGCAGACCATCATAGAGAATAAAATAGACCGCCTAAGTTCCGACAGTGACTACGGCGACAGCATTCTGGACGACATCTTTAGCCTTCTTTGGCTCATCAACAACCTTACCGTTTCCTTTGACACCTACCCCTATGCAAACGGAAAATACCTCTCCTTTGCAGAGCTGTTCGGCTCATCAGGAAGCTCCCTAGCATTCCAGGACTGGCGCTTTGAAATAGAAACAGGCGCATTCCTCTTCCCCAAAAAGGCTTGGGGCAACGAAAGCCGCTTGGAAGGCATACTGTGGAAATTCATAGGCCCTGTCTTTGAAAACACAATCTACTGGCCCACAGGCGACTGGGACGACAACAATGACTTTGAATCACACCCATCCCAGCTACCCCCGGTGGAAGTAGCGGCAGACATGTTCGACCCAGACCGCAAGTACGCAGGAAACGTCCGTCTCGGAGGCCAACTTTCCCTTTGGTACACAAATCCGCTAAGCCTTGCAGTATTCCTGCAATGGTCAAACTGGTACGGTGCAACTGACTGCAGCGGTATAGCGGCTGGTTTTATTGCAAAGTCCTATCCCGTAAACCCCATCCTTATTGAATGGCGGGGGACAATGCAGAGCTTAAAAGACAAATTCAAGACAGGAACAATTTACGAGTCACACCTGGAAGTTGGCGCAATGGTTGCCCCAAGAATAGAAGTCTACGGCGCATGGAAATACACCCACAACCCCCTGCTTAGCATAAAGGGGCACGGTGGCGCAGCAGGCGCTAAGATTCACTGGTAGCTTCAGCGTATTCCGCAAGGGCCTCTGGCAAGCCGGAAACTTCCCGTTCCAAGGCAAGCGTAAAGCTCATTGCGGAACCTGAACGGCCCTTAAAGCTAACCAAAAGGGTCTTTTTCTTTTGGTCAGCAGAAAATTCAGCACACTTAAGTTTTTTAAATTTCAAAAGCTGCCTCTGCCAGTCATAGTGCACGGTCTTTGGTTCCGTATAAAAATAAGCCCCACGCCGGCCAAAAAAGAGACAGCCCTTTATCTTTGAACCTTCACACTGAAAGTCTATTTCGCGAAAAACCTCGTCATCCGCAGAAAGGGTTGCCTCCTCCACTCCAAGAACGGTGTCATGGGAAACAGAGCCAAGAAACACAAACAAATCTTCATCGTTCATTCCAAACATAAATCCCGCCTTTCCTAAAAACAAAGTATAGCACAGCCCTTACTTTTTTGCAAAAAGGGCAGAAAGCAAATCCTTTATGGAATTCACAGAAGTTGCACCGCTTTCTTTCCCAGGGGCAATAACGCTTGTAAAGCCAAGCTCACGTGCAGTCTTTATGCGCTGCTTAATCTTGCTAACAGGCCGAATCTCCCCCGCAAGGCTAAGCTCACCAGTCACCACGGTCTTTTCCGGAAGAGCCAAATCCGTCCTTGCAGAATAAAGGGCAGCCGCAAGAGCCGCATCTATAGCGCTTTCCGTAAGCCGCACGCCACCTGCAACGTTAATATACAAATCCTGGTCGCTAAATTTTATCCCAGCCCTCTTTTCAAGAACAGCCGCCACCCTGCTAACACGGGCAGAATCAATCTTATCCGAATACACCCGGTTCATAGAAGCCTTGGCAGGAACCGTAAGAGCCTGAATCTCCACAACAAAAGCCCTGCTGCCTTCAAAAACGCTGGCACAAGCAATACCGGCAGGGGTACTACCTTCCCTACGCGTAAGAAAAAGTGAACTCGGATCAGAAACCTCCTTAAGCCCCTTCTCCTCCATCTCAAAAATCCCAAGCTCATCAATTGAACCAAAACGGTTCTTTGCAGCCCGCAAAAAACGCACCTCGTCACCGCTGCGCTCAAAAGAAATAACGGTGTCCACCATGTGCTCAAGACTCTTAGGCCCCGCAATATCACCGCTCTTGGTAACATGGGCAGTCATAAAAAGAACGCTGTCCCTTTCCTTTACCCAAGAAATAAGTTCGTTTGCGCAATACTTAAGCTGGCTAACAGTCCCGGGAACAATCCCCGCCTGAACCGAATACACCGTCTGAATCGAATCAATTATCACAAAGGAAGGATTCAAAGAATCAAGCGCATCAAGAATATCCTCCAGCCTTAGCGTACAAAGAATCTCCACCGAATCAGTGTCCAGCCCAAGCCGCACAGCCCGGCCCTTTATCTGGGAAGCAGACTCCTCGCCCGAAACATAAAGAACCCTGTGCCCGGAAGCCCCCTTTGCAGAAGGCACATTCTTCAAAGAAGAAGTGGCGTTCTTTAAAAAAGAAGCGGCAGTCTGAATCAAAAGCGTAGACTTTCCAATGCCAGGCTCACCGCCAATCAAAATTGCAGACCGCTTAACAGCCCCGCCCCCAAGCACGCGGTCAAATTCCGCACTGCCCGTAGAAATGCGTCCCTCGTCCTGAACAGAAATCTTTGCCATCGGAACAGGCTTCACCTTTACGGCAGTCCCGTCCACAGCCAAAGAAGGAGTCGCCGCATTCGGGTCAACAATGCACTCCTGCATGGAATTCCACTCGCCGCAATTCGGGCAGCGTCCAAGCCACCCCGGCTGCGTATAAGAGCAATTGGAACATTTATATACAATAGAACCTTTTTTCTTAGCCATACTATTTCCTTTTTTTTTATTTGAAGCACATTTTATTTTTCAACTGTGTCCGTCGCTACGCGCCGGCCAGACTCCGTAGCATTTTTACCCACCGCAAACAAGCAGCGCCAAGGACGGCGCGTCAAATGTTAGCAATAAAAACACGGCAAGTTTCCGAAGGAAACTTGTGGGTAAAAATGCCACGGAGGGCATTTTTACCCGCTTTCCAGGGTTCCGGCTCTCGCCTCCATTACTCCACTTCGTTCCGCAACGGCTACGCCGCCCTTCCAATCGGGGCTAGGATTAATGGCAAGAACGCCCACTCACAGTCATTCTCGGGCGGTTGGTGAGCTTGTCGAACCACGACCCGGGAATCCTTACCAAGCAACACGACTTCAAAAACAGCCTCTAGTTTGCAACAGCATCCACCGAACCTTTCTTTGAAGCCCCCTGTACCATTATAAAAACATCGTTTGGCAAACAGGCAGCCCATTCCCCCGGCAAAGAAATAAAGCCCTGCTGCACGCAAGTCTTGTTCGGGCAGGGAGAATCCTTAAATCTGGCCTTACCATCCACAACCTCTATCACCGAATCCCCATGCAAACCGGCAACATTATAAATGCCGTCGCGGTCAAGCGGAAAGACATACTCCCCACCCGCAGAACTCTGCACAAGAAGATTCCTCTTTGAAGAAGCATAATTTTTCCTGAGTCCGATAAACAAAAACAAGGCAAGTCCCAGCACCCCCGCCACAAAAACAAAATCCAGCGGCCTAAGCTTCCTCGCCACAAGCACCATCCCACCCATACGCTTTAAAATAGAAAAAAAACACCGCTAAGTCAAGAAATATTTTTTCCAAAAGTTCGGCATACATTCCAAACTTTCCTTATTTTCAGCAAAACTTCGGCTTACATTCCAAACTTTTACTTGATTTTTAAGAAAGTTCGGTTTATAATCCAAAGTATGAAGACTATTACAAGAACAGAATTCTTCAACAAGCTCAAATCATACCGAGACAAGCACATAATCAAAGTAATTACCGGCGTGCGTCGTTGCGGAAAATCAACACTTTTAATGATGTTCCGTGACTGGCTTATAGAAAGCGGAGTTTCACCATCACAAATAATCTTCATAAATTTTGAAGACTATGACAACTATGACCTTTTGACCCCAAAAAAACTTTATGAATACATAAAAGAAAGAATTTCAGCAGACAAAAAGACATATATTTTCTTTGACGAAATTCAGAACGTCCAAGATTTCCAAAGGGTAGTTGACAGTCTTTTTCTGAACGAAAATCTTGACCTTTACATTACCGGCAGCAATGCATATCTGCTTTCCGGGGAACTTGCCACGCTTCTTTCCGGCAGATATATAACAATAGAAATGCTCCCATTGTCCTTTAAAGAATTTTGTTCCGCAATGCCAGACACAAACCTTTCTTTGTCCGAAAAATACAGACGTTACATTGAACAAAGTTCATTCCCCTATGCCATCAACTTTGGCAATGACAAAAAAGAAACACTCGATTACCTGAATGGCATTTACAGTACAATAGTCCTCAAAGATGTCATTACCCGCCATAAAATCAGCGATTCAAAAATGCTGGACAGTGTTATCCGATTTATATTTGACAGCATAGGAAGTCCTATATCCTCAAAAAAAAATAGCAGACACAATGGTCTCATCCGGGAGAAGAA
>JAFXWC010000047.1 GCA_017534445.1 Treponema sp.
GCAACCCTTTGCCATGCGGTCTACGACTTTTTGCTTAGCGACAGCATTCAGGGCGGGGGGCTTGGGCTTTTGTTCTTCCTCTACGTTTTTGTTATGGACGTGATTGCCTGGATGCTTATCTACAATGATTTTGAGAGTGATTGCAGACTCTAGTCTTTTTGCCCTGGCTGCAAGTCATGCTGTATAAATGTCTTCCAAAAGCTTTAAGGCTCCCGAATATCCTGCAATGCTGCTGTTTATTATAAGGCGGTCAATTACCGGATAGGAAATGTTCACATAGCGCGCACCAAGTTCCTTGGCAATGTTTTTTTCCCAACTGCTTCCTGCAATCAAGGGGATGCCTGCAAAGTCAAAGCCGCGTATTTTGTTTTCAATATCCTTTCCGTCTGTAGTCCATTCAACATCTGCATGAATATCGTAATTCAGATTATTGAATTCCGCCTTTATTGCATCGCGGTATTTTTCCGGCGTGTCATCGGTAATAAACTGCGTAAGAGGAAAGCTTCCCAAATCATTAACAAGAAATTTTGTAATTGCAAGCGCATACTGTGCTTCCGAAGCTACGGTAAACCTTTTTCCCAAAAGCCGCGTTTCAAGAATGGTGTCTGCAAAGCGCTCAAGATAGTAGTAATATTCTTCTTCTTTTTCCTTTATGACTTTTTCTACCTTCTCTTTGTCCGCATTGCAAAAGTCTCCGGCCGCACGAAGGAATTTCGTTGTCTCAAATGCACCGATTGGAAGGACTGGATATTTTAAAAGCGGAATATCAAAAGCCTTTTCAAGATATTCCGCACTTTCTGTTCCAACCCACGGAGAGACAAGGATTGTGTATTCTGCCTGGCGGATTTTTTTTATGTTTTCAAGTGAACGTCCTGCACCAAAGATTGTGTTTGGAATAAGCCCTATTGATTCAACAAGCCTTTCAAGCTCGTGGAGGTTTCCAAGCCAGAAGGGGTCGTGCTCCGGTGTGCCTGCAAAAATATTTACAAGCCCCTTTATTTTTGGTGCCGCCTCAAGCTTTGGCAAGTACTGTTCAAAAATTGATTTTAAGATCCAGTCATGGCCAAGGTAGTTGTTGCCTTTGAATCCAGGAGTCTTTGCCCAGACCACAGGTTTTTCTAAAGTAAAAAATTCTTCTGCAACTTCCTGAATGTCATCACCGATTATTTCTGTCGTGCATCCCGATATTACTACAAAAAGCTCTGCATCCATTACTTTAAGCGCATTTTCTACAGTGTTGCGAAGTTTTTTTATTCCGCCAAAGACGACTTCTTTTTCGCTTACAAGAGAGCATGGGTATGCATTTGGCGCAAAATGCCCGCCTGAACCGTTGTTGTCGTTCAGCTTGCTTGCACACCCGGGGCCTGAGTGAAGGATTGGCAGTGCGCCCGGAATTGACTGGACAGTCTGCATGGCTGCAAGTGCGCATTTATACCGTGGCTGATCTAATACATTTAACATTTTTATTTTCCCCTTTATTTTCCTGAATTATCTGCAGAGACAAAATCTTTCGGGCCAAGCCCAAACTCCTTAATCCATTCATCTTTTTGCCAAATCTTTTTTACTTTGTAATGAAGCCACAATGCACCTGAGCGTTCGTCAACTTTTACTTCGACAAATTCAAACGAGACAGGAATCTCTTCGCCCCATCCTTCTTTTGCCATAAAAAGCTGTGGGGTGCCTGTTCCTCCATCTGCTCCCGGAACAATAACAAAACCTATTTCATCAACGTAGCCCTTCCGCAAGAAAGCCCAGTTCAGTGTTCCGCCGCCTGCAACAGACAAAACCTTTACTCCAAAAAGTTCCACCATTTTTTGAAACATAACATCGTAGTCAATTTCTTCTTTTCCGCAGATGATGTAAGAAATATTTTTTCTCCGCAAAAAATCCTTGTACTCGTTGGAAACTTTTTCCGTAATTACGTCGACGATGTGCGAGTGAACCCCTGCATAAAATATTTCGTTTTTCTGGTAGCCCAGAATACCTTTGCGGTCAAGGACGAAGCTGTAGCGTTCAGCTTCCTTAACGGCAATAAAATCACCCGGAGGAACAATTTCTGCATTTGCGTTAAGGTCCGGTGCCTTGTGGTAAGTGTAATCATTAAGAGCGGTGTTGGTTCCGCTAAGATTTGCATCCGTATTCCAGTAGTCACGTCCAAAGCCAATTTCTTTAAAGAAAGGAGCCGCAGCTGTTTCCTCAGGGAGCTTTGTAAATTCTCCCCATATTTTTCCGTCAAGGCTTGTCAGCATGTGAATGTAGATAAAGGGTCGTTTCATAAAATTCTCCAATAGGTTTTAACAAGGCAAAATATACAGTTCCAAATTGATTAGGTCAATAAAAATGGACGGCTAAAATTTATATAATTTTTTTATTGACAATCATAAAAAAAATGAATTGGAAAAAAGAATTTAAAACTTGTATATATACATCAACAAGGTATGAATCACAAAAATAATTTTTCATGGAGGTATATTATGAAAAAAATTTTTATTCTTTTTTTCGCAATTGGAGCAATTTTTACAAGTTGCAATTCAAAGTCAAAAAACAAGCAGGAAGTTGTCCGCGTTGCAATAGAGGGAGGTTGGAAGCCTTACAACTTTGTTGACTCGGAGGGAAACATTACCGGCTTTGATGTTGATGTTATAAATGCAATTGTAGAAAAGACTCCCGGCATAAGCCTGAAAATTGAGCCTACGCCATGGGACGGAATGCTCGTTGCCCTTGGTGCCGGACGCTTTGATTTGGTTGCAAACGAAATAAAGAAAAATCCTGCACGCGAAAAACAGTTTTTGTATGCGGCAGAACCATACAACTATGACTATCCGGCCCTTATCTTTAGGAATGATACGGACATTAAGTCTGCCAAAGATTTGTTTGGCAAGAATGTAATCGTGGGCGGTGGCTCGTCTTATGCAGAATGGCTTGAAAAATTCAATAAAGAAAACGGTGACAAAATAAACATTGTCTATGCAGGTGATACGGCAACGGCTGCAATCTTTGCGGAAGTCCTTTCTGGAAGGGCGGACGTTACTGTGGACAGCCCTGTTGCGGCAGGAGTTTTTATCAATGAACGCAAAGAACCGCTAGCATATATTCCTGCCGACCCTGACTTGCTTAACCCGGCCTATCTTATTTTTGCAAAAAACAAAAAGGGTGAACGCATAAAGGCTCTGTTCGACAAGGGACTCGAAGAAATACGCGCTGACGGAACACTGTCCAAGCTTGCCGTTAAGTGGTTTGGAAGCGATACGACAGTTAAAAGCAAATAATATAAAGCAGGAAGAATAATATGGAAAAATTGCTTGACGACATCACTTATATATTTTCAACAATTCCTGAAATAGTAACAAAACTGCCAATAACTTTATTAATTGCATTCAGTGCTACTATTATTGGATTTTTACTGGGGATATTGATTGCCTTAATACGATTTTTCCATGTTAAGGTTCTTTCGCAAATTTCTACAGTGTTCATTTCTTTTATTCGCGGAACTCCTATGGTTATCCAGCTCTACCTTGCATACTATGGAATTCCGCTCCTTATCTCCAGAATTGTTGAAGCTGCCGGCAATGAGTTTGACATCAATTCGTTGCCGAGCACTTTGTTTGCAATAATTGCATTTGCACTCAACACCGGCGCCTACATGTCCGAGTCATTCAGAAGCTCCTTGATGTCCGTGGAAGTTGGGCAGTTTGAAGCGTGCAAAAGCCTTCACTATTCAACGTGGGATTCGCTAAAAACTGTCATTCTTCCTCAGGCTTTTGTAATTGCACTGCCTACACTCACAAGCTCGCTGCTTGCAATGATAAAGAATACTTCTCTTGCATTTTGTATTACCGTTGTTGACATCATGGCACAGGCAAGGATTGTTGGCTCTCGGTCGTTCCGCTATTTTGAAATTTATATTGCGGTTTCGCTTTTGTATTGGCCAGTCTGCGCTCTCTTGGAAAGGCTTCTGTTGGTATTAGAAAAAAAACTTTCACGATTCAGCAAAAATGCATTTTAGCGGGGAGGAATTATGATTGAAATTAAGAATCTGAAAAAAGCGTTCAATCAGAATGAAGTACTTAGGGGAATAAACCTTTCTATAAATGATAATGAAATTGTATCTATAATCGGTTCAAGCGGCGGCGGAAAATCTACTTTGCTTAGGTGCCTTAATTTTTTGGAGCATGCAGATTCCGGAACTATCACTATTGGAGATGCGTCCGTCAACTGCGAACAGGCCGGTAAAAATGAGATAAAGAAGCTAAGGCTAAAAAGCACGATGGTTTTTCAAAATTTTAATCTCTTTAAGAACAAGACTGCACTTGAAAATATTATGGAGCCATTAATCGTAAATAAAATTCTTCCAAAGGCAGAAGCAGAAAAAGTTGCATTGGCTTATCTTAAAAAAATAGGGCTTGAAGATAAAAGGGACGAGTATCCTAGTAAACTTTCAGGCGGTCAGCAGCAGAGAATTGGGATTGCCCGTGCCCTTGTCCTTGACCCGGAGGTGATTCTTTTTGATGAACCGACCAGTGCCTTGGACCCAGAGCTTGTAAGCGATGTCTTAAAGCTTATAAAGGAAGTTGCATCAGAAAAGCGGACGATGATTATCGTTACGCACGAGATGGCTTTTGCAAGGGATGTCTCTGACCGTATTGTGTATATAGACAAAGGTGATGTGGTGGAAGAAGGTGCTCCCGAAGAGATTTTTACAAATCCAAAGGAAGAGAGGACCAGACAGTTTTTATCAAGGTCTCTGCAGCCTGAATACATAATTTGACTTAACCATCTAATTTAACTAAAGGGGAAAAATATGGCTTTTAACTTATCCAATTCTGAAATTTCCATTCGCGAAATCCGCCTTAAGTCTGTACTTTCGTTTACAGGTGACGTAAAATCTTTGATTGAAGGGACAAGAAAGTGTTCATTAAAAAATTGTGAGCGCTGCTTTTCACAAAACAATACCTGTCTTTCTGTAATGGTAATGGACCAGATAAGCAGCATACGCAATGTTACGATTGTCTATCATACGCCGATAGGCTGCAGTGCATTTGTTCCGCGGTGGACGGCTCTTTATTCCGGGCTTGCGGCAAGAATCGGAAAAAAATGGAATACAAAATATCTTTGCACTAACCTGACTGAAGGCGATACGGTTTTTGGGGCGGCAAACAAATTGAGGAAAACCGTGCAGGAAGCCTGGGACCGCTATCCGTCTGATGCAATTTTTATCTGCACCGGCTGTGTTACGGGGATTATCGGCGAAGACATCGATGCTGTTGCAGATGAGTTTGACAAAAAACTTCCGGTACCGGTTATTCCCGTTCACTGCGAAGGAATAAAAAGCAAAGTCTGGGCAACTGGATTTGACATAAGCGATTACGTTATAATGAAGTACATCGTAAAGCCACCAAAGCAAAAGCGCAACATCATCAACTTTAAGAATTTTGAGGAAAGCATAAGGCCGTATATCACAAAGATATTCAAGCGCTTTGATGCAGAGCCGCTATTCTTGTATGCAAATTCCACGATTGAAGAGCTTTCCCACATGAGCGAAAGCCTTGCAACCGTAAGTTCCTGCGGTGCTCTGAGCCCGTACCTTGGAAACGCACTTGAGCAGCTCTACGACGTTCCCTATGTAAAGACGATTAACGGCAACGGAATTGAAGGCTTTGACACCTGGCTTCGCGACATTGCACGAATCCTTCATAAGGAAGAAATTGCAGAAGAAATTATCCAGGAAGAGCGCGAGAAATATCTTTCAAAAATTGAAGGTTTTAAAAAGCTTTTTGCCGGAAAAACAGCCGTGATTGCAGCAGGTCCAGGATTTACATACGAAGCAGTCCGCGTTCTTGGTGAAATAGGGATTACGGTAAAGGCTGCCCTTTCCTGGCATCACGATTCAAAATACGATGACCAGACGATACCTGACACTTTGACCCATATAGAAAAGTCTCACCCGGACTTAAAGCTTTCTATTATTGATTTGCAGAACCACGAGCTCTTGAATATCCTGAACAGGGAAAAACCTGACCTTTACATTGTGCGCCATCCGGGTACGCGTCCATTTGTAACAAAGATGGGCATTCCGGTAGTTCAGCTTACCGACGAATACCAGATGTTCGGTTACGAAGGGCTTTATAATTTTGCAAGGAATATTGCAGACTTGTTTAACAACAAAAGTTTTACCCAAGGTCTAAAAAAACACTGCTCAATTCCATATACAGCGTGGTGGCTTGAGCAGCCTTCGAATAAATTTGTAATGTAGGTTAGGTTCAGAAGGAGCAAATGCTGTGAAAAAACGGCAAAGTCCAAATTCAAACTGTAAGTTTTGGTAAAAAAGCGCATAGTTTTCAACGAAAAAGCAGGAAATTTCGAAAAAAACTTATGAATTTCATCGAATTTCTCCAAAATTCACTTGCCTAAAATCCGAAATTGTGCCAATATCATTGCAACATTTTGGAGAGATGTGAGGGGTTTTTAAATTTAAGGAGACTTCAATGACTTGTGAGCGCATTGATTATTACCAGGCCGCTGAGCGCGCAAATGTAAAAAGGCTTATTTTTAATTCAGCCTTCTTCTGCGCTTTGTTTGCTGCCGCCTGTTCCTTCATCTATTTCTATCTGCCAAGTGCTGACTTAAATAGTCTTACAACAGTTGCTTCCAGTTCAAATGTTGCCGTTCAGGAAAATGTTTTGACTGACGGGGTTGCAGCGGAAACTGCCCCTGCCGATGAAAATGTTCAGCTTGCGGAAATGCAGGAAAACCAACCACTTGCTGGTGAAATGCAGAATTTCACCCTTCCTGTAAATCATGCAGTTCAGGCAAAATACACAAGGGGCGCAGGTACAGCTTCCCTTGCACTCAATTCCGCTTCTGCTTCCGTAAACCGCGAGGACTTGGGCTTGCTTCTTTACCGCCAGCCACAGACCCGTGCCGCAGTTGAAGGCTTTTACTATCAGGTTACTGGCAACCGCGAGACTGCAATTGCCATCCTTGATGCTGCCGAAACTTACAACATTCCTCTTTCATTGGCATTTTCAATCGCATACGCAGAAAGCCGCTTTAAGCCATACGCTTCTCATGTGAATAAGAATGGTTCAATTGACCGTGGCCTTTTCCAGCTTAACAGCAACGCTTTCCCAACCCTTACAGAAGAGGAATTCTTTAACCCTAAGATTTCTGCCCTTAAGGGTCTTAAGCATCTTAATTATTTCCTTAGAACCGCCGGAAACGAGGTTACTGCCCTTGCAATGTACAACGCCGGTGCTGGAAAGGTTCGTTCAAACAATACGCCCCACTCGACACTGGACTATGTTGCCGCAATCAACTCCTACCGCAGTGCAATAGACGAAAGCTTTGCAAAAGACGTTCTTGTCTTCTTTGAGCAGGGAAGCGCAATCTGTTTAGGCGAAAAGGTTGAGTACACTCAGTCATAGCTGATTTTAGCGGAGAAAAGTAATTTGTCTTTGATTCCGGTCTTTGTTTTTTTGGGGGGCGTGATTTTTTCTGCCCCCATAGTGCTTTTTGTGGTTTGCATAATAGAGTTTGTTTGCTTTGTAAAGGGGAAGTCTGAGTCCCTTCCAAAGACCAAGCTTAGGAAGCACTTGTACTGCATGCTTGTATGCTTTGTCCTGATGGTGATTATCATTGCCGCGGGATGCATTGTCTTGCGCTACGTCTAAGGCGCAAAAGCCACCTGGCTAAATCTGGACCAATCCCTTTCCTCTCATGTTCTGCAAAAGCGGTAGAAAGGCCGGGTTTTTTGCAATAAATTCTTCCATTATATTGTCTATGTTGCCGTTTTCTCCATTGCTTTTTTCTTCAAAACGTTTCGTGGCAGAAAGTTCTTCCAGGGCAGAAACAAAATCTTTTACGCTTTCACTTTTTACGCCGGACGGAAGTTTTGCCGAGTAGTCTTCCTGCATGTACTGCCATTCAATCTTGTTCTTGCTGACAAGCGGGACAGAAGAAAGCCAGACGCATTTTTTTATGTTGACCGGGGCCTGCCATTCAGAATTGCGCCTGCGTTCATATTTTTCTGCGGCCCTTTGAACCAAGTTGTGAGGAACCGACGGTTCGGGTGTCTTAAAGTCAAACCACTTGCCAACGTTCATCCCTATTTTTTCACCGTGCATCCATGAATTCAGCGCAAGATTCAACCCCCTGCCAAATTTCTTGGAGTCGTTTTCGCCCTTAAAGTGCATGCCGTTCTTTGCAAAAAGGCCAGCTCCCTCTTCTTCAAAAGGCTGCAATGACGGGTGCAGCCCCTTCTTCCATTCATCATATATGCGGGAGTGTCTGGTAAGGACAAATTTGTGCCAGAAACAAGAGTCCAAAAGTCCAAGCTCAAAGAACTGCCTTAGCGTTTCCATGGAATTTATAGTGTCCTGCGCACTTTCCCCAAAGTAGCCGTAAATCATGTAGGCATGGATTAGGATTCCTGCTTCCTTAAAGGCACAGCAGGCGCTTACGATAGAGTCTAAGTCTGTTCCCTTGCTGATTTTGTCAAGGCCGCTTCCCGTAGCAATCTCTATGCCCCCGCTAACACCAGTAAGTCCTGCACAGCACAAAAAATCTGCCATGTCGCGCGTGTATACTTTTTCAAAGCGGACGTTCCCCCAGTAGGACAAGGGGTTGCCGTTAGCCATGTTGCGTTTTGCAAAGCGGATCATGCCGGAAGGTGGCAAGGCTTCGTCCACAAAATGAATGCCGTACAAACCCTTTTTTTCTGCCTCTTGCAAAAGCCCCGAATACAAGCCCTCAACGTCCGTCATTTTGTAGGAGCAAACATAGTCTAGGGTTACGTCGCAAAAGGCGCACTTGTGCCAGTAGCAGCCGTGTGCAAGGTAGGCCTTCATCCAGCTGCCGTCAGACCAGAGCCTTTGCATTGGGTTTGTGTCGTCTGCCATCCGCGGGTAAAGGGAAAAGTCTATGTCCGAATAGTCCGGTACAAGGGAAGCCGTAACTTGGTTTTCAAATGCAACCATTTCCTGGTCATCTTCCTTTGGGGCAAGGGTGCCAGAGGAAGTCCATAGCCTCATCTTGTAAATGCCGCCTGGTGGGCAGTCCTTGTTGTCAGCAGCATTACTAATAGAAAGTATTCCGCTTTCCAGGAGCCTTTTGTAGGAACCGTAGCCTCTGTCAAGTGATATTGCGTCTGCGTACAAGGCAAAGTTATTTGCCTCTGAATCCGCCGCACCAAATTCCCTAAGCTCCGTGTTTATGAATCCGCCGCCAAGAGAAATAAAGACCTTCTTTCCATACCGCCGCTTTAGGAAGCGTCCGGTAAAAAGTGCCGGCGTGAATGTTCCCGCAAAAGGAACCGAAATGCAAACAAGGGTTCTTTTTCCAAGTCCTGCTGCCTGCTGAATTTTTGTGTCTTCGCTACCACCCGGGCAAAAGACCTGCTCAAGAACGCCTTCATAGAATTCCTTAAGAATGGGGGAATCCAGCGAGCCTTCTATTTCGCCAAAACTTTTTCCGCTTACCGCAATGGATTCCGCATAGCGTATTAGCGAAAAATCCTTGTCAAAGGCAACGCTTATATAGTCCGCAAGATCCTCAAGGGCCGCACTTGCAAGGTTACGGGCATCATCCGCGCTTGGAAGGGCATCAAGCTTTTCAAGATAGGCTTCCATCCGCATTCCCCGTGGCACGAAGGGTGAAAAAACGAATTTGTGGGTAAGCTCCCTGGAAGAAGTGCCGGTCCCGTCCCGCAGGATTTTCATGATTGCTTCTATCCAGGAAATCCAAAGATTCTTCTGTAGAATGTAACGCCTAAGGTTTTGGCAGGCAAAGTCTTCGCCCCTTTTTGCAAACTCGTCTGCAAGCTCCAGAGCATCTTTTTCCGTAAGCGCAAAAAGCTTTTCAAGACCGTCCTTGCAAAAAATTGAGCTTATAAGCGCAATGCTAAGGTCATGCCATGTGGTGCAAGCCTTCTCCCCCTTAAAAAATGCGCTCAGATATGCGCCCGAAGGATATGCCGTATTCAATTGCACTAGAGGCGGCTGAATGATAATGACCTTGTCTTTTGCGTCTGAATCTTCCATTTGAATAGTATAGTTTTAATTTGCCCAAAGCGCAATAATGTTGATTTTTCCAATTATTTTCTGGACGGTACTTTTTTTTGTTCTACCATTTGTTCCTTGGCTAACTCGGCCAACATGCCTATGCGTCACCGCCCTTCCGCCCTTCGGTAACCCTCATCCCGCTTGCGCGGGACTAAAGGGGCTCCACGGCGGCGTAAGTGCCGGTCCGGCTCTGTGCAGACGGAATGTATCTTGCAAAGAAATGTCGGCACTTCCGTGTGCCTCCCTCCATGCGGCTCCGTTCGCTTTGTGATAAGATTTATTGCAAAAAAAAAGAACTGCTGCAAATTGCAACAGTTCTCTTGATGGAGATGAGGGAAGTCGAATCCCTCATTCCGGTCAGCGCATCCTGCGCTTCCCTCCATGCGGCTCCGTTCGCTGTCGCCCGTTCTGACTGCTGCTAATAAATATTTGGTAGCATACGCAACTGCGAGTTTCGCAGAAACTCGTTAAGCACGCGTAGCGTGCGACGCGCTCTCTCCGCTAAGGGATTCGCTTTGTGGTAAGAGTTTAGGGCATAAAAAAAGAACTGTCGCTTTTGCAACAGTTCTTAGTGATGGAGATGAGGGAAGTCGAATCCCTTACCTCCTGCATGCCATGCAGGCGCTCTAGCCAGTTGAGCTACACCCCCAGATGATGTGTTTAGCTTATCATAAATAGGCCAATATGGTCAAGTGGGGGGAGCAATTTACAGGGTTCCGTTGTTTTTAATAACGTCCCTGAACCAGTAGGCGCTGTCTTTAGGCGTGCGCTTTTGAGTCTCATAGTCAACGTGGACAAGGCCGAATCTTTCGGTGTAGCCGCGTGCCCATTCAAAATTGTCAAGAATGGACCAGTGGAAGTAACCGCAAATGTTGGCTCCGTCTTGAATTGATTTGCCAAGCTCGTTCAGGTAAGCCGTAGTAAAATCAATGCGTAGAGTGTCGTGTACCTTACCGTCCGGGCTTATGAAGTCGCTTGTGCTAAGACCGTTCTCGCTGATGATAACAGGCTTCTTGTAGCGGTCAGATATGTGCTTGGTAAAATAGCGCATGGAACGCGGAGTAATGTTCCACTTTGCACCGGTCGTAGGATAGCCATAGGGGAATTCCTTAATGGAAAATCCTTGCTCCTTATCTTTGTCCGATGTAGGCGCGCATATTGCAACCCCTTCGTAAATATTCTGTCCGTGAAAGTCCACCGGAGAAGAAATAATCTTCATGTCACCGTCAAGAATTTCCGGCATGTAAGAAGCAAATGCCTCGTATGCCTCCTTGGGATAGTCACCAAAATAAATTGGGTCGCACCAGTAGTGCAGGCTTCCGCCGTTAAGCTCCCCGGTTCCCTTCTGCGGATGCCAAGTTTCAGGCTTAACCTCAAGCACATCCATAGATTTTTCGAATGCCGCAATGTCTTCCGCTGAATCCGTAGCGGGGAAATTTGCAAAGCCACAGTGGGCAAGGCCAATCTTTGTTCCTGCAGAAGCGTTTGCCCTGATTGCCTGCACCATAGTTCCGTGCGTAAGAAGAAGGTTGTGCATTACGTTGAACTGTTCCTTGCGCGAAATTTCGATTCCTGGTGCCATCCAGCCTAGGTATCCGCCATGAATGCAGGGCATCTCGTTTATGGTAAAGAAATTTTTTACGCGGTCACCGAATTTTTTTACAATAAGCTCCGTGTACTCAGCGGCCCAGTAGCGAATGTCGCGGTTTCTCCAGCCACCCTTGCGTTCAAGTACGAGCGGCAAATCCCAGTGGAAGAGTGTAAGCCAAGGAGTTATATTCTTTTCCAAAAGAGAGTCAATAAGATTGTCGTAAAAATCAAGGCCCTTCTGGTTGACCTTACCATGAATGGCACCACCCTTTGAATCGTTGTCATAGCTTAGTACGCGGGGCCATGCAACAGAAAAGCGGTAGTTGGGAATTCCCAGTTCAGAGAAAAGCTGTACGTCTTCCTTGTAGCGGTGGTAGTGGTCACAGGCAATGTCTCCGCTTGCGCCGTATTTAGTCCTGCCCGGCTGGTGGCTAAAGTCATCCCAAACGGATTCCTGCCTGCCGTCTTCTTTTGCGGCTCCTTCTATCTGATAACTGGCGGTTGCTGCGCCCCAAATAAAATCCTTAGGAAAAGTCATAATTTTACCTCCATACCCTTGCGAATATAACATAAGAAAAAAAATATTCACACAAAAAAGCACTGTTTTTGTCAAAAAACAATTAAAATTATCTGATTTTTTTGCAGGCGGTATTTTTGCTTGAAAGAGCAATTACGGAAAATTTGACACATTTCAAGAATATCAATATTATTGTTTCCATGCCGCAACGTATCGAAGAAAACAAAATGGGGACGATGAAGGTCCCGATGCTGATTGTAAACATTTCACTGCCCATGATGATTTCCATGTTCATCCAGGCACTTTACAATATAGTGGATTCCGCCCTGGTTGGCCGCATAAACGAAAATGCCCTTACGGCCCTTTCCCTTGCCTTTCCCCTGCAGAACCTTATGATTGCTTTTGGAGTGGGAACTGCGGTTGGCGTTAATGCCCTTCTTTCCACACGACTGGGGCAAAAAAAGATGGAAGACGTTAGCAAGGCCGCCATGAACGGTCTCTTTCTTGCCCTCTGCAACTACCTCTTTTTTCTAGGCCTTTCATTTTTCTTGCTTAAGCCATATTTCCTTTCTGCCGCCAAGGGGGTGGAGCAAATCGTTTCTTACGGCGAAGAATACATGCAGATTGTGATGAGGGCATCCTTTGGAATGTTTGGCGTTATAATGCTGGACAGGCTTTTGCAGGCTACGGGACGCACCCTGTTCACGATGATTTCACAGATAAGCGGTGCGCTTTGCAACATAGTCCTTGACCTTTGCCTTATCTTTGGACTGGGGCCTTTCCCCAAGATGGGGGTTGCGGGTGCCGCGCTTGCGACTGTAATTGGCCAGTGCCTTAGTATGCTGCTGTCTCTTCTGTTTAACCTTCTTTTCAACAAGGAAGTTCAGTTCAATTTCCGTGCTTTCAGGCCGGAGTTTGCCACCATAAAGCAGATTTATTTTGTGGCACTGCCGACCATCCTTTTGAACGGGACCACTTCCATAACAACCTATCTTATTGATTTGATTCTTGGAATGTTCAGCACAACGGCCATTGCTGTTTACGGCGTTTACTTTAAGCTGAACAGCTTTTTGTTCATGCCGATTTTTGGGCTTAACAGCGGGCTTGTTCCCATAATAGCCTACAATTACGGAGCCTGCAAAAAGAAGCGCATCTTTAAGGCTATACACACCGGACTTTTGTTTGCAATGTTAATCATGGTTCTTGGGGCGCTTTTGTTTGAACTGATTCCCGCTTCCTTGCTCAGGCTTTTTGCCGCTACGGACGAGATGCTTAAGATTGGGGTTCCTGCCATTAGGCTTATTGCTCCCAGCTTTATTGGTGCCGCAATTGCAATAACCCTTTCATCAGTCTTCCAGGCCTTTAGCTGTGCCTTTTACAGCATGATTGTTGCTTTTATGAGGCAGCTGGTGGTTCTTTTGCCTGTCGCATATCTTATGGCTCTTAGCGGCAACATACGAAACGTTTGGTTTTCTTTTCCGATTGCGGAAGTTGTTTCGGTTGCGGTTTCCATTTTCTTTTACACAAGGCTAAAGAAAAACAGGCTTATGCCAATGCAAGAAGTATAAAGGATGCAATTAGCATTGCGCTTCCTGCTATCATGATGCAGGGGTGGGGGCTTTTTCTTCCAGAAGCTTGCCTTTCTTTTATGTATTCAAGGTAGCTTTGATTTTTTGCCGGCTGGCCTGCCAAAGGAATGAATCTTTTTGCCAAGCGGGAGAGGGCGTAGTTTATTGAATCAAAGCCTCCGTTTCTTTTTATTGCGACAAGGGTTCCTGCGCCAAGGAAAATGACTGCGGAAACAAAGCATCCGTCACACCACAAGCGGGCGTAGGAAAGCTTTTCCAAACCGCTAAAAACATTAAGCTCGTAGATAAAGATTCCTGCGGCGAATGCGCTTGCAGCGGCTGTGCATGCCAGGGTCAAAAGGACGAATCGTTTTCCGCTGCCCATTGCTATTCCAAATCAACTACAAGAGAGCATTTTGAGGCAACGTCTGTCTTTTCAAAATAGATTTCTTCCAAAGGCTGCCGGGATGCAAAGATTGAATTTTTTGCGGCGGAGCGGTTCCTTAGCCTTTCTTCCAGTGCGGAGGGGAGCATCCTTACCAAAACTGAATAGTCGTAGTATTTCTGCAAATTTTCGTTCATGCAGAAAGTTCCTTCGACAATGTTGATTTTTGCGGGTATTACGGTAACAGACGGCTCCAGTTCTTCCGTAGAAAAATTGAACCTCTGGTAGATTACGGGCTTGTCCTGGGACAGGGGAATTATAACCTGCTGCTCAAA